>CAZKFR010000027.1:24986-43139 GCA_964552015.1 uncultured Rhodothermaceae bacterium | reverse complement strand
CTCGAGCTGGATTTCGAGCTGGGCGATCTCCTGGTGCCGGTTCTGTTGTTTGAGTTCGAAGATTTCGTCGAGCCGGGTCCGGAGCTGTTCGATGAGTGCATCGCGTTCCCGCCCCTCCGGCATCTGCTGGATGCGTGCCGCCAGCGCGCGGGTCTCCATCTCCATCTGCCGCTCGCGGACGAGCCGTTCGAACAGGCGGGTGTTCTGGTTGCGCAGGTCCTCGAGGTAACGCTGCATCTCGACCCGCGCTTCGTCTGCCTCGACCCGCGCTTCGTCTGCCTCGATGCGGGCACGGCGCAGAACCTGCTCCCTGGCCGGAGGGTCCCCGACAGCCTGTCGCCCGCGAGGTCCGACGATGAGCAGCGAATCCCCGGGGACCGGCTCGAACGAGCGGAAGAACACCGATACCCGTCCGTTCCCTCCGGCATCGCCCACCCGTACCATGCCCTCGGGGCTCACCTCATAGAGGGCGCCGTTGATCTCCAGGAGCGGCCGGCCGGGACCACTGAAGGTCAGGTGGGCCTGCACCCCGTCGAGGTCGAGTCCTTCGGGCAGGCGGTCTCGCTCCAGCACCTTACCGTCGATCTGGACCCGTCCATCCTGGATCACGACGGTGTGCGTCTGCTGCGCCCGGGCCGGCACCACCCGACCCACCAGCGCCAGCAGCAGCCACCCCGTCAGGGCACCGTACACAATGCGTTTCATGGTCGTTCGTTCTGCGTTGGAGGCCATACCGGCACACGATTACTGGCCGCCGGGGAGGCGGGTAGCGGCCGGCTGAATACCGGCTTCCCGGTACGTACCGGGAAGCATTTCCAGCGGGACGGCCGGCTCGCCCCATTGCAAATCGGCATTGCGGTTCCGAAGACGCTCGATACGACGGTGGAGGCGGGCCACATCCTCGCCGGCGTCCCAGCGCAGCACGTCGTCCGGGGCCGAAACGACCTGCAATCCAGTAGCCGAGCGGGTGGATTCCGGCCCGGTCAGCGAGCCCCCCCCCTGCCTGGCTCCCGGCGCCTCCGTAAGGGCCGGCGGTCCGGCCTGGGTGCCGTCGCGAAGGAAGTAGACACCTCCCCCCAGCAACAGGGTCAGCACGAAGGCGATGCCCGCCCATCGGGCGGCACGGCGACGAGGGCCGGGCCGGGCCGCCCGGTCGCGCCGCTCCGGGCGTAGGGGCGGTGTGGCGCCGAGCCGCTCCGGATGGGCGGCCGCCGCCAGGATCCGGTCGATCACGGCCGGGGCGGGCCTCACCCGGCGCCGGTGGTCCAGGTGAAACTTGGCCTCACTCAGCGCCTGGTACTCCGCGCGCAACGCTTCGTCTTCGAGCAGACGCCGGAGTTCGGCCGGGTCGCCCCCTTCGCCGTAGAGCAGCCGTACGATATGTAGCCTTTCATCCATGCGTTTCGTCCTCTGCACGATCGGTCATGACACCGGTGTCTCGGCCAGGCTCTTTTTTTTTGACGTCGTCATCATCTTCCGGAGGTTCAGCAGGGCATAGCGCATACGCCCGAGGGCCGTGTTGATGGAGCATCCCGTCAGGTCGGCGATCTCGCGGAACGTCAGGTCGGCATGGTGGCGGAGCAACACCACCTCCCGCTGTTCGGGCGGCAACCGGTCGATGCAGGCGGCCAGCAAGTCGCCCTGTTCGCGGCCGTGCAGGCGTTCGTCCGCGAGGGGGGCCTCGTCGGGGAGTCGGTCCCAGAACGACGTGCCGTCCTCCTCGTCGGGCGCGACGTCCTGCCATTTCTTGCGGCTGCGCAGATGGTCGAGCGCCGCGTTGCGGGCGATGCGCATCACCCAGCCCAGCCAGCGCCCCTGTTGGGTGTACGAACCGCGCCGGTTCTGCAGCGCCGCGATGACCCGGAGAAACGTCTCCTGGAACAGGTCGTCGGCCACGGCGGGGTCGCGTACCATGCCCAGCAGGTAGCCATAGACCCGTTCCTGGTGGCGCTCGACCAGCGTGCGAAAAGCCCGCTGGTCGCCGCGCTCCAGGTACGCTTCGACCAGTTCTTCGTCCGGTGGATGCATCCGTGCAGTCGCTGCTGAACTCCGGCCGGATCGGTTCGCGATGTCCGACACACGCTCCCTAGAACGAAGGGCAGCGGGAGATTATTGCGTGGGTATACGGCTACGCACGAAAAAAAGAAAAGACCGGCATCCGGACTCAGAGGACCAGGTCGAGCGCCGCATGGAGCCGCTCGACACCCGTCACCTCCAGGCCTTCCGGCACCTCGACCCCCTTCAGGTTGAGCCGGGGTACGAGGGCCCGCGCGAAGCCCAGCTTGGCCACCTCGGCCAGGCGGGTCTCCAGGCGGCTGACGGTGCGGATCTCCCCGCCCAGCCCCACCTCGCCAATGAGGACGGTGCCCGTGTCCGTGGGAACGTCGCGGAACGAAGAGGCCACCGCCACGACGACGCCGAGGTCGACGGCCGGCTCGCTCAGACGCACCCCGCCCGCCACGTTGAGGAAGACGTCGTGCGTGGAGAGGCGCAGGCCCTCGCGCTTTTCGAGGACGGCCAGGAGCATCTGCAGGCGCCGCCCGTCGAAGCCGGTGGCCGTGCGCTGGGGCGAAGGGTAGGACGTTGGCGTGACGAGCGCCTGTACCTCGACGAGCACCGGGCGCGTCCCCTCCAGGGCACACACCACCGTGGAACCGCTGACACCGTAGGTGCGCTGCGAGAGGAAGATGGCACTGGGGTTCTGCACTTCCACCAGCCCCGCCCCGCGCATCTCGAAGACGCCGATCTCGTTCGTGGAGCCGAACCGGTTCTTGACGGCCCGAAGGATCCGATAGGCATGATGCCGGTCGCCTTCGAGGTAAAGCACGGTATCCACCATGTGCTCCAGGACACGCGGCCCGGCGATGGCGCCTTCCTTCGTCACATGGCCCACGAGGAAGGTGGGCAGGTCCATCCGCTTGGCGAGCTGGATCAGCGCCGCGGCGCTCTCGCGGACCTGACTGACCGACCCCGGCGCACTCTCGATGTCGGGTCGGTAGAGCGTCTGGATCGAGTCGACGATCATCAGATCGGGTTCCGCCTCTTGCGCCGCTGCCACGATGGCTTCCACGTTCGTCTCGGCAAAGAGCAGCATCGTGTCCGTCTCGACGCCGAGGCGCCGGGCCCGGAGCTTCACCTGGCGGGGCGACTCCTCCCCGGTGACGTAGAGCAGGCGTCGATCCGGAAGGTGCTTGCCCAGTTCCGTCATGAGCGTGCTCTTGCCGATACCAGGGTCGCCGGCCACGAGCGTGACCGAGCCGTGCATGATGCCCCCGCCCATGACCCGGTCGAACTCGCTCACGCCGGTGAGCAGGCGGGTCTCCTCGCCCACCGGCACATCGGCCAGCGACATGGGCCGCGCCTCCGGCGGCAGGCCGGGCGTGCGGGCCACGCGCGCCTTCACCGGGGTCGGCGCCTGCTCTTCGACGAACGTGCTCCATCCCCCACACGCAGGGCACTTACCCAGCCAGCGCGGGGCCGTGTGCCCGCATGCCTGGCATACATATCGGGTCTGCGTGCGGGGCATGAAGGGAGAGGGTTCGTTTCGGATGGACGCCGACCGGAGAGGCGTACCGCGTTACGTTCGGGCGGCGCACGGCGGCCCATCACGCGTAACCTCCCCGGGAGCCGGTAGACACAGGAAAGATACGCCGGCGGATGACACCCGTATGTCAGCCTCGGCGCTCCCCCCGGTTTGCCAGGGGGATCTAACATAGTTTTCATCCTTCGTTGCATCCCGTCCGCTCCGGAAGGCGTACGAAAGACGCTTTGGTGTTGACGGAACTCCTACCCGCATCCGACCCTCGTCTGCATGGCCTCGATCGCGTCGTCTCTGCTCGAACCGATCAGTGCCCTGGGGCGCTATGCCCTGCTCCTGTGGCACGCCTTCGGCTCGTTGCGCGAGTTCAGCATCTACCGCAAGAACCTCGTCGACCAGATGGTCCGCGTCGGGATCGACTCGATCCCCATCGTCGCGATGGCCGCGGCCTTCTCGGGCGCCGTGACGACGGTACAGACGGCCTACCAGCTCGTCTCGCCGTTCATCCCGAAGACGATCATCGGCTCGATCGTGGTGCCGTCGATGATCCTGGAACTGGGCGCCGTCGTGACCGGGTTCATCCTGGCCGGCCGGGTGGGTGCCCGCATCGCCGCCGAACTGGGCACGATGCGCGTCACCGAACAGATCGACGCGCTCGAGGCGATGGGGCTCAACTCCATCGGCTACCTGATCGTGCCGCGCGTCCTGGCCGGCGTGGTCATGTTTCCCGTCCTCTACATCGCCGCCTGCTTCATCGGCATCTCGGGCGGGCTGTTCGTCGGCTCCCTCAGCGGGTACGTCAACCCCGGCGAATTCATCGACGGCGCCCGGGAATTTTTCCAGCCCTTCGACCCGATCTTCGGGACGATCAAGTCGCTCGTCTTCGGCTTCCTGATCACATCCATCTCCTGCTACAAGGGCTATTTCACGGGAGGCGGTGCCGAGGGCGTGGGGCAGAGCACGACCGAGGCGGCCGTCACGAGCTGCGTCTACATTCTGCTCGCCGACCTGCTCCTGGCCATGCTGCTCCTTTCCTGACGCCACCGTCCTGCCATGATCGAAGTCGACCACATCAGCAAGAGCTTCGGCGGCAAGACCGTCCTGCGGGACGTCTCGCTGACGATCCAGGACGGTGAGACCCTGGCGATCATCGGGCGCAGCGGCTCGGGCAAGAGTGTGCTGATGAAGCACCTCATCGGCCTGCTCAAGCCAGACCGGGGCCGCGTCCTCGTCGACGACGTGGACATCGATCGGATCACGTACGAAGAACTGCGCAAGATCCGGCGGCAGTTCGGGGTGCTCTTCCAGGGCGGGGCGCTCTTCGACTCGATGAACGCCTTCGAGAACGTGGCTTTTCCGCTGCGCACCTTCACGGAGATGACCGAGGCCGAGATCCGCCGCGAGGTGCTGGAATGCCTGGCGATGGTGGAACTGCCGGACGTCGGGCCGAAGATGCCCGCGGAACTCTCCGGCGGCATGCGCAAGCGGGTGGCGCTGGCCCGGGCCGTGGCCCTGCGGCCCCGCTACGTCATCTACGACGAGCCCACGAGCGGCCTCGACCCCGAGACTTCGAACACCATCGACGAACTGATCAAGAGCCTCACCGAACAGTTGCACATGACCAACATCGTCGTCACGCACGACATGCACTCCGTGCTCTCGATCGCCGACCGGGCCGCCTTCCTCTACGAGGGGCGCATGCACTGGGTCGGCACCATCGACGAACTGCACGAGAGCAACGATGAGGTCCTGCTCCGGTTCGTGCGCGCCAACGAATACCAGATCGGAAGGCGCTCGACCTCGACCGCCTCCTCCTGACGACCCGAGGTCCCCCCTCCGTATCCAGACCCCACCACTTCGATGAAATACGCGAACGAATTCAAGGTCGGCCTCTCCATCCTGCTTGCCGCCATCATTTTCATCCTCGGCGTGCGCTTCTTCGAGGACCTGCCCCTGTTTCGGGGCACCACCACGCTGGAGACGGCCTTCGAGAACGCCAGCGGCCTCATCGCCGGCAATACCGTACGGGTCAATGGCGTCACGGTGGGCTCCGTCGACGACGTCCAGCTCGACCCGGCCACGAACCAGGTCCGCGTGCGTTTCCATGTCAAAAACGACATCAAGGTCCCGGAAGGATCGCGCACGCGCATCTCGGGCTTCGACGCCCTGAACGTCGTCCGGATGGACCTGCTGCTGGGCCCGCCGGAGAACCCGCCCATCCCGGATGGGGGCTTCGTCCCGAGTGAGACGGAGACCGATCTGCTCGGGACCCTGACCGATCGCGCCCCGGCCCTCGTCGACCGTGTCGACAGTGTCCTCGTGGGTCTCACTGCCACGCTCGATGGCACGCAGTCGCTCCTCAACGATCCCGGCAGTGACCTGCGGCAGACCCTTTCCGCCCTGCGCACCAGCCTGGGCACCCTGAACACGTTCCTCCGCACCGAGCAGGGCCGGGTCCGGCAGGTGCTGGAGAACACCGAGACGCTGACGGCCGGTCTGAACGAGGTCGTCAGCGAACAGGGTGACTCCCTCGGCGTGGTCGTGCAGCACCTCAACCAGGTGCTCGCCCGGCTCGACCGCAACCTGGCCACCTTCGAAACCACCACGGCCACGCTCGACGAGATGCTGGCCCGCCTCAACCGGGGGGAGGGCACCCTGGGCCGCCTCCTGGTCGACGACGCGCTCTACGTCAAGCTGGACACCACCCTCACCAACCTGAACAATCTGCTGGCCGAGTTCCAGGCCCACCCGAGGAAATACCTGCGCGAGTTGAAGCTGATCGATATTTTCTGAGGCCCGCCCTCCCGCGGGCGCATGGGGACACCGTACTCGATCATCCTGAGGCCTGCACCATGCCGACCTACGACGACGCGCTGACGCTATTGCACGAATGGACGCAGGGGGAGAGCCTGCGGCGCCATGCCTATGCCGTCGAAGCCGCCATGGGCCACTATGCCCGCCTGTTCGGCGAAGACGAGACGCTCTGGCGCATCACCGGGCTGCTGCACGACATGGACTACGAGCGGCACCCCACGCCCGACGAACACCCGTACGTGGGCACGCGGGTACTGCGCGAACAGGGCTATCCGGAGGAGGTGATCGAGGCCATCCTGGGCCACGCCGACTACACCGGCACCCCGCGTACGACGCGCCTGGCCCGCACCCTCTTCGCCGTGGACGAACTGGCCGGCTTCATCACGGCGGTGGCCTACGTCCGCCCGACGGGCCTGTCGGATCTGACGCCGAAGTCGGTCAAGAAGAAGCTCAAGGACAAGGCCTTTGCCGCCGCCGTCAGCCGGGAGGACATCCGGCGCGGCGCCGAGGAACTGGGCCTCGACCTGGATACGCACATCGCGAACGTCATTGCCGGGATGCAGGCCGACGCCGAGCGCCTCGGCTTCGGGTGAGCAACCCCGGCGCGGGTCCGTGCGTACCGGGCCTGCGTCCCGTCTTCCTCACGACCCGTATCGCAGGCATCGTATGGCGGAGGAACCCACCGCACCGACTCCGGAGTCCGCTCCTTCCGAAACGTCGTCCCCTCCCCCGCCGGTGGGCTCGGTCCCCGAGGCCCGTGCCCTCACCCGGGTACGGGCCCGCGACCTGCGGGCACTGCTGACCAAATACGTCCGCCGCCATCTTCCGCCCCGTCCCCGTCCTGCCGCCCGCGTGGACGAGCCGCCGCGCCTGGTGGGGACGCACGCCCGGCTGCTGCCTATCCTGCGCCTCATCCCCACGCTGCTGGTCCTGCTCTTCGGCGTCTCTTTCCTGTGGGACTTTCCCGGCATGACCGCCACCGTATTCGGCCGCACACTCTCCCTCGACGGCCTCCTCCGCATCCTCTCCGTGAGCGGCCTCATCGGCTTTGCCACTAACTGGCTGGCCATCACGATGCTCTTCCACCCGCGCCGCAAGCGCCCGGTCTTCGGGCAGGGCCTGATCCCGGCGCAGCGCGCACGCATCGTCTACCGCCTCGCCCGGGCCGTCTCCGATGAGCTGATCAACGAGGAGATCATCAAGCAGAAGATCGAGGAGCACCAGATCATCCCGAAGTACCGCGAGATGGCCCTCAAGGTGACACGCGGGGTGATCGAGGACCCCGGCTTCCGGGCCGAACTGAAAGCGCTGGCCGCCGACTACGTGGAGCGGGTCCTCGCCTCGGAAGCCGTCCGGCAGCGCCTCAATGAGATCATCGTGCAGAAGATCGAAGAGCACGCCGGCGACGGCCTCGGCGGGCTGGCCCTCAAGGCCTACCGCTTCCTGAACGAAGAGGACTTCAAACGCCGCATCGACCGGGCCATCCACAACCTGCCCTCCTCCCTCGATGCCGTCCTCGATGAACTCGACCAGCTGCTCGACCGGGTCCCGGCGCTGATCGAGGCACGGGCGGAAGACATCGAAGCCTGGGCCACCCGCCTCGTGCTCGGCTTCGTCGAGAACCTGGATGTCTACACGATGATCATGAGCAACATGATGCAGTACGACGAGCGGCGGCTCGAGGACCTGCTCAAAAAGACCACGAACGAACAGCTCAACTACATCAAGTACCTGGGCGGCGTGCTGGGCTTCTTCGGCGGGCTCATCATCTGGGAGCCCATGCTGGCCCTGGCGGCCTTCGGCACGCTCGGCCTCCTGCTCTGGACCCTCGATGCCCTCCTGTTCCACGCCGCGCGTGGATGAGGGGCGCGGCACGGGGCTTGACGCCGTCGCCTCCGGATCGTACCTTCCCGTCATGACGTCGCGTTCCACACAGATCGCCCCTGCCCTGCCTGCCACCGGTGCCGCCACGCTCCGGTATGCGTTCTATTTTTATTTTTATCGCTTTGGCAGCGGCACCGGCGGCGCGGACGCGACCTCTTCCTGACTTCGCATCCCAGCAGAACACGAACCCGTCGGTGCCGCACCGACGGGTTTTTTCGTGCCCGTCGGCCGGCCCGGCACAGCCCGGACCCTCCATGCAACAGGACCTGACGACGTTGCGTAGCCGCCTCGACGAGATCGACGGGCGGCTCCTCGAAGCCCTGGCCGACCGGCAGGCCGTCATCGCCCAGATCGCCGCCCTCAAGGCTCGGTCCCACCAGCCGATCCGTGACGTACGGCGGGAGCAGGCCCTCCTCCGGCAGCGCATCGCCCGGGGCCGCGCCGCCGGCCTGGACGCGCGTTTCGTCCGCACCCTCTTTGCCCTGATCCTCGACCACTCCGTCCGCCTCCAGCGGGCGCAGGTCGACGAAGCGCCGGCGCCGGCCGATGCCCCGCCGCCCTCGTCCTCCGGCGACGGACACCCCACCGTCCCCCCTGTCCTGGCCGACACCTCGAAACCGTACCGCCTCGCCGCCCGCCGCCACCCGGACGACGACACCGTCGTTCGGGTGGGCCCGGTCGCCATCGGGGGCGCCCTGCCGGTGCTGATTGCGGGCCCGTGCTCGGTCGAGTCGCGGGCGCAGATCATGGCCTGTGCGGCGGCCGTTCGGGAAGCGGGCGGGCACCTGCTCCGGGGCGGGTGCTTCAAGCCGCGCACCTCACCGTACGCCTTCCAGGGGCTGGGCTACGAGGGCCTGGCCCTGCTGGCCGAGGCGGGCCGCGCCTACGGGCTGCCCGTCGTCACCGAAGTGCTCGACCCGGCCGATGTCCCGGCCGTGGCTCGCCTGGCCGACGTGCTCCAGGTCGGGGCCCGTAACATGCAGAACTTCCCGCTCCTGAAGGCGCTCGGCGCAGCCGGGCGCCCGGTCCTCCTCAAGCGCGGGATGATGGCTTCGATCGACGAGTGGCTGGCCGCGGCGGAGTACATCCTGGCCCATGGCAACCCGGACGTCATCCTGTGCGAGCGGGGCATCCGCACCTTCGAGACGGCCACCCGGAGCACGCTCGACCTCTCGGCCGTGCCCGTCGTCCGCGAGCGCACGCACCTGCCTGTGATCGTCGACCCCTCGCACGCCAGCGGCACGCGGCGCTGGGTGATGCCGCTGGCCCGGGCCGCGCTGGCCGCCGGCGCCCACGGCGTGATGGTCGAGATCCACCCGGAGCCGGAGCGGGCCCTCAGCGACGGCCCCCAGTCCCTGACGTTCGAGACGTTCCGCGAACTGGCCGCGACCTTCTACGAGACGGCCTGACGCCCGGCCCTCACGCCTCCGTCGTGGCAGGGCGCAGGTCGTGGGCGGGCTTCGGGAGCTTCGCCAGCAGGGCCTCGGACAGCCGCGCGGCCCGCGCCGGACGCGCCGGGACCGCCATCTGCACGTCCGGCTCGTGCTCACGGACGTTCATCAGCTTCTCGATGATGCGCTCGCGCGAAGTCTCGTCGATGATGAGCTGGCGCACCTTGCTCGCGCCCCGGAAGCCCTTGAAGTAGCCGCCGTACATGCGCCGCATCTCGAGCACGCCTTTGCGCTCACCGAGCCACTCGCACTTGAGCGTCAGGTGCTCACAGACGACGGCCAGGCGCTCCTCCCACGAGGGCGGAGGCGGCACCTCCCCCGTGGCCATGTAGACCTTGGCATCGCGGAAGATCCAGGGGTTGCCGATGGCGCCGCGCCCGATCATGACGGCATCCACGCCGGTCTCGTCGAACATCGCCTTGATCTTCTCCGGCGTGGTGGCATCGCCGTTGCCGATGAGCGGAATCGTGATGCCACTCTCCTCCTTGATCCGGCGCAGCCACTCCCAGCGGGCCTGTCCCTTGTACATCTGCGCCCGCGTGCGGGCATGGACCGCCAGCGCCTGCACGCCGCAGTCCTCCAGCATCCGGGCCACCTCCAGGATGCGGATCGACTGGTCGTTCCACCCCAAGCGCGTCTTGACCGTCACCGGCCGCGTCGCCCCTTCGATGACCGCCTCCGTGATGGCCCGCATCTTCGGCAGGTCGCGGAGGATGCCGGCCCCGCCATCCTTACAGACCACCTTCTTGACCGGGCAACCGAAGTTGATGTCGATCACGTCCGGCCCGGCCGCATCGACGATCTTGGTCGCCTCACGCACCTGTTCGACGTCCCCGCCGAAGATCTGGATACCGACGGGACGCTCCTCGTCGTAGATGTCGAGCTTCCGGTAGGAACCCTCGGCGTCGTGGACGAGCCCGCCCGACGAGATGAATTCGGTGTAGAGCATGTCCGCCCCGTACCGTTTGCACAGGATGCGGAACGGCGGGTCGCTCACGTCCTCCATGGGCGCGAGAAACAGCGGGCGCTCGCCAAAGTCGATGGGACCGATCTTCATGCCAGAAACGGTTCGGGTTGCGGGGGACGGCGGACGGGAGGTCCGGAACCTCCGGTGGCTCACGGCCAGCGGAAAAGGCAGCCACCGACCTGCCGTAAGAGCCGCGATTCCAACGTGAAGGTTGAAACGGCTGTTCCGAGGCGGCTTGCCGGCCAGACCCCTACCCCCCAAACTTTTTCGTGAACTTACGTATACGGTGGCGTACCTTCACCGTGCACCGTTAACGACCTGGAGGAACCATGCGAACCCAAGGACCCTCGTTCTTACCGGCCCTCCTGCTGGGCCTTGTCACCCTCGTGCTGGCCGGCTGTGGCGGCCCGAACCTGCTCGAACGTCTCAACAATCCCTGGGGCGTGGGCTTCTGCGGCCTGATCATCCTGGTGATGGACATCATTGCCCTGCTCGAGGTAGCCGGCAGCAACCGGAGCTTCGGCGACAAGGTACTCTGGGGTCTCCTGATCTTCTTCTTCCCTGTCGGCGGGCTCATCCTCTATTACCTCTTCGGCCGGAAATAGTCCTATCAACCGCCCCCGATGCCGGGTCTCCACGGCGAGGCCCGGCTTTTTCTTCTTCTCCTGCGTCCCGCCCTATCCAGAAAACGGATCGATCACCTGCAACCCATCGATCGACTGAAAATCCCGTCGATTTCGCGTAATCAGCGATGCGCCATACACCAGCGCCGTAGCAGCAATCACGGCATCCGGCAAACGAATACGGTGCCGGCGACGTACATCGATCGTTCGCTCAACCACCGGCCCTTGAAGAGCTACCTCGTCGAATAATGACAACAGCCTGCTCGCCTGCCTTCGTTGCGTCTCAGCCTGTGGGTAACCCATGACTTCAATGCGCGTTATCACGGAGATCAATGCCCCTTCCGTGATCCAGCGCTCTACCTTGCCAAGTACGCCCGGAGGCAAGGCATCGTTGAGGTGATAGATGAGGATATTGCTGTCGAAGAGGTGCATGGGCAACGTAGGCGAATCGTTCGTTCCCTACAGCGTACGTTCCCACTCTGAACGCATCTGCTCCAGTTCCGCGTCCAGTTCTTCCAGACTCTTGCCGCCTCCACAGGCTCCTCGGGTTGCTTCAAGCACCCGGTGCACCTCTTCTCGATTACGCGCACGACCGGCCCGATCCACGATCGTAACCAGAACATGGAAACGCCCGGACTCTGGTCGCTCACCGAGCCATGTCAGGCGTCCATCCTCGTAGAGCGCTTCGAAGGTTTTTTGCATGGATCTGCGTTGTTTCGTTGATGCTTAAACAACAGGTACATGCACCGGATCCACGATGCCCTGCGCCAGCCGCACGGTTCTTTCTTTCCCGAAACCTCGATCTCTTAAACACCGTCGCCTTTCCTGCATCCTCGCGGCCGCCTATCTTGTCCCCCCGTTGTAACCGAATCCTGGCTGCTGCTTCGTCCATGACTCAGACGCATAGAAGGGTCCTGGCGCTCGTCTTCGTGGTTTCCAACCTGCTCTTGACGGGCTGCCGTGCCGAGCCCCCGGCGCTGATCCTGGTCTCGATCGACGGCTTCCGGTATGACTACCTGGAGCGCTATGAGGCGCCGACGCTCCGGCGACTGGCCCGCGAAGGTGTCCATGCCGCCGAGGGGATGCAGGTCGCCTTTCCGACCAAGACGTTCCCCAACCACTACACGACCGTCACCGGCCTCTATCCGGAACACCACGGCATCATCGCCAACAACATGTATGACCCCGCGATGGAGGCCTGGTTCAGCCTGAGGAACCGTGAGGCCGTGGAGGATGCCCGCTGGTGGGGCGGCGAGCCGCTCTGGGTGACGGCCGAGAAGCAGGGCCTCCGCAGCGCCACGTATTTCTGGCCCGGCTCGGAAGCGGCGATCGAGGGCGTACGTCCCTCCTACTGGAAACGCTATGACGGCCGCATCCCGGGTGCGGAACGCATCGACACGGTGCTGGCCTGGCTCGACCTGCCCGCCGATCGCCGCCCGGCCTTCATCACGCTGTACTTCAGCGAGGTGGATGATGCCGGCCACCGCTACGGCCCGGACGCCCCCGAGACGGCGGCGGCCGTCGCCCGGGTCGATGGCTACCTGGCCCGCCTCGTCGACGGCCTCGCGGCTCGGGGCCTGGCGAACCACGTCAACCTGATCGTCCTCTCGGACCACGGTATGGCGCCCACCGCCCCCGACCGCTTCATCGCCCTCGACGACTACGTCGACCTGGACGACCTGACGATCATCGACCGCGACCCGGTGCTCATGGCCCGGCCGAAAGCGGGGCGGCTCGACGCCGTCTATGCCGCCCTCCGGGACGCCCATCCGCACCTGCAGGTCTACCGCCGCGAGGAGACTCCGGCCCGGTGGCACTTCCGTACGCACCCGCGCATCCCGGACCTGATCGCGGTGGCCGACGAGGGCTGGCGTATCGTCACCGAACGCGCCTGGGCCGAGGCCAACCCGGACCGCCTCGCCGGTGGCAACCATGGCTATGACAATGCCCTGATCTCGATGCGCGCCCTCTTCGTGGCGCATGGGCCCGCCTTCCGCCAGGGTCTGACCGTGGCCCCGTTCGAGAACGTCCACCTCTATGCCCTGATGGCCCATGTGCTCGGCCTCGAGCCCGCCCCGAACGACGGCACGCTGGAGGCGGTCCGCCATCTCCTGCGGGATCACCCCTGACCCGGCGCCCCCCCGCTCCGATCCCCACCTTTTTGCCCGCATGGTTGCAGGACTCTCCGCGAATTCGCAACTTCCGGCCACCCGTTGCACTCACCGTACGCGCCATCCGCCATGCTCACGATCCGCAAGATCCTCTTTCCGACCGACTTCTCCGACACCTCGGAACGGGCCCTGAACTACGCGCTGTTTCTGGCCCACCAGTACGGTGCCGAACTGCACCTGCTCCACGTGGAGGTCCTCTATGACGAAGACCCCCACAACCCGAAACGTCACTTCCCGGACACAGAGACGATCCTGGAGCGGCTTCGCGCCCTGACGCGCAACAACGATGCGGGCGGGCAACTGCCGGAAGGCGCCGTCGACCGGCTCGACATCCGGTACGCCCACCGTCGAAACATTTCGGCGGCCCCGGCCATCGTCGAGTATGCGGCCGAGGAGGCGATCGACCTGATCGTGATGGGCACGCACGGACGACGCGGGCTGCGGCGACTGCTGCTCGGCAGCGTGGCCGAGGAAGTTGTCCGCACCGCCCCCTGCCCGGTCCTGACCGTCCGTGCCCGCCGGGACGAAGATACCCCGCGCCCGGTCCGGCACATCCTCGTGCCTATCGACTTTTCCCAGCACGCCCGCGAGGCCCTCACCGTCGCCCGCGAGATTGCGGCGCAATACGGCGCCCGGCTCCAACTCCTGCACGTCCTCGAAGAAGTGCTCCATCCGGCCTTCTACAACTTCGGGGCGACCTCGCTCAAGGACCTGATGCCCGACATCGAGGAGAAAGCCACGGAGGCGATGAAGAAGTTCTTCCGGGAGACGCCCGGCGCCGAGGTGGAGGCCTCGTACCACGTCATCGAAGGCCATGCCGGCCGTGACATCGCGGCGTTTGCGGAAAAGCATGCGAGCGACCTGATCGTCATCTCGACGCACGGCCTGACGGGGCTGGAGCACCTGCTGCTGGGCAGTGTCACCGAGAAAGTCGTGCGCCGGGCACCCTGCCCGGTCCTCGTGGTGAAAGCCTTCCGCCGCTCGATCGTGCCCTCCGGGACAGGCTGACGAAAAGAACGCCCCGGCACCCCTTAACCGTCGGTTTACGCACGAAACCGGCGGATGCCGGATCTTGAAGGCGACGCCTCCCCCTCTCCCGGTACCTGACTTCTCCGTGCCATGCCGGACGCCGACTCCTTCTCCTGCTCCTTGCCGCTGAGCCGCCGTCGCTTCCTGAAGAGCACCGCCCTGGCCGGGGCGGCGCTGTTCCTGCCGGCCCCGCTGCGGGCGGACCCGTACTGCCCCTGGCCGGTGGTGCCCCCCGGGCCGCCGGTGCGGATCCGGGGCCGGGTGGCTGCCCGCGGGCGCGGCCTGGCCGGCGTGGCCGTCACCGACGGGCGCACGGTCGTCGCCACAGAGGCCGATGGCTCCTTCACGCTCGTGGCCGACGGAAACCGGCCGTTCGTCTACTGCTCCATCCCCGCCGGCTATCGGATCCCGCAGAATCCCACCGGCACGGCGCGCTTCTACATGCCCCTGCGGGCGGATGCACGCGGCGAGATGACCGCACACTTCGACCTCGAACCCCTCGACGGACCGGACGACCGCCACGCCTTCCTCGTCCTGGCCGACCCGCAGACCCAGGACGCCTACGAGATGGACCGCCTCCACGCCGAGACGGTCCCCGACGTGCGGGCCACCGTTGCCGCCCTGGGGGATGTGCCCTGCTTTGGCGTGGCCTGCGGGGACATCATGTTCGACAACCTTGCCCTCTATCCGGACTACGAACGGGCCGTCGCCGCCATGGGCGTGCCCTTCTTCCAGGTCGTCGGCAACCACGACCTCGACGTTGCGGTGCCGACCGACGAGGCCTCCACCACCACCTTCCAGCAGCACTTCGGCCCCACCTATTATTCGTTCGACCGGGGCGAGGTGCACTACGTGGTGCTGGACGACGTCTTCTGGCACAGCGCCGGCTACTTCGGCTACCTCGACGCCGTCCAGCTCGGCTGGCTCGAACAGGACCTCGCCCGTGTGGAGCCGGGGCGAACCGTCGTCGTCTTCGTCCACATCCCGGCCCTCTCGATGCAGTACCGGCGTGAGGGGCAGCGCCGCCCCCCCATCGCCAACGCGATCACCAACCGGGACCACCTGTATCGCCTGCTCGAACCGTTCGAGGCCCACATCGTCTCGGGCCACACCCACGAGCATGAGCACGTGTTCGAGGGCGGCGTGCACGAGCACATCTGCGGCACCACCTGTGGGGCCTGGTGGAGCGGCGACCTCTGCCACGACGGCACCCCGAACGGCTATGCCGTCTTCGAGGCGGACGGCAGCTCGCTGCGCTGGCGCTACAAGGCCACCGGCCACGACCCGGCCCACCGGCTCCGCGTCTACGCCCGGGGGGCCGACCCGACGGCGCCGGACGAGATCGTCGCCAACGTGTGGGACTGGATGCCGGGGTGGACGGTCGTCTGGTACGAAGGCGGGGAGCGGAAAGGGCTCATGGCACGGCGCACCGGCACCGACCCGCGCTCCGAGCGCCTGCACCGGGGGCCCGACCTCCCCGAACGACGGCCCTGGGTAGAGCCGGCGCGGACGGATCATCTCTTTTACGCTCCCGTCGCTCCCGGGACCTCCGAAATCCGCGTCGAAGCCACCGATCCGTGGGGCCGCACGTTCACGGCCATGCCCGAGGCCCCCTGATCTTTTCCTTACGCACCTGTCACCCTCCGGACCTTACCATGCTCCGCTCGACCCTGCTTGCCGTCCTCCTCGCCGTAGGCGCCCTTCCCGCCGCCCGTGCCCAGGACAGCACCGCCACCGCCTGGCCCGAAGCCGCTCCCGGCGACGTGGCCTCCCTCGACGCCATCATCGCGGCCGTGTACGACGTCATCTCCGGCCCTGCCGGCCAGGCCCGCAACTGGGATCGCTTCCGCTCCCTCTTTCACCCGGAAGCCCGCCTGATCCCTGTTGCCTCCCCGCCGGGAGGACCGGCCCGGCCCATCCTCTTCTCGCCCGACGACTACGTGCGCAACGCCGACCCGTACTTTGCCGCCAACCCGTTCTTCGAAACGGAACTGCACCGCGTCACGCATCGCTACGGCCACATCGCCCAGGTGTTTTCGACCTACGCTTCGTGGCGTGACCCCTCCGACGCGGAGCCCTTCACCCGCGGGATCAACAGCTTCCAGCTCTTCCACGATGGCACCCGGTGGTGGATCATAAACATCTTCTGGGACAGCGAGCCCTCGGCCGGCCCCATTCCGCCCGAATACCTGCCTGATAACGACTGATACCGCCTTGACAGACCGGTCGTATGCGGATATGTTGTGTAACGGCCCTGTCCGGCCCGGAACAGGCCGGCGTGCCCGGTCACCGCTCTTGACGCGCTACCCATCATGCCCTCTCGCTCGCTCGACGCCCCCTCCCCCGACGACGTTGCCCCGTCCTCGTTCCGGCGACTTCCCCGGCGCCTTCGTTATGCCCTGTTCTGGGGCCTGACCGCCGTCGGCGCCTGCAGCACGGCCCTGACGGTGCTCCTCGGGCCGAACGGGTTCTTTCTGGGCGCCGCCGTCTCCCTGCTCATGATCGTGGCGCTGTGGCTCCATGAGCGCAACAACGTGTGGAGCATCATCCCCCGCAGCCTGGGGTGGATCCCGCACGTCCTCTTCTATGCCCTCATCCTGCTCAACATCGCGGCGGCCTGCTACGCACTCCTCCGGTTCAAATTCCCCTGATTCCGGTCCGCCCCCCCCAACAAACCCGACAGGTACCCCGATGCGCTCCCTCGCTCTGCTCTTCAGCCTGATCAGCCTGATGGCCCTGATGCCGGGCCCGGTTGATCTGCGTATCGACGAATGGCCGGTGCCCTGGGAGAATTCCCGCCCGCGCGATCCCTACGTGGGTCCCGACGGTCACGTCTGGTTCGTCGGACAGCGGGCCGACTATGCCGCCTACCTCGTCCCCGAAACCGGCGAATTCAAGCGCTACGACCTCGAAGCCGGGGCCGGGCCGCACAACCTGATCGTGGACGACGAGGGCTATGTGTGGTATGCCGGCAACCGGGCCGCCCACATCGGCAAGCTCGATCCCCGCGACGGCAGCATCGTCAAGTACCCCATGCCCGACCCCGCCGCCCGCGACCCGCATACGCTCGTCTTCGATGCCGCCGGCGACATCTGGTTCACGGTGCAGGGGGGCAACTTCGTGGGTAAGTTTACCCGGAGCGACGAGGCGGTGGACCTCATCGCCGTCCCTACGCCCCGGGCGCGGCCCTACGGCATCGTGATCGCCCCCGACGGCCGCCCCTGGATCGCCCTCTTCGGGACGAACAAGCTGGCCGTGGTGGACCCCGAGGCGATGACCCTCGAAGAGGTGGTGCTCCCCCGCGAGGAGGCCCGCCCCCGCCGCCTGGGTGTGACCTCGGACGGCGCCGTCTGGTACGTGGATTATGCCGGCGGCTACCTCGGCCGGTACGACCCCGAGACGAAGGCGTTCAAGGAGTGGCTGATGCCCGGCGGCGCCAACGCCCGCCCCTACGGCATGGCCGTCGACGACCGGGACCGGCTGTGGTTCGTCGAGTCGGGGCTGGACCCGAACCGCTTCACCGGCTTCGACCCGGCTACGGAGGAATTTTTCGCGTCGGCCGAGATCCCGAGCGGTGGCGGCACGGTGCGCCACATGTATTTCCACGCCCCGACGCGCACCGTCTGGTTCGGCTGCGACACCAACACCATCGGCCGGGCCCGGCTGCCATGACCCT
>CAZKFR010000027.1:0-24886 GCA_964552015.1 uncultured Rhodothermaceae bacterium | reverse complement strand
GTCTGGTTCGGCTGCGACACCAACACCATCGGCCGGGCCCGGCTGCCATGACCCTGCCCCTTCGACCGGCCTGGCAGGCTGGCCTGGCGCTGCTCCTGCTGGGCGCCGGCCTGTACGGGTATGCCGACGGCCCGCCGCCCGCCCATACCGGCGGCTTCGGGGAGCCGACGTGCTACGACTGCCACTTCGACGGCCCGGAGCCCGGGCAGACCGCCGCCCTCCGTCTGGACGGCCTCCCCGAGACGGTGGTGCCGGGAACCCGCTATCCGCTAACCGTGACGCTCGTCCACCCGGGGATGGCGCGGGCCGGCTTTCAGCTCTCGGCCCGGCACCCGGGGGGGCGTCAGGCCGGCGTTTTCCTCGCCCCCGACAGCCTCCGCGTACAGCTTCAGCGGAGCCCGACGAGGGTGGTCTACGCCGCGCACACCCGGGCCGGCAACGCCCTCACGGCCCCCGACACCGCCCGCTGGCGCCTCCTGTGGCAGGCCCCGGCCACCCACGCGCCGGTCGTCTTTCACCTGGCCGCCAACGCCGCCAACGGCGACGACTCCGCCTTCGGCGACGTCATCTTCCTGCGTGCCGACTCGCTCGGCATCCCACCAGAGTGAATCCAGCGTTATCCCGACCGCTCGCCCACCGGGTAGGAGCCGAGCACCTTCACCTCGGCCGCGATTTCGCCCAGGTGTTCGAGGGCGCGGCGCACGGGCTCCTCGGCCACGGAGCCAGCCAGGTCGAGGTAGAAGAGGTACTGGCCGGGGTGCCCCACCAGCGGGCGGCTCTCGATCTTGAACAGGTCGATGTCGCGCAGGGCAAAGACGGCCAGGCTCTTGAACAGCCCCCCCGGGACGTTCTCCCGCTGGGCATAGACGATGGACGTCTTGGCTGGGACGCCGGGCCCGGGGAGGGTGGCCTCGTTGGCGCGGGCCAGGGCCAGGAAGCGGGTGTAGTTCTGGTGGTTGCTCTCGATGCCCTCGGCCAGCAGGGCCAGCCCGTACTCGGCGGCGGCCTGCCGGCTGGCGATGGCGGCGGCGTCGCGGCGGCCCTCGGCGGCGACGCGCTTGGCCGCGCCGGCGGTGTCGTAGACGGGCACCGCCTCGGCGTGCGGCAGGTGGGTGCGAAGGTAGTCGCGGCACTGGCCCAGCGCCTGCGGATGGGAGAACACCTGCCGGATGTCGGCCGGCCTCACACCCGGCAGGGCCATCAGGTTGTGCCGCACGCGCAGGTTCAGCTCGGCCACGATCCGCACGTCGTGCGCCCGGAGCAGGTCGTAGTTGACGTGCACGCTGCCGAAGAGCGAGTTCTCGATGGGGACGACGCCGCGCGCCACCCGCCCCGCCTCGACGGCCGCAAAGACGTCTTCGAACGCCGGGCACGGCACCACCTCGGCCCCGGGAAACAGCACACACGCCGCCTCCTCGCTGAACGCGCCGATCTCCCCCTGGAACGCTACCTTCATGACCGTCGGGTTCTTGCGTTGCACGTTTCGTGTCATACGTTCAACGTTAAACGTTGAACGCGCAACGCACCTACATCCGCTCCGGGGCCGAGATGCCGAGGACGGCCAGGCCGTTGCGGAGGACGAGGCGGGCCGCCTGCGCCAGGTGCATCCGGGCCGTCGCCAGCGCCCGCTCCTCGCCGATGATCCGGCAATGGCCGTAGAACTGGGTGAAGGCCACCGCCACGTCGCGGAGGTAGTTGGCCAGGCGGTGCGGCTCCTTCGTCTCGGCCGCGCGGCGGATGACGTCGGGCAGGTCGAACAGCACCTTCATCAACGCCACCTCGGCCTCGTGTGTGAGCAGGCTCAGGTCGGGCGTGTCGCCGAAGGTGAAGCCCACCTCCTCCGCCTTCCGCAGGATCGAGCAGATGCGGGCGTGGGCGTACTGCAGGTAGAAGACCGGGTTCTTCTCGCTGGCCTCTTTGGCCAGGTCCAGGTCGAACTCCAGGTGCGTGTTCGGCGACCGCATCAGGAAGAAGAAGCGCGTCACGTCTTCGCCCACCTCGTCCATCAGCTCGTCGAGCGTGACGTAGGTGGCCTTGCGGGTGGACATCTTCACGGGCTGCCCGCCCCGCACCAGCGTGACGAACTGGTAGATGACCACCTCGATGCGGTCGGCGTCGTAGCCGAGCAGGCGCACAGCCGCCACCACGTCCGGGTAGGTGGCGATGTGGTCGGCGCCGAAGACGTCGATGATGCGGTCGTAGCCCCGCTCGCACTTGTCGATGTGGTAGGCGATGTCGGGCAGGCGGTAGGTGGGCTCGCCGGTGGACTTCACCAGCACGGTGTCCTTCTCCTTGCCCAGCGCCGTGGTCTTGAACCACACCGCCCCGTCTTTCTCGTAGACGTACCCTTTCTCGCGCAGCCGCTCGACGACCTGCCAGATGGCCCCGCTCTCGTAGAGGCTGTGCTCGTTGAAGAAGGTGTCCATCTCGATCTTCAGGCGGCGCAGCGTCCGGGCGATGTCGGCGAAGATGGCCTCTTCGGCGGCCTTCTTGAACGGCGTCACGTCTTCCTCGCCGGCCAGCGCGTCGCCGTGTTCCTCGTAGAGCTGCCGCGCGATGTCGATGATGTAGTCGCCCAGGTAGCCATCCTCGGGAAACGGCTCGGGCACCTCCACGTAGTCGCCCTCGGCCCGCTTGATCTTTTTCGTCGGCAGGTCGGGGTTGACGAGGGCCAGGTAGCGGGCACGGACGCTTTCGCCGAGGATACGCATCTGCCGCCCGGCGTCGTTGAAATAGTATTCGCGCGTGACGTCGTAGCCCGTCCACTCGAGCAGGTTGGCGAGGGTGTCGCCGAGGACGGCGTTGCGGCCGTGGCCGACGGTCAGCGGGCCGGTGGGGTTGGCGCTGACGAACTCGACGAGGGCGCGTTTGCCCCGCCCGTCGTCGGTACGGCCGTAGGCCTCCCCCTCGGCCAGCAGCTCGGCCAGGCGGTCGGTCAAGTACGTCGAGGCAAAGCGGAAGTTGAGAAAGCCGGGGCCGGCCACCTCGACGGACGCCACCCGGCGCGGGTCGAGCGCCTCGCGGAGGCGTGCGGCCAGGTCGTCGGCGATCTGCCGGGGAGCCCGACGGAAAACCCGGGCCAGCTTCATGGCGGCGTTGGTCGCCAGGTCGCCGTGCTCGGGGTTATTGGGCTTTTCGAATTCGACCGTGAAATCGTCCGGCACCTCACCCATCGCGGCGAGCGCGGACCGGATCTGCTGTTCGAGGTAGGCTTCCATACGGGATCGTGGCACGTGGTGCGAGGAAGGACGAACGTTCGTCGTCGACCGTTCACCCGTTCCGGGAACGAAGGGTGGGAAGATAACGGTTCCGCCTCATCCCGAAACGCCCGCGCCCCCCTTCCCCGGCGAATTCAGCGAAAATATGCTACCTCCCCTGCTTGAATGTTCAACGTTGGAACGTTCGAGGCATGGTTGTAAGCTGCAACAGAGCAACCTACAACCTGGAACGTGAAACGACGGTCATCCCCTCCACCAGCACCGTGGGCATCGCCACGGAGACGGGGACGCGCTGCCCGGCTTTTTCGCACACGCCCCGTGCCGTGTCGAGGCGGGCATCCCCGGCGATGCCGCGCAGGGCATGAAGGCCGGCCTTCAGGGAACCCTCGAGCGACAGCCCCGCCACCAGATGGGTCAGCCGACCCTGTTCGATGCGCCACCCCTCGACGCCTTCGAGCCGGTACGTCCCGGTGCCGGGATGCACGACGCCGTGCGCGATGGCATCGACGTAGAGCCCGTCGCGCACGTCCGCGATCAGATCCCCGGCCGAGGCCGTGCCGGGCAGGAGGCACAGGTTGGTCATGCGCGGCAGCGGCGGGTGGCGGTAATCCTGCCGGCGTGCGCGGCACGGCGGGGCCGGGTCGTCCGGATCGGCATGCCGCCGGTCGGTGAGGCGGGTGCAGAGGCGCCCCCCCTCGGCAAGGACGATGGGGGTGGCCGGCGTGGCTTCGTCGTCCCGGAGCATGGTGCCGCGACCGCCGGGACGGGTAGGGTCGTCCACGAGCGTCACGCCGGGGGGAGCGACGCGGTCGCCGGGCCGGGCAGCGCTGCCGACGTCGGCCTCGAAGGGGTGACCGCCGGCCTCGTGGAGCCACACGCCCCCGGCCCCGGCCGCCAGCACGACGGGCAGAGGCCCGGGCGAGACGGGCCGCGCTTCGAGGGCGCGCCGCGCACGGGCCACTGCCTCTTGCGCCACGCGCTCCGGCGGGTGTTCGAAGAAGTGCCCGAACCCCACCGCCCCGCCCGTGAGGGCATGGCCGGTCGCCCGCCGTCCGTCCGGCCCCGCAAGCGTCACGGACACCCGGAGGCCCAGCAGCATCGTCATGCCGCGGGCGGCGCGCCCCCAGGACGTGAAGACGCCCACGTACCGCGTCCGGTCGTGATAGTCGACGACCACGTGGACCACACGGGCATCCAGGGCCAGCGCAGCGTCGAGGGCCGCTTCGACCAGAGCGCGTCGCTCCTGCCGTCCGGCCCGGTCCGGTGCGTCCGGCGGCCGGGACGATGCGTCGAGATGCCACGGGGCGGGGACGGTACGAACGGCCCCGCCGGTGCCGAGGGCGCGTACGGCGGCGGCCACCGTCGAGGGCCAGGAGGCCGGCGTCAGGCCGTCCGCCGCGGCCAGCCCCACCGATGCGCCCCGCCACACCCGAGCGCCCAGCCCCTGCACGACGCGCCGCTCTTCCTCCGGCTCTCCGAGGCGAACTTGTCGTCCATGCCCCCCCCCTTCCCGCCGGAGCCTGTGATGCAGGCTGGCTTCGAGGAACAGGTCGGCCGCCGCGCCACCGCACCGGAGCATCTGTGCCAGCAGGGCCGGCGCCGTCTCCTCGAGCCGTCCGGCCGCCGCCTCGAACGCCGCGTCAGTACCCGTAGATCGAGAAGTCATCCCGCCGCATATGGAGCGTCAGCACGATGGCAAAGAGCGCCGTGTTGGCCAGCAACGCCGATCCGCCGTACGAGATGAAGGGCAGCGGAATGCCGATCACCGGCAGCAGCCCCGTGGCCATCCCGATGTTCACGAAGATGTGGATCAGGTAGACGCCGACGGCCCCGGCCGCCACCATCACGCCGAACGGGTGCTTGACCTGCGTGCCCAGCATCACCAGGCGGACGAGGAACAAGGCGAAGAGCGTCAGCACGAGCATGGCCCCGATGAACCCCCATTCCTCTCCGATGACGCTGAAAATGAAGTCGGTCGACTGCTCCGGGACGTACGCCCCCTGTGTCTGCGTGCCCTCCATGAACCCCTTGCCCAGGAGCCCGCCCGACCCGATGGCCGCCTTCGATTGCACCAGGTGAAAACCCACATTGTCCCGGAATTCCTCGGCCTCCGGGTTCGTGAACGAGAGGATGCGGGCCACCTGATAGGGCTGCAGGATCCGCGTCAGCGCCACCGAGACGACGGCCTGCGTGCCCCCGGTGAAGGCTGCTGCCAGCGTCGTCACCGGCCACTCGCGGGTGTGCCAGTACATGCCCACCGTGAACAGCACCGCAAACGCCAGCGCCGCCGGCCAGTAGACGATGGACAGATAGCCCGCAATCGCCGGCGAAATCATCAGCAGCAGCGTGTGCAGGGGCAGGCCACTCCAGTAGAGCATCACCGGCACGAGCCCGAAGAAGACGAGCGCCGTCCCCATGTCGTTCTGCAAGACGATCAGCAGCGCCGGCAACACGATCAGCGCCACGGCCATCAGGGCATAGCGCACGTTGCGCGCATGCGGCCGCCGTGACGAGAGCAGCTGCGCCACGGCCAGCACCGTCCCCACCTTCGCCAGCTCCGACACCTGCAACCCGACCGGGCCGATATACAGCCACGACTTCGCCCCGTTGATCTCCCGCCCGAAGGCCAGCGCCGCCAGGAGCAGGAGCAACGTGAAGACATAGATCGGATACGCCGCTTTCTGAAAGAATCGCACCGGGAGCAGCAGGGCGAAGAGAACCCCGGTGAAGCTGATGCCCGCCCAGACGAACTGCCGCTCGAAGTTGCGACGCACGCTGGCCAGCAAAAACTCCGAAGCCGGGCCGTGCGTGGTGCTGTAGATGGCCGTCAGCCCTACCGCCACGAGGGCCATCCAGAGCAGCAGCGCCGCATAATCCAGGTTGCGATACCAGGTGCGCACGTAAACCGGAGCAATAGTGAGCGAATCGCTCGTTTTACCGAGAAGACGGCGGGACGATCCGGTTCATGCGGAGGTACGTGACCAGATTGCCGTAGTGCTCGTAGTTGTGCGCCGTGTTGAAGGCCAGGATGGCCGAGGCCGCCATCTCCTGCCCCATGAGGGGCCGCATCCGGGCCCCCTCCGCGTCCGTCATCTGCGCGTAGACGGCGTCACAGTAGGCAAAGCCCGCTTTCAGCGCCTCGATGATTTCCTCCTTCGTCAGCGCCGACTCCTCGAAGTTGCGGTCGTTCGGATTGGCCTCGCCACGTGCCGCCGAGCAGAAGAAGAACTGCGCGTCGGCCACGTGGGCCAGGATCTGTCCGGCGGTGCGTACCTCCTCCGTCGGGCGATAGGCATAGAGCGCATCATCCAGCATTTCCGCCGTCGCCATCAGGTGGGCGACGGGGATGTCGTGCACGGCCTTGAGCGATTGGATGACCGGATTACCGGGGGCCGTCGCCTCCTGAGCGCGGGCCCATCCGGCCAGTCCCAGCATCGCCACCAGCAGGAAAACTGTCTTCTTCATGGATCTCCTCCATAAACGTTGAGCGGGGGTACGCGGCCGGGGACAAGGTAACGGCTGCCCCGCCGGGATGAAAGGTTCGGCCGGTTCTCACTCCGGCAGGGGCTCGCTCTGCAGCGTGAGGAGGCGCTGCACCAGCCACGCCCGCTGCGGGCTGATCTGCCCGGTCAGGTACTGCTCGGCCAGGAGGCTGGCGATCGGGGCGGCCTGCGTGGCCCCGAAGCCGCCGTTCTCCACCAGCACCGCCAGCGCGATCCGGGGATCATCGAACGGGGCGAACATGATGAAGAGGCTGTGGTCCTTGCGCCCGCCGGGGGCCTGCGCCGTGCCTGTCTTGCCCCCGCTGGGGATGCCGGGGATCTGCACGCCGCGTCCCGTTCCGGCTTCCATCACCCGGCGCATGCCCTCGCGCACCACCTCGAAGTAATGCGGATCGACCGGGATCGTCTCCGGGGCGGGCCGGTCGGGATAGCGCACCTCGCCCGTGTCCGGGTGCTCGAGGCGCTCGACGAGGTGCGGCGGCAGGAGCGTGCCCCCGTTGGCGACGGCGGCCACGTACCGGGCCAGCTGCATCGGCGTCACCACCATGTCGCCCTGCCCGATCCCCAGGTTGATCGTATAACCGGCCGTCCATCCACGCGGGTAGGTACGGTTGAAGTAGGAGGAATCCGGAATGAGGCCGGGGGACTGTTCGGCCAGATCCATCGGGATGGTCCGGCCGAAGCCGAAGCGCCGGGCCCACCGGCTCCAGGTATTGACGTCGGTCCGCATCATCAGCGTGAAGAAGAACGTGTTGCACGAGTGCTGGATGGCCTCCTTCACATTGATCGGGCCGTGGGCGTGCCCGGCGTGGTCGCGGAAGACGCGGCTTCCGAGCCGGTAGCCGCCCGGGCAGTTGATGATGGTCCGCTCCGTGATGAGCCCTTCCTGCAGGGCCATCAACGCCATGAACGGTTTCCAGGTGGAGCCGGGCGGCATGCCGCTCATCGTGGCCCGGTTGAACATGGGCTTGACCGGGCTCTGCGTCAGGTACTGCCATGTCTGGCGCGGCACCGAGCGCGAGAAGAGGTCGGGGTCGAAGTCGGGCTTGCTCACCAGCGCAATGATGCCGCCGGTCCTGGGATCGAGTGCGACGGCCGCGCCGCGTTTGTTCACGAAGAGCGACTCGGCCAGGGCCTGCACCCCGCTGTCGATCGTCAGATGCAGGTCAAAGCCGTTGACGGGCGGCCGGTCTTCGGCACCGTCGCGGTAGGGCCGCACCACCAGGCCGTGGACGTTGACCTGTTTGTACTCGATACCCAGCTGCCCGCGCAGCACCGTCTCGTACTGTTTTTCGAGGCCGGCCTGCCCGATGAGGTCGCCCTGCCGGTAGCCGTCGGCGCGGCGGCGGGCCAGTTCGTCGGCCGTGATCTCGCGGATGTAGCCGAGCGCGTGGGCCGCCCGGGCCTTCGTCAGGTACCGCCGCTTCGGTACGACCTCGTACTCCACGCCCGGCAACTCATCCCGGTGTTCGAGGATGCGGCTGAGCACGTCGAACGGCACCTCCCGGAACGCCGGGCTGGGCTTGAATGCGCTCCAGGCACGGGCCTCGTCCAGCTTACGCGTCACCACCGAGTCGGGCACCCCGAGCAGGCCGGCCAGCAGACCGATCCGGGAACGATCGAAGTAACGCGGGATCAGGGTGACGGTGTACGTGGGCTCGTTGTCCACCATCAGCACGCCGTAGCGGTCGTACATGACGCCGCGGGCCGGCAGCACCCGCACCTCACGAATGGCATTGCTCCGCGACTCGCCGGTGTAGGCCGAGGCATCGAGCACCTGAAGCTGAAACAGGCGCAGCCCCAGGATCGACAGCACGACCAGGATCAGGCCGATGAAGATGCGAATACGGATGCGATAATCTTCCATGGTGCCGGCAGCCCACGTCCTTCGTTCAGGCACGACGTGCTGCATGGAAGCCCTGCCCCGTCGCCATGTTCCCGTATCATGCCACCGGGACCCGACCCGTCCCCTGGAACCGGCTCCGCTCGCTGTGGCCCCTCAGGACCGTACCTCATCGCATGAGGAGCACCATCCGGCTGGCCCGGAACTGCTCACCCTCCATGCGCACCACGTACACCCCGCCTGGCAACGGGGATCTCACGGCGTTGCGGCCATCCCATGTCACCGTGTGCACCCCTGCCGGATAAGCGCCTGAAACCAGCAGCGCCACCTCGCGACCGAGTATGTCATAGACCGCCAGTCGTACCGTTGCCGCTTCCGGCAACTCGAACGTGATTCGCGTCTGCGCCTTGAACGGGTTCGGGTAGTTGGGCCAGACCCCGTAATCGGCAGGCATCTCCTGCCCTTCCGTACCGACAGCGGTACCCGCTTCGAACACGTACGCCGAGCCTGACTCCAGTCCGTTATCATCATCAAAGGATGCCCCGACCAGCACGCGTTCGCCAGAAACCGACGCTGAAGCGCCAAACCAGTCCCCGACCGCGCCATCTGAGGCCGTCAACTTCGTTTCCCTCCAACCACTGCCGTCCCACTCGTACACATACGCGGAACCGGTATCCATCTCGTTGCCATCGTCCCCACGAGCCCCGACGAGCGCAAGGTCACCATCAAGCGACACCGAACCACCGAACGAGGAAAAGGCCGCCCCATCGGAGGGGGCCAGCTTCACCACCAGCTTCCAGCTACTGCCGTCCCACTCGTACAGGTGCGCCGAGCCAATCCTGTCCTTGATTCCGTCGTGGAAAGAAGATCCAACGAGCAATCGGTTTCCACTGACCGACACCGACTTGCCGAACTCGCCCAGGTTCGTGCTGTCTGCATCGGTCAACTTTGAGACTGTCGACCAGGTGCCCTCTTCCCATTCGAACACGTAAGCGGAGCCCGAATCATCAGCGTTGTCGTCGTCATATTGGGCCCCGATGAGTATCCGCCCCTCACTGATCGACAGCGAGAGGCTGAAGCCGTCATTGTCCGCACCGTCAGGAGCCACCAGCTTCTGCCTCTCTATCCAGGTGCTCCCATTCCACTCAAATACGTACGCCGCGCCGGAAGCCGAACCCATCTGGTCGTCTCCGGGTGCCCCAACGAGCGCATATGCCCCGTCGAGCGCCACCCTGTAGCCGAAACGGTCATCTGCCGAAAGGTCGGAGGGCGACAGCCTCTGCACCTCCACCCAGGCGCTCCCATCCCACGCAAACACGTATGCCGCGCCGGACACCATTCTTTTTTCGGCATCATAGAAATACGGTGCCCCGACCAGCGCATAATCGCCATCGAGCGCGACCGAGAGGCCGAAATAGTCATAAGACGAACCATCGGAGGGCATCAACTTCTGGACTTCCATCCAGGCGCTCCCATCCCACGCAAACACGTACGCCGAGCCGGAATCCGTTCCATTGTCATCGTCCGCCCACGCTCCGATGAGCGCACGGTTGCCGTCGAGCGCCACCGAAAAGCCAAAACGATCTCCTGCATTCCCGTCGGAGGCCGTCAGCTTGGCCACCTCGGCCCAGGGCTGCGCCGTAACCGCGCCCGCCATGAGGATCCATCCAACCAGCGTGGCCAGAAAACTTACCCGGCATTGATTCATCTTTTTCCTCAACCCGACTCCGGTGGAAGCAGACCGACGTGTCCCTTCATCCACTGTCTGTGGGATGCACGGCTCTCGTCTCGACGACAGCGAAGGTTCGGTCTTGGCGGGAAAAATCCTTCCGAGAGAGGGCCATCCCCTCTGTTTCTAAACTCGAACCGCCGCCATAAGAAGCACGTTGCTCCGTGGGCAAAAGGCCTACAGCACGATAGGCTGTGTCGGTCGCAATATCAAAGAAAACGAGCAGACGTTATCCTCAGGCCCGTGCGTCATCGCATCAGGAGCACCGTCCGGCTGGCCCGGAAGCGCTCGCCCTCCGCACGCACCACGTACATCCCCGCCGGCAGACTGCCCCCCTCGAACCGAAGCACGTGCGTCGTGCCCCCCGCCAGCGGTCCCGCGTGCAGCACCGCCACCTCACGCCCGAGCACGTCGTAGACCGCCACCCGCACCGGCTGCGTCTCCGCCACCGCCACGCGCAGCGTCGTCGCCCCGCGGAACGGGTTCGGGTAGGGCGCCGCCAGCACGTACGCCCCCGGCACGTCGACCGTCACCGCCACCTCCGGGCTGTAGGCGAACCGCCCGTCGAAGTCGACCTGCCGGAGCCGGAAGCGGTGCGTGCCCGGCGCCAGCCCCTCGACGCGGTGCGTGTAGGCATGGCCTTCGGCCGTGGTGCCCTGTCCCTCGACGAAGGCGAGCGTGTGCCAGGCGCCGGCCGCGTCGTGCTGCACCTCGAAGCCGGCGTTGTTCGTCTCGGAGGCGGTGCGCCAGGCCAGCACGACCGCCTCGCCGTCGGGCACGGCCGTGAACGACGCCAGCTCGACCGGCAGGGGGGCACTGGCCTCGAACACGTACACCGCCCCCGCGTCCTGGCCCTTATCATCGTCCCGCCAGGTCCCGATAAGCGCCCGTTCACCAGACAGCGACACCGAGTAGCCGAACTGGTCACCGGTCTCAGCGTCGGAAGCCGTCAGCTTCGCCTCCTCGTTCCAGGCGCTACCGTCCCACGTGTACACGTAGGCCGCACCGTAATTTTGATCGAAATCACCATCCAGGTAGGATCCGACGAGTGCCCGGTCGCCGTCGAGCGATACCGAAACGCCAAAGCCGTCATCAAGCGCACCGTCGGAAGCCATCAGCTTCGCCGCCTGACTCCAGCTGCTACCATCCCACTCGAACACATACGCCGTCCCCGTATCCATACCGAGGCCGTCGCCCACCCAGGCTCCGACGAGCGCCCGGTCGCCGTCGAGCGACACCGAGTAGCCGAACTGGTCATTGTTTACCCCGTCGGAAGCCGTCAATTTCGCCGCCTCACTCCAGGTGCTGCCATCCCACGCGTACATGTACGCCGCACCCACATCCGTACTACTGCCGTCTTCCAGGTAGGCCCCGACCAGCGCCCGGTCCCCACTGATCGACACCGCCATGCCAAAGTTATCATTGTTCTCCCCGTCGGAGGCGGTCAACTTGGCCACCTGACTCCAGCCGCCGGCGCCCCGCTCGAACACGTAGGCCGAACCGGAATCCGTGCCGTTGTCGTCGTCCCGCCGGGCCCCGACGATGGCCCGGTCCCCCTCGATCGATACCGAGTAGCCGAACTCGTCACCATCCGCGCCATCGGAGGGGGTCAGCTTCTGCACCTCCACCCAGCCGCTGCCGCCCCACTCATACACATACGCCGCGCCGGCATTCCCGCCGTTCGCGTTGTCGTCCAGGTAAGCCCCGACGATGGCCCGGTTGCCGTCGATGGCCACCGACCAGCCGAAGAAATCACCGAATGCTCCATCGGAGGCCGTCAGCTTCTTCACTTCGGTCCAGGTACCGCCGTTCCAGGCCAGTATGTACGCCGCACCAGAATCAAAGTGCTCGCCATCACTCTGCGGAGCACCGACCAGGGCCCAGTCGCCGCTGATCGACACCGACCAGCCGAACCACTCAACGACTGCGCCATCGGAGGCGGTTCTTTTCGCCACTTCGGTCCAGGTCTGCGCGGCGGCCGGACCGGCGTACAAGGCCGTACCCACCAGCGTGCATAGAAAAACCATCCAGCATCGTCTCATCGCTTTTTCCTCAATCTTACTCTGGTGAAAAAGACAGGCGTGCGCCAGGACCCCAGGTGTCTGCGATGTCTCCGGAATGCTCTGCTTTGCCTCGATGCGTGCGACGCAAACGTCCCGGCCAGAAGTGCCAACGAATGAAAGGCGAAACACACAGGTCCTTATCCAGGGTCCAGGACACAGGCCGCCGCCAGGAGAAGCGCGTTGCTCAGCGGCACAAAGGCATCATTACAATAGGACCCCAATCGGCACAATGTCAATGAACCCGAAAAAATGTTAACTCGACCGTGCCGCTGTCGCGTCCGCTCGTTCTTCCTCCTCCGCACGGCGCAGGCCTGACGAGAAACGGCGCCCTCCCGGACGGCACGTAGAAAAGGCTTGCATGAGCGCCCCTGTCTGGTTTTTTTGACACCCGTGGCGCACCGCTCGGCCGGGGCCGCGGCGCGATCGGGGTCGTGCATCCGGCACCGGCCCGGTTCGCGCATGGCTTCCGGCGGTTCGTCCGCGCTCCGGTACGGGTGAGCCGGATGGCTCCCGGACACCCTCGTGCCGGGCGTATTTCTTGCACCGCACCCGGCACGCCCGGCCCGGTCGCCGGGGTGGCCCGCGCGTTACCGAAACGGCAACCTGACCGTCTGAAGACCGTTAGACACCGCACGAACCCAACCGCTCTGTCGCCATGCGTACTTCCGCTCGCTCCCTGGGCCTCCTGATCGTGACGGCCCTTCTGTTCCTGCCGGCCGTCCCGGCCGTGGCCCAGTACTTCGGGCGCAACAAGGTGCAGTACGACGATTTCGACTGGCGCTTTTTCAAGACCGAGCACTTCGAGATCTACTTCTACCCGGAGGAAGAGGTGGCCGTCAAGGACGCGGCACGGATGGCGGAGCGGTGGTATCGCCGGCACAGCCGCACGTTCCTGCGCGAGTTCCGCAGCCGCAAGCCGATCCTCTTCTACGCCAACGACGCCGACTTCCACCAGACGAACGCCATCAGCGGCCAGCTCGGGGAGGGCACGGGGGGCGTCACCGAGGCGCTCAAGGAGCGGGTCATCATGCCGCTGACCGGCATCTACCGGGAGACGGACCACGTCCTCGGCCACGAACTGGTGCACTCGTTTCAGTACGACATCGCCCTCAACAGCACCGATAGCTCGCGCTTCGCCCTGCAGCTGGTGCCGCTCTGGCTCGTCGAAGGCATGGCCGAATACCTCTCCGTCGGCCGGGAGGACCCGCACACGGCCATGTGGATGCGCGACGCCGCCCTGCGGGACGACCTGCCGACCATCGAAGACCTGACCACGAGCTACAAGTACTTCCCGTACCGCTACGGCCAGGCCTATCTGGCGTACATCGGCGGCAAGTACGGCGACGTCGCCGTGACGAACCTGTACAAACTCAGCGGCCTCGTCGGGCTGGACTCGGCCTTCGTCTACACCATCGGCATCACGGCCGACTCGCTCTCGAAGGAGTGGGCGCAGGCCATGAAGGACACCTACCTGCCGCTGGCCGAGGGCCGTACGCCGGCCGGCGAGGCCGGGCGCCTCGTCATCTCGAAAGACCGCGACGGCGGGGAGATCAACATCTCGCCCGTCGTCAGCCCGGACGGGCAGTACATCGCCTTCCTCTCCGAGCGCGACATCTTCAATATCAATCTGTTCATCGCCGACGCCCACACCGGCAAGGTCGTCAAGAAACTCAAGGGAACGAACGCCAACCCGCACTTCGACGCCATCCGGTTCATCTCCTCGGCCGGCTCGTGGAGCCCCGACGGGAAGAAGTTCGCGTTCATCACGTTCGTCGACGGGGACAACGAGATCTCCATCCTCGACTGGAACTCGGGCGACATCGAGCGCCGCATCGCTGTCGACGGGGTGACGGCCATCATGAACCTGGCCTGGAGCCCGGACGGGCGCACCCTCGCCTTCTCGGGCATGAACGGCGGCATCAGCGACCTCTACCTGCTCGACCTGCCGACGAACGCCGTCCGCCAGCTCACCAACGACCGCTACGCCGATCTGCAGCCGGCCTGGAGCCCGGACGGGCGCACCCTCGCTTTCGTCACCGACCGTGGCCCGGGCGGCACCGACTTCGAGACGCTCTCCTACGGCAAGGAACGCCTCGGTCTGATCGACACCGAGACGGGCGAGATCCGCGTCCTGAAGCCCTTCGGCGACCGGGTCATGCACACCAACCCGCAGTTCTCCCCGGACGGGCGCAGCCTCTTCTTCCTGGCCACCTACGAAGGTTTCAAAGACATCTACCGCCTGGCGCTCGACGCCGACGCGGGCACGCCGAACCTGTACCGCCTCACGCGGCTGCAGACGGGCGTCAGCGGCATCACGGCGCTCTCGCCGGCCATGAGCGTGGCCCTGCAGAGCGGGCGGATGGCCTTCAGCGTCTTCACCGGCAACACGTACAACATCTTCTCCCTCGAACCCGACGCCCTGCAGGGCGAGCCGGTCGCGCCGTCCGAGGAGACGCTGCACGCCGGCATCCTCCCGCCGGTCCAGGCCCAGGGCGAAGGCCTCGTCTCCAGTTACCTCGAGGACCCGCTCTCGGGCCTGCCCGAGGACCAGGACTATGAGGTCGAGGAATACGGTGCCCGGCTCCGGCTCGATTATGTGTCGCCGCCCACCTTCGGCGTGGCGGCCGGTGGGCCCTTCGGCACGGCCCTCGTCGGCGGCGTCGCGCTCTTCTTCAGCGACATGCTCGGGGACCACAACTTGATGGTCGTGGCCTCGGCCAACGGCACGTTCAAGGACGTCGGTGCCCAGGTGGCCTACCTGAACCGCGGCCACCGCATCAACTACGGCGCCTCGGCGGCCCACATCCCCTACCTGATCGGCGGCACGGGGGTCGGCTTCGGAGTCGACCCGGAGACGGGCCAGCAGGCCCAGATCGTCGAGCAACTTCGCCAGCGCATCTTCATCGACATGATCGAGGGGCTGGCTTCCTATCCCCTCTCGACCACACGGCGCATCGAACTGACGGGGGGGTTCACCCGGTACGGGTTCGACATCGAGGTCGACCGCTACTACATCACGAACTTCAGCATCCGGCGAGAACGGGACAACCTGCCGGCACCGGATCCGATCTACTTTGGCACGGCAGGCCTGGCGCTGGTGACCGACTACTCGTCGTTCGGCTTCACCTCGCCGGTGCGGGGCGGTCGTTCCCGCTTCGACGTCTCGCCCTTCTTCGGGTCGGAGACGTTCGTGCGCGTGCTGGCCGACTACCGGCGGTATTTCTTCGTCAACCCGGTCACGCTGGCCTTCCGTGGGCTCCACATGGGCAACTACGGCGCCTCGGAGTCGGACAACCTGGCCAACCGGCTCTTCACGCAGGAATACCTAGGTTATGCCAACAGCCTGACGTTCGTGCGCGGCTACAGCTTCAGCTCCTTCGAAAGCATCGAATGCACGCCCACGGAGGAGAGCACCTGTGCCGAGTTCGACCGGCTCCTGGGTTCGCGCATTGCCCTGGCCAGCGTCGAGCTCCGCATCCCGCTGCTGGGCACCGACCAGTTCGGCCTGCTCAACTTCCCCTACCTGCCCACCGAGATCGCGTTCTTCGCCGACGGGGGCGTGGCCTGGACGAAAGACGAGGCCCCGGTACTCAAATTCCGGGAGAACACGACCGAGCGCGTGCCGGTCTTCAGCGCAGGCATCTCGGGACGCTTCAACCTGTTCGGCTACACGGTGCTGGAGATCTTCTACGCCAAGCCGTTCCAGCGCCCCGTCAAGGGCGCCCACTTCGGGTTCCAGATCATCCCGGGCTGGTAGAACCGGCGGCCTGCCTTCCGAGCAGCCGGCCTTCGAGGACGGTGACGGCCCGCCCGCCGAGCCGGACGCGCTCGGTGCCGACCGACACGTAGATGACGCCACCCCGCCGGGAGGCCTGGTACGCCGTCAGTTCGGTGCGGCCCAGGCGTCCGGCCCAGTACGGCCCGAGGCAGCAATGGGCCGAGCCCGTCACCGGGTCCTCGGGAATACCGAGGCGCGGGGCAAAAAAGCGTGAGACGATATCATAGGCCGAGCCGGCGGGGGCCGTCACGATGACCCCGCGCGTCTCGATGGCGGCCAGCCGCGTCAGGTCGGGTCGAAGCCCGTGCACCACGTCTTCGTCGTCGAAGACCACCAGGTAATCCTCCCGCCCGCGCCCGACGAACGAGGGCGTCGTCCCGAGGGCTTCGAGGAGGCCGGGCGGAGGCGCTACGGCACGCGGGGGGTCGGCCGGAAAGTCCAGGACGATGAGCCCGTCCTCACGGCGGCGGGCGGTCAGGCGTCCGCTGCGCGTCTCGAACACCGCCGGCGCGTCGGGCGGCAGGAAAGCCCGCTCCCACAGGATGTGCGCCGACGCCAGCGTGGCATGCCCGCACAGGTTGACCTCGGCCTCGGGCGTAAACCAGCGCAGGTCGAAGGCGGCCTCCCCGTCGCGCCGGACGAGGAAGGCGGTCTCGGAGAGGTTCATCTCGGCGGCCACGTCCTGCATCCACGCCGCCTCGCGGGGGGCGGGCAGGACGCACACCGCCGCCGGGTTGCCCCGAAAAGGGCGATCCGTGAAAGCATCCACCTGGTAGATCGTCTGCGCCATCGTCCGTTCCTGGTTCGTGGGGGTGTCGCGGCCGGAGGCGCCGGCCGTCCTCGCGGAAAATACGATTGCCTTTTGCCGGAAAACAGCGGTACTTTGCCGCATCGAACCCGGCTTCCGGTCCTTTCCTCGCTCATGTACGCGACGCTTCGCCCCCTGCTGTTCCGCCTCGACGCCGAGCGGGCGCATCACCTGGCCACGGGTGCGGCCCGCATGGCACAGACGCTGGCCCCCTGGCTCGTCGAGCGGATGTTCGCCTTCGCGCATCCGGCCCTGGGCCAGACCCTGTGGGGCCTCTCCTTTGCCAACCCGGTCGGGCTGGCGGCCGGCTTCGACAAGAACGCCCGGCTCATACGCTTCTGGCAACGGATGGGCTTCGGCTTTGCGGAGGTGGGATCGGTCAGCGCCCGAAAGTCGTCGGGCAATCCGAGGCCGCGCGCGTTCCGCCTGCCCGAGGATGCCGCGCTGATTAATCGGATGGGGCTCAACAACCAGGGCGCGCCGAAGGTGGCCCGGCGCCTCCGGCGTACCCGTCCCCCCGGCTTCCCCGTCGGCGTCAACCTGGCCAAGACCCACGACCCCGCCATCCTGGGCGAGGCGGCCCTGGAGGATTTCCGCACCAGCTTCCGCCTCCTGGCTCCCCACGCCGACTACGTGGCCCTCAACATTTCCTGCCCGAACACGACCGAAGGCAAAACCTTCGAGGACCCGAACGCCCTCGATGACCTGCTCCGTGTCATTTTCGACGAGCGGACCGCGCTGGGCCTGAACGTGCCCATCCTCGTCAAGCTCTCCCCTCCACTCTCCGACCGATTCATCCTCGACAGCCTCATCGACGAACTCGTCGGCGTGGCGATGGCGCACGGCGTGCACGGTTTCATTGCCACCAACACGGCGCCGGACCGCGAGGGGCTCGTCACGCCGCCGGACCGGGTGGCCTCGATCGGGCCGGGTGGGCTCAGCGGCGCCCCGCTCGAGCGACGGGCCACCCGGATGATTCGCTACCTCTACGAGCGAACCGAAGGCCGCCTGCCGCTCATCGGCGTCGGGGGTATCCGCTCGCCCGAGACGGCCTATGCCCGCATCCGCGCCGGTGCCTCGCTGATCCAGCTCTATACCGGCCTCGTCTACGAAGGCCCCGGCCTCGTGCGTCGCATCAAGGAAGGGCTGGTCCGCCTCCTCGAACGCGACGGCTACGCCCACATCCGCGAAGCCGTCGGCGCCGACCTGCGTATGCCTGCCGCCCCCTGAATTGCCTTTCCTCCGGGCAGCCATTAGATTTTGTCGGATGCCCCCTTCGCTCCTTTCATCAGCACGCTACGTCTATGCCTGCCCTTTTCCCGTTTGAGACCGTCCCGCAGTTGTATCAGGGCCTCGTCGCCCGGTTTGCCGGACAGCCCAGGGCGGCTCTCCGCTACAAGGATCGCCGGACGAAGGCATGGGTGGACATCCCCTGGGATGAACTGGACCGTCGGGTCCGGGCCATGGCCGGCTATCTGCACCGGCAGGGCGTGCGCCCCGGCGACCGCGTCGCCATCATTTCGGAGAACCGCCCCGAGTGGGCCATCACGGACATGGCCACGCAGCTCCTGGGCGGCGTGAACGTCTCCCTCTACACCTCCCTCCCCCCCGATCAGGTCGCCTTCATCCTCCGCGACTCGGGGGCCAAGCTCTTCGTCGTCTCGACCGGCATCCAGCTCAAGAAGGCCGAAAAGGTCTTCGACGAATGCCCGGACCTGAAGGAGGTCATCACGATGAGCGAACTCCGTAAGGAGCACCCGCCTTACGTGACCCACTGGGATGCGGCCATGAAAGAGGGAGCGGCCTACTGGGATACCCACGCCGGCGAACTGGCCCCGCTGGCCGACGCCGTCACGCCGGAGGACCTGTCGGCCCTCATCTACACGAGCGGTACCACGGGCACGCCGAAGGGGGTCATGCTCACGCACCGTAATTTTTGTTCGAACGTCCACGCCGCCCTCGCGCGTGTGCCGTTCGGGCCGGAGGATCACCACCTCTCGTTCCTCCCGCTCTGCCATTCGTTCGAGCGCACGGCCGGCTACCTGGCCGTGCTGGCCTGCGGGGGGCTGATCTCCTACGCCGAGAGTATCGACACGGTCAGCCGCGACCTGATGGAGGTCCGCCCGACCGTGATGATTTCCGTCCCCCGCCTGTTCGAGCGGGTCTACAACGTCATCGCCAAGTCGGTCGACGAGGGTCCCGAGGCCAAGAAGCGTATCTTCGCCTGGGCCGTGGAGACGGGCAAGGCCATCGCCCGCAAGCGCCTTGCCGGCAAGCAGCCGGGGCCGTGGCTCCGGGCCCAGCAGCGCCTGGCGCACCGGCTCGTCTTCTCGAAGCTGCACGAGAAACTGGGCGGCAACCTGCGCTTCGCCGTCTCCGGCGGCGCGGCCCTGCCCCGCGAGATCGGCGAGTTCTTTCAGGCCGCCGGCATCACCATCATCGAGGGCTACGGCCTCACCGAGACGTCGCCCGTACTCACCGTCAACCCGGTCGATCGTCCCCGCTTCGGCACGGTGGGCCACGTCCTCCCCGGTGTGACCATCGCCATCCAGCGCCTGAGTGACGGCCAGATCGTCGGCCAGCTCAGCGGCGACGACTACCCGTCGAACCTGACGACCGAGGAAGGCGAGATCATCGTCAAAGGGCCCAACGTGATGAAGGGCTACTGGAACAACGAGGACGCCACGCGCGAGGCCATCGACGCCGACGGCTGGTACCACACCGGCGACGTCGGCCGCTTCGACGACGGCTACCTGATGATCACGGACCGCATCAAACACATGATCGTCTCGAAGGGAGGCAAGAACATCTATCCGGGGCCGATCGAAGAGCAGTTCAAGACCGTCCCCTGGATCGACCAGATCGTCATCATCGGCGAAGGGCGCGAATACCTGACCGCGCTCGTGGTGCCCGACCTCGACGCCCTCAAAGCCTACGCGCACGAGCACGGCATCCCCACCGACGACGTCGACGCCCTGCTGGCCCATGAGCCGATTCAGAAGCTCTTCGCCGAGGCCTTCCGGCAATACTCGCGCGGGGCGGCCGCGCACGAAAAGATCCGGGACTTCCGCCTCCTCACCGAGCCCTTCACCATCGAGAACGGGCTGATGACCCCCACGCTCAAGCCGCGCCGCCGGGCCATCGAAAAGGCGTACGCCGACCTGATCGACGAGATGTATGCCGCCGTCGTCTGAAACCCCGGCCAGCATGGTAGACGCCCGCCACACCCCCCGGCACGTTACCGTGGACCGGGCCGCGCAGACGCTGACGATCGACTGGCAGGACGGCCACCGTTCCGTCTATCCTCTGGACGGCCTGCGGCGGGCCTGTCCCTGTGCCGGATGCCAGGGCCACGGCCCGGCCACCCCGCCCGACCCCGCCCTGCTCCGGCTGCCGCCCCGCCGCCGGTGGGAATCGCTGCGCCTCGAGCCCGTGGGGAACTATGCCCTCCGCTTCCGCTGGGACGACGGGCACGCCGCCGGCATCTACACCTGGCAGCGCCTTCGCGCTCTGTGCCCGTGCCCGGCCTGTACCGAACCACCCCTCAGGTGAATAGCTCGTTCAACAGCACCATCAGCAGCACAAAACCGACCAGGATGGCGGCGGCCGTAAGGAGTTGCCGGCGTAACTTACGATTCATGATCCTGCCTCCTTCTGGGTGCGAGTCGATGCGCTCCACAGTATCTGCCATTTCCCCGCACATTCGCAACCCCGTGCCGAAGAAACCGGACTTCCCTGTTTCGCCGTCGCTTCAGGAACCCCCTCTTGCTGCCTGACTTCAACCCTGTGACCCCGTTGTTTAACCAGGAAGCGATCCCTATGAACATCACCATCCAGGGTACCAACCTCGAACTGACGCCGGAACTGCGTGCCTTCGTCGAGGAAAAGCTGCAGGACACGCTGCCGGCGTTTGGAAAAATGAACCTCGACCCGGTCCGTTTCGCCATTGAACTGGAGCGTACTTCGAACCACCATCGCAAGGACGAGATGCTCTACCGGGCCGAGGCGAACGTGTCGGTGCCGGGCCGCTTGATCCGCGTCGAAGAGACGTCGCCCGACCTCCAGCAGGCCATCGTGAAGATGAAGGAGACGCTCTTCCGCGAGGTGCGGACCTGGCGCGAGAAACAGATCGACCGGAAGCGGCAGGGCGCCCGTGAGGCCAAGGCCCTGTTCAACAACCGGGAAGAAGAATAACCGGCCCCGCTCCTTCCAGCCGATCGACGCGACCACGGGTGCTTCCCCACCGGAGGCACCCTTTTTTTTCCGGCCCGACGACGCGACGAACGTCGAACGTGCACCCCGCACGCCCTCAGCCTTTAATGCACCCGATCGGGCGGAGCTGGGCCACCTTCTTCGAGATGCCGGCCAGGGCGCAGGTGTCCACCACGTCGGCCACGTCTTTGTAGGCCTCGGGGATCTCCTCGTCGATGGTGCGGAGGCTGGCGCCGCGGACGAAGATCCCCTCGCGTTCGAGCTCGAGGGCCACGTTGCGCCCGCGGGCGGCCTTCTTGGCCTGGCGGCGGCTCATGCGGCGGCCCGCCCCGTGGCAAGTGCTGCCGAACGTCTCGTGCATGGCCGTCTCGGTGCCCACGAGCACGTACGAGTACCGCCCCATGTCGCCGGGGATGAGCACGGGCTGGCCGACGGCCCGGTAGCGCACCGGCACCTCGGGCCTCCCCGGCCCGAAGGCCCGCGTGGCCCCCTTGCGGTGCACGCACACCCGCAGCCGCCGCCCGTCGACCTCGTGCTCCTCGATCTTGGCGATGTTGTGCGCCACCTCGTAGACGGTCCGCAGCCCCGCCGCCCCGGGCTTCAGCCCCAGCGCCTCGGCAAAGGCCAGCCGGGTGTTGTGGGCGATGATCTGCCGGTTGGCGAAGGCAAAGTTGACGGCGCACCGCATCGCGCCCAGGTAGGCTTTCCCTTCGGAAGAGCGCAGCGGGGCACAGGCCAGCTGGCGGTCCGGCAACGTGATGTTGTACCGCCGCATGGCCCGGTCCATGACGGCCAGGTAGTCGTCGCACGTCTGGTAGCCGAAGCCGCGCGAGCCGGTGTGGATGATGACGACCACCTGCCCGGGAAAGAGGCCGAGCACCCGGGCCGCCTCCGCGTCGTAAATCTCGGCCACATAGTCGACTTCGAGGAAGTGGTTGCCGGAGCCGAGCGTGCCCAGCTGGGTACGACCGCGCTCCCAGGCCCGGTCCGAGATGGCGCCCGGATCGGCCTCTTCGATGCGCCCGCCTTCCTCGATGAAGCCGAGGTCATCCTCCGTGCCGTAGCCGGCCTTCACGGCCCAGTGCGCCCCCTCGACGGCCACCTTGCGGAGCGTCTGCGTGTTCACCTTCACGGCCCCCCCCACGCCCACGCCGGTGGGCACGCGGCGGAACAGCTCCTCGATGAGCGCCTTCGCCCGGGGCACCACGTCCTCCCGCCGCAGCTCCGAAGCCATCAGCCGGACGCCGCAGTTCGAGACCACGAAACCACCCGCCACGAAGTTATGATCGGCGTGGGCCACGGTGAAGTCATAGACGTACGGGTCACCCGTCTCGGCCGCCAGATCCACCGGCTCGATGGCCGCGATACGCAGCCAGACCATCCCGCTCGTCCCCAGCCCCTCGCAGGCCCGGCGGCGGAACGATTCGAATGGCTCGAACGCAGCGCCGCAGCGCACGCTTCCCCGTGCCCCATAGAGCGAGCGTTCCACGAACCGCCGGTTGATATGCGGCCCTTCGAGCGCCTGCACGATGTCCCCGGCCGCCACCCCTTCGCCCTGCAGGGCCACCGCCCGTTCCGCAGCCTTCCGCCGGCGCGCCAGCACCTGCTGCTTGCAGCCCAGGTACGCCACCGCCGCCAGCCCCTCGGCCTGCCTTCCGCGGTTGTAGGCATACCCGACCCGTCCCCACAGGGCCCGCAGGCTCTCGGGGGTCGAGGAAAGGACGAGCCGCAGCCGGTAGGACCGCGTGCCGTCGGCGTTCACCTGCTCGGCGCGCTCGCTCACGCCCCGGACCGCCACGCCAAACCCTTCGAGCATCGCCCCCAGATCCTCCAGAAAACGCCGGCCGGAGGGCACATGCCCTTCCTTCTTGTTGAGTGAGAGCATGGGCGCCTGGAAGTTGCAGTTCCGCGACGCAAAGGCTCGGGGTCCGCCGAGCTCGGCCCCGAAGAAGGCGGCCAGAAACAGGCGCTGGTGCCAGCGGGGCGCCTGCTTCAGCCAGTCGGGCACGCTGTAGTCCTGTGCCGCCTTCTCGCCCACCGGCGCCCCCAGCGCCGCCATAAGCACCGCGAACGACGTGCTCGCCACTTTGAACGACGTCTCCTCGCGGGAAACGTGGTAGGTGTCGCAGGTGGTCCTCACCGTGTGCCGGCGCCGGCGACGGTAGCAGCGGGACGGGGTGAAGCCGGCCTCGAACAGGTCGTGGCGCAGGTCTTCCAGGTCCTCCGCTTTCCCGAAAAACCAGACCGTCCCTTTGCCCGTGCCGCCCGAGAAATACAGGGTGCCGTCTCCGAAGAGGTAGCCGAGGGCTTTGATCAGGAACGGGAGGGCGGGCGCATCGGCCCGGAGCGGCAGGAGGCCCCGCCGCTCCAGGTAGCGAAGTACCTGGGCGGTGGCGTTTCCGCGTCCCGCCTTCCCCAGCGCGGCCAGGACGCGCCGGATGGCGGCCTCATCCACCAGCACCCGGTCACCCGGCGGCTCGTAGGGCACCCCCTCGAACGGATAGCGCGCCACCGGGTCGCCCGGCCGCAGGTTCTCCAGAGGGATCATGCCGGCGGGCGTCCAGAACGGATGGTCGCCGGTAGCCAGCACCTCGGCGCCGTCCTCCGTCGTGACGCGGTAGACCGTGCGCGACGGGCGGAGTTTGAGGTAACGCACGACGGGCGTGTCGTCGCTCCGCCGCGCCGCGAAGTCCTGGCATAGCAGCCGGGCCTCCCGCCACGTGCTCGCCATCTCGGCGATCGGGCGGGTGTACCCGTGCGCATGGAGCACCGGCGTGGTACCGGCCAGGCAGTTGATATCGTACCCGACGCCGCCAGGGGAGATGACCCCCTCATCGAGGTCGAAAGCCGCCACCCCGCCGATGGGGAAGCCGTAGCCCCAGTGGATGTCCGGCATGGCCAGCGACGCCTTCACGATGCCGGGCAGATGGGCCACGTTGGCGGCCTGCTGCGGGGCGTTGTCGGAGCGGATGTCGTCCATCATCCGCTTCGTGGCGTAGATCCGGGCCGGCACCCGCATCCCGCCCTCCTTCGGGATCTCCCAGAGGTATTCGTTCAGCTGGCGAATCTTCAGGGCCATGACGGTTGGGGTCGGGGTTGGGTGGAACGTTGAACGTCGAACGTCAAACGTTGGCGGATCACATGTCGAAGATAACGCGGGCGATCCACCGGTCGTTCTCCAGGCGGATCGTCAGGCCGTGGAAGGTGACGGCCTTGATCTCCGTGTAGAGCGTATGGCGGCCCGGGTCGAACGGCTCGCCGTGGGCCGTGGCCGTCAGGTGCCGGTCCGTGCGCTCCTCGACGTCGAAACAGCAGAAGAGCCAGCCCTCGGTCAGGTGCAGGTAGTTCAGTTCGGAGAGCCAGCGGACCATCAGGGCATCCCGGTCGGGGGCCTCCACCTGCACGCGGCGACTGCGCCCGGGCCGCACGCGCGTCAGATCCGTGAGCATGGCGAACATCCCCCAGGCAGCGCGGGCGAAGAGGGTGTCCAGGTCGGGCGCCTCCACCTCGATGCCGATGTCGCCCGTGTGGTCGATCTCGCGAAACCAGTCCGGTGATGCCGTTTCCATAGATATGAGAGCTCAGCCTGTGGATGTCGGGCAGGACCGTGCGGGTGCGTGGTGCGTGGTGCGACGTGCGTAAAGGAAACACGCAATACGCAATACGAAATACGAAATACGCACGACGCAGCGTCAGCCGCCTATGGTCAGGCTGCGGAAGGGGGTATCCAGC
>CAZKFR010000026.1:3949-43173 GCA_964552015.1 uncultured Rhodothermaceae bacterium | reverse complement strand
TCCAGGTTTCCCGTGGGCTCGTCGGCCAGCACGAGCGCCGGTTCGTTCATCAGCGCCCGGGCAATGGCGACCCGCTGCTTCTCCCCGCCGGAGAGTTGTCCGGGGCGGTGCTGAGCCCGATCGGCCAGCCCCAGCGTCTCCAGCAGCGCCATCGCGCGCGGCCGCACCTCCGCCAGCCGTTTCCGCGCAATCAGCGACGGCATCAGCACGTTCTCGAGCGCCGTGAACTCCGGCAACAGATGGTGAAACTGGAAGACGAACCCGATCGACCGGTTGCGGAAGGCCGCCAGCGCTTCGTCATCCATCCGAAACACATCCTCGCCCCGGAACCGCACCACCCCTTCGTCCGGCCGGTCGAGCGTGCCCAGCACATGCAGCAGGGTACTCTTTCCCGTACCGCTTTCTCCGACGACCGCCACGATCTCCCCCGGCAGCACGGCCATGTCCAGGTCCTCCAGCACCACGAGCCGTTCCCCCTCGCCCGAAGGGTACGTCTTCCGCAACCCCTCGACGATCAGGATCGGCTCAGGCGAAGCGGTCGTCGTCGGCATCATCCGGCATGGGCCTCCAAGCGGCTGGCGTCAATCCTCCCGCTCGATCCCGTACTTGTTCATCTTGTTGTAGAGGTGTGAGCGCTGGATCCCGATAGCCTCGGCCGTCTTGCTGATGTTCCAGTCGTTCTCCCGGAGCTTGTATTCGATGAAGAGCTTCTCGGCCTGATCCCGGAACTCGGAGAACGAGTCGTACCGGGTGATCAGTTGCTCGATCGGATGGCCCCCGCCCCCCCCGGGCGTCACATAACGCTCGACATCGCTGGCTTTGACGGTCGGCCCCTCGCTCAGAATGAGGAGCCGTTCGACGACGTTGTGCAGTTCGCGCACGTTGCCGCGCCATTCGTACTGTTTGAGCCGTTCCAGCGCCTCCTCGGTGAAGGTCTTCTCGCCAAGCCCGTTCCGGCGGGCCAGTTCAGCCGCAAAATGACGAGCTATGACCGGGATGTCCTCACGACGCTCTCGCAGCGGGGGCACATGGATCAGAATGACGCTCAGCCGGTGGTACAGGTCCTCCCGGAACGCATTCTCCTCGATCTGTTTGAGCAGGTCCTTGTTCGTGGCCGCGACCACGCGTACATCCACCGGTATGGCCCGGTCGCCGCCCACGCGGGTGATCTTGTTCTCCTGCAGGGCCCGCAGCACTTTCGCCTGCGCCGCCAGGCTCATGTCCCCGATCTCGTCGAGGAACAGGGTGCCACCGTGCGCCAGTTCGAACTTGCCGATACGCTGTTTGGTCGCTCCGGTGAACGAACCCTTCTCGTGCCCGAACAGCTCGCTCTCGATCAGTTCGCTCGGGATGGCGGCACAGTTGACCTCCACCATCGGGCCGTCCCGGCGGGGCGAGAGGTAGTGGATCCACTTGGCCACCAGTTCCTTGCCCGTGCCCGGCTCTCCCGTGATGAGCACCCGCGCCTCGGTCGGGGCCACCCGTTCGATCGTTTCCTTGATCCGCCGGATGGCGGGGCTGTCCCCCAGGATGGGCGTGCGCTCCGTCCCGTGCTTCTCGACGATCGCCTGGCGCATGCGCCGGTTCTCCTCGACGAGATGCCCCCGGTCGAGCGCATTCCGGATCGTGACCAGGAGCCGGTTGAGGTCCGGCGGTTTCTCGATGAAGTCGAACGCCCCCAGTTTGGTCGCCTCCACGGCCGTCTCGATGGTGCCGTGGCCCGAGATCATCACGACGGGCACCTCGGGCATCTCCTCGGCCATGACGGCAAGGACCTCCAGCCCGTCCATGCGCGGCATCTTTACGTCGAGCAGGACGAGATCATACCGCTGGGCCCGCAGCTTCGCCAGCGCCTCCTCCCCGTGCTCGGCATCTTCGACCGCAAACCCCTCATATTCGAGGATTTCCCGGAGTGTGCGGCGGATGCTGGCTTCGTCGTCGACGACGAGGATGGTGGATTCGGCCATGAGTGGAACAGCGGAAGATGGTCAGGCAACCCGGTGGGGTTCAGGCGTTGCGTTTCCGGAGCAGCGTCTGCACACGGGCGATGTCCACGTCAACGTTTCGGGCCGCCGGAACGTTCTCGTAACGCGCTTTGATTTCCTCGTAGACCTCGAGCGCCTCGTCATAATCCTCCGCCGCCTCGAGAGCACGCGCGGCATCGTAGAGGTAGTCCACGGCCAGGAGGTCGCTTTCGGCCATCTCGGCGGCGCGGCGGTAGAGACGCGCGGCGCGGTCGTAGTCCCCCCGGTGCTCGTAGATGGCAGCCTGGCCTGCCAGCGCACTCGCCGCCAGCAGGTTGTCCTCGGCATCGAACTCCTCGAAATACTCCAGCGCCTGGTCGTACTCACCGAGACGGAACAGCGCATCGGCGGCATAGAAACGCGCCAGGTTCCCGGCGTCGGTGCCTCCGTACCGCTCGATGATCGACAACAGCCCGACGTAGTCGGCCGTACCGTCGAGCGCCTCCCGGTACCGCCCCTGCTCGTAGGCCTGAACCGCACCGGCCATTTCGGCCAGGGCTTCCTGTTGCTGATGCTGCTGGTAGAAATGATAACCGATGAGCCCGGCGATGACGAGCACGACGCCGGCCAGGGCCCCCAGCACCAGGGTACGATTCTGTTCGAAAAACGCCCAGGCCCGCGCATAGAACGTGACGACGGTGTCCTGGCGAAGCTCCTGTTTCCGCGAGACCTTCTTGGTCGGATGCAGCGTGGACATAGATCGGGTATACTCGGTTTCGGGGAAGCGTACCCCGTAGATAGGCACGGGTACACATAGATTGGTGAAGATATCGCATTTGCCCGGGGGCCGCAATGCAACAACACGCCCGCGCTCACACTTGTGCAAAATTTCGACAAGGGCCTGCCCCCGCGCCATGAAATGCCGCTTTTCTCTACCGTTTCCTCACGAAACGCCCGCCTGGACCCATCCTGATTTACCGGCTACTTTCTTAACTTGTCCTGAAACGTCCGGGCGAGCAAACGGTCCTAGCACAGGGTCGGGCCGTGCCCTTCCCTGCGACGACCCGGACCCACCTACCAGCCACTTCAAACACGCTACAGGATAGATCAGGAGGAACCCAACCATGGCGATCAAACTCGGCATCAACGGCTTCGGACGCATCGGGCGTCTGGTTTTTCGTGCGATTCTCGAACGCAAGAGCGACGCGTTCGACATCGTCGCCGTCAATGACATCACCGATGCCCGCACGCTGGCGCACCTGTTCAAGTACGACTCCGTGCATGGCATCTACCCCGGCGAGGTGACCGTCGACGGGAACGACCTGATCATCGACGGCGACCGTTTCAGGGTACTCAGTGAGCGCGACCCCAAGAACCTGCCCTGGGGCGAACTGGGCGTGGATGTGGTCGTCGAATCCACCGGCATCTTCCGCACGCGGGAGGCGGCCGCCCAGCACCTGCAGGGCGGCGCGAAGAAAGTCGTCATCTCGGCCCCGGCCAAAGGGAAAGTGGATGCGACGGTCGTTCTGGGCGTCAACGACGACCAGCTCACCGGCGAAGAAGAGGTGATCTCGAATGCGAGCTGCACCACGAACTGCCTGGCCCCGATGGTGAAGGTGCTCGACGACACGTTCGGCGTGCGGCGTGGCTTCATGACCACCGTGCACGCCTACACGGCCGACCAGCGCCTGCAGGACGCCCCGCACAGCGACCTGCGCCGCGCCCGTGCCGCCGCCGTCTCGATCATCCCCACCACCACCGGCGCCGCCAAAGCCGTCGGCCTGGTGCTCCCCCACCTCAACGGCAAGCTCGACGGCTTCGCGCTCCGTGTGCCGGTGCCGGACGGCTCGATCACCGACTTCACCGCCGAACTGGAGCGGGAGACGACCGTCGAGGAAGTCAACGCGGCCATGAAAGCCGCCGCCGGTGACCGCCTCAAGGGGATCCTCCAGTACACCGAGGACCCCATCGTCTCGACCGACATCATTCACAACCCGCACTCCTGCATCTTCGATGCTCTCTCGACGATGGTGTCGGGCAACATGGTGAAGGTGGTCGGCTGGTACGACAACGAGTGGGGGTACGCCAATCGCACCGTGGACATCGTGCAGAAGCTGATGACGGTGTCCGAACTGGCCTGACGATCCGGGTCTTTGACAAGACGGGGGGAGCGCGTATCATACGACCGCTCCCCCTTTTTTTACCCCCCGGGGCTTTGCCTTACCGACGACGCTAACCGATTCGGATAGAACCATGCCCAAACTCACGCTCGACGACCTGGACGTACGCGGCCACCGTGTGCTGGTCCGCGTCGATTTCAACGTACCGCTCAGCGACGAGGACGGCCGGACGAAGGTCGCTGACGACACCCGCATCCGGGCCGCCCTGCCGACCATCCGGGCCATTCTGGAACGGGGCGGTCGGGCCATTCTCTTGAGCCACCTCGGCCGCCCCAAGGGGCAGCCCGATCCGAAATACAGCCTCGCTCCGGTCGCCGACCATCTGGCGACGCTCATAGACGTCCCGGTGCATTTCGTCCCGGCCGTGACGGGCGAGGCCGTGCGTACGCATGCGTTTGCACTGCCCGAGCGCGCCATCCTGCTGCTCGAGAACACCCGCTTCCATCCCGGCGAAACGAAAAACGACGACGCCCTGGCTGCCGAATGGGCCGCGCTGGGCGACCTGTATGTGAACGACGCCTTCGGGTCGGCGCACCGCGCCCATGCTTCCACCGTCGCCATCACCCGGCATGTCGAGAAAGCCGCCATGGGCTACCTGCTCGAACGCGAGGTGACCTACCTCTCCCGCGTGCTGGAGGCACCGGAGCACCCCTTCGTGGCCGTCCTCGGCGGCGCGAAGGTGTCCGACAAGATCGGCGTCATCGAGAACCTGCTCGACCGCGTCGATCATCTGCTCATTGGCGGCGCCATGAGCTACACCTTCCTGAAAGCCCTGGGCCATGCCGTCGGAGCCTCACGCGTCGAAGAGGACCGGCTCGACGTGGCCCGGTCCCTCTACGAACAGGCCGCCGGCAAGATCAAGCTGCCCGTGGACCACGTCGTCGCCACCGCGTTCGACAACGACGCCCCACGCCGCACCGTCACCGGCGACATCCCCGACGGCGAGATGGGGCTGGACATCGGGCCGGCGACCGTGGACACGTACCGGAGCCTTCTCCTGAAGGCACGCACGATCGTCTGGAACGGCCCGATGGGGGTCTTCGAAATGCCCCACTTTGCGGCGGGAACCTTTGCCATCGCCCGGGCCCTGGCCGAGGCGACGGAGCACGGTGCCCTGACCGTCGTGGGCGGCGGCGACTCGGTGGCCGCGATCAACCAGTCCGGCTACGAAGACCGGATCAGCCACGTCTCCACGGGCGGCGGCGCCATGCTCGAGTTCCTCGAAGGCAAGACGCTGCCCGGTATCGAGGCCCTCACGGACCGCTGACCGGGACCCGGGGCTCGGGGCCGGGACATCGGGTGCGCACCGACCCGGCCCCGCCGGCCCATCGATCTGCCGACGCTATGAACCGGTACCTGAAAAAACGAAGGAAAAAGGTGGGCCTCCCGCCCGGCACGCTGGTGCCGCTGGTGGAACGAACGGACCCCGTCCGCCTGACCCTGTTCGATTACGGACCGGATCACTTCGAAGAACGCGCCCTCGAAGACGTAGAGGATGTCTTTCCCTACCGCGACTCGCCCCACGTCACCTGGATCAACGTCGACGGGAGCCACGACACGGAGACGGTCCGCCGCCTCGGGGCCCATTTCGGCCTGCACCCCCTTGTCCTCGAGGACATCGTCAGTACGGCGCAGCGGCCCAAGGTCGAGGTCTATGAGGACTACCTGTTCATCGTCATCCGCATGCTCCGCTTCGACCGGGAACGCCGGCAGATCGAGGCCGAACAACTGAGCCTCGTCGTCAGCGAGGGGTTCGTGCTCTCCTTCCAGGAGCGCCCGGGCGACGTGCTCGACCCGATCCGACACCGGTTGCGGCTGGAACAGGGCCGTCTGCGCCGGAGCGGAGCTGATTACCTGGCTTATGCCATCCTCGACGTCATCGTGGATCATTACTTCGTCGTCCTCGAAGAGGTCGGTGAACTCCTCGAAGAACTCGAGGATGAAGTACTGCGTGACCCATCGATGGAGGTCCAGCAGAAGATCCGCGACCTCCGTCGCGAGTTGATCCTGATGCGCCGAGCCGTCTGGCCCGTCCGTGAACTCTTCATGACCCTGGAGCGCATCGAACTGCCCCTGTTCCGCGAAGAAACGCGTCCGTTCCTCCGCGATGCCTACGACCACATCATCCAGGTCATCGACATCGTCGAGTCCCTGCGTGACGTGATCAGCGGGCTCATGGATCTCTACATGTCGAGCCTGAGCAACCGGATGAACGAGATCATGAAGTTCCTCACCATCGTCGGGACGATTTTCATCCCGCTCACCTTCATCGCGGGCATCTATGGGATGAACTTCGAGCACATGCCCGAACTGCACTACCGCTACGGCTACCCGCTCGTCATGCTGGCGATGGTGGCCATCGCGGCCGGCATGCTCCTGTACTTCCGGCGGAAACGCTGGCTGTGACGCCTGACATGGCTTCCCGGTATCTGCGCGTGGAAACGATCCTGACCCGATCGCCCGACGAGGCAGCCGCCTTCATCCGGCAGGGCGACATCGTCGCCTTCCCCACGGAGACGGTCTATGGACTCGGGGGGGATGTCTTCAACACGCAGGCCATCCGGAACATCTATGCTGCGAAAGGGCGGCCTCCCGATAATCCGCTCATCGTGCACGTGGCGGATCGGGAGGGACTCGGCCGGGTCGTGGCGGCGATCCCGGCCGTGGCGGAGACGTTGCTACGCGCGTTCTTCCCCGGCCCGCTGACGTTGATCCTCCCCCGCCACCCGGACGTCCCGGCCATCGTTTCCGGCGGGCTGGACACCGTGGGCGTCCGGATGCCGGCCCTTCCGGTGGCGCAGGCGTTTCTTCAGGCCTGCGGGACGCCGGTAGCCGCCCCCTCGGCCAACCGGTCGGGCCGTCCGAGTCCGACGACCTGGGAGGCCGTCCTCGAAGACCTGGGGGGGCGCATCCCCTGTATCCTCCAGGGAGATCGCACCCCGGTCGGCCTGGAATCCACGGTGGTGGACGTCTCGGGCGAGGTGCCCGTCGTCCTGCGGGCCGGTGCCGTGACGATGGAAGCCCTGCGTGCCGTCGTGCCCGACGTACGCCTGGCGGCCACCGCCGAAGAACGGCTGGCCCGCAGTCCGGGGACGCGCTACCGGCATTACGCCCCGCACGCCGGGGTCGTGCTGGTTTCGTCCCCCGGGGAGGCGGTCCCCGGCACCCGGGCGGCCTTCATCGGCCTGCATCGTCCGAGCGACCCGCATGCCTTCGGTCACGTGCAGGTCTGCCCCGATGTCGAAGCGTATGCCCACGCCCTCTTCCACTTCTTCCGACGGTGCGACGCGCTGGGGATCGAGACCATCTATGCCGAGGCGGTACGCCCCGAAGGTCTTGGCCTAGCCCTCATGGACCGGCTGCACCGTGCCGCCCGGGGCTGATCCCCCCCCGCGTCTTCCGCACCAGCCAGCCCGTCACAGCCGGCAGGCGCGCCAGGAGAGGCAGGAGTCGGTCGGCCACGGCAGGGCGGGTAAAGCCGGCATGCAGGGCCTGTCCCAGCAGGACCCTTCCCCTGAACGCCTCGCTCCATGCCCGGGCATAGCCCCGGCGAAACGCGGCGTGATCCAGACGGCCCTCCAGCCACCCCATCGTATGGCGCGCCGCCAAGAGGCCGCTCTGCAGCGCCATCGCCATGCCATCCCCACAGAGGGGAGCGATCAGGGCTGCCGTGTCGCCAATCAGGCAGACATCGCCGGCCCAGGGTCCCTTCGGCGCAAAGTCGAGCCCGCCCACGGAGACGAAGGGCGTGACGGCATGCATCCGGGCAAAGCGATCCGCCAGGGCCGGATGGCGGGAAAAAACCCGATCGATCAGCTGCTGCGGCTTCCCACCGGCTTCGCGGAGCACGTCGGCGCGGGTCACCCAGCAGGCATTCACCCGGCCGTCTTCCACGTGCGAGAGGCCGCAATAGCCTCCCGGTACGGCATGCAGCTCAACCCGTCCGGGCAACGCGACACCGTCGAAGTGTGCTTTCGTAGCGACGTACACCGTGCGGCGTGTGAGCCAGGCGCGCCGGAGCCGGGCATCGAGGCGATCCCGTTTCCCCCAGGCTCCGAGGACGACCCGTGCCGCCAGCATGCCATCGCCGGTGTCGACGAGGAAGCCGCTACGGAGATCCCCTGTGACGGCTCGGACGGTCGTCCCCGCGCGTCCGTCGGCGCCGGCCGCGCAGGCCTGCTCGAACAGGAGCGCATCCATCCGATAGCGGCTCAACCCCAGCGCCGTACCCGGCAGGCTCGTCTCCAGGACCTCCCCCGACGCCGTGTACAGCCGGGCCGTGGTCATGAGGGCCGGGCCGGCCGCACGGATCGCCCCGGCCACACCGAGGTGCTCGAAGAGGTCCATGACCTCGGTCGAGAGGAACTCCCCGCAGAGCCGATGAGCCGGGTACCGCCGCTTTTCCAGCAGCGTCACCCGGACGCCCTGCCGGGCCAGGGCAATCGCCGCGGCACATCCGGCCGGCCCGGCGCCCACGATCGCAACATCACAGTCAGCACGTACCGTCATGGGCTCTCCCTCACCGTGGTCAGCACCCAGCGGAAGGCCGGCCGCCAGGCGATGCGGGCCCGCGGCAGCCCCGCCGCCCGGGCGATGGTCTCCAGTTCCTCCCGCCGGAACCCCCGCCGCACCGAAACGGGCGCATCGTGCCGGAACATGGGCGAGACGGGTAACAGGCGCGCCGGCACCAGGATCCCGTAGTAGGCCACCCCATGCCGGTGCAGGTCGTTGACGAGGAGACCTTCCCGCGCCACGCGCCGCATTTCGCGGAGCAGCCGGACCGCCCCCTCGTCGTCGAGGTGATGCATGAACATGGCGGCCATGGCCACGTCGAAGTTGTCCTCCCCGAACGGCAGGGCGAGCGCGTCCGCCACCAGCACCCGGATCCGCCGTGCCAGCCGTGGGGGCAGGCGCCGCGCCAGGGTCCGCCGGGCATGCTCCACCGTCGCCGGGTTGGCATCGATGGCCGTAACCTGCACGTCGAGCCCCTGCCGGTCCGCCCATCGGACGATCACCTCCGGATAGTCCGCCACCCCGGTACCCAGATCGAGCAGGTGGACGGGGCGCCCCCGGCGCGCCTTCAGGTAGGGTTTGAGGACATGCATCGTGGCTGCATACCCCCCCAGGAGCCGGTTCACCCACCGCAACTCGTCCAGCGCCTGCAGGAGCCGATCGTCGACGATGGAGAAGTCGTCCATCATCTCCGGGGTATCCAGACGCCGGGCAAACGAAGGCATGGCTACGATTCGGGTTGCGGCAGGTGGCCTTTCGACACCGCGGACCCCGCACGCGGTTCCAGAGGGCGTGCCCGTTTTTCACACAAGCTTTTCCCGGAGTGAACAGGCCGTTTTGGCACCGGTGCACGCCACCCCGTATTTTGGCGCGTCCCCGTATTTCCGCGACATGCAACCGCAGCGATAGATCCTATGGCTACTTCCCCGTACGACGTGGTCGTCATCGGCACCGGGCCGGGCGGCTACGAGACCGCCATCCGTGCCAGCCAGCTCGGCTTCAAGACGGCCGTCATCGAGAAAAACAAACTCGGAGGCGTCTGCCTCAACATTGGCTGCATTCCGACGAAGGCCCTGCTCAAGAGCGCCGAGTTGATGGAATACGCCAAGCACCTCGAAGCGTATGGCCTCAGCGGGCAGGTCCAGCCTGACTTTGCCAAGGTCATCGCACGCAGCCGGAGCGTGGCCGACAAGATGAACAAAGGCGTCGCCTTCCTGATGAAGAAGAACAAGATCGACGTCATCTACGGCTACGGGCGCCTCGTCGGGAAGGGCAAGATCGACGTGCAGCCGTCGGAGGACATGGATGGCAACAAGATCGGAGAGGCGCGGACCGTCGAGGCGAAGCATATCATCCTTGCCACCGGCGCCCGGGCCCGCGAGATCCCCCCGCTGCCCGTCGACGGGAAGAAGATCATCACGTACAAGGAGGCCATGCTCCAGACGACGCAACCGAAGCGTCTCGTGGTCGTCGGCGCCGGCGCCATCGGTGTCGAGTTCGCCTACTTCTACCATCACATGGGCACCGAGGTTACCCTCATCGAGGTGATGGATCGTCTCGTGCCGGTCGAAGACGCCGACGTCTCGAAGGAGCTGGCCCGGGCCTTCAAGAAAGCCGGCATCAACGTGATGACGAGCGCCGAGGTGCAGAGCGTCGACACGAAGGGCAAGACGCTCAAGGTGAAGGTGAAGACGAAAAAGGGCGAGGAGATCATCGAGTGTGACCAGGTGCTCTCGGCCGTCGGTGTCGTGGGCAACATCGAGAACCTCGGCCTGGAGACGGTCGGGGTCAAGACCGAGCGCGGCGCCATCGTGGTCGACGGCTTCGGGCGCACGAACGTGCCGGGCATCTACGCCATCGGCGACGTGGCCGGGCCTCCATGGCTCGCCCACAAAGCCAGCCACGAAGGCATCCTGTGCGTGGAAAAGATTGCCGGCCTGGACGTCCATCCGCTCGACAAAAAGAACATCCCCGGCTGCACATACTGCCAGCCGCAGATCGCCTCGGTCGGTTACACCGAACAGGCGGCGAAGGAGGCCGGCTATGAAGTCAAGGTCGGCAAGTTCCCCTTCACGGCCTCCGGCAAGGCTTCGGCGCTGGGTCACACCGAAGGCTTCGTGAAGGTGATCTACGACGCCAAATATGGCGAATTCCTGGGCTGCCACATCATCGGCTACGATGCCACCGAACTGATCGCCGAGGCGGTTACGGCCCGGGTCCTCGAGACGACGGCGCACGAGATCATGGAGGCCATCCACCCGCACCCGACGCTCTCGGAGGCGATCATGGAAGCCACCCGTGCCGCCTACGACATGCCGATCAATATCTGATATCACCCTTCTGCATCGGCACAGCGGCCCCGGTATCCTCCTGGATGCCGGGGCCGTCGTGCTGCCTACGGGCGGCCGGGCCCGTCGCTCGGACGGAGTGCCGGAGCACAACCGCTTACTCACGGTGCAGTTTGAACCGGATCGGCACCGAAATCCGAACGGGCGCCACCTCCCCGTTCTGCATACCGGGTATGAACCGGGCCTCCTTCATCACCCGTAGCGCTTCTTCATCGCAACCGGCGCCGATACCCTGGACCACTTCCGGGTCGACGACACGCCCTTTTTCATCGACCGTAAACTGCACGATGACCGTCCCCTCGACGCCGGCTTTCTTCGCGATCTCCGGATACCGGATCTTACTCTGGATCGAGGCCAGGCCACCGATCAACTCCGGCATCCGTTCGACGATGACAAAGGTTTCTCCCGTCGACGATCCTTCACTCTTTTTGCCGGCCATGGCCTGTCCTTCGGCCTGGGGCGTCTCTTCTACGATATCGGTGCAGGCGACCAGGATCGTACCGCCCAGGAGCACCAGCAGGCCCGCCAGCAGGGCGAGGCGCGGGGGGAAATGAGTACGCGGATAGGTTTTCATGGCTTCGATACGTGTTTTGATGTGAGAAGACGCGGCCATCCCCAGGGACGGCGTGGCCACGGACGGAGCCTCGTGGAGCAGCCGAAACAGGAGCCGGGCGTAGGCACGCGGCGCACACGTCCCGAGCACCAGCACCACCCGGTCGCATGCCTGCTCACGGGTGACGTCCAGGAAACGCATCATCCGGGCAACGAGCGGGTGTGCACCGAACAGGGCGGCGATCACCGAAGCCAGGCCATGCCAGATCATATCGTTGCGGCACACATGGACGAGCTCGTGCAGCAACGCCAGGCGTCCCGCTTCGCTCTCCGGATCCATCGAGGCGGGCAGCACGATGACGGGCCGTACGACGCCGTAGGTCAGGGGAATCCTTACGCCCGGCGATGAAACCAGCCGTACCCGACGGCGAATCCCGAGACGTCGCGCCAGATCGGCCACGGTACGGTTGGCCTGCACATGGGGCCGGAGGCGCCGATGCATGCGGTAGAGCGCTCTCGCCTGACAGCCCAGCCGGCCCAGGCGAAAGAGGGCCATGCCGGCAACCAGAAGGGTCAGGGCCCCGAGCCCCACGTATAGCGAGGATTCCGGCGGCGACACCGTCACCATGATCGCGGGGAGAGCCCCCGTGGCAACCAGGCCGCCGATTCCTCCATCCGCAGCAAGTTGCCTGGCCGGCAAGATCACCCCGCTCACTACCATACCGAGCGGTAACGCACATAACATCCCCAACACCAGGCTATGCGCGAGGCCCGGCTGCCGATGCTGCAACGCGCGCCCCAGCAGATACACCGGCAACGCCACCAGCGTCCAGACCAGCACGGGGATCCATAGCGCGTCCAACGCTGCTTCACCGAGGCGAAGCAGTCCCTCCATCAGATACATCCGGCTCATCGTCCAGTTGATCGATCAGTGTTCGGATGGCCTGCCGTTCTTCTTCCGAGAGCGGCTCGTTCCGTACCAGGGTCTGCACCAGAGCCGCTGGCGAACCACGAAACACCTTCTTCAGCAGGGAACGAAGCAGACCGTAGCGCACCTCCTCGGGAGGACGAGACGGACGGTAGACATAGGCATTACCCTGCCGCTCATACTCGAGGAATCCTTTCCGGGCGAGGTTTTTCATGACCGTCATGATGGTCGTATAGGCCACTTTCCGCTCGCGAAGGATCCGATCGTGCACGTCGGCCACCGTGGCCTGCCCCAGGGCCCACACGTGCTGCAATACTTCCAGCTCCGTCTCCCCCAGCGGGGTCAACGACTGCTTCTTTTTCATCCGTTCGTCGTTTCTATGTACCCCATAGTACTAACTTGTTAGTAAGACACCCATCGACCATCGATGTTGCCCTTGTAGAAAAAAATTTTTTTCCGGGGATCTTTTCAGGGGCGCCCCGGTAACACAGACCTCATTACCCAATAACATCTCCCCGGTACGGTATCAATTCTCCTTTCTGGCACGACGCGCGAAACGGCGCACGAGGCATTTCAGGTTGGTTTTTTGATCGCGCGCACCGCGGAGCAACACCAGTACAACACCATGGCACAAGGTAAAGTAAAGTGGTTCAACGCCGAGAAAGGCTACGGCTTCATTGAACCCACGGACGGCAGCAAAGACGTCTTCGTGCATCGCAACAACGTCGACGGCCTCGGCTGGGATGACGGACTCCGCGAAGGCGAGCAGGTCGAATATGATGTCGAGCGGACGCCGAAAGGCCTCAGCGCGATGAACGTGCAGCGCGTCGACTGAGCATAGCAGTTTGCTGAAGGGAAAAGCCCGGTCATTCGGCCGGGCTTTTTCTTTTTTTTCCCTTTTTCCGGAACGCCCTCTACCGTTCTGTGCACCATGAACCTTCCCCTCGACCCGGGTGTCTGCATCGGCCACGTACACCTGAAAGTGGCCGACCTCGAACGTGCGCTCCGTTTCTACCGTGACGTCCTTGGCTTCGAAGTAATGCAGCGCATGGGCACCTCCGCCGCCTTCCTGAGCGCTGGCGGCTACCATCACCACGTGGGGTTAAACACCTGGGAGAGCCTGGGCGGAACGCCACCGCCCCCCGGGCATACGGGACTGTACCACTTCGCCATCCTGTACCCTTCCCGACAGGCTCTGGCCGATGCCCTGTACCGGCTCCTCCGGGCCAACTATCCGCTCGATGGCGCCGCGGACCACGGAGTCAGTGAAGCGCTCTACCTCCGCGACCCCGATGGCAACGGCGTCGAACTCTACCGGGATCGCCCCTCCAGCGCCTGGCCTCGTCACCCTGATGGGACGCTGGCGATGTATACGCGCCCCCTCGATCTGGAGGACCTGCTCAACGCACGCACGGAAAGGCCTCCCGACCTCCCCACCACGCCCTGAGGATCGTCCTTACCGCACGACGGCGCCCGGCTCCGCATCGGCCGTCAGGGGCACGAACGTGCCATCCCGGTTTTCGGCCATCAGGAGCATCCCCTGACTTTCCAGCCCCATCATCTTGCGGGGCGCCAGATTGGCCACCACGACCACCTTCCGTCCAGTCAGATCCTCGGGGGCCATCTGTTCGGCTACGCCGGCGAGGATCTGGCGCTGCTCCGCCCCGAGGTCGACTTCCAGCCGCAACAGTTTCTTCGACCTGGCTACCTTCTCCGCATGGGTCACGCGACCTACGCGCAGGTCGAGACGGGCAAAGTCCTCGTACGAGATCGTGCCCTTGAACGGTTCGTACGGCGCATCCGCAGGCTCGTTCGTCGCGCCTTCTGGCTCGTTTTCCGGCTCGGTCGCGTTTTTAAGCTTCTGGATCTGGGCCTGAATCACGTCATCTTCGATCTTTTTGAACAGGATCTCGGGCGTTCCGAGTTCGTGTCCTTCGGACAGGAGGGGCCGGGCGGCCTCGTCCCATCCCCGCAGGTCATCCGACGGGGTATGCGGCGTGCTGGCCCGGATGCCCTCCAGCCGAAGCATCGCCCGCAATCGGGCCGCCGAAAACGGCAGGACAGGCTCCATGAGCACGCTGAGCGCCGCGCAGAGCTGCAGGGACACGTGAATGGTGTTGGCACAGGCCTGTGGATCGGTCCGGCGTGTGTGCCAGGGTTCGGTATCGTTGAAATACTTGTTGCCGAGCCGGGCCAGATTCATCGTCTCGAACACGGCCTCGCGCATGCGAAAGTTTTCGTACGCAGCCCCGATGCGCTCCGGGAACCCGGCGAGTTCTTCCAGCACGGCCCGGTCCGTCTCGCTGGGGTCGACCAGGGGCGGCACCTTGCCGTCCGCAAACCGGCGGGCAAACGTCATCGTCCGGTTGACGAAGTTGCCCAGAATGTCGGCCAGTTCTGAATTGACCCGCGTCTGGAAGTCGTTCCAGCTGAAGTCGGTATCGCGTGTCTCGGGCAGCGTGGTGGCCAGGCTGTAGCGAAGCAGATCGGCCGGGAAGGTCTCAAGGTATTCATGAAGCCACACCGCCCATCCCCGGCTCGTAGAGAGTTTCTGGCCCTCCAGGTTGAGAAATTCGTTGGCCGGAACGTTCTCGGGAAGCACATAGTCGCCGTGCTCCATGAGCATGGCGGGAAACATCAGACAGTGGAAGACGATGTTGTCTTTGCCGATGAAATGGATGAGGCGGGTGTGCTCATCCTGCCAGTATTGCTTCCAGCGGTCCGGATCGCCGGTTCGGAGCGCCCATTCCTTCGTAGCAGAAATGTAGCCAATGGGGGCGTCGAACCAGACGTAGATGACCTTGCCGGTAGCATCGACACCGGCGGCTCGGGCCACGTCGTCCGGCACGGGAACGCCCCAGGGCACGTCGCGCGTGATAGCCCGATCCTTGAGTCCCTCCTGAAGCCAGCTCCGCACCTGCCCCAGCACGTTGGGCTTCCAGTTTTTCCGTGTCTCGATCCACTGCTCGAGTCGGGGCTGCAGGCTGCCGAGGGGGATGTACCAGTGCGTCGTCTCACGCAAGACCGGCGTGGCGTCGGTCAGGGCACTGCGAGGGTTGATGAGTTCCTGCGGGCTGAGGGACGATCCGCACTTCTCGCACTGGTCGCCATAGGCATCCTCATACCCACAGACGGGACAGGTACCCCGTACGAACCGATCGGCCAGGAAGAGACCGGCCTCGGGATCGTATAATTGCTGTTCCGTCTTGAGAACGAACGTTCCTTTCTGCGCCAGGCGGCGGAAAAAATCCTGGCTGGTTTCGGTATGGATGGGCGAGGTCGTACGCCCGTAGTGGTCGAAGCTCATGCCAAACCGCGCGAAGGCATCCGCGATCATCGGGTGGTAGCGATCGACCAGTTCCTGCGGGGTGATGCCTTCCTTGCGGGCACGCACCATGATCGCCACCCCGTACTCATCCGAGCCGCAAATAAACAGGACATCCCGGCCCTTGAGGCGCTGATAACGGCAGTACAGATCGGCCGGCAAATAGGCCCCGGCCAGATGGCCGATATGCACCGGCCCGTTGGCATAGGGTAACGCGGCGGTTACCAGAATGCGCTCGGGTGTGGAAAGATACGGGCTTGTCATGGCGTAATAGGAGATGACCATGCGAGGGTCGCCGACGGACGGCGAGATCAGGTGAACGTAGCTCTGGAATTAACGAAATCGAGGCCTTCCCTGAAGGCGCACCGGATACCCGTGATCCACCTTCACCGTTAATTTACGCCGGAAGCCCTTCATCCCTGCCTTCCGGGATGTCCCGGGGTAGCCTTCGGGGTGAGCCCTGTCGTAGTTTCAGATCTCTCCCCACGACCAGCAGGTACGCTCATGCTGACGAATCAGACCATTGCCATCATCGGGGCCGGCAACATTGGCCGCTCGCTCATCGGTGGGATCCTGAACACCCATGAACTGAACCCGGGGCAGGTCCGGGCCACCCGCCGTAATCCGGCCATGCTGGAGGCACTGCAGGAACAGTTCCCCGGCATCCACACCCTGACGAGCAATGTCGAGGCGGTCCGGGACGCCACGGTCATTGTGCTGGCCATCAAGCCTCAGAATGCCCGTCAGGTCATTCATGAAATCCGGGAGCACGTAGCCGACGACGTTCTGGTCATCTCGGTCCTGGCGGGTCTGACGACGGAGGCACTGCAGACGGCCTTCGCCCGCGAGATTCCGGTGATCCGGGCCATGCCCAACACCCCCATGATCGTGGACGAAGGCGCGACGGCCATCACCGCCGGGGCCCTCGCCACCGAGAACCACATGACCATCGCGCGGCAGCTCTTCGAGAGCGTCGGGATGGTGGAAGTCGTCCCGGAATATCTGATGGATGCGGTCACGGGCCTTTCGGGGAGCGGACCGGCGTACGTATACATGTTCATCGAAGCCCTGACCGACGGGGGCGTCAAGCAGGGGATCCCGCGCCCGCAGGCGTTCCGCCTGGCGGCCCAGACCGTCTACGGAGCCGCCAAGCTGGTCCTGGCTTCGGGCAAACACCCGGCCATCCTGCGCGACGAGGTAACGACACCGGGCGGAACCGCCATCGCCGCTGTGGCCGACCTCGAGGCCCACGGCCTGCGTACCATGCTCATCAATGCCGTCGCCACGGCCACGGCTCGCTCGAAAGAATTGAGTCTTTTGAAAGACTGAAGCGTTTAAGGCGCTGTTCCATGTCCATCGAGCCACGTTGTTCATGATGCTCGTCATCCCCGCCATCGACATTCGCGGAGGCCGCTGCGTGCGCCTCTATCAGGGCTCGTACGAGCGCGAAACCGTCTATTTCGACGACCCGGTCCGCATGGCCATGCTCTGGCGCGTCATGAACGCGCGGACCCTCCACATCGTGGACCTGGACGCAGCCCGGGGAGACCGGAACGACAATCGCGAGGTCATCCGGCGTATCTGCGCGACCCTCGACATCCCGATTCAACTCGGTGGCGGCATCCGCACCCTCGAAGACATTGCCGCGGCCCTCGACATGGGCGTCTACCGGGTCGTCCTCGGCACCACCGCCGTGCGCGACCCGGACCTGGTGTCGGAGGCCGTCGCACGGTTTACGTGCAGCCGCATCGTCGTCGGCATCGACGCCGCCGACGGCGAAGTGCGCGTCGAAGGCTGGACGGAAGGCAGCGGGCTCGACGCCGTTGAGATGGCCCTCGACATGGAGCGGCGGGGCGTCCGACGTATCGTGTACACGGACATCGGTCGTGACGGCACGTTGCAGGGTCCGAACGTAGAGGCCTACCGCACGCTGGGCAGCCGTCTCAAGAAATGCCGCATCACCGCCTCGGGTGGCATCGGCGGCTATCAGGACCTGCTCAAGATCAAAGAACTCTCGCCGTACGGCGTCGACTCCGTCATCGTGGGCCGCGCGCTCTACGAAAACCGGTTCCCCTGCCAGCAGTTCTGGTGCTGGCACTACAAAGATGAAGTCGACCTGCAACGCTATTCTACCGCACCGCTTCGCGAAGCTAGCTCTGTCAAATCAGACTCTCCCTCCTGTTGAAGCGACCTCGGCGGGGATAAATGCCGGTTCTTCAGCAATAAACGGGACGTTCCTCCGTTACCTCCAGGAAGCCCACGTGTGATACCCGCCTGGATTGACGCCGCTAGGGAATCACAGGCATCGGCACGTGGATCCCGTTGGTCTCGCCCAGCATCTGGAGGTCCGGTATGCATCGAATGATCCTGGCCCCGCGCGTCGTGATGGGGCTGTGCCTCGTCGGCCTGTTCCTCTGTTCAGACCTTCTCTACCGTTACGCCCGGGAGGTCCTCACCGAGCGCTTCCGGCGGAGCGCCGAGATGGAAACGCCGACGCCGGCAGTCCCGGGCATCCTGGTGCGTCCGGCGCTCCCCTTCCCTGTTCATCCGGAAGCCCTGCTGGAGAGGGCCCTGCTGGTAAGGCCCCTCCCCCATCCCGGCATGAGGAACCCGTTGCCGCAACAACGCGCACGCCGGCCTGCGGCTACTCACCTCAACGACGCCCTGGTTCACCTCTCGGAAACCCAGCTCCGCATGTCAGAGCTACGGCGTCGCCTGGCGGCGCCTGCCCAGGTCCGGGAGTCCCTCGACCGCCACGAAGCGCATCGGCAGAATCCGGAGGAGCGTCGCCGACCATGATGCCAGTCCGGAGGGCCGCGTCATCGCGGTGGATCAGGTCGAAGGAGGCGGGTCATAAAACCTCGAGCCAGGGCATAGATCCCCGGCGCCTCCTCCTCTCGCGGGCCGGCCACATTGAGGACCTGAACCCCGTTCCGTTCGAGCCAGGAACGCACGGCCGCGACGTCCGGACGGGCATCGAGCCGCACGACACAGCAGGGCCTACCCAGCCGGCGGGCCTCTTCGAGCGTCAGCGCCGTGCCGCCCGAGGGGGCTCCCACCAGGAGAACCAGCGTGCCGTCACTGTCCCGGACGTTCCACCGCGTACGCTGCGCGTAGTCGGACGAAGGCGTTTCACGAAGCGGATAACGGTCCTCGATGCGCCCGTCGGCGGCACGCCGGCCCCGAGGACACCAGCCCCCTACCGCCACCCCGGCTGCCATTGCGGCATCGAGCGCCGCCCGGTCCACGCCGGTCTGTCCACCGGACACGATTTTTTGGATCACGGGTTCGATAGCCATAGCTTTGCGTCGACCAGCCCTCTCCTGCCATGCCTCGCCTGTTCGTCGGTCTCGACGTACCCGCCTCGCTCCGCCAGCGCCTGCACGGTCTCGCCGTGCCTCACGAGGGCGTCCGGTGGGTTTCGGAGCACCAGTACCACCTGACGCTGCGGTTCATCGGTCCCGTTCAGGAGACCCAGGCTGACCTCATCCAGGAACGTCTCGGTGCCCTGCAAGCCCCCTCATGCCGGCTCCGGGTGCGGGGCCTCGGCGTCTTCCCACACCCGTCACGACCCCGCGTTCTCTGGGCCGGTGTGGAGGCCGATGAAAGGCTACATGTACTCCAGGAAGCGGTCGAAGCGGCGATGGTGGCCGCCGGCCTGCCCGCCGAAACGCGTCCGTTTCATCCCCATATTACCCTCGCTCGCCTGAAACGACCCGACGCAGCCTGGGTTCGGCAGTACCTCGCCCGGCAGGGTGACTTCGACGGGGGCGCGTTCACGGCGCAGCACGTCACCCTGTATTGCAGCACCCTCGAACGCCAGGGCGCGACGTATACACCGATCTGTCGTGTCCCGCTTGTCCGTTGATTCACGGGGATGGGAGAACGAACGACCGGGCACGGCGTTTGCTCTCTGCCCGTCATCCTTCCGGCAACGTCATTCCCGAGACCCTATGTACGTTCGACGCGCTGTCTTCCTGCTCTTTCTATTCGCCGTACCGGCACCGGCCCTGCATCCCGACGTCCAGGCCCAGAGCGGCACAGACGTGATGGAACGGCTCCGCAGCCGGTTCGAACACATCCACAGCCTTCGCGCCGACTTCATCCAGACGATCTACCAGCCCGATGGCTCCGAGGCGGGCACGATGCAGGGCGAGATCCTGCTCCAGAAAGACCGTTACCGGATCGAGACCCCCGAGCAGACCCTCGTCACCGACGGCCACGTCACGTGGATCTACAACCGGGCCACGAACCAGGTCCTCATCAACGACTACCTGGACGATGAGACCACCTTTTCCCTGAACGACTTTCTGTTCGACTTCGACCGGCAGTACGAAATCCTCTCCGTCGGCAAAGCCCTCCTCGGCGGTAAAGAACACGACATCGTGCGGCTCCGTCCACTGGACCCGAACAGCCTCTTCCGCGAGATCCTGGTCGTCGTACGCCCCGAGGACACCATGATTCGGAGGATCGAACTCACGGATGTGAATGAAACCCGTATCACGTTTGACCTTCGAAACCACGAGATCGATCCGCCCCTCCCACCCGACGCGTTTGTCTTCTCTCCGCCCGAAGGTGCCGAGATCGTGGACCTCCGCTCCTGACCTCATCGTGGCAACCGATCCCCGCTCCGTACCCTCCGAGTTCGCCTCATGACCCCACGTACGCGGAAGTATATCGCACAGGCCGGCAGTTTCGTACTCGCCGGCCTGCTGCTTTATCTCTCCCTGCGCGGCGTCAACGTTTCAGAGGTGGGGTTGGCGCTCCGGGAAGCCCGGTACGTCTGGCTCCTTCCCCTGATGATCGTGACCCTGCTGAGCCACCTCTTACGGGCGTGGCGCTGGCAGATGCTCTTGGAAGCCTTGCCGGCTGAACAGCGCCCGGGCCGCGTTTCGCTCTGGGAAGCGTTCGCCGCGCTGATGATCGGCTACATGGTCAACTATGCCGCCCCCCGGGCCGGCGAGTTCGTTCGTGCCGCCCACCTCGCCCGTCGCACCCGTGTACCCTTCAGTTCCGTCCTGGGCACGGTGACCGTCGAACGCCTGCTGGACGTGCTCGTCCTCGGCCTGGCGCTCGTCAGCGTCGCCGTCCTCCTGGTGGATCAGATGGCGATCGTGCAGACGTTGTTCATCGACCCGATCCGCTCTCGGGTCAGCCCTTCCTTCGGGCTCATCCTGGCCGCCCTTGCCCTGCTGCTGGCAGGGCTGCTTCTTGTGTTGACCCGGCGTATCATGTCCCCCCGCGGAGGCTGGAGCCGTCGGCTGCAGGCCCCGTTCATCGCCTTCCGGGCCGGCCTGATGACCGTCGTTCGTTCGAGAAGGCCCCTCGCCCTGACGCTCGCGACCGGGGCCATGTGGGCCTGTTACCTGCTCATGGCGTACCTGCCCTTCGTCATCCTGGGCATGCATGAAACGTTTTCCCTCTCGCTGCTCGACGCGTGGAGCGTCATGATCCTGGGCGCCCTCGGCGTGGCCCTCCCCTCGCCGGGCGGCACGGGCTCGTATCATTATATTACGATCGAGACGCTGGTACACCTCTACGGGGTAGCCCGAAGCCCGGCGGCTTCGTACGCCATCCTGGCGCATGCCGGCCAGATGATCCTCTACATCGCCCTGGGCATCGCCCTCTTGCTGATCCAGGGCACCGGCTTCGGCGAACTCCGTGAGGAAGCAAGGATGTCTTCCGAAGTCCCCGAGAAGGGCGTATCGACGGAGGCCGGCACACGGATATAACGGTCGACCACCATGCCGCGACAGTGCCTGTGGACCCTATTCCTGATCGTGCTGCTCGGCTCGCTGGCCGGAGCACCGGTGACCCGTGCCCAGGACACCCCGGCCTTCGATCACCCCCTGTTTACCGGCCCGATCCAGACTCCTACGGATCCGCCGGTCGACCTGCAACACCTGGCGCTGGCGTTGCGCCTCGACGCCGCCTCCCCGCACCTCGAGGGGACGGCACGCTTCGAGCTGCTCGTGCTGACCGACACGCTACGCAGCGTCGATTTCCGGGCCATCGGCCCGTCGATCGAACGCGCCGAACTCCTCCGCGACACGGTACACTCCCCCCTGTCGTTCGAGCGCATCGCCACCGACACGGTCCGTGTGCGCCTCGATACCGTCCTGATCGCCGGGGACCTGTTCTGGCTTGAGCTGGCCTTCCGGGCCGCTCCCGGGCGAGGATGGCACACCCGCTCGGCGTACGCCTGGACCACCGGCACACCGGGTTCGGTACCGTACTGGCTGCCCGTCCCGGTCTCACCGGCCGACCGGTTCTCCGCTTCGCTCACGGTGACCGTGCCCGGGATGAACCCGGTCCTGGCCGCCGCCCTCCCCGGCCCGCCTCGCCCGCAGGATCAGGGAACCACGTACGGGTTCTATAGCCCTTATCTGATCACCACACGTCACCTCGTGCTGGCGACAGGTCCGCTCGACCTTGAACAGCCGGGCGGCTCCCGAAATGCTCGCACCGGGATTACCGTGGCCGTGCCGCCACCGCTGCGGGCATCGGCCTCCCGAACGTTTGGCCACCTCCCCGAGGTCATCCAGTTCCTCACGGACTTCCTTCGTCATCCTTTTCCCGTCGACCACATGACGGTCGCGGCGTTGCCGGGGTTGTACCCCGACGCCGTCAGCGGGCCCGGCCTGGCCCTCCTCGACACGGCCTTCCTCCTCGATGCCCGGGGCCGTCATGACATCAACCCCGATACGACGCTCGCCCGTTTGCTGGCCGGGCAATGGTTCGGCAACCTGATCACGGCCCGGCACGAGACGGATCGCTGGCTGGAGGACGCCCCTCCCTATCTCCTCGGTGCTCGCTTCGCAGCCCACATCTGGGGCGATGATGCCTTCGCTCTGCGGATGGAGTCGCTGCGCCAGGCCTATCTCGAGGAAACGTCGCGTTACGTCCGCCCACTCGTCTGGGACCGGTGGGAGGATCCGGCCCAGATGAAGGATGCCCACAGCCGGATGCGCGGTGCCTGGGTGCTGTACATGATCTACCGGCGCATCGGAGACGATGCCTTCCGCCGCGTGCTCAACCGTTTTCTGTATGCCCAGGAGCGCAGTGGGGCGGACACCGAAGACCTGCGCCGGGCCCTCGAAGCAGAGACCGGAACGGACTGGTCGGCCTTCTTCGACCAATGGGTTTACGCGGCCGGTCATCCCATCCTGGAACTGTCCTACGAGCACGCCCGCGACACCCTGTACGTAACGGTCCGCCAGGTACAGACCGGTCCGCTCGTCCCTGAGGTCTTCGACGCCGAGATCCTCCTGGAGGCCGGCACGTTTTCTGGCACGCAGACCTTTCCGATCCGGATAGACCGTCGCGAAGCACGGTATGCGTTTCCTGTTGCCCTGCCTCCCCGGTACGTGGCTCTCGATGCGGGGCATACCCTGCTGGCGGAGATCCGCACGGCCCAGGATGCTGCCGCCTGGGTGGCCCAGCTCCGGGATGCGTCATCCCCGGTCCTCCGGCTCCGCGCGGCCCGTGCCCTGCGCGGGCACCTCGATCACCCCGACCTGCTCTTCGGGCTGCGCAGCGCCTTCGGCCGCGAACCCGAAGCCCCGGTCCGCGCCGCCATCGTCCAGGTGATGTCGGCGCTCCCGCCCTCACCCCGGACGGGACGCGCGCTCCTGGAGGCCCTGAACGATCCTTCCCCGCACGTCCGGCAGGCCGCCCTCGCGGGGCTGGGACGTCATCCCGACACCCCGGGCGTCATCGATCGAGCGCTTGCCGCGGCCCACCACGACTCCAGCGCTGCCGTGCAGGCAGCGGCGGTAGAGGCCCTCGTGCACCTCGAAGCTCCGCAGGCCACCGACATCCTCCGCTCGGCGCTGGTGACCCCTTCGTACCGGGAGGTGATCCGCCGCACGGCGCTCGCCCTGCTTCCCGGCGCCTCACTCCCGCCCGCCGAGGTGCTGCGGCTCGCGCTCCCCTTCACCGAACCGGACCAACCGGCCGACGTGCGACGCACCGCCATCGATGTCCTGGGCCATCTGGCGCCGGAACGCCGGGCTGCCCTCGACGCCCTCTGGCGCCTCCTCACCGACCCGGATCCCCGGATCCGCCGGGCCACCCTCGAAGCCCTGGCGCCGCACCTGTCCGATACGGCATGGCGCCGCCTCGAAGCCACCCTGGCCGGCGACCCCGACCCCGGCGTCCGCTTCACGCTGGCGCGCCTCCGGGCCGGCTCGTGAGCCAAACCCGGCGGTGACGACTCGCCCCATCGTCCGCACGACTCGTTGCCCGTAGGAAACCGTTCACGGCGAATCGTTTGGCTTCAAGGCCCGGGCAACGTACCCTTTACGTGCGCAACCCCACATTCCGGCACACAACCCGAGGTCATTCCATTCATTCGGACCCCTGATGGCCATGCAAGTACCCAATCCGACCTCCTCCGCCAACCCTCTGGCAGGTCTGATCAGCGACGAGGTGTACGAAGTGCTGGTAGCCCACAACCTGCTCAGTGAGAAGGGTGTGCGAGATTATCAGATCCGCCAGCGCTTTCGTGCGCTCCGGCGCCAGAACATCCCGGCCTACGATGCCATCGAGATGCTGCGGGAGGACTATCCTTACCTGCAGTTCGACACGATCCGGAAGATCGTCTACAAAGTCAACGGATCGTCCCGGATGGCCGAAGAAGCCTAACCGGCCAGGCGCGAGCGCGTGGCGACGAAGAGCAGGATGCCGGCCGCTACCGAAGCGTTCAGCGACTCCGCTTCCCCTCGCATGGGGATGGCGACTCGATAGTCGCACAGGGCCGCCACGCGGGGACGCATCCCTTTTTCCTCGTTGCCAATGACGAGCGCCAGCGGACGATCCCAGTCCATATCCCATATCGTCACCTCGCCATCCCCGGCGGCACCCGCCACCCAGTAGCCGCGTTCTTTCAGTTGCTGCAGCACGTCGGCCAGGTTATGCGCCCGGGCCACCGGGACGCGCAGGGCCGTTCCTGCGCTGGCCTTGATGGCTGCCGCATTCAGGGGGGCCATGCGCCGTGTCGGCACGATGACGCCGTCCACACCGGCCGCAACCGCACTGCGAAGGATGGCGCCGAAATTGTGCGGGTCCTCGATCTGATCGAGTAGAAGCACGACGGGTTTTTTGGCCCGGACGGTTTCCTGATCGGGTGCGATCTGGTTGAGCAGCGTCTCGACGTCCAGGTAGTCCACCGGCGCTGCCACACCCACCACCCCCTGATGGTTGACGTGGGGGGCGAGCCGGTTGAGCTTGGCCGGCGGCACGACCTGAACCGGAACACCGGCCTTCCGGGCAGCCTGACGGATCTGCTGCACGGCCCCGCCCGTGGCACCCTGCTGGATGAACACCTTCTCGATACGCCCTTCTCCCCGCTCCAGGGACTCGCGCACCGGATTCCTGCCCACGATGACGTGCGGAACCGCCTCGGCCCGGCCTTTCCCCCGTTCACGCATAGGTTGGTGCCTCGCTTGTCGAATCTCCCGCCCCCTCTTCCGGAAGTCCCTCTTTCTTCGAACTGGAAACGAGAGGAAACTGACACGTCACGACCGTCCCTCCCTGGGGCAACCGGCGTATATCGAGCGTTCCTTTGATCATACGAGCCCGGTAGCGCATGATCCGCAGACCCATGCCCTCTTTTCGGAGCATCGATTCCGGTAGACCGACCCCATTGTCCCGGATGCTCAGCGTCACCACCTCCCCTTTCCGACTCAGGTTGACGCGAATATGGGACGCCTGGCTGTGGCGCATCGCATTGTTCAGCGCTTCCTGGGCAATACGATACACCTGCGTCGCCACCTCCAGATCATCCACCCGGATCGACCCGGTAGTGTGGAAGGAGCAGGGGATTCCACTGAGTCGTTCGATCGTGAAAACGAGCCCCTTCAAGGCCTGGGTCAGGCCGTCAGCTTCCACCGTGACCGGGTTCAGCCCATAGGCCAGCGCACGGGCCTGGGTCATGGCCTCGGCGACGAAGTGATCGATTTCGGCCACGGCATCCGCCTCCTCCGTCAGGTCCCGACGACGGAGCCGTTGTTCGAGGCGGGCAATGCGGAACCGCGTACCAGCCAGCAATTGGCCCAGCCCGTCATGCAGGTCACGCCCGATGCGCCGCTGCTCCCGACCGGCAATCTCCAGGATCTCCTTTTCCATCCGTCGCTGCTCGGTCACGTCGATGAGTGAGATCAGCACCCGCGCGAAACTGGTTTCGTACCCGGGAGGCACCGACCACCGAACGACGATATCCCGCGGATGGCCTTTGAGCGAGAGGAGTTCGGACGTCGTCTCGAGGACGGTCTGCCCCTGCACCATCGCCACCAGTTGTTCCTGAAAGACCGCCTTCATCCGTTCAACGATACGCGGCGCAGAAGCGATCATTTCCTGCACATCGTTCGCCTCAAAGAGGTGCACGGCGGCCTCGTTGGCCGCGAGGAGGTTGACCCTCTCCAGACAGGCCGAGACGACTTCCGGCTCAACGTCCTGAGCAACCGAAAACGGCCCGTCATCATGGCCAAGCAGTTCCAGAAACGACTGTACGCCGGAATAATCGGCTTCCAGAAGTGCAACGGGCGAATTTTCAAACAACGTCCGGAAACGCTTTTCACTCTCCCGAAGCGCGCGTTCGGCCCGGCGGCGTTCGACGATGTGTTCCCACGCCCGGAGGGTGCGTTCCACGATCCGGGGCATCTGGGCAAGCATGGTGTCCGACTTGACGACGTAATCCAGCGCACCGGATTTCATGGCCTCGACGGCCACCTGTTCGTCCCCGTGGCTCGTCATGATGATCATGGGAAAGAGGGGGATGCCCTCTTCCATCACCAGCAACTCGGTACCCTGACCGTCGGGCAGGCGCAGGTCGATGATTGCCAGATCGGGTACGGAGCGCGCGAGGCAGGCCCGGGCTTCGGCCAGGGTGCTCACGTGCTGGAGGTCCACCGCCTCACCTCGCGCCGCAAAGGATCGACGGACCAGGGCCGCGTGCGCCGCATCGTCCTCGACCAGCAATATGCTCATGGTGGCAGGTTCCATCCTGTCGCCCCCGGCCTCTCCCGTGAAGCCCTCAATTCCAGGGATAACAATTCCACTCGGTCCAGTAATACCGCAAATCAGTCATCAGGTCCGTAAACTTTCGGAAATCAAGCGGTTTGACAATATAGCTATTGGCATGATGCTCGTAAGCCCGTACGACATCCTGTTCCGCTTCCGATGTCGTCAGCACGACGACCGGCAACATGCGCAAGGTTTCAGATTCACGGATCTGACGCAATACGTCCAGCCCCTGTACCCTGGGCAGGTGGAGGTCGAGAAGAACCATGTGAGGCCGCGTTGCCCCCTGGTAACTTCCGCGTTGAAACAGGTAATCCAACGCGCTCTCCCCATCGGAAAGGTGAACGATCTCCAGTTCACCCCGCGGTCCGGCCAGGACCCGCTTTATCATCTCGGCATGCGCAGGCTCGTCCTCGACCAGCAAAATCGTCAAGGGTCGGTTCGCCATGGTGATCCTCCTTAGCCTGTTGTCAAGAGCTTACGCACCTGATGCTGCCTTCCCGAACACGTACTTTTCGCCAGGACGGCTCCTTCCTCTTCCCACGCCCTTGCGCTGGTCCCTGTACGTTTCCTGCGCACCTCCTGTACGGGTCTTCCCGGATCCCCTGTCCTCGGGCCAACAGGCAGGAGGCCGTCCCCCCGTAATATACGCGTCTGCGACCTAACCGGCCGCCTGGAAACCGGTTCATTTTGTCCCCGTCGCGCCGTGGCCCGACTCCCTCGCCCGCTTCGAGCGCGGTGCACCTCACTCCGCCACCACGCCCTGCCGGGTAGGCCGGACCGGCGGAAAGTCCTCCAGGGCGGCGTTGCCGGAAACGAGCTACCTGCCCCTTTCCGGATGCGCCTTCTGGTCTGCCGGTGCATCCCGGTCGAAGTCCCCCGCTACACGGTTGGCTCGGCAGGCAACATGTTGCCGGCCCCGTATGCATCATGTTCTCCGCTACACATCGTGGGAGAAATAATTGCATTCGAGCCAGTACACCCCCATGGTCCCCACGAGCGCACGGTACTGGCCGAAGTCTACGGGTTTGACGAGATAACTGTTCGCGTGAAGCGCATAGGCACGTGATACGTCCTGTTCAGCGGTAGACGTGGTCAGGATCACGACGGGAATCCGGGCCAGCGCGGGTGTGGTCTTGATCTGCCGGAGCACTTCGAGTCCATCGACACGGGGCAGACGAAGGTCAAGGACGATCAGGCTCGGCATACCATCGTTCGCATCGGCATACCTGCCCTCGCGAAACAGGTACTCCAACGCGGCTTCCCCGTCTTCTACATGCACGATGCGTCCTTCCAGCCGCTGTCTTCTGAAACTTCGGACCAGTAATTCGGCATGCGCGGGATCGTCTTCCACCAGCAGGACCGTGAGGGGGTTGTCGTCCATCGGGATAAGGGCAAAACCGATCAGGGGGCATCTGTGGTTGAGTACGAAAAAAAAAGTCCTTTTTGCGCTGTGTGGGTAAAATTCCTGCCATCGGAAGCGCCCCTTCCTCCGATACGATACACGATTCGGCTCCCGGGCACAGGCATCGTACGTCAGAGCCTCTTCTCCATGGTGATCAGGCGATGCATTCCTACGGTGCGAGCGCCGGGAATACGGCGATAGCCCAGTTTTCGGTAGAAGGCCAACAGGTCGTCATGGGGTTCCAGAACCACCGCCTTCATGTCCCGTTCGCGCGCCACCGCCTCGAGGGCCAGCACGAGTTCGCGGCCGATACCTTGCCCGCGGTACGAGGGCAAAACGGCGATTCGCTCCAGTTTCCCCAGCGACCCCGGTAAACAACGCAGCCGCCCCGTTCCCACCGGCCTGCCGGCATGGAGGATCAGAACGTGGTCGGCCTCTTCGTCATGGCCGTCTTGCTCGATCTCTACGGGGATGCCTTGCTCCTGCACGAACACCGCATACCGGATCGCCAGGGCCTCTGCCCGTTCGGCTCCGGTACGTGCACGCATCACCTGCCACCGTCCCGTCTCCGATGGTCCGTCTGCAGCGATGCCCGCTCGTCCCGAACGGTCGGGCCCCCGTACGTCCGATTCATGCTGCCCCCCCACCGAGCACCCATTCTTTGGACTTCTGATAAAGCTCCTGCCGGTTCTTGATGTTCATCCGTGTGCGGATGTGATCGATGTGATTCTGGATCGTCTTCGGACTCCGGTTCAGTTGTTCAGCAATCTCTGCGACACTGAGGCCCTCCCCGAGGAGTTGAAAGATCTGCATTTCCCGATCCGTGAGCACATCGGTCGGCGAGCGCTCGATCGTTCCCATGAGAAGCTGATCCTTTACGCGCTGGCTCGCATAGATTTTACCCTGGAGAACCGTCTTGATGGCCTGCAAGACCGTCTCGGGCCCCTTGTCCTTCATGACGTAGCCCCGCGCCCCCATCCTCAGCACCCTATCCGCGTACCGTATCTCGTCGTACATCGACAAGACGAGGATGTACAGATCAGGCCACCGGTACCGGATATCCTGAATGAGATCCAGGCCGCTGGACCCTTTTAATTGCAAGTCCACGACCACCAGATGCGGACGGGTCGCTTCGATCCTATCCAGTGCTTCCCCAACGCTGTCAGCGACCCCGCACACCTCGATGCCCGGCTCTTCATTGATGTAACTCGCCAGCCCCTCCCGGTATATCGGATGATCCTCGACGATAAAAACACGTTCCATGACACGTGCCGTTCAAATGTTAAAAAGGCAGCTAGGTGCGCCCCAGACTGCCTGTGCCCCTTGCCTGCCCACTTAAACTCAACGAAACACCAACCATGTGGTTTCCTGCGTCTGAAACGCCGGCAAGATGATCACGAAGTCGGACGCCGAAACGTAATCGAAAAGCGCGTCCAGGACGGGATGGGATCCGACTTACCGCCCCGGAGCAGATAGGCCGGTTGCCACCGCATGTCCGTGAGCGCGCGCAGCGCGATACGGTCCAGGACGGGATGCACGCCATCGATCACTTCGATAGCTGCCGGCCGCCCCTCCTCATCGATGTACACCTGCATCCTGACCTTGCCCTGGACCTCCTGGAGACTGTCGGGATAGGGCACGGGAATGTCCTGGCCGAGCTTCAGGAGCGTTCGAGGCTCCAGGAAATGCTGCCTGAGGATCTGATACGCCTCCCGCTTGAAACGACCGATGAGTGCGGTGGGCTCGGCATCCAGCGGCGCTTTACGGAGCCGGGGCACTACGTACTGTTCGAAGAGGGAATCGATGAAGGCCGGCTGGTTCCGATACAGCGGCATCAGGCTCTGGCGGACGGCATGGATCACCTGATCGCGGAGCACCTCGGGCTGGGAGGCCTGTCTCGGATCGGCCACAAAGACGGGCTTGGCACGAACTCCCATCGCTTCGAGGGTCGCCAGGTTGCGGAAGATGCCGGTCGTATCCAGGTCGGCTCGCCACCATCGGGGACCTTCTTCGACCCAGCCCGGCGGCGGGGTCGTCTGCACCGGCACTCCTCGATCGGGGGCCGCACACCCGCCGACGAAGGCGATCAGCCCTCCCAGCAATACGGCCCCGTAGTAAAGACATCGTTGCTGCATAGTAGCCACTTCGAACTACAAACGGACGTACGCGCACCTCGTACCCCAGACCGCCACGAACCCGGAAAGTTGCGGTTCAGGCTTCGGGCGTCGTGCGCGGTGCGGGCGTTGCGGCCAGGCGTACGAAGTAGCGCCGCCGATCCTTTGCCACGACCCGCACCTGGCTTCCGGCAGCGATGAATTCGCCCTCGGTCACCACTTCCAGGCGTTCGCCGTCGATCTCGACGATGCCGGTGGGTCGGAGCGGGGTGAGGGCCACGCCGGTCTTGCCCAGATAACGTTCCCGCTGCTCACTCTCCCGCGCGATCTCGCGCTCGTCCTGCCGGAGCGTGGTCGTAAGGACGAATCGATCCCAAGCCCCGGTGCGCCACATCCATACGAACATGCCACCGCCGACCACGAGTGTCCCGCTCAGGGCCAGGAGCCCCCCGACCGGCCCGATCGTGATGAACACATACCCGAGGGCCACAAGAATGCAGACCAGCCCCAGGAGACCCACCACGTTGAATCCCGGTACGAGATACACTTCGATCCCGATCAGGAGCAGCCCGACCAGGATGATCGCGATGGCAAGCAGGAGTTCCAAGTCGGTCGGTTTCGATGGATGAGGTTACACGGTGTACGCATCAGGTCGGGGAGGTTGCGCCCGGCATGGCCGGCCGATCATGCGCCCGCACCTCCACCCGGCTCCCCCGTACCCGGACGACCCGTACCGGCGTCCCGGCGGGGATGAATTCCCCCGCCGTAATCACATCGACGCGCGTGCCGTCGAAGTCGGCCGCGCCGGAAGGCCGCAGCGGGGTGAGCGCCGTACCGACACGCCCCTCCAGTTCGAACGGCGTATCCGCCGACGTATACCCTTCGGCGCTGGACAACTCGGGTGCCAGCACAAGACGCCCGAGTCGCTCGGAACGAGGCAGGTACCGCCCCAGCGAGATGCCCAGGAGCACGAGCAACACGAGCGTCACGGCCAGCGTCGTGATGGCCGAACTGATGGCCGCCCACGACGGGAAGTTCAGCCCCACGTTGCCGATCAGGCCGGCCCCCAGCCCGACAATCACGCACAGGATGCCCAGGATTCCCGCCACGCCGAAACCGGGAATGACAAAGATCTCCAGGAGCAAGAGCAACACGCCGATCACGAACACGAGGATTTCCCAGCTCTCGGCCAGGCCCATCATGTAGTGGGGCCCGAAGAACAGAGCCGCGCCGATGAGCGCCATCAGTCCCGGAAAGCCCACGCCGGGCGTTTGCAGCTCGAAGTAGAGACCACCGAGCATCATGAGCATCAGGATGGATTGTACGACGGGCGAACTGAGGAAGCGAAGAAACGTCTCGAGCCGGGTGGCATGGTGTTCGACGCGGGGCCGATCGGCCAGGCCAAACGCCTCCACGACGGCGTCGAGGTCGGGCAGCACCGCGTCGGCAACGCCCAGTTCGAGGGCTTCCTGCGCCGAGAGGGTGAGCACCTGCCCGGCCGGCGACACGCCGGGTACCTCCAGGTTCTCGTCCACCATGGCCTCGGCGATGCGGGGGTCGCGGCCGTTGGCCTCGGCCGTTGCACGCATCAGCCCGCGCATATAACTCTGGTACTTGTCCGGCGCCGCCTCGCCGCCCATCCCCTCGACCACCGTGGCGGCACCGATCGAGGCCCCCGGCGCCATCACGATCCGGTCCGTGGCATAGGCAATCAGGGCCCCGGCCGACGCCGCGTTGCGGTCGATGAACGCCACCGTGGGCAGCGGCGTGTCGAGCAGGTCCTTGCGGATGCGGTCCGCCGCATCGACGAGGCCGCCGAAGGTGTCCATGTGCAGGATGATCAGGGCCGCCTCCTGACCCTCCGCCTCCGCCAGCGCCCGTTTCAGGTAACGCGCCAGCCCGTTATCGATCAAGCCCTCGACCTGCACCACGTAGACGGGCCCCGTTCCATAGGGAGCCTCGAAGCGAAGCGGTTTGGGCGCCCGCTCCTGGGCCCGGGCCATCCCCTGCCATCCACCCAGCAGGAGCAGCGCGCCGATGAGGACCCTGAAGACGTACATGACGGAAAAACGTTGACAAGAAGGACGTACGGGTTCAAACGGACGGTGCGGTTCAGGGTTCGATCAGGACGGGGGTTCCGACGGACACCCAGTTCCAGAGTTCGTCGATATGACGGTTGTGTAACGCCACACAGCCCTGGGTCCAGTTGCTCCGGGCGCCGGTGCCGTCGCCGTGAATCTCGATCCATCCGCCGAGGGCCGTGTTCATCGGCGGCATACGGTACTCCCGCTCCGCCCGCACGATGGCCTCATACTGCGCCCGCGTGATCAGCCCCTCCCGGAGCCCTCGCTCGGCATCTTCGGCACTCGGGTAGTTGAGCACGAGGGCCCGGTGGAACTTGCTGTGGGGATTCTTCTTCACGACGAAAAAGACACCGTCCGGGGTACGCCAGTGGTCCGGATCGGCCAGGCTTCCCCGCTGCACCTTGTCCGCGAAGAAGTTCTGCCCCAGGTCGGCCGGATAGGCCCGTATCCGTTCCCCGCCACGGTACACGTACACCGTCTGTTTACGTTTCGAGACGCGGATCCACACGTTCGAGAGGGCCGCGGCTTCGACGTAGCCCCGCGCACCGTCCCGCGTACGTACACGCCGCCACCGTCCCACCTCCTCCAGCACCGTGACCGGCTCCCGGAAACGCAGTTCGACGTACGGGCGTCCCGAGTCCGGTGCCGTGTAGACCGTCGCTCGCGGTACGATGGTGTAATAGACGCCTCCGCTCTCGCCCGCAACCGTGTGCAGAACACCGTTCTGCGCCAGGGCCGGTGGGGCCAGCAACGCGGCCATCCACAGCCAGAGCCACCGTCGGAATACGCTGTTCATGAGGTCCGGATAGAAGGTCAGGGCTACCGTCGCAAGCGTTTCACGATTTCGGCGTTGTCAGGTTGCATGGCCCGCCCGATGGCAGCGTCACGGAACGTAGCCGTGGCCGGGTGCCTCGTACGCGCCCGTACAGGCATCGTAGGCCTCCAGCACCCCCGCAATGAGCGCCCCCTCGGTCACCCGGTCGACGATGGCCTTCACCTCGGGCGCCCCATTGGCCGGGGCATACGAACGCCCCACCCGCCGGAGCGCGCCTATATCGCCGTTCGAGTCGCCGATGTAGGCGATGGCGAACAGCGGCACCCCCGTGTAGTCTGCGAGCCAGGCCATCCCCTGCGCCTTCGTCAGCACGGCCGGTACCACGTCGATGGAAAACGGGGTATGCAGGACCTCGAAGCCGTCGTAGTGCGCCCGGACGTACTGCTCCACGACCGGCACGAGCCGGGCCACCTCCGCCCGGTCCGCCCCGATGATGCCCGCTTGCGTCCGTTTGCCCAGATCCGGCATCAGGCGGGTGCCCCGGATGGCCTCGTCGAGCCAGTCACGGATCGCACGAAGGTTCCGCGCCATCTCGTCGGTAAAGGCCGGATGCCAGGAGACGCGTGCGGCCACAGGGTCGAACAGCCCGGCCCCGGCCTCGAACAGGGCGGGCACGCGGACGCCCAGCGCCTGGCAGACGGCCTCGACGTACGCATAGGCCCGTCCCGAGCACAGCGTGAACCGGGGCCTGCCCGTCCCGGCCTCGGCTTCGGCGACGCGTCGTGCCAGGTCCTGGAACGCCGCCAGGTCGTACGGATGGTATGGCTCAGCCAGGCATCCGTCGATGTCGGAGACGAAAAGCTGTATCATGATGGGGCAGCTCCCTTCAGGAACCGCTCGCCGCGTTGCCCGAGAGGGCTGACGCGAGATCCTCGATGAGTTCGTCCGAAATACCCATCGCCGAAAAGCCGCCGTCGTGATAGAGTGTCTGCATGGTCACCATGCGGGTGTAGTCGCTCAGGAGCGTGACCACATAGTCGGCGCAACTCGCTGCATCGGCATTTCCCAGCGGCGACATCCGCTCGGCGAACTCGAACATGGCATCGAAGCCCGCGATCCCCGAGCCGGCCGTCGTACGCGTGGGGCTCTGCGAGACGGCGTTGATGCGGATGCGGCGCTTGCCGAGCCGGTACCCGAACGAGCGGACGATGCTCTCGAGCAGGGCCTTCGCATCCCCCATCTCCGAGTACTTTGAAAACGTACGCTGCGCCCCGATGTACGACAGTGCCACGATGGAGCCTCCGTCGGCCAGGACGCCGGCTTCGAGGGCGTGGTGCACGATGCGATGGAGGCTGATGGCGGAGATGTCGAGCGTCTTCTGGTACCAGGTGTAGTTCAGGTCCTCGTACGGTCTGTCCTTCCGGACGTTGAGCCCCATGCCGATCGAATGGACGATAAAGTCGATCGTGCCGTAGGTCTTCTTCAGCGCCTCAAAGAGGTTGGCAAGGTCCTCGTCACTCGTGGCGTCGGCCCAGAGGACGGGGCTGCCGGTCCGCTCCGCGAGTGCGTCCAGGGAGCCGAGCCGTCGGGCCACCGGCGCGTTGGACAGCGCGAACTGCCCGCCTTCACGATGGACCGCCTCGGCAATGGCCCAGGCAATGCTGCTTTCGTTGAGGGCGCCGAAGATGACGCCGCTTTTCCCTTCGAGGAGACCTTTTCCCGTATGGCTCATGGTTGTCTGCGTTCAAACGTTGAAATCCGTTGGCAGGCGGAGAATGCGCTCCGCCACCGCCCGGGCTGGCAAAGGTAGGCATCCGGGATCAATCATGCCACGACCGGCCCGGCACACCGGCTTCACTCACAGGCGGATGTCGCGCATCGGGGCGAGGAGGTCCAGCAGAGCCTGGTGGATGCGGCCGTTCGACGCCACGATCTGCCGGCCGTAGACCGCCTCCGGCCCGCCCGCATAGTCGGTCACCTGCCCACCGGCTTCCGCGACGAGCACCGTCCCGGCGGCCACGTCCCAGGGTTGCAGGCCCGTTTCGAAGAAGCCGTCGAAGCGCCCGCAGGCGACGTAGGCCAGGTCGATGGAGGCCGCACCGTGCCGGCGCACGCCCCGCGAGGCACGCAGGAACGTACCGAGGATGGCCAGATAGGACGCCAGGTGTTCGAAGCGACGGTACGGGAAGCCGGTTGCCAGGAGGCTCTCGGCGAGCTCGTCGGTGCGGCTGACGCGAGCGCGTACGCCATTGACAAACATCCCGCCGCCCCGGATGGCCGTGAACAATTCGTCGCGCGCCACGTCGAGGACCACCCCCAGGACCAGTTCCTCCCCGACCTGCAGGGCGATACTGACCGCATAGGGCGGCACACCGTGCGTGAAGTTCGTCGTCCCGTCGATGGGGTCGATGATCCAGCGCCCCGCCCGCGGCGCCTCCCGGACGATGGCCCCGGCTCCCTCCTCGGCGAGCACCTCATAGTCCGGGAAGGCCCCGGTCAGGTGCTCGATGATGAGACGCTGAGCCTGCTCGTCGACGTGCGTGACCAGGTCGTGCACGCCCTTCTCGCGGATGTCGTCGCCCACCTGACCGACGTACATCCGAATCAGATGGGCCGCCCGCCGGGCCGCGGCCACGGCCACATCGCGCTCGGCTTCAAATCGTGCAGACATCGGATCGAGGGCTGAACCTGTGTTTTCCGGCTTCCCCACGCGCCCCGCAAGCACCCCGGCCGGCAGGCCGGACCCAAAGGCATCGCCAGGCGTTTGGTCGGACGACCACGAACATACGGATCACGTCCCTTCCTTACCCCGTCCCACGCGTCCCCGGCATCGTTTTCGATGAACCTCCAAAGAAGCCTCGCCCTGCTCGCCGTGCTCGCCCTCGTGGCCGGCTGTTCCCCCGGGACACCTCTGCCTCCCCCTCCCACGGACGACCCCACGGCCGACTCCGCGTTCGTCCTGCTCTCGTCGATGCAGCGCACACGCCTCGACACCGCCTTCGCCCGGCTCGCCGCCTATGACTTCACCCGGCTGGATCGGGTCGTCGAGCGCGATGCACGCGGCCTCCGTATCGCGTTCGACGAAACGATCGTGGCCTCGGACGCGCCGGCGTCGCCCTTACGCCACGACCATGCGGGCACCTTCAGCCGGGGACCTTTCGGTGGATGGCTCGGCGGAAGCACGACCGCTCCGCCTCCCGATCCCGTCCCCCACCTCCTCGACACCGAGCCTGCCTTCCTCACACCCCGCTACCGGGACGCCTTCACCTACCGCCTGCTACCCGACACCCTTCTCTGGGGCCGCCTCGCCCGGGTCGTCGAGGTCGCCGCACGGCCCGGCACGGAGCAACGACTCCGTGCGGCCCGGCTGTACCTCGAGGCCGAAACGAACGAACTGATCGGCCTCCGGGTCCGGCGCGAGGACCCGGCCCTGCTCTTCCGGGAGCGCAGCCGTTATGTCCTCACCCTCCGCCCGGCCGGCGGACCGGACTGGCTGCCCCACCTGTTTCGCTACCACACCGCGCTCGTGCCGCTCTTCGGGGCTCCCCGGCACTTCGAGCGCCTCGTCGTCCACTACGCCCTGCGTCCGAAGGCGTCCGGCCCGGCCATGCCCTGAACCGCCCACCCTTCAGAGGGCGACGGCCCGCCCCGTGGCGTCGGACGTAAAGCAGGCGTCGATGACACGCTGGATCGCGGCACCCCGGAAGAAGTCCGGGTCGGCCCGGCGCCCCTCTCGGATCGCTTCGATGAACCGTTCAGCCGTTCCGGGGACGGGCGGGCATGGGAGCCTCCGCCACCGGGCCGTTTCGACGTCCGCCCCCAGGCAGACCTCGAGGCGGTCCTCGGCCCGGTCCAGGTCGATCCGCAGCGCGCCCTGCTCACCGTGGAGGGTCAGCGCCAGCGCGTTGACGTAGCCGGTGGCCCAGCGGCTGGTGTGAATCACCCCCAGCGCCCCCCCTTCCAGTTCCGCCACGATCAGCGCCGAATCGTTGGCATCGAGGACATAATCGCCGATCCGGTTGCCCTCGGCCTTGGGAAACGCTTTGAGGCGGCACTGCACGGACCGAAAGTCGCCGGCCGGATAACTCACGAAGTCGAGGATGTGCACGCCCACGTCGCCGAGGACGCCGAGGCTGCCGTGGGCCGAGGAGAGCCGCCAGAGCCACATCGACTCGGTGCGCCAGTCGCCCCAGAGGGTTGACGTGAGCCAGCTCTGCAGGTAATGGGCCGAGAAATGCCGGATCGGCCCGAGCCGCCCTTCCTGGACGAGCTGCCGGGCCATCTGGAGCGCGGGTGCCCGTCGGTAGGTGAAGTTGACCATGTGCACCACGCCGGCGGCTTCGGCTGCCTCGGCCATGCGGCGGGCTTCCTCGTACCGCAGAGCCAGCGGCTTCTCGCAGAGGATGTGCTTTCCAGCCGCCGCAGCCTGCAACGCGATGGGGGCGTGGGTGGCGTCGGGTGTGGCGATGACGACCGCGTCCACCTCGGCTCCTGCGAGGAGGTCCGCCGCGTCCGAGAAGACACGGGACACCTCGAACGTATCGGCGAAGTCGGCTGCCCGATCCGGGTTCACGTCACACGCCGCCTCGAGGCGGCACCCCGCGAGTTGCTGAAAGGCTCTGGCATGGTGCCGGGCCATGCTTCCCGTCCCGATGATGCCAATCCGGATCATTGTCCCGTGAGCGTGGTGCAAGGCGAGGTTGCGAGGTCGCAAGCTACCGCCCACCGCTTCCTTCTGCAAGGCCATGCGCCCCCACCTGCTCGGCATTGACGACGGCCCTTTCGACCGGCATCGGGACGCCGACGTGCCGCTGGTCGGCGTGATGATGGAAGGTCCGGACCTCGTTGAGGGCGTGGCGATCACCCGCTTCCCGGTCGATGGGTTCGGCGTTACCGACGTCCTGGCCTCGTGGATCACGTCGCAGCGCTGGCACGCTACGCTGCAGGGGGTCGTCCTCGGTGGGATCACGCTGGCGGGGCTGGCCGTCGTGGATGTGCAGGAGCTGGCGGAACGGTTGACCCGACCCGTGTTCGTGGTCACCCGCCACGACACGCGGACGAGCACCCTCGCCGACGCGCTGCGGTCCGCCGGCTTCCTGGAGCGCCTCCCCCTCCTGGAGCGCACCCCGCCGGCCCGCCGCCTCCGTGACGGCCTCTTTCTGGCCGCCGCGGGGACGGACGCCGTACGGGCACGCCGTCTGATCCTGGCCGCCTGCGGCAAAGCCAACCTGCCGGAAGCGCTCCGCGTAGCGCACCTGGTCGCTTCGGCCCTCGTCCGCGGAAGTTCCTACGGGCGGGCCTGACCCTCACTCCCAGCCCTGATACATGCCCTCCCTCACGCATCTGCTCCGGGAAGACCTCCGTAGCGACTTCCTCAGGCACGGGTTCACCCCTTCCGAAGCCGATCGCCTGGCGGCACGGTTGCGCGACGTGGCACGTGCCCTCCGCGAGCGTGGCACGCCCCTGGCGACGCCGGCCTTTGCCGGCTTCGTACCGGGCCGCATCGAGGTGCTGGGCAAACACACCGACTATGCCGGAGGCAGCAGCCTCGTAGGTGCCATCCCGCGAGGCTTCGTCTTTGTGGCCGCCCCCGCTGCCCGTAACCGTTTCGACGTGCTCAATGCCGCCACGGGGGCACACGCCTCCCTGCCCGTTCGTTCCGACACTAGAGCGGTATCGGGAGACTGGTCGCTCTACCCGGCCCTGGTCGTTCGCCGGCTTCTGTCCAATTTCGGGCCCGACCTCATCGGCGGGACTTTTGCCTTCCACTCGGATCTGCCTCCGGCTTCCGGGCTGAGCAGTTCGAGCGCCTTCGTCACGGCGGTCTTCCTCGCCCTCTCAGCCTTGAATGACCTGCCGGCGCATCCGCGATTTCGTGCCGCCGGGCTGGAGGCTCCCGTACGCCTGGCTGCCTACCTCGGGGCGGTCGAGGCCGGTCGTGCCTTCGAAGGGCTGGCCGGCGAGGCCGGCGCAGGAACCTCCGGCGGTTGCCAGGACCATGCCGCCATCCTGTGC
>CAZKFR010000026.1:0-3849 GCA_964552015.1 uncultured Rhodothermaceae bacterium | reverse complement strand
AGCCGGTACCCCGTTCTCCGCCACCGACCTTCGCCGACGCTTCGAGCATTTCTACCTGGAACATGAGGTCCTCCTCCCCGAAGCCGTCGCCGCGCTGGACCGTGGGGATGTGGACGCCTTTGGCGAGCAGGTGCGACGCTCCCACGAAGCTGCGGCCGCCCTGCTGGGCAATCAGGTGCCCGAGACGATGTATCTGGCACGAGCGGCTGCGTCGCTCGGCGCCGTCGCGGCCTCCGCCTTCGGAGCCGGATTCGGCGGTGCCGTCTGGGCCCTCGTGCCGGCCCCGGCGGCTACGACGTTCCTGAAAGCATGGCGGGCCGCCTACACCCGCCAGTTTCCCGCCCGATCCTCAGCGGCCCACTTTTTTCTCACCCGCCCCGGGCCCCCGGCGGTGCTGCTCCCGTGAACCCTCAGCGCTGCCCGTCCGACGCCGGCGGCCCCTCCCGCTTGAGCTGCTCGATGCGCTGCTGAAGATCCGCATCCCGCTCGGTCTCGAGATAATACCATGCCGCCAGCGCGGAGAAGGCCAGCGCGAGCAGGATGGCCGCCACGATGAGCACGCGCGTAACCCGCGGGGATAGCGTGCGGATTTCGGGGCGCGGAGACACGGGATCAGCCATCGAGAATCAGGTCAATAGGCGCGAGGGGAGAAGCACGTACCTGGCGCAGATATACCGGTGTTCCGACACCGCGTTCCACCTCATAGCCCGAGCCACTTCGCCAGGATGTTGCGCTGGACCTCGTTCGTCCCGGAATAGATTTTCCCCCCCACCGCATCCCGGAGCGTGCGCTCGACTTCGTACTCGGTCGTATATCCGTTCCCGCCAAAGATCTGCACCGTATCGAGAGCCGTCTGTAACAGCGCCTCGCTGACGAACACCTTGACGATCGAGGCATCGATAGCGACGTCGCGGGCCTGATCGAGGCGTGTGGCCGCCTTATAGGCCAGCAGGCGCGCCGCTTCCAGGCGAATCTTCATGTCCACGATCTTGTGGGAGACGGCCTGGTATTTCCCGATCTTCTGACCGAATGCCTCGCGCGTGCGCGCATACCGCACAGCCTTGTCGAGCAGGCGGTTCATCGTGCCGCAATGCATCGCCCCGATGCAGACGCGCTCCCACTCCATCGACTGTGTAAAGATGAGCGTCCCGGCTCCCGGACCGCCCAGCATGGCCTCGGCCGGCACCCACACGTCTTCGAGCACGATCTCTCCGATGGGCGACGTCCGCAGGCCCATCTTTTCGAATTTCTGTCCTGCCGAAAAGCCCGGTGTCTCCTTCTCCACCAGAAAGACGGAGATGCCTCCATAGTACCCCTTCTCCGCGTCCGTCACCGCGTAGACCAGGGCCAGATCCGCCACCGGTCCGTTCGTGCTCCAGATTTTCGTCCCGTTGATGCGGTAGCCGTCCCCATCCGGCACCGCCCGTGTCTTCATGGCATAGGCATCCGAACCGGACCCCGGCTCCGACATCGCGTTGACGGCAATGAGCGTCCCGTTGCACAGGCCCGGCAGGTACTTCTTCTTCTGCTCCTCGGTGCCGTGCTTCCATACCGGCACGACGCAGGCCAGCAGGTGGGCACAGATGGAAAAGGCCAGGCCGCCATCCTCACAACCGTACCCGAGGGCCTCCAGCGCGACGGCCGTCGTGAGGGGGTCAAGACCAACGCCGCCGTAGGCTTCCGGCACGGGCAGGCCCTGCAACCCCATCTCGCCACACTTGAGCCAGAGATCGTGCGGAAAAACCTGTTCTCGATCCCGCTCGATCACCCCGCTGTTGAGGTTTTTCCGGGCGAAGCGAATGATTTCGTTGCGCAGGACCCGCTGGTCCTCGGAAAGCGTGAAGTCCATGCTCTGTCGTCTGGGATGAGGACGCTTCCGGCCCTGTCAGGCCATCGTCTTGAGCCGCTGGTAATCGACCTTGTCGGTCGATGTTTTGGGCAGTGCGTCCAGGAAGTGGAAGCGGTCCGGGATCATGTAGAGGGGAAGGTTCTGGGCACAAAACTGTTTCAGGCGAATGAGCGACGGTTTGCCCGCGCCGGTCCAGTTCATGAAGGCGTGAATCACCACCCCGTTCTGTTCGTCCGGCACGGCAATGGCGGCCGCCTCGGTCACGTCGGGATGCCGGTAGAGCGCCGCTTCGATCTCGCCCAGTTCGACCCGGTAGCCGCGGCGTTTGACCATCCGGTCGCGCCGCCCGACGAACAGGTAGCACCCATCTCCCGCATCCCGGACGATGTCTCCGGTCTTGTACCATCGGGTGCCGTCCTCGTCGACGTGAAAGGCCTCGGCATTGCGGTCGGGCAGGTTCCAGTAGCCCCGCATCACCGAACCGCCCGCGACGATCAGTTCACCCTCCTCCCCGGCAGGCACCTCCCGATACTGTTCATCCACGACGCGGCAGACATCCCCGGAACAGGCGTACCCGATCGGATACGGCTCGGTGCGATCCTCGGGAATGGGCAGCGGTACCTCGTAATAGGTGCAGACGTTGGTCTCCGTCGGACCGTACAGGTTGAAATAGCGGGGATGGGGCCAGCGCTCGGTCAGCGCCCGCAGGTGCTTGACGGGAAACACCTCGCCGGCAAAGTTGACGATGCGGAGCGCGCCGTAGTCATGGTTCTCCATCTTGCCATACTCGACGAGCAGGCGCAGGATCGAGGGCGTCGAGTACCACGCCGTGATTCCCGTTTCCGCAATCACGCGAGCCAATTCGGTGGGCTGCTTACCCAGGTCCTCCCCGATGAGGACAAGCGTCGCACCGTGCTTGAGCGGCACATAGATGTCGAGGATCGAGAGATCGAAGTGAAACGGTGCGTGTGAGGAAAACTTGTCCTCCGGCGCGGGGCTGAACACCTCGGAGCACCAGTCGATGAAGCTCAGGGCACTGGCATGTGTATGCATGACCCCCTTGGGCTTCCCGGTCGAGCCCGAGGTATAGAGGATGTACGAGAGGCCGCTCGTGTCCGGAATCTCCGGGAGTGGCTGCGGAGGCATGCGCAGCAGAACCAGGTCAACACCGAAGGGGGCCAGTTCGTCGAGGGCCGCCACCTCGTCGAGCACCTCGCCGGGATACGCGGCCCGGAGGTCGGATACCCGCTCCCGGGCGACGAGGGCGGCCCGCACGGAGCAATCCTTGAAGATGAAGGCATTTCGGGCAGCCGGAGCCCCGACATCCACGGGCACATACGCCGCACCGGCCTTGAGAACGCCAAAAATCCCGGCCACCGAAGCGATCGACTTCGGGGCATACAGCCCAACCCGGTCGCCCTCCTGCACCCCCAGATCCAGGAGACGATCCCGCAACCGATCCGTCAGCCGGTTGAAATCGGCATAGCGTATCTCGACGTCGCGGGACGGGTCTTCAACGGCGATACGATCCGGGTGCGCTTCGGCCGACGCGGTCAGCAGTGCGTGAAGGCTTTTCATCGGCTCACATTTTCTCCGCGACGACTTCCGCGATGTCATCCAGGGTATCGAGGTAGTCGGCACTCATCTCGTGGGCGCTGAACTGCACCCCGAACCGCTCCTCGAGAAACCCGACCAGTTTGACCGTAGCGATGGAATCCAGAATACCTCCGGTAATGAGCGGGGTATCATCGGTCAACGCGTCCGGGTCTTCTCCCGGCAGGAACTCGTCCAGAATGTAATCCTTCACGGCGGCTTTGATCTCGCCAATCTGTGCGGACATAGGTTTTCCTCAGCAGGTTTGGTGTGTGCAGGGTTCGACAAGCGCCGACGAAGGGAAATGATCTCATCAGTTCCCCGGCGAAGAGATGCTCGTCGCCGAGACGTTGGGCGTCCCGGCGGGTTTGTCGAGGTTAAGCAATGCGCGCCTGGCAATCAACTCC
>CAZKFR010000025.1:0-43502 GCA_964552015.1 uncultured Rhodothermaceae bacterium | reverse complement strand
CCTCCAGGCCCTGGCCTCACAGCCTGCATCGATGTAACCGAACGTCGGCATCGACGTGCAGGATCGTCCCCTCGGGCACCTCGACCCAGTCTTCGTTCCGCGTGATCCGCTCGGAGGCGATGACGACCGCCCGGTAATCGTCGCCGGGGTCGTCCTCGACGTGCAGGGCCCCGTCCACGTCGCAGGGATGCACCCGGTCGCGCTGGACGTACCAGAGGGTACGGTTCAGGCGAGACGCCAGCAGGTCCGCGCCATTGGTCCAGAGCAGGTTCAACGCCACCTCGGCGGTGGGATCGGCCTCCTCGGACCACGCCATGATCTGCCGGAGGCCGGCCTGCATCACCTCGGCCAGCGGCCGGTCCGGGTCGCGCTCGTGCAGGCTCAGCAGGAAATGGAAGACGTGCTCGCTGTCCGTCGTCCCCTCGATGGCCGCGCGGTGCGTGGCGCTCATATGCTCCAGCAGCCGCGGCCGGAGGGCCTCGAAGGCAGCCAGGTGGCCGTTGTGGGCCAGCAACCACCGGCCATACCGGAACGGATGGGTGTTCTCGATCCGGGGTTCTCCGACGGTGGCGTGCCGGACGTGAGCCAGCACCGTCGTGCAGTGAATCCGTGCCGCCTGCCATCGGAACTGTTCGTCCTCATAGGCCGGGCTTGCCTGGCGCACCACCTCCGGCTCCCCGTTCCGGTACGTCGCCAGCCCCCATCCGTCGGCATTGGCTTTCCCCCGTTCGTCCCGGCGACTCTGCCGGATCAGGGCATTCTGGGCCTGGATCAACTCACACTCCACCTTGCGCGGCACCGTGGAGCGAAAACCGTAGAGACGACACATGGGCTTCCGGGTCTGGTCAGCGGAAAGGATTTTTCGCCCGACGAGGCTACGTGATCCCGGGACGCCAGAGGTTTCACACCACCCGAGCCGATTTTATATTGGCGTGAGTTCCTCCCCCATCTCACCGGAGGTCGCCATGACCACGCCCGCCCGTGTCCTCTCCCTCGTGCTCTGCCTCGTCCTGCTCGCCCCGGCCCGTGCCCAGGAGGCCCCCGAGCGCTGGACGCCCGAACTGAGCATGCGCTTCAAATCGATCCCCGACGTGGCCCTCTCGCCCGACGGGCGGCTCGTGGCCTACGTGGTGCGCGAGGCCGTCATGGACGGGGAACAGTCCGAGTACCGGAGCCACGTCTGGGTCGTCTCGGCCGACGGCCGCCTGAACGTCCAGTACACGCGGGGTGACAAGTCGTGCACGGACCCGGCGTTCTCGCCGGACGGGCAGTACCTGGCCTTCACGTCCGACCGCTCGGGGAAAAACCAGGTGTGGGTGATGCGCGTCGACGGCGGCGAGGCCGAACAGGTGACCGACGCCGAGACGGGCGTGGCGGCCTACCGCTGGTCGCCCGACGGCACCCGGATCGCCTACACGGCCCGCGATCCGGAAACGGAGGCGGAGAAAACGGCGAAGAAGGAGAAACGCTACGTGGAGGTGGTGGACCGGGACTTCAAGTACAACCACCTCTACGTGGTCCCGCTGGCGAAGGACGCCGACGGCGAGCGCCCGGCCCGCCGCCTGACCGCCGGGACCTTTCACGTCACGTCCTTCGACTGGTCGCCCGACGGCCGCACGCTCGTCTTCGCCCACCAGCCCGATCCGACGATCAACACCGGCTTCGTGGAGCGCGACCTGGCCACGGTCCCGGCCGACAGCGGGGCCGTCACGCCGCTGGTGACGTGGGCCGGCGTGGACGACACGCCCCGCTTCTCGCCGGACGGCGCCTGGGTCGCCTTCGTCTCGGACGGCGGCCGGCCCGAGCGCGTGGGGCTGGGCGACCTGTACGTGGTGCCCGCCGGCGGCGGGGAGCCGCGGCGCCTGGCCGACACGCCGGACCGCAACGCCACCCTCCTCGGCTGGTCCGCCGACGGCACCGAACTCTTCGCCACCGAGGCCGTCCGCACCACACGCCAGGTGCTGGCCGTCCCCGTCGACGGCAGCCCCACACGCCAGCTGACCACGTTCGACGGCGTCGTCGGCAGCGTCGCCTTCGACCGGGCCACCGCCTGGATGGCCTACACCTTCGAGGACCTGGACACCCCCGAAGAGGTGTACCTCGGCCCCGTCGGCGGTGTCGAGCGGACGCGCCTGACGTCGGTCAACGCCGCCCTTCCGCGCCCCCCGATGGGCCGCACCGAGCTGCTCACATGGACCGCCCCCGACGGGCTGAAGATCGACGGGCTGCTGACCTACCCGGTCGGCTACGAGCCGGGGCGTGCCTACCCGCTCATCCTCCAGATCCACGGCGGCCCGGCCGGCGTCTTCTCGCAGCGCTTCACCGGGGCCCCCGGCATCTACATGACCCAGGTGTTCGCCCAGGCGGGCTACGCCGTGCTCCGCCCCAACCCGCGCGGCTCGACCGGCTACGGCAAGGACTTCCGCTACGCCAACGTCCGTGACTGGGGCTTCGGCGACTACGAGGACCTCATGGCCGGCGTCGACACGGTGCTCGCGATGGGCGTGGCCCACCCGGACAGCCTGGCCGTCATGGGCTGGAGTTACGGCGGCTACATGACCTCCTACGTCGTCACCCGCACCGACCGCTTCAAGGCCGCCTCGATGGGCGCGGGCCTGCCCAACCTCATCTCGATGGTCACCACGACCGACATTCCGGACTACCTCGTCGCCCACATGGGCGCGGAGTTCTGGGAGGACTATGCCACGTACGAGAAGCACTCGGCCATCTACCACATCGCCAATGTGACGACGCCCACGCAGGTGCTCCACGGCGCCGAGGACCGGCGCGTGCCCACCGCGCAGGGACAGGAGTTCTACGTGGCCCTGAAGCGGCGCGGCGTGCCGACCGAGTTCGTCCTCTACCCCCGCACGCCGCACGGCCCGCGCGAGCCGAAGCTGCTCATGGACGTGACGCCCCGCATCCTCGCGTGGTTCGACCGGCACCTCGGGCGCCACGGGGCGGCAGAAGCCGCCGGCACCCGGTAACGCCTCACTTCAGCCGGGCCACACGCTTCAGGGCTTCCTGCTTGCCCGCGATCACCAGGGTGTCGGAGTCCTTGAGCACCGCATCCGGATCCGGGGGCACGTTCATCGTGCCCGTGAGTACGTCGTGCACGCCGACGACCGTCACGCCGTATTCCAGGCGCAGGTCCAGGTCGCGCAGCGTTTTGCCCTCCCAGGCGTTCGGCACCACCATCTCCTGCAGGCCAAAGCCGCCCCCCAGGTCCACATACTTCAGCAGCGACTCGCTCTCCGAGAGGCGGGCCGCCAGGTTCAGCGCCGACTCGTGCTCGGGAAAGATGACCTCGCTCGCCCCCATGCGCCGCATCACCCGGGCGTGATCGAACGAGATGACCTTCACATAGACCTCCTTCACGCCCACGTCGCGCAGGGCCAGGGTCGAGAGGACGCTGGCCGTGATGTCGTCGCCCGTGCTCACGATGCCGACGTCGGCCTCGCCAGCGCCGACGTGCTCCAGCACCTCCGTCTCCCGCCCGTCGCCAAAGGCGGCCCGCGAGACGTGGTCGGCGATCCGATCCACCTTGTCCTGGTCGAGGTCCAGCGCGATCACCTCGTGCCCGCGCTCGTAGAGCGCCCGCGCCACACTCATGCCGAAATTACCCAGCCCGACCACCACATACCGTTTCATCGTGTGCTCCTCCGTTAACCAATGATCACGTCTTCATAGGCGTAACGAAACGTTCGCAGGCGCCGGCGGCGGGCCAGCGCCGCCGCAAACGTCATGGGGCCCACCCGCCCGATGAACATCAACAGAATGATGACCCCCTTGCCAAAGCCCGTCAGTTCGGGTGTGGCGCCCATCGTCAGCCCGACGGTGTTGAAGGCGCTGACGACCTCGAACATATAGACGAGGAAGCGCCCGCTCACCTGCGCATGTGCGGCCAGCTCGACGTGCGTGGTCACCATGACGAAGATGGCGGCCGTCATCACCCCGAAGACGAGCACGAACAGGCCAACGGCCCGGTTGATGGTGCCCTCGGGGACGGTCCGGCCCGCGAGGTGCACGCCGGAAGCCCCGCGCAGGTTGGCCAGCGCCAGTAGCCCGATCAGCGCGATGGTGGTCGTTTTGAAGCCGCCCGCCGTCGAGCCCGGCGAGCCGCCGACGGCCATCAGCAGGATGGTGAGGAAGTTGCCGCTGTCCGAGACGCCGGCATAATCGACCGTGTTGAAGCCGGCCGTGCGGGGCGTCACGCTCATGAACAGGCCGTTGACGACCCGCGCCCAGGGCGGCAGGTCGGCCAGGCTCACGTTCCATTCGAACACCGTGAAAAGCACCCACCCGGCGGCGATGAGCACGACCGTCGTGCCCAGCACCAGGCGCGTATGCACGGAAACGTGCCGATACAGCACGCCACGCCGCCGCTGCCGGTAATGGTAAACCAGTTCTTCCATCACCAGGAAACCCAGCCCGCCGAGCACGATGAGCGCCATGATGACCAGCAGCACCAGCGGATGCGCGCGCTCGCCCACGAGCGAGTCGGAGAACGTGGAGAAGCCCGCATTGCAGAAGGCGCTGACGGCGTGAAAGACGGCGGGCCAGGCGGCGCCCGTCCAGCCCCGGCCCGGCAGCCAGAGCAGGTACAGGAGCAGGGCGCCGGCGGCTTCGATGAGCAGCGTGTACACCACCACGATGCGCGTCAGCCGGGCCGGCCCCACGTCGATGCCCAGGCGGGGCGAGCCGGCCATGAGGGCCTCCTGCCGGAGCGAGGCTCGCTGCCCGAGCGAGAGGATGACGAGCGTGGCCAGCGTGATCATGCCGAGGCCGCCGAGCTGGATCAGCAGCAGGAGGAACGCCTGCCCCGCCGTGGTGAAGTACGTGGCCGTGTCCACCACGATCAGGCCCGTCACGCACACGGCGCTCGTGGCGGTGAAGAGGGCGTCGAGCCAGCCCAGCGGGGCCCCGGTGTACAGGCCGGGCAGGGTCTTGAGGCCGAGCGTGCCCAGCCCCACCAGCAGCAGGAACGAGTAGACGAAGAGTTCGGAGGGCGACCGTGCGCGCCACCAGGCGTACGCGGCGCGAACCGCCCCGCGCAGCCGGCGCCAGGGCGCGCGCCCCCCTGTCTCCCCGGTCCCTCCCGTCATGGCCGCACCTCCCCTCCGACGCATTCTGCCACCGCCGCCACCAGCCGGTCGATCTCCTCGACCGTGTTGTAGTGGCACGGCCCCACGCGCACCATGCCGCCCTGCGCGTGCAGGCCCAGGTGCCGGACGACCTCGCAGGCATAGTAGTCGCCGTCCCACACGAAGATATTCTTTCCGGCGAGTCGCCGGGCCACGTCGCGGGGATGATGGCCGTCGAGGGTGAACGAGACCGTGGGCACGCGTTCGTCGAAGCAGGCGGGGTCGGTGATGCCGTGGATGGTCAGGCCGGGGAGGGCCTGCAGGCCGGCGATGAGCCGCTCGCTGAGCGTGCGCTCGTAGGCGGCGATGGCCCGCATGGCGGCGTGGACGTGGCGGCGGCGCTCGGGGAAGTGCGCATACGCAGCGTGGTGCTCGGCGGCCATCGTCGCGCCCACCCACGCCAGGTACTCGACGGCGCCGAGCGTGCCGGCCATCCCCTCGTGCGAGAGCGTGCCCGTCTCGAACCTGAACGGTAGCTCGTCGGAGGCCGGCCGCACCTTGTAGGCGGGGAGCCGGTCGAGCAGCGCCTCGCGGCCCCACAGGATGCCCTGGTGCGGGCCAAAGAATTTATACGCCGAGCACACGAGGAAATCGCACCCGAGGGCCTGCACGTCCGTCGGGCCGTGGGGCACGTACTGCACGGCGTCGACGTAGACGAGCCCGCCGGCGGCGTGCACCCGCTCCGCGATGGCCCGCACGTCGTTGATGGTGCCCAGCGCGTTGCTGGCATAGTTGACCGCCGCCAGCCGGGTGCGTTCGGAGAGCAGGTCGTCGAGCGCGTCGAGGTCGTACCGGTACGTGGCCGTGTCGAACGGGAGCCACTTCACCGTGAGACCGAGGTCTTCGGCGAGCAGGAGCCAGGGAGCCACGTTGGCGTCGTGGTCCATCCGCGTCAGGATGAGCTCGTCGCCCGGCTTCAGCGTGCGCCCGAGCGAGCGGGAAAAAGCGAACGTGAGCGTGGTCATGTTCTGCCCGAAGACGACCTCCCGCCACGAGGGCGCGTTGAGGAGGTCGGCCACGGCGCGGTGGACCTCGTCGAGGAGCGCGTCGGTGGCCACGGAGGTGCGGAAGACGCCGCCGGCGTTGGCGTTCATGTGCACGAGGTAGTCGCGCGTGCGGTCGAGCACGCGGCGGGGCACCTGGGTGCCGGCGGGGTTGTCCAGGTAGACGCGCGGCTGCCCGTCGTCTTCGAGGGCGAGGGGGGGGAACTGTTCGCGGATACGGTCGAGGTCGAGCGGCATGGCACGGCGGAAACGTGAAACGACGGCGCCAAGCTACGGCGCTCCCGGCTCAAAGTCAGGCCCCCTGCCCCATAGCCCGCTTCAGCCGCGCCCGTTGTTCAGGCGCCGCCGCTCGTCAGCCCGGCGCAACGCCTCGGCCAGGATCTCGGGCGGGTACCCGCTCAGGAGCCGGCTCAGCATCGTCACGGCCTGCTCCTCATCGTCGAAGGCCACCTCACCCGTCGCCAGCGCCCGCCGCAGGACCGGGTCGTACGCATCCACCAGTTGCACCAGCCCCGTCAGGCACCGCGTAAACTGGGCCAGCGTCAGCGGCGCATCCTCCAGCGGAAACTCCACGACGGGCCGCACCTCCCCGTCGCGAGCGTCATACTCGTACTGGATGAGCTTCGTGCGCCATTGCACCATGGCACAGGCCTGCAGGAACGGACCGGCTTCGTCCACCGGGACCGTGTAGGCCGAGGGCGCGAAGATCGAGAGATACCGCCCCCGTTCGGTGAGTTGGATGACCACCCGCAGGTGCGGGTTGCCCTCGTCGTCCCGGTAGTGCTCCAGCCCGCCGAACGCCACGAGCAGCGTGTCGTCGTCGCCCTTGAGGTATTTCAGCCCGTAGTGTTCGAGCATCTCCGCGATCTCGTTCACGGTCGTCGCCATCGATCATGCTCCGTGGTGAATCGTTCCATGCATCGGAGGCCGGCGGCGGCCCCTTCCTTCCGGAAAGGTAGGGGATGAAGTCCGGCAACACAATGCGGAAAGCGGGAAGCAGGCTGGTCGCACCTGTTGCTTTTCAGGCCCCGGTAGCTAATTTCCGATCACGGCCTGCCCGTCTCACGTCACCTCGTTGTGTCCATGCGCTACCTGACTGCCCTCGTCCTGGCCCTGTGCCTGGCCTGTCCGGCCCCGGCCCAGTACGTGCTCCGCCCCGACCGCGTCTTCGACGGCGAGGCGATGCACACGGGCTGGGTGGTCGTCGTCGAGGGGAACCGCATCGCGGCGGCAGGCCCGGCCGCCGGCGTGGCCGTCCCCGCCGGGGCCGAGGTGCTCGACCTGCCCGGGATGACGCTCCTGCCCGGCCTCATCGAGGGGCACGCGCACCTGCTGCTGCACCCGTACGACGAGACGCCGTGGAACGACCAGGTGCTGCGGGAGTCGCAGACCGAGCGGGTGGTCCGCGCCGTCAACCATGCCCGCGCCACGCTGATGGCGGGCTTCACCACCGTGCGCGACCTGGGAACCGAGGGCGCCGGCTACGCCGACGTGGGCCTCCGAACGGCCATCGAGAAGGGGCTGATCCCCGGCCCCCGGCTGCTGGTGGCCGGGCGCGCCCTCGTCGCCACGGGCAGCTACGGGCCGAAAGGCTTCGCGCCCGCGTGGGACGTGCCGCTGGGGGCCGAGCCCGCCGACGGCCCCGACCTCGCCCGCGCCGTGCGCGACCAGATCGGCCACGGCATCGACGTGGTGAAAGTGTACGCGGACTACCGCTGGGGGCCACAGGGTGAGGCCCGCCCCACCTTCTCGCTCGACGAGCTGCGCCTGATCGTGGAGACGGCCCGGAGTAGCGGGCGGCCCGTGGTGGCCCACGCGAGCACCCCCGAGGGGATGCGCCGCGCCACGCTGGCGGGCGTCGAGACCATCGAGCACGGCGACGGCGGCACACCCGAGGTGTTCCGCCTGATGGCCGAGCGCGGCGTGGCCCTCTGCCCCACCCTGGCCGCCGGCGACGCCATCCTCCAGTACGGCGGCTGGCGCAAGGGCACCGACCCCGAGCCCGAGCGCATCCGCCGGAAACGCGCCTCCTTCCGCGCCGCCCTCGACGCCGGCGTGACCATCTGTGCCGGCAGCGACGTGGGTGTCTTCCCCCACGGCGACAACGCCCGCGAGCTCGCGATGATGGCCGCCTACGGCATGGCTCCTCTCGACGTGCTCCGCGCCGCCACCGCCGTCAATGCCCGCCTGTTCCACCTCGACGACCGCCTCGGCCGCATCCGCCCCGGCCTGCTGGCCGACCTCGTCGCCGTCGACGGCGATCCCACCGCCGACCTCGCGGCGCTCCGTGCCGTCCGCCTGGTGATGAAAGACGGCATACTGTACCGGCGGCCCTGAACACCGCCTTCAGATGGGCTTGAACAGCTTCACGTCCACGTACGACACCGTGGCCCCGCTGGCCAGATCGACCTGGGTAACGTCGATCTCCACCTTGAGCTTCTGGCTCTGCGCCCGCACCAGCAACTGGTTGAGTTCCTGCACCTTGTGCCGGATCTCACGGGCCAGCAAAAAGTCCTGATCGCGCAGTAACTGTTCGACCAGTTCGTCGACGGGCTGGTTGGCAGCGAACGATTCCACGGCAAGGATGGGTTGGGCGTGAGCGAGACCGCCGTAAAGATAATCATCTACGGCAAAAACGCCAGCGACCGTCTCTTTTTTCCGCCGCACCATGCCGCCTGTAGCACGACGTTCGGCCCCCTGCCCCGCAGGCGCAATAAACGTGTTTCTGGCACGTTGCTTGTTGACAGATACAGATAAAGGGGATTCAACGAGTTACCCCTCTGCGACCGATGCAGGAAGACGACACAACAAACAGGGTGTGCCGATGCGACAGGTTACGACGTTTCTTCTGCTCTGGATTCTGCTGATCGTCCCGATGTCTGTGGCCGCCCAGACGCCCGGCACCGCCTCAGCGGCCACCGTCGAGACGGCCACGCCGCCGGAGGCGTTCATCCTCTACCAGAACTACCCGAACCCGTTCAACCCGGAGACCGCGATCCGATACACGCTGCGGGTCCCGGCCCGGGTACGGCTGGCGGTCTACGACATGCTCGGGCGCGAGGTGGCGGTGCTGGTCGACGCCGAGCAGGGCGCCGGCGCCCACCAGGCCCGCTGGAACGGCACCGATGAAAAGGGTAACGACATGCCGAGCGGGATGTACCTCTATCGCCTGCAGGTGGGCCAGCAGAGTGCCGTCCGCACGATGTTGCTCCTGCGCTGACCCTCCTGCCTGAAACGAAACGCTGCCAGCCGCAACGTAGTCCGTGCGTTGTCCCGGAGCCCCCCTCCGGGCCTCCGCCATCCCGGCCGGGGTGGCTTTTTTTCATGACTCGGAAACGGTGTATGGACTGGCAGGCTTTGCAGGACGGGTTCTTCGGGCTGGGCGCACGCTACGGCGTCAACCCGCTCATCTTCGGCGCAATCTACGTGGGTGCCATCCCGTTCTTCACGCTCGCGGTAGCCCGGATCGTACAGAACTACCGGCGGGGCCGCTCCATCGTGGGGCCGGCGCTGGCGGCGGCCTTCTTCTTCGTCTCGGCCTACCTGTACCTCCTCGTGGCCGGGCGCAACATTCCCCTCTGGGTCTATGGCGTCCTCGTGGCCATGATCGCCGGCGGCGTATATTCAACCCTCCAGAAGATTCGCCGCAAGGTGGAGGATTCGTAATTCATGGCGTACGACTACGACCTGATCGTGATCGGCGGTGGCGCCGCCGGGCTGACGGCCTCGGGGCTGGGCGCCATCCTGGGCGCCCGCACGCTGATGATCGAGCGCGACCGCCTCGGCGGCGACTGCACCTGGCACGGCTGCGTCCCGAGCAAGACTCTCCTGAAGACGGCCCAGGTGGCCCACCACATCCGCCATGCCGGGCACTACGGCCTCACGGACCAGCCCCTGGAGGTGGACTTCGCCCGCGTGATGCAGCGGCTGCGCTCGCTCCGGCAGGCGATCTACGAAGAAGCCGACGCGCCGGAGCGCTACGAGCGCCTGGGGGTGGACGTGCGTCACGGCGCCGCCCGTTTCCTCGATCCTCACACCCTCGAGATCGACCGGACCGACGGGACGGACCGCGTCACCGGCCGGTATATCCTGATCGCCACGGGGGCCCGGGCGGCCGTCCCGCCGCTGCCCGGCCTGGACACGGTGCCCTACCTGACCAACGAGACCCTGTTCGACCTCGACCGCCTGCCCGGTCACCTGGCCGTCGTCGGCGCCGGCCCCATCGGCACGGAGATGGCTCAGGCGTTCCGCCGCCTCGGCAGCGAGGTGACCGTCATCGACATGGCGCCGCGGATCCTCGCCAACGACGACGAGGAGCTGGCCGCCCTGCTCCTGGGCGCCCTGGAGCAGGAGGGCATCCGGTTCGTCCTCGACGCCGGCGTGCAGGAGGTCCGGCGGGACGGGGACGGCCTCGTGCTGGTCGTCGAACAGCGCGGCACACGCCGTGCGATCCGGGCCGATGCCCTGCTCGTGGCCACCGGCCGCCGTCCCAACCTGGACGGCCTCAACCTCGACGCGGCGGGCGTCGAGCACACCCGGCAGGGCATCACCGTGAACGAGCGGGGGCGTACGAGCCAGCGCCACATCTACGCCGCCGGCGACGTGACCGGGCGTTTCCAGTTCACCCACATGAGCGAGCACATGGCCAAGGTGGCCGTCACGAACGCCCTGCTGAAGGTACCCATGTCGTTCGACACGAAGCACGTGCCGTGGGTCACGTACACCGACCCCGAACTGGCTCATGTGGGCGCCACCGAGGCCCACCTGCAGGAAGCCGGCACCCGGTACGAGGTCTTCCGCTTCCCGTACGACCGGATCGACCGGGCCATCACGGACGGCGAGACGACCGGCCTCATCAAGGTCTTCGCCCGCCCGCGCGGCAAGATCCTCGGGGCCAGCATCCTGGGCGCCCGGGCTGGCGAGCTCATCGGCGAGTTCGCCCTGGCCCAGCGCAACGGCATCAGCCTCCGCCGCATCGCCGACACCATCCACCCCTACCCCACCTATGGCCTCGGCGTGCGCCGCGCCGCCGACCAGTGGTACGTGCGCCGCCAGATGCCGGGGCTCATGCGCCTCGTGAAGAAGCTCTTCGGCTACCGGGGCACCGTGCACACGTTCGACCGCGACGAAGTGGTCTGACCCCGGCTAGTCGGATCATTTAAGTCCACGCGGTTTCGTCCGATACCCTGCCATAGAAGGACGATCCGTGACACGAAAACCAGACTGAACATTACTCAGGCGGTACGTCCTCCGCTGGGAGCCCGGCCCCGTAAGGTCGGGCTCTCTTCGTTGGCGCCTGACGGGAATTCCCCGACATCGCTTTCCTCCTTTCCCCGGCATTTTTCTGGCCGGGATCTTCGTAAGCTTACCGGCGAGAGAAACGGTGAAGACGACGCGGGGCCGCCCGGGGACAACCTCCGGCCCCAGGGCGCCAACCCCCGCGCCGACGCCTCCATGGTGAGCGAACCCGGTGGGCCTCCCCGGCCGCCGGGTTCGCTGTTTCGAGCCGGCCCCACCTCCGCCACGCCTCTCCTCACGCATCGGCAGACCTGGCATCCTTTGGTTCCCTGGCGTTGTTTATTATATACCAGGAGGGGGCACGGCTGAACGCAGGACACCTGCCGGCAGGCATCGTTCTTGCAGGACTCGACGGATTGGTTTTTGCAACCTCCCTGTCTCCCTGCCGAAAACCCCGGAACAGTCCACACGAAGGCGCATGGCCCGGCACCGCCCCCGTGCCCGTCTGTCCACTTATCTGAGCACCGATGGCAGAAACGATACGCACACCGGTCTTCACGCGCTACGAGGTGATCGAAAAGATCGGCAGCGGCAGCATGGGGGCTGTCTACAAGGCGCGGGACGTGCGGCTGGACCGGTACGTCGCGCTGAAGGTGCTGCCGCCGGGCCTGCGCGACCACCCCGAGTCGCTCGAGCGGTTCAAGCGCGAGGCCCGGGTGCTGGCCCGCATGAAGCACCCCGGCGTCGCCTCCGTCTATGACGCCGACGTGGAGAGTGACTTTCCCTACATGGTGATGGAGCTGGTGGAGGGGGAGAACCTGGAGCAGATCTTGCAGGCGCGGGGCCCGCTCCCCGTCGACGAGGTGATCCGGCTGGGCATCGAGGTGGCCGAGGGCCTCGAACACATCCACTGCCACCGCATCGTCCACCGGGACATCAAGACGGCCAACATCGTCCTCGGGCCGGAGGGCCGGGCCGTCATCACCGACTTTGGCATCGCCTTCGTCGCCTCCCTGCCGCGCCTCTCGCACGGGATGCTGGGCACCCCGGAGTACATGAGTCCCGAGCAGGCCGACGGCCGGCCGATGGACGGGCGGGCCGACCTCTACAGCGTCGGCGTGGTGCTCTACGAATGCCTGACGGGGTGCGTCCCGTTCGAGCGCACGGGCGAGAGCCTGACGGCGCTGACGGACCTGCTGCGGCGCATCCTGACGGAGACGCCGCCCCCGCTGCGGACGCTGCGGCCCGACGTGCCGGTGTGGCTGGCCGAGGTCGTCGAGCGGTGCCTGGCCAAAGACCCGAACGACCGCTTCGCCCGGGCCGCCGAGCTGGCCGCGGCCCTCCAGCCCCCGCCGGTCATCGAAGCGCCGACCGGGCAGGCTGCCTCTCCGCTGCCGGCCGCCTGGCAGCCCGAAAGCACGGCCGGACCCACGCCGTCGACCATCCTCATCAGCCATGCCGAGTCCGTCGAGGCCGTCCGCTTCAGTCCGGACGGCCGGCGCCTGGCTACGGCCTGCAAGGACCGGGCGATCCGCATCTGGGAGGTCAAGCGGGGCCGGCTCGTGCACCTGCTCAAAGGTCCGTCGGCCCTGTCCGTCTCGTTCCGTCCCGGCGGCGTCTACCTGGCGGCCGGCTGCGTGGACGGCGTGGTACGCGTGTGGGAGGTGGAGCGCGAGCGGGTGGTGCATGCGATCCAGGCCCACACGGGCTACGTCCTCTCGGTGGCCTACAGCCCGAGCGGCGACCTGCTGGCCTCGGGGGCCATGGACGGGGCCGTGCACCTGTGGAACGCCCGGACGGGACGCCTCGTGCGCACCCTCGGTCAGCATACCGGCTACGTCCTCTCCGTCTCGTTCAGCCCGGACGGCACCAAGCTCGCCTCGGGCAGCGCCGACGGCGCCGTACGCCTCTGGGACGCCGCCTCGGGGCGCCTCCTGCGCCGCCTCGAAGGGCATGCCGGCTACGTGCCCGCCGTCGCCTTCAGCCCCGACGGCACCCGCCTCGCCTCCGGCGGCGTCGACGGGGCCGTACGCCTCTGGGACGTCGCCTCGGGGCGCCTCCTGCACAAGCTGCAGGGCCACAGCGACTGGGTCATGTCGGTCGCCTTCAGCCCCGACGGCGCCCGCCTCGCCAGCGCCGGGCGCGACCAGAGCGTGCGACTCTGGGACGCCCGCCGGGGCCGCCCCCTCGATCGCCTCAAAGGGCATACGGGCGCCGTCATGTCGGTCGCCTTCAGCCCCGACGGCGCCCGCCTCGCCTCGGGCAGCACCGACCATACGGTCCGCCTCTGGCGGCTGGGTCGCCCGCCGTTCCGCTTCCGCCGGTGGTTCCAGGGGCTCGTCGCGCTCTCCGTGCTCACGAGTCTCGGCTGGCTCGGCCACACGAACGGCCTCCTCCCCCTGGACCGCCTCCCTCTCGACCGCCTCTCCCTCGACCGTTTCGACCTCTCCGGCTTGCTGACCTCGCCGGAGCGGCCCGCCGACGAGCCGGCGACCCCCTCGCCCGAGGCGGAGCACCGCCCTCCGGAGACCCGGCCGCCCCGCCGCTCCTCCCCGCCCCCCCGCATCACCGCCCCTCCGTCCACGTCCCGGGACCCCGAGTCGACCTCGTCCCCCGAGGCTCTGCCCCCCGACGTGCCGGCCGAGACGCCCGCGCTGCGCCCTGCCTCCCCCCACGACGCGCTCTACGGCGACGGCGGCATCCTCCTGAGCCGGGGCGGCTATACGCTCGTCGTCGCCATGGAGCCGAGCCGGGAGCGCGCCCAGCGCCTGGCCGCACGCTACCGCGACGAAGGCTTCCGCGTGGCCGTGCTCGGCGTGCTGTTTCAGGGGCGGCTCTCGTACCGCGTCGTCCTCGGCCAGTTTGCCTCCCGCACCGAGGCCGGCCAGGCCCGCGACCGCCTCGTGCGTGCCGATCACGTCCCCTTCAGCACCTGGATCATGCGCGTTCGACCGGACCGCATCGCCCCCCCGCAACGTTCCACCGAAGCCGGGCTGTAGCCGGCCGCGTCTCCGTCGTCCCCCGTACCCGGATATGACCGCTCTCTCCCCCGCCCCCCCACCGACCCCCGAGGAACAGCCGCTCTCCGGCGACGATGGCGTGCTGCTCTCGTGGGTGGACCTGCGCACCGACCCCTATTCGACCGGACGCGATGGCGCCCGCGAGGTCGGCCCCACGCTGACGCTGCTCTTCGACCCCGAGTCGCCCTACCGTGATCGGATCGGGCACGTCGTGCTCTTCTACCGCAAGCCCACCCACGACCCGAAGCGCCACGAGGACTTCGCCGCGACCGACGCCACACGCAGGGAAATCGAGCGGCTCGGCGCCCGGCGCCGCATCCGGGTCGAGCTCGTCCCATGGCACGGCGAGGACCCGACGGACCACCGCCTGCTGTTCGAATTTCTCAACCCGAAGGTGGCCGAACTGGGCGAGCGCTTTGCGGGCCGGCCGCTGGTCGTCCACATCAGCCCCGGCACGCCGGCGATGCAGACGGTCTGGGTGCTCATGGCCGAGATGGGGTTGATCCGTCCTCCATTCGTGGCGGTGAAGAGCCTGCGCCGGGCACATCGCGCGGGCCGCCCCGCCGTGGTGCCCGTCCGCCTGGACATCCCCACGTTCTACAAGGCGTTCCAGCGGGCCCGTCCCCGGCATGCGCCCCCCCTTGAAGCCGGCGATCGCATCCTGTTCGACCCCCGCCACTTCGTCTCCGAACGCCTGCGGCGCCTCTATGCCGACGCCCGCCGCTTCGCCCGGCTCAACGTGCCGGTCCTCATCCTGGGCGAACGGGGCACCGGCAAGACGACCCTGGCCTCGTGGATCCGCAGCAACAGCCCGTTCCGCGATCCGAAGAAAGATGCGTCGTGGCCGTCGGTGCCGTGCAGCCAGTACACCCCCGAGACGATGCGGGCCGAACTCTTCGGCTACGTCAAGGGCGCTTTCACCGACGCCCGCCAGGACACCGAGGGGCTCCTTCACGCCGCCGACGGCGACACGCTCTTCCTCGACGAGATCGGCGACATCTCGCGCGACCTCCAGCGCCTGCTCATCCGCGCCCTCGAGGAAAAACGCTTCACCCGCGTCGGCGCCACGGTGCCCGAAGAGAGCCGCTTCCGCCTCCTTACGGCCACCAACCTGCCGTGGGACGACCTGAAGGATCGCCTCGACCCCGACTTCCTCGACCGCATCAGCGTGCTCGTGCTGGAGGTGCCACCCCTGCGCGAGGTGCGGGACGATCTGCCCTGGCTGTGGCGTCATCTCTTTCAGGAGGCGCTCCGGCGGGCCCAGATTCCGGCGGGGCAGGTGCGGCTCACGGACGCCGACCACGAGCGGATCGTCCGCCACCTGTCCCGCCACCCGCTGCCGGGCAACCTGCGCGACCTGCTGCGGGTGGCCTACCACCTGCTGGCCCTGTGCGCCGAGGACGCCGACGCCGCCCCCGTCGGTTATGCGCTCGAACGGGCCCTCTCCGGCCCGGCGGAGCTCACCGGCCGGGACCACCTGCCCCGTGCCGTCGCGGCCGCCTTTGCCCACGCCGAACCCCTCGACCCGCTCCTGCCCGACGGCCAGATCATCCCCACGCGCCGCGTCGAGCGCGCCTTCCGGCGCTACCTGGCCGCCGAACTGCGCCGCATTGCCCGCCAGCGCGGCCTCCAGCCCCAGGACCTGTGCGACATGACGGACCGCACCCTCCAGAAATGGGTCAAGGAGGACGACGAAACAAGCTGACTCCCGCGAACGATCGTTCTCCGAGCGACGACGGTGACTTCGCCGTGGTCACCGGCTCCACCCGCCATCCGGCACACCATGGCTCCTTTTCCGGAGAGCGCCCGGCCGGTACGGCGTTTGTCCGCCATGAGGCACACGAACCCCGAACTCACCCTGCCGACGGTATGCCTGCCTCACCCGATACCACGCGTTTCCTGCCGACCGCGCTCTTGCTGCTTGGTAGCCTGCTGCTGGCCGCCTGTGGCACCACCCGGCCCGGCACGCCCACATGGACCGCCACCCCGGCGCCCCCCCACGAACCCCGCGCCACAACCCGGAGCGATCAGGGGACCGCGCCGGACGCAGACAACATCCCCGGCCCCGATGCAACCATGCTCCGCGCACGCATCTACGAGGCCATGTCCCGCGTGAGCTATGCCCGGGCCGGCGGCGACGTCGACGCCGTCGAGGCCGCGCTCGACGAGGCCATGAACGGTATCCGGCAGCTGGCCGCCACCCCCGGCGCCCTCGACGACCCCGAGATGCGCGAACTCTACCGTTCCGTCGTCACGGCCTATGAGCAGTACTACGGCACGTCGGACACACTCCAGACCGAGTACGGTGAGATCTTTGCTTTTCGCGACAGTCTCTTTGCGGCCATGAACGCGCTGGACGAGCCGCTCCTCGAAGACGTGATGCTGCCCGAGGCCGCGCCCGTCGCCACCACGATCCCGCTGCATCGCAACCGGCTCGTCGAGCAGAGCCTCCGCTTCCTGCGCAAAGCCCCGGAGAAGCACCTGCATACCTGGCTCAGCCGCTCGGCCACCTATTTCCCGATGATCGAGCAGATCCTCCGGGAGGAAGGGGTGCCGGACGAACTGAAGTACCTGGCGATGATCGAGAGCGGGCTTAACCCGCGAGCACGGAGCCATGCAGGGGCCGTGGGGATGTGGCAATTCATGTCCGCCACCGGCCGTGCCTACGGGCTGAAGGTGACGCACTGGGTGGACGAGCGACGCGACCCGGAGAAGGCCACCCGGGCGGCGGCCCGGCACCTGCGCGACCTGTACGAAACGTTTGGCAACTGGCACTACGTGCTGGCCGCCTACAACGGGGGCGCCGGCCGGGTGCGGCGGGCCATGCGGCGCGCCGGTGTCACGTCGGCGAAGGATACGCCCGTGTGGGAGATCTACCCCTACCTGCCGCGCGAGACGCGCAACTACATCCCCATGTTCATCGCCACCGTGATGGTGGCCTCGAACCCGGCCGCCTATGGTATACAGCCCCCTTCCCCCGGCCCGCGGTACGTCTACGACGTGGCCGAGGTCGAGGGCATGCTGGACCTGCGCCTGGTGGCCGAGATGGCCGGTACGGATGTCGAGACGATCCGTGCGCTCAACCCCGAGCTGCGGCAGTGGACCACCCCGCCCTCGAACACCCCCTACCGCGTGCGCCTGCCCGCCGGCACCCGCGACCGCTTCGCCGCCGCCTACGCGGCCCTGCCCGACGAGCACCGCCGGAGCGTGGCTACCTACACCGTACGGCCGGGGGATACCCTCGGCAAAATCGCCCGGCGATACGACACCAGCGTGGCCGCCATCCAGGAGATGAACGGCCTCCGGGGCACGACCATTCGCACCGGGGAGACGCTCACCGTGCCCGTCCGCACAGACGCCTATGCCGGCGCCTCCCGCGGCGGCGACAGCGGCCACGTCGCCTACACGACAACCGCCACCGGGGATCGCCCCACGCCGGTCGTCACGGCCTCGCTTGCCGACGAGCCCGCCGCGAAACAGGGTACCACCAACAGCACATCGCCCGGCCGTACGCGCATCCGCTACCACGTCCGGCGCGGGGACAACCTGACCACCATCGCCCGCCGGTACGGCGTCTCCGTCCGCGACCTGCAACGGTGGAACGATCTCTCCGGCAGCCGCATCTATCCCGGACAGACGCTCACCGTCCTGGCCGGCGAGACAAAGACCCCTACCGCCCGGACGATTACGTACCGCGTCCGGCGCGGGGATAACCTGACGAAAATAGCGCGGGCCCACGGGGTCAGCGTGAGCGACCTGCGCCGGTGGAACAACCTCCGGAGCGACCATCTGCGCGTCGGCCAGCGGCTGACGATCCACGACGGCGCCGCGTCTCCGTCCGGCGCCGGACGCTGGATCGCCTACACCGTCCGGCGCGGGGACAACCTGACCACCATCGCCCGGCGCCATGGCGCGACTGTCGCTGAACTCCGCACGTGGAACGCCCTCGGCTCGGATGTCCTGCGCGTCGGCCAGCGCCTGGCCATCTTCGTTCGTTGACGCCCGGCCCCCGACACGGCTCACGCCCTCCTACGCTCCCTTCACCCCGCACGTACGACAACGCCATGACCGAGAAGCGACGGCCGACGGCCCGGCAGATCCTCGACGCCATCGTGCAGGCCATGCACGCGGCCCGGGAGCCGCTCGACGAGGGGCTGGTCCTTCTGCCCCCGGTCTTCGACGTGCTCTTGCATCCGGAAGCCTATCAGGATCTGCAGGCCCTCCTCCCCCGCATCAAGACCCAGGCCAAACAGCGCCTCGACGCCGAGCTGGCCCGGCTCAACCAGCCACCGGCACGGTTCGGGCCGGTCCACCGCCTGGTCCAGAGGCTCCTTCGCTTCTTCTCCGCCCAGCACTACCTGTCCGGCCCCACGCCCGGACAGGCTACCTACGAACGGGCCGGCGAGGCCTGGTCCATCGAGTTCGGCGTCACCGCGGACCCGGACGCAGACGTCGACTACCTGGCCGTCGAGACGGATTTTGCCCCGCAGGGCGGCCCGGCCCTCAAGGGCCGCCCGACGATCAATATACGCCGGCGCACCCTCGTCTTCCCCGACGGGACGATGGAAACCACGGTGACGGCGGCACGCCCCGGTCCATCGGGAGCGCCGGCGCGCGGGCGCCGCACGACCCGCCTGCTGCCCCTGCCCCCGCCGGTGACGCCGGCCAACGCCCTCGCCCGGCTCACCTACGAGGACGACACCGGACGCCACGTCGTCTACATGACCCGCCCCCACCTCTGCATAGGACGCTACGATCACGACAACGACGTCGACGTGATGCTCCACACATTGCCCGACGTCTCACGGGAGCACGTCCTCCTTCGCTACGACGAGACGACCCGGCGCTTCATGCTCAAGGACGTGAGCCGCTTCGGCGTCACGGTGGACGGCGAAAAGGTGCATCCGGGAGAGAAGAGGGATCCGAATACGGGATGGCACCCGCTCCCCGACAACGCCGAGATCGGACTGGCCAACGCGGTTTTCATCACCTTCGAAGCTCTCTAATCCCTCCGCGACGATGCTCCACTACGTTTTTCTCGCGCTCCTTCTGGCTTTCGTGGGCCGTCTGCTGCACGTATACCTGCCCCGACGGCTGACCTGACGCACGATGCACAGTCCCTCCCTGCTCCACACGGCACCCTCCCTGTGCCCTCCCGTACTCCGCGCCTCCGGCGCCACCCATCCGGGAAGGCTCCGCACCCGTAACGAGGATCGTTTCGTGTGCGCCCCGGAGCACGGCCTGTTCATGGTGATCGATGGCGTGGGCGGTCACCGCGGTGGCGACGTGGCCGCCGACCTGGCCCGCGAGGTCGTGTGCCGGCATCTACTGGAGCACCGCACCGACGAACCGGACGACGTGCGGCTGTACCGGGCCCTCATCGCCGCTTCACGGGCCATCCACCGGCAGAGCCGTTCGAACCCGGAGTACCTCGGCATGGCGTGTGTCCTGACGGTCGTCCTCGTACACAACGGCCATGCAACCGTGGGGCACGTGGGCGACACGCGCCTGTACGTCATCCGTCCCGACGAGATCACCAAAATCACGCGTGATCACTCGGTGGTCGGCATCCGGGAAGACCGGGGCGAACTCGACGAATGGGAAGCCATGCTCCATCCCCGCCGCAACGAGATCCTCCGAGACCTGGGCTCGGCATGGCATGATCCGGGAGACGAAGAATTTATCGACCTGTATCGCTTCCCCTTCGATCCGGAGACGGCCCTGCTCCTGTGTACCGACGGGCTGACCGACCTGGTGCCCAGCGATGTACTTCACCGGACGACGCTGGAGCATGCCGGACACCCCGAGCGAAGCGTGGAAGCCCTCATCGAGCTGGCCAACCGGGCCGGGGGCTACGACAACATCACCGTGGTGCTTGCCGAGGGAAGCCGGTTCGCCGCACCCTCGACGCCGGCCAGAGAAACGCCGTGTCCCCCGCCCGAAGCAACGAGCGGTCCTGCCCCGCTGCCGCCCTTCTGGCCGGCCGTGGGTACGCTGCTGCTCGTCGTACTGCTCTGGTGGTTCTGGATCACCCGGGGTAGTACACCTCCGCCTTCCACGATGCTCCCACCCTGACTCCCCACCCGTCCCCGGCCCCGGGGCAAAGGTATCCGGTTCGCAAACCCGAACGGCAACCATGGGCACTCACCAGCGTATCGAGACCGGTGCTCAACATGCAGTGCACCGTCGCATGCAGGAGCGGCGCTGGCTCCTGGGGGCCGCGCTCCTCGTCGCTTTCGGGCTCTGGCTCACCTGGCGGGCGCAGACCCGCTCCTTCACGGAAGTAAACGTCCTCCTGGCCTCCGGTGAAATCGTGGACCTGGGAGCACTGGAAAACCCGGAGGCGCTGATGCCAGCCCTGGAGGGAGTGTATCCGGACGAGACCGACCGCCGGGTCGTAGCCGATCATCTCTATGCATCCCTCCTTCGGCACCGGCCGTCCGGCCCCTACGCCGACCCTCTGCCCAACGTGGGCGCACTCAACACCCGGGCCTGGGACCTGCCGGAGCACCTGGCCAAACAGGGAGGATCGGGGCTAAAGAAACGCCTGGAACAACGCCGCTTTCGACCCGGTGTGCTCCGTGGTGATTCGCAAGGGGAACACCGTATTCCCGTCTTTGAAAGCGCCGAACAGTTCCGACGCTTCAAAGACCACGTCATCGTCCGCACCCCTCATGATTACACGTATCGATACTGGCTGCTCGCCCTTCTTTTCTTCGGCGCCATGGCCAGCATTCACCTGTTCTGGTTTTCCCGGCGCTTCCCCGGTGATCCCATCCTGCTCCCCACGTTTCTTCTGCTCACGGGCCTGGGCCTCATGCTCATGTTCGGCCTTCCGGATCCGCTGCGCGATCAGTTTCTGGCCCGGGATTACGTGGTGGGCGTCCTGGCCGGAAGTTGCATGATGGTTGCAGTCAGCCAGCTGGACTTTCAGGCCTCCTGGTGGCGTAAAAGAACGTTTTTCTGGCTGGGCACCGGTATCGGCCTTGCCCTTCTCCTGTATGTATTCGGCTCCGGCCCCCTCGGCAGCGACGCCCGCGTCAACCTGGTGCTCCCTGTCGTCGGCAGCGTGCAACCCGCCGAGGTCATCAAGCTGTGCTTCGTACTGTTCCTGGCCGGCTACTTCGCACGGCACTGGGAACTGCTTCGTAACCTGCGGCAACGGGCGGGGCTTCCCCGTCCCCTCCAGCGTCTCGACGTGCCACGACTGCGCCACGTCCTTCCGGTAAGTCTCGCTGTCATGACGGCCCTGCTCCTCTTCCTGGCCCTCCGGGACATGGGGCCGGCACTCGTCCTGGCCTGTACCTTCCTGGTGCTCTACGGGATCGTTCGCCACCGGTGGCCCGCCGTGCTGGCCGGGATGGCGACCCTCACCAGCGTGTTCGCATTTACCTACCTGACCCGCGCCATCCCCGTGGTAGCCGACCGCATCGAGATGCTGATGAGCCCCTGGGAAAACTTTGTTCGAGGAGGGGAGCACCTGGCCCATGCCTACTGGGCCATGGCGACCGGAGGCCTCACGGGTCAGGGCCCCGGCCAGGGGCATCCCGGCTTCATTCCGGCAGCCCACACCGACATGGTGCTCCCGGCGCTGGGCGAAACACTGGGCCTGCTGGGCCTCCTCGCCGTGCTGGCCCTCTACCTGGTGTTGCTGCACCGGGCACTTCGCATCGCCCTGCAGGCTTGCGGTGCTTACAGCCTCTTCCTCGGCCTGGGGGTAACCCTGCTGCTCCTGTTCCAGATCCTCTTCATCGCCGGTGGTACGCTGGGTCTGCTCCCCCTCTCGGGCGTCGTGACCCCCTTCCTGAGCTACGGCAAATCGTCCATGGTGGTGCACGGCATCCTGCTGGGAATGCTCATGAGCCTCTCTGCACGACCCGGCACCCCCGCCCAGCAGACCGCCTACCGGACGCTGTTCCGCCGACCGGTGCGCTACGTAGCCGCGATGGCGCTCGTGGCCTTTGCCGTGCTGGCCGGAAGAGCCGCCTACATCCAGGTCCTCCACGCCGATGACCTGGCGCTGCGCCCGGCCCTCGTCCCACGGCAGGATGGCACGCGCGCCTATGTCTACAACCCGCGCATCCTGGCAGCACGGAAGACCCTCACCCGCGGCAGCATCTATGACCGAAACGGCGTGCCCCTGGCCACCAGCCGCTGGCGCGAAATCGAGGCCTTTCGCACCACCTACGAGCGCCTCGGTCGGTCGATCGACCGGCTCAACCGGACGGATACGCGCTTCTATCCGTTCGGTCCGCTCACGTTCTACCTCCTGGGAGACATCCGCTCGCGCGTGAAGTGGGGTGCCACGAACAGCCTCTACGCCGAACACACGTTCCTCTCCCACCTGAGGGGGTACGACAACCACCCCCGCCCCATCGTCCGCCCGGCCACACGGGCGGGCGATCTGACCACGCTCGTCCGGTACGACTACTCGGAGCTGGCATCGCTGGTGCGCTACGGCACCGCCAGCCCGGAGGCCCGGCGCCTGCTCCGCCGCCCCCGCGACCTGCACCTGACCCTGGACGTGCGACTCCAGCAGCGCGTGGCCGAGATTCTGGCCGAGCGGGTGCCGGAGGGCAAGGTCGCCTCGGCCGTCGTGCTGGACGCCGCCACCGGCGACGTGCTCGCCTCGGTGACCCACCCGCTGCCCGACCTGAGTCGCCCGGCCATCGTCCACCGCGACCCCGACGCGTTCGACCGTGGCTACGGCCAGGGCGCCAAACCACCCGGCTCCACCTTCAAGGTGGTCACCGCGATAGCCGCTCTGCGCCGCACGCCGGCTACGCGCACCTGGACGCACGAAGTCCATGCCCGAGACCGCTATGCCCGACGGCACGAACCCACGGGGCGCGTGGACCTGCGCCGGGCCCTCGTGGCCTCCTCGAACGTCTACTTCGCCGCGCTGGCGCGGGAGGTCGCCGGCCCCGACTCGCTGCAGGCCGTGATGGAGAGGCTCGGCTTCCGTGTAGGCGGCCCCCACCTCTCGCGACGCGCGCAACGGGCCCTGCTCCGTGAGCCGGACAACCTGCGGCAGGCAGGCTTCGGGCAGGGTCCCGTGGTCGGGAGCCCGCTGGCTGTGGCCCGCATCGCCGCCGTCCTGGCCAACGATGGCGTCTTGCCTGAGGTGCGATGGATCCACTCCGGCACGCCACGCACGGAGCACCGCCTCCTGGCACCGGAGGATGCCCGCCTCCTGGCCCGCTTCCTGCGCGGCGTCGTCACCGACCGGGAGGGCACGGCCCACCGACTCCGCGACCTTTCGGTGCCCGTGGCCGGCAAGACGGGCACCGCCGAAGAGAAACACCTCCTGGTGCGGGAAGGCCAACCGGTGCGGGTGACCCAGAACCATGCCTGGTTTACCGGGTTTGCTCCCTATGCCGAGGTACCCGGTGGCCCCCGCATCGCCGTGGCCGTACTCGTGGAGGAAGGCGGCAGCGGCGGGGTGGTGGCGGCCCCCATCGCCGGCGCCATCGTCGAGGCTGCCGCCGACCTCGGCCTCATCCCACGTGACGCTGCGTCGCCGTCGCGCGGCTATTGAACCAGGCGCTCCCTTCGTCCATCCACCCACCCTGCCGAGCCATGGATCCCGCGACCACCTCTGCCACCTGCCGGGCCCGTGTCGGTGACGCGCTGGACCTGCTCCACCGCGCCCTCTACCCCTACATCGCACGCGAGATGCGGGCGGTCTACGGCGACCGGTGGGAGCAGGAGGCACGCAGCGTCCTTCACGACCGGCCTCCAGACGTATGGGACACGAGCGACCTCCTCACCCTCCTCTACACCCAGTTTCATCCCGTCTTCCGGGCCATCGGACACGAGGGGCGCAGCCGCGTGAGCCTGCTGCGCGAGATCCGTAAGAAGTGGGCTCATCAGGGTGTGCTCTCGCTCGACGAGACGCGGCGTACCCTGGAGACAACGATCCTGCTCCTGCGAGCCATCGGGGCCGAGCGGGAAGCGGAACGGCTCCAGCCGCACGTGCTGGACCTCATGCGGACCGAGCTCGCCGACCGCGGTCTGCCCTCGCCCGCCGACACACCCTCTCCGGACGACGAACCACCCGGCACCCCCGTCCCACCCGTCCGGACGCGCTGGCGCGCGGGCCTGCAGCGGCTCCAGGCCTGGTGGCAGCGCCCCCCCTCCGAGCCGCTGGAGATGCGGCAGGCCCTGCTCGACGCCATCGAGCGTGCGGCCGAACCGTACCGCCTGCAATTCCATTTCAACCGGCTCATCGTCCATATCCTGACTCCGGACGAGGCACGGCAACGCCTCTACGAAGCCGCCCTGGAGGGGCAACGAGAGCCGTTCGCAAGCGCCGTACTCCGCCGCCTGGCCGATGCCCGTATCCCCGTCTCGGGCGCCCTGCACGTGGCCTGGAAGTTCCACCGTACCCCGCCTCGCCGCCTCGCCGCCGCCCTGGAGCGAGATGGGGTTCATGTAGTCTTCGATCGCCGGCGGGTAGAAGGCACCGCCACGCTGAGCGTCGTGCGCGGCCGCACCGAGCGCGAGCACTACGTGATCCGGGCCGGAACGACGACCCTCGGACGCCAGGCCGAGGTCACCGACGAGCGGGGGCGCATCGTCTGGCGCAACACCATCGCCTTTCTCGACTACGAGGACGAACGGCTGCGTGAGGACGAACGTGAGATCCATGCCACCGTCTCCCGCGTCCATGCCCGCATCGAGTACGACGAGGACGACGGCATCTTCCGGCTCTACGACGCGCAGAGCACCTGCGGCACGTCCGTCGTGCGCGACGGCTTCCTGATGCCGTTCCAGGTGCGCCAGCGGCCTGTCCCGCTCCAGGATGGCGACCTGATCTACCTGGGCAAGGCGTGCCTGCGCTTCCACCTGGGGCGACCGGCCCGGCGGGACGGCGCCCGCTCGGCACGACGTGGACGACGCCGGCAGCGCTAGGGACGCGCGGGCGGCGGACCGGGCTCGAGGCGAAGCGACGGCGTGCCGGCCGGCTGGCCCGCCCAGTTCTCGCCCGCGACGCCCAGCAGCAGGGCCTGCTCCTTTGCCAGCGCGGGCACCGACCACGTACCGGCCAACACGGCCTGCGGGCACGACGCCTTCACCGGCGCGATCGCCGGGCTGCGGCGGACCACCCCGGCCACGGTGAGTTGTACGTAGGTCGCCCCGAGCTGGACCCGCCGCATGCCCTCCGGGTCCTCGCCGGCATACGTCACCTCGACCGGCGTGCCCGGCTGCACGTACAGCGTCTGCGCGGCCGACGTGTCCGCCAGCGTGTGCGTCGTCTGTGCTCCCGTCACCGCATCGGTGTACGTGACCGTCAGCCGGAGTGCCGGCGGCGTCGCATCCACCTCGGGCGGAGGCAGGCACTCCTCCGAGGCGCATCCGGCCATCAGGACCAACACCGCCAGCCATCTGCCATGATGCTTCCCACGCATGGTTACACCCCAGGTCGTCGGTTGGTACGGCCTCCTCTTTCCTACCCGGTAAGGAAAACGACGGATCCGCTGCGGGGACACGACGCCCCACGAATCCAGCCAATCTTCCCCGTTTCAGGGCAGTTCGATGGGAACATCGCAGTGCCTATCTCCATTGTTCCGGCTGGTTTTAGACGTACGCCCCCCGTCCAACACAGGCCCTCCGGGCCGTTTTAATAGATCGATTCCCATGGAGAACAAATCTGGTTTTGCCCTACAGAGCCTGCTCGTGATCCTCGTCACGAACGTGGTGCTGCTCGGCGTGGTCTACATGGCCGGTGGTGAGGCACTGACCGGCCGGTTGCCGCTCCTGCTCGGCGTGGCGGTGGTGCTGACGCTGGCGCCGTGGTTCGTACTGACGCGGCTGGCCCGGCGGCTGGAAGGCCCCGCGCCGAAGGAGGTGGCGGCGCCCGCTCCCACGGAACCGCCCGCTCCGGTCATGCCGCCGCAACCCTCCGAGGCCGCCGCCCTGCAGCTGCTGGCGATCCTCCAGCGCAAGGGCCGCCTGCTCGACTTCTTGCAGGAGGACCTGCGGGCCTACGACGACGCCCAGATCGGTGCGGCCGTGCGGACCGTGCACGAAGGGTGCAAGAAGGCACTCGAAGAACATATCACCCTGGTGCCGGTCCTGGACCAGCCCGAAGGCAGCACCGTTACCGTGGAGCCCGGCTTCGACGCACGCGCCATCCGCCTGACGGGCCCTGTCGCGGGCGACCCGCCCTTCCGGGGCGTGCTCCGCCACCGGGGCTGGCGCGTCGAGCGGATCGAACTGCCCAAACTGATGCACACGCAGGACCGCGTGGTGGCGCCTGCCGAAGTCGAAGTCGGCGCCTGAATCCCGGCACGGCCTGCCGGTCGACGCATGAGGTCCTGACGGGACCGCTGTACCCTCTCCCGGGGGGACACGACGCCGTCACCGTACCGCGTCCCACACCGCACCTCCTGTCCGCCAACCCCATCTTGAAAGACCATGAGCCACCCGAAATACATCGTCGGCATCGACCTGGGCACCACGCACTGTGTGGTGGCCTATACGCGCGCCGACCACGATCCGCACGAAGAGCCCGAGATCCGGCTGTTCGAGATCCCGCAGGTAGTGAGCCCGGGTGAGGTGAAGGCCCAGCCGTTGCTGCCCTCCTTCCTGTTCCTGCCCGGCCCGCACGACGTGCCCGAGGGGGCGCTGGCCCTGCCGTGGCAGCCCGACGCCACGGAGGCCGTGGGTGAGTATGCCCGCGAGCGCGGCGCCGAGATCCCGAACCGGCTGGTGGCCTCGGCCAAGTCGTGGCTCTCGCATGCAGGCGTCGACCGCACCGCGCCCATCCTGCCGTGGGATGCGCCCGAGGATGCCCGCCGCGTCTCGCCCGTGGAGGCCGCCACGCGCTACCTGGCCCACATCCGGGGCGCCTGGAACCACCTCATGGCCGCCACGGACCCGGAGGCCCGCCTCGAGGCGCAGGAGATCTACCTGACCGTGCCCGCCTCCTTCGATGCCGTCGCCCGGGAGCTGACGGTGCAGGCGGCCCGGGCCGCCGGGCTGGAGCATCTGACGCTCCTCGAAGAGCCGCAGGCCGCCTTCTATGCCTGGCTCGAAGCCCGGGGCGACGCCTGGCGGGAGGACATCCACGTGGGTGAGTCCGTCCTCGTCTGCGACGTCGGCGGCGGCACCACCGACTTCAGCCTCATCGAGGTCGTCGAGGAGGATGGCAACCTGGACCTGCGCCGCGCCGCCGTCGGGGACCACATCCTCCTGGGCGGCGACAACATGGACCTGACGCTGGCCTACGCCGTCCGGGCCCGGCTGGCGCAGCAGGGCACCCGCCTCGACAACTGGCAGTTCCGGGCGCTGGTGCACAGCTGCCGCAAGGCCAAGGAGCGGCTGCTCTCCCATCCCGACCTGGAGGCCGAGCCGGTGGTCATCCCCGGGCGCGGCTCCTCCCTCATCGGCGGCACCATCCGCACCGAGTTGACGCGCCAGGAGATCGAGGCGATCCTGGTGCAGGGCTTCTTCCCCGAGACCGCCCCGGACGCTTTCCCCGAGCGCAAGCCAAAGGTCGGGATGCGCGAGATGGGGCTACCGTACGAGTCCGACCCGGCCATCACGCGGCACCTGGCCTACTTCCTCCACCGGCAGGCGGGCACCGAAGGCGGCCCCGCCTTCCCGTCGGCCGTCCTGTTCAACGGCGGCGTGATGAAAGCCGGTGTGCTGCGCGAGCAGGTCCTCCGCGTGCTCCGGCAGTGGAGCGGCAACGACGCCCTGCGGGCCCTGCCGTCGGTGGACCTGGACCAGGCCGTGGCCCTCGGCGCCGCCTACTACGGCCTGGCCCGCAAGGGCCGCGGCATCCGCATCCGCGCCGGCACGGCCCAGACGTACTACATCGGCGTCGAGAGCGCCATGCCTGCCGTGCCCGGCATCCCCACCCCCATGAAGGCGCTGTGCGTGGTCCCCTTCGGCATGGAGGAAGGCACCGAGGCGGACATCCGCGGCAAGGAGTTCGGCCTGGTGGTGGGTGAGCAGGCCGTCTTCCACCTGCTGGCCTCGAACACCCGGAAAACCGACGCCCCCGGCGAGATCATCGAAGACTGGGACGGCGAGCTGCATGAGGTCACCACGATGGAAGCCATGCTCCCGGCCACCGACGCCGAGGGCGGCGGCACCGTCCTGCCCGTGTGGCTGCACAGCAAGGTGACCGAGGTGGGCACGCTCGAGCTCTGGTGCGTGGCCCGCGACGGCGACCGGCGGTGGAAGCTGGAGTTCAACCTCCGCGAAGGGCAGGAATCGGCCCCTGCCCCCGAATCGCAGGCCTGAACGTTCCCCCGGCGTGAAGCCTTGACGGAAACGTCACGACGCCATTTAAAAAACGCTCTTTATGGCCGATACCGACCCTTGCGACGTATCCCCTAACGGATCGCAGGGAAACCGGTATCATGATCTCGCCGACCACACCGACCGCAGCCACGGCCGCCGTGCAGGCCCTGCACGGTATGCCGGCCCGCCTGCGTCAGGAGCGCGAGACGGCCGAGCGCGATCCGGTATCGGGCCCGGTGGAAGAAGCCTCGGCGGGCGAAGGACGTGTCGGCGGGGTGGGCACGCAGGAAAAACTCTCGCCGGCCGAAGAAGAGCAGCTGCGCAAGCTCAAAAAGCGCGACGCCGAAGTCCGGGCCCATGAACAGGCCCACCTGATGGCCGCCGGCCTCTATGCCCAGGGCCCCCCGAAATACGAGTACCAGACGGGGCCGGACGGCAAGCGCTACGCCATCGGCGGGTCGGTCAAGATCGACACGCGGCCGGTGCCCGGCGACCCGCAGGCCACGATCCAGAAGGCCCAAGTCATCCAGCGCGCCGCCCTGGCCCCGAAAGACCCTTCGCCGGCCGACCGGCGCATCGCCCGTGAGGCCCGGCGCATGGAGATGAAGGCGCGCCAGGAACTCGAACTCCAGCGGCAGGAAGCCAACCGGAACCCCGAGAAGGCATCCGACCGCCCCGCTTCCGGGCCGGCGGCCCGCCGCCGCCCCATACTCTTCATGCCGACGACGGGCACGCCCTACGAACTGGCCAGCCAGGACACCCCGCCCCCGGCCGGCTCTCCCCCACAACGGCCGGACGGATACAACCCGTCGCGCGAAGCCGTCTATCGCCCCCCCGCACCGGTGCAGATCGACCGGTACGTCTGAGGCGAAGGCCCCGGCTTCAGAGGGCGATGACGCCCTCGATCTTGCCGGCCTCGGTGTAGATGGCCACGACCTCTTCGCTCGAGGTCATGGTCATGCGGGCCGTCACACTCAGGTAGTTCCCCCGCTTCGAGGCCCGTACCTGCACGGGATGATCGCCAAAGACGGCTTTCATGGCCTCGAGACCGGCCCGGGGAACGATGAACTTGAAAAGATACTCGGCCGGCCAGTCGTTGTCCTCGTCGAGCAGGGTGCGGAACCGATCCCACCAGGCTTCTCCCTGGATCGGATCGGATTGAAGAAGAGAGAGGGTTCTTTTCGGTCGCTGTCGCATATCGTACGCCCCGTCACGTTCGCCTGAGCCGGAACGCAGCAGGCATTCCGGCGAAGTCTGTCGTACGCACAGCGCCGCACGTCCGTTTCCCGTCCCGGCTCCGTCCGTTTCCCGTCCCGGCTCCGTCCGTTTCCCGTCCCGGCTCCGTCCGTTTCCCGTCCCGGCTCAGCGAAGGCGGGGTTTCCAGCGTCCCTCGCGAAAGACCGTCCGGATATCCTCGAGCACCTCCCGGTCGATGCGGAGCGTGTCGCCGGCCGCCAGATTCACATCCCTCACCGGCGGGATACGCAGGTCGTAGTTCTCCCATCCCATGTAGTCGACCAGAATCTGCTGGAATTCCTCGTCCACCACGCCGTCGATGGGGCCATCGTAGAAGCCGCGTGCCTGCCAGATCTGCTGGAGTTCGCGGGCGATCTCCTCCGTGACGGGGATCATGTTGTCCGGTTTCGACTGCGTGAAATAGAGGTTGTTGAGCCGGTAGAGGCGTTCGAGTTCGGCGATCGGGGTGGGGTGGTCGTAGACGGAGATGTCGATGTAGTTGTCCATGCCGTCGTAGCCGGCGCCCTGGCGGACGACGAGGAGGGCGGCGCTCTGCTCGCCGCGCTGGTCCCCGCCGGCCTTACCGCCGGCCACGAGAGCCGCCACGAGCCGGTCGGCGAGGCTCCCCTCGGTGCGCTCGAACGTCGCGGCCATGGCCTCGACCGTCTCCTTCGAGACGAGGATGTTGCCCTGGGCGGTGTAGCCGTAGCCGGTCAGGACGGTGCCGTTGTTGCCCTGCTCGGGGCCGCCGGGTAGCGGGGGTCCGTCCTGCTGGCCCACACGCCCCCCGGCCCAGGCGAACGTCTCGGTGCCGGTCCACATGGCCGCGTTGCCCCGCGCATCGACCATGCCGACCTGCCGCTGCTGCCGGTCCGGGTCGCCCCGCAGGATAATGCGCAGCGCCTCCTCGGCCGTGGCACCGTTCTCCATCAGTTCCAGCCCCTTGATCCCGTAGTCCAGCTCGGCGAAGCTCTGGGTGGCGACGGCGCCAACGCCCGCCCTCGCCCAGGGCACGATGGGACGCACGTTGGGAAACTTGGACTGCACCGCCACGCCCAGATCGCCCGTCTCGGGGTCGAAGGCGACGATAGAGAAGGTGGCTACGAGCGGATCCCGGTGCACGGTGCGGTACATCCCCCAGGCAAGGGCCGCCAGGGCGAGGCACACGGTGGCAAGGAGCAGGCTGCGTTTCATGGCCGGCGGGAGAGCGGGTTTCGGGTCATGGCGCGACGTTGAACACGCCGTGGTGTATCGAGATACGCAATCGCGCCGAAACTCGCAACCGACCCGGCCTGCATGGCATCTTCCCGGGCCGGGCATTATCTTCCTGCCCCGCCCGCTCCACGCTCCTTTTCCATCCTGCATGCACTGTCTATGTCGTTCTGGCTTCGCCTGGCACGCGGCATCGACCGGTTCAGCGAGCAGACGGGCCGGCTGGTCTACTGGCTGACGCTGGCGATGGTCGTCGTCGGGGCCTACAACGCCGTGGTCCGCTATCTGGACCGGTACACGGGGCTGGGCCTCAGTTCGAACTTCTACATCGAGCTGCAATGGTATCTCTTCAGCCTGGTCTTTCTGCTCGGGTCCGCCTACACGCTCCGGCATGACGCGCACGTCCGCGTGGATGTGCTCTATGCGCGCCTTTCGCCCAGGGGCCGGGCCTGGATCAACCTGCTCGGGACGCTCCTCTTTCTGTTCCCGTTCTGCGGGCTGATGCTGTGGGTCTCCTGGCCGTCCGTGGCCAACTCGTGGGCCGTCCGCGAGATGTCGCCGGACCCGGGCGGGTTGCCGCGCTACCCGATCAAGACGGTGATCCCGGTGGCCTTCGTGCTGTTGATGGTGCAGGGCGTGTCGATGGTGATCCGCTCGGTGGCCGTGCTGCGGGGCGTGACGGAGGCCGGGGTCGATGAAGCCGGGTCGGCGGAGACGCACGGCGGAGGGCACGTATGATGGCGGAGGACTGGCTCGGCCCCCTGATGTTCGTGGGGGCGCTCGTACTCATCTTTTCGGGCTACCCCGTCGCCTTCGCGCTGGGTGGCACGGCCCTGCTCTTTGCCTTCATCGGCGTGGAGATGGGGGTACTGAACTGGCACCTGCTCCTGGCCCTGCCGGACCGCACCTTCGGCGTGATGTCGAACTACGTGCTGCTGGCGGTGCCGTTCTTCATCTTCATGGGCACCCTGCTGGAGAAGTCGCGCCTGGCCGAGGATCTGCTGACGACCATCGGGCAGCTCTTCGGGCCCTTGCGGGGCGGGCTGGCGCTGGCCGTGGTGTTCGTGGGGACGCTCCTGGCGGCGGCCACGGGCGTGGTGGGCGCCTCGGTGGTCGCCATGGGCACCATCTCGCTGCCGGTGATGCTGCGCTACGGCTACTCCAAGGAGCTCTCGACCGGCATCATCACCGCCTCGGGGACGCTGGGGCAGATCATCCCGCCGAGTGTGGTGCTGGTGGTGCTGGCGGACCAGCTCGGCGTATCGGTGGGCGACCTGTTCGTCGGGGCGCTGGTGCCGGGGCTGATGCTGGCGGGCCTCTATGCCCTCTATGCCATCGGTGTGGCCGTCGTCCGCCCGCAGCAGGCCCCGGCGCTGCCGCCCGAGGCCCGCAACCTGCCACCGCGCGTGCTCCTGCGGCGCGTCGCCCTCGTGATGATGCCGCCGCTGGTGCTCATCCTGCTGGTGCTCGGCTCGATCTTCGCCGGGCTGGCCACCCCCACCGAGGCCGGGGCGCTGGGCGCCCTCGGCGCCATGGGCCTCGCCCTGGCCAACCGGCGCCTGACCTGGGCCGCCCTCCGGGATACGATGGCCGAGACGACCCGCCTCACGGCCATGGTCATGCTCCTGCTCATCGGCTCGACGGCCTTCGCCCTCGTCTTCCGCGGCCTCGGCGGCGACCTCTGGATCGAGGAGCTGCTGACCAACCTGCCGGGTGGCGTCGCGGGCATGCTCTTCGTCGCTAACCTGACCATCTTCCTGCTCGGCTTCTTCATCGACTTCTTCGAGATCGCCTTCATCATCATCCCGCTGCTGGCCCCGGCGGCGCTGGCGCTGGGCATCGACCTGGTGTGGTTCGGCGTGATGATCGGGATGAACCTGCAGATGTCGTTCCTGACCCCGCCCTTCGGCTTCGCGCTCTTCTACCTGCGCGGCGTCGCCCCGCCCGAGGTCACCACCACGCAGATCTACCGGGGCGCCGTGCCGTTCATCGTGATCCAGGCCGTGGGACTGCTCCTGCTGATCCTCTTCCCCGAACTCGTCACCCTGCTGCTCGACTGAGGCGTCATGGGAAAGACCGTCCGCTTCTTTCTGGAGCACATGCTCGATCAGACCGGTTACCTGATCGAGGCGTCTCGTGGGATGACGAAGGCGGATTTTCTCGCGGATAGAACCTTGAGACTGGCTTTCGAACGGAGCCTTGAAATCATCGGGGAAGCCGTGGCCAAGATTGACGACGACTTCAAAGCGGCACATCCGGACATCCCCTGGCGTAAGATGCGCGGGATGCGCAATGTGGTGGCGCACGTCTACTGGGAAGTGGATCATGACATCCTCTGGCATGTAGTTCAACACGACGTGCCGGTGCTTCACGAACAACTTAAGGCCGTGCTGGCGTCGCTGTAGGTTCGTCGATGGAAAAGCAGAAGATCATCATATCGCTTCGGGAGCACGCCCCTACGCTGCGGCGGCTGGGGCTGAAATCGCTGGCGCTCTTCGGATCGTTCGCCCGGGGCGATGCCGGTCAGGACAGCGACATCGACCTCCTGTACGAGTTTGAAGAAGGACAGGCAACGCTGGACCACTACCTGGAGCTTCAGGATTTGTTGGAGCGGCTCTTTCGCCGAAAGGTGGAACTGGTACCGCGCAAATATGTGAGCGCCGGATTCCAACGGTACATCGCGGATGACGTCGAGCCTGTGTATCCAGCAGAGGGAGGATAGATGACAGCAGGGCGCCATCCCGTTCATCGTGATCCAGGCCGTGGGGCTGCTCCTGCTGATCCTCTTCCCCGAACTCGTCACCATGCTGCTCGAATGACCGAGGCGGGAAACGTCGGGCGCGCTGCGCGTACCCAGAGCCAGCGGCCCTCCCGTGCCGCCGGACACGCTGCCCGTTCACCGACCCTGGAACGACCATGAAGACCCGGCCCCTCGTTCTGCTCGTCGTCCTGCTGACGTCGCTCCTGCTCGGCTTCGCAGCCGGCTTCTGGATGCCCCGCGACGACGACTTCTTCGCCCTGCGCAAGAACTACCAGATCTTCGGCGCGCTCTACGAAGAACTGGTGACCGGCTACGTGGACCGTCTCGACCCGGAGCGCCTGATGCGCCGGGGCATCACGGCCATGCTGAAGGACCTGGACCCCTACACCGTCTTCTACGATGAGGCGGACAATGCCGACATCGACATCATCATGCGGGGTCGGTACGGGGGCGTCGGGTTGAGCGCGGCGATCTACGACGGCAAGCTGACCGTCACGGCGCCGGTGGAAGGGACGAGCAGCTACCGGCAGGGCATCCGGGCCGGCGACGTCATCACCCACATCGCCGGACAGCCCACCGAGGGCCTCTCGCTCGAGGACGTGCAGCACCTGCTCCGTGGCGAGCCGGGCACGACGGTCGAGGTCACCGTGGTGCGGGAAGGGGAGCCGGAGCCGCTCTCGTTCCTCCTGACGCGCGAGGAGGTACGGCTTCGCAGCGTCACGTTTGCGGGCTTCGTGAACGACGACACCTCGGCCGGCATCGGCTACATCCGGCTGGAGCGCTTCGCCGAGAGCGCCCCGGCCGAGGTACGCCAGGCGTTGCAGAACCTCCAGCAGACCGGCCGGCTGCGCGGCCTCCTGCTGGACCTGCGCGACAACCCCGGTGGTCTGCTCGAGGCGGCCGTCGACATCGCCGGGCTGTTCGTCCCGCAGCACACGCCCATCGTCTCCACCCGGGGGCGCCAGCCCGAGAGCGAGCACGTCTATGCGACGCAGCGCCCCCCGCTGGCGCCGGACCTGCCCCTGGCCGTGCTCATGAGCGACCTGAGCGCCTCCGCCAGCGAGATCGTCGCCGGGGCGTTGCAGGACCTCGACCGGGCCGTCATCGTCGGCGAACGCTCCTTCGGCAAGGGGCTCGTGCAGATCGTCCGCCCCCTGCCCTACCACACCTCGCTCAAGCTGACCACGGCCCGCTACTACATCCCCAGCGGGCGGAGCATCCAGGCCCGCGACTACGGCCGTCACGACGGCACGGCCACGCCCATCCCGGACTCCCTCCGCCATGCCTACCGTACCGCCGCCGGGCGCACCGTCCTCGACGGCCGCGGCATCGAGCCGGACGTGCCCGTCGAGGAGCCGCCTCCGAGTGCTCTCGAAGAAGCCCTCGAACGCCGGGCCGCGTTCCTCTTCTTTGCCAACCACTTCGCCGCCACGCACCCCCTCCCCGCCGGCGACGCCCCGCCCGCCGTCCGCTTTGCCCGCGCCTTCGGCGTGCCTCCGGAACGGTTCGAGGTATCCGACGCCATCCTGGACGACTTCCGGGCCTGGCTGGCATCGCAAAACTTCACCTACCGCACCGCAGCCGAGCACACCCTGGAGACGCTCATGAAAGATCTGGACGCCAGCGGCTATGCGGCCACGAGCGAGGAGGTGGCCGCCCTCCGTACCGCCATCGCCCGGGAGAAGGCGGACGACTTTGCCCGGCATCGCGCGCGCCTGAAGGCCCGTCTCCGCACCGCGATCCTGGCGCGCTACCTGGACACGGCCGACCGCATCCGGGCCACACTGCCGCACGACGCCCCCGTCCGTGAGGCCGTCCGGCTCGTGACCGACACCGCCGCCTACGCGCGGCTCCTGCGTCCGGAGGGCCGATGACGACCTTCCTGCTCGTGGCGGCCGGCCTGGCAGCCGGCTTCGTGGGCGGCCTGCTGGGCGTGGGCGGCGGCATCATCTTCGCCCCGGTGCTCCTGTTCTATTACCGGAGCCTGGGCGTCGCAGCCGAGGTGCTGGCCCCGCTGACTATCGGCACGAGCCTGCTCTGCACGCTCGTCGTCGGAGCGTCGAGCGCATGGTTTCACCACCGGAGAGGGGCCGTGGACGGGCGCGTGGCGCTGGCGGCCGGGGCCGCCTCCGCCGCGGCCGTCGTCGCGATGACGCGCCTCGTCACGACCCGCCCCTGGTACGACGCCACCGTTTTCCAGGTCGTCTTCGGCCTGCTGCTGCTTGCGACGGTCGCTCGCATGGTACGAGGCCGGCGTTCCGGCATCGACGGGAAGGCCCCGCCCGGACGACCGTCCTGGGCGGTTCTCGCCGGCACGGGGGCCGCGGCGGGTATCGTGGCCACGGCCGCCGGTGTGGGCGGCGGGATCGTGCTCGTGCCGGCCTACCACCGCCTGCTGCACCTGCCCATGCACCGGGCCGTGGGCACCTCCAGCGCCACCATCGTACTGATCGCGGTCGTGGGGGTGCTCAGCTATGCCACCGCCGGCGGCGGGGCGCCGGTGCCCGCGACGGCCCTGGGCTACGTCGATGCCGGGCGGGCACTGCTGCTCGCGGTGCCGGCCCTCTTCGCGGCCCGGCTGGGCGTCCACACGGCCCATCGCATCGACACACGAGCGCTGCGCCTCAGCTTCGCCGTCCTCGCCGCCTTCGTGGCCCTGCGCCTGCTCTACGGCGCTCTGGCCGGGTAAGGCCCCAATCCTCCAGCCTCCGACCGGGAACAACCCGGAATATCGTACGTGGGTCGGGCTACCCTTCGGAGCACCTCCGTGGCGTAGCACGGTCAGAAGGTGCCAGCCTCAAAAGGATTCATCAGCGTGAGGCCTTCGATCCAGGCAAAATCATCCGTATTGCGTGTCACCAGCGTCAAATCGTAGGCGAGTGCCGTTCCGGCTATCAGCGCATCGCCCAGCGACATACTGCGTTGCTGGCGTAACCGTACCGCCTGCTTCAATACCCTTTCGGAAAGAGGCAGTACATCGGCCGCTTCGAAAAAGATTTCCAGGAAGTGCTTCTCCTGCTCATGTAATCGGTGATAGCCCAGCGTCTCCACATAACTTACCCCGGATACACAGGGGGCATGCTGCTCGATGAAGTCCCGCAGAAAGGCATGCTCCGGGCGGGACGCATAGATAATGATGTTGCTGTCGAGCAGCATCATGGCTCAGGCCTCACGGCCCGGCAATGGGCGCTCCCGACGCACCGACCGCTGCCAGGCCACCGGATCCTCGATCTCAGAAAACGCATCGCAACGCGCCAGATGAGCCAGCGCGTCGGCCATTTTCCGTCCCCGATCCCGCGCGGGGGCCACCTGTTCCAGGATGGTCACCTGTACACGGGTGGGTTTCTGGCGATCCGGTGGCTCACCGATCCACGTGAGCCGATCGCCCTTCAGGATGGCTTCGTAGGTTCGAGGCATAACCAGGAATGTATGGAGTCGTTTCGATATGCAACGTCGATCGATTCCTGAAAGTTTTCCTTTTCTTGCCGCCTGCTCTACGGCGCCCTGGCCGGGTGAAGCGCCGGCCACGACCGGCCCGTAGACCGAAGCCCGCCCATCCCTTATCTTGGACCGCTCCGTACCCTTCACCCGATCCCGTTGTCATGCCTCGTTACGTCCTCCTTGCCCTGCTGTGGTCCCTCGCCCTGGCCGGGCCTGTGGCCGCCCAGCCCGTCCCCCTCACCGTCGAACAGATCATGCAGGACCCCGCTTCGTGGGTCGGTGACAGCCCCTCGAACCCCTGGTGGTCCGAGGACGGCTCGGCGCTGTACTTCTGGTGGAACCCGCAGGGCCGGTTCCCCGCCGATTCGCTGTACAAGGTGGCCCGCGACGGCACCACACCGGAGCACGTGTCCCCCGACGAGCGCCGCCAGGTACTGCGCGACCCGCGCTTCGACGGGTGGCACCACGGCGAGCACGTCTACGACGCGGCCTTCCGGCGCAAGGTCTACGAACACGATGGCGACCTCTTCCTCTACGACCGCCAGCGCCGCACCCGCACCCGGCTGACCGACACCCGCGAGCAGGAAAGCGACCCCCGCTTCACCCCGGAGGGCACCGGCGTCGTCTTCGTCCGCGACGACAACCTGTTTCACCTCGACCTCGCCACCGGTGCGCTCCGGCAACTGACCGACCTGCGCAAGGGCCAGGCCCCGCGCGAGAAGCAGCCCGACGCGCAGGATGCGTTCCTCCGCAAGCAGCAGCTCCAGCTGTTCGACTACCTTCGCAAGCAGAAGGAGGAGCGCGAGGCCCGCGAAAAGGCCCGGGAGCGCGACCGCCGCGCCGAGGACCCGCCGCCCACGTTCTACCTGGGCGACCGGAACCTGGGTCAGCTCCGGCTCGACCCCACCGGCCGCTTCGTCACGTTCGTCCTCTCCGAGCAACCGCCGCGCAAACCCACGCTCGTGCAGAACTACGTCACCGAGAGCGGCTATGCCGAGGACCTGACCGCCCGCGCCAAGGTGGGCGTGCCCGGCGCCCGCGCCGAGTTGTACGTGCAGGACCTTGCGCGCGACACCACCTACGCCGTGGACCTCTACCAGCTGCCCGGCGCCTACGACGTCGTCCCCGCCCACCGGCGCGACGAGGGGGTGCAGCCCGACTCGTCGAAGAAGGAGCGGCTGCTCTATGCCTACGGCCCGTACTGGAGCGGCGACGGCCGCTATGCTGTCGTGGAGGTGCGCACGCGCGACAACAAGGATCGCTGGATTGCCCGCCTCGACCCCGAGACGGCCACCTTGACGGTGCTCGACCGGCAGCACGACGACGCCTGGATCGCCGGGCCGGGCATCTCGTGGTTCGGCGGCCGCAGCACCCTGGGCTGGCTCCCGGATAACCGCCGCTTCTTCTTCCAGAGCGAGCGCACCGGCTACAGCCATCTCTACACCGTCGACGTCGCCACGGGTGAGATCCGCCAGCTCACCGACGGGCCGTTCGAGGTCTTCGACCCGATGCTCTCCCGCGACGGACGCACCTGGTTCTTCACCAGCAGCGAGGGCTCGCCCTTCGAGCGGCACTTCTACCGGATGGCCGTCGACGGCGGGCCGCGCACCCGGCTGACCACGATGGAGGGCTTCAACGAGGTCGTTCTCGCACCGGACGAGCGGCGGATGGCCAACCGCTACTCGTTCACCAACCGCCCGCCCGACCTGTTCTTCCAGACGCCCGGCGACGCGCCCCGGCGCCTGACCCATTCGCCCACCGAGGCCTGGGCCGCCTACCCCTGGCGCACGGGCGAGATCATCCGTTTCGAGGCCTCGGACGGCGCCGCCGTACCCGCCCAGCTCTTCGTCCCGGACGAACCCAATGGCGGGGCCGTCCTGTTCGTCCACGGCGCGGGCTACCTGCAGAACGTCCATAAGGGCTGGAGCAGCTATTTCCGCGAGTACATGTTCCACAACCTGCTCGTCGAGCGCGGCTACTACGTGATGAACGTGGACTACCGCGCTTCGGCCGGCTACGGGCGCGACTGGCGCACGGCCATCTACCGCCACATGGGCGGGCGCGACCTGCAGGACTACGTCGACGCCTCGCGCTACCTCGGGAAGACCTACGGCATCGACCCCGAGCGGGTGTTCATCTACGGCGGCTCCTACGGCGGCTTCATCACGCTGATGGCCCTCTTCACCGAGCCCGAGCACTTCGGCGGCGGGGCCGCCCTGCGCGCCGTCACCGACTGGGCCCACTACAACCACACCTACACCGCCAACATCCTGAACACACCCGTCGAGGACTCGCTCGCCTACGCCCGCTCTTCGCCCATCTACTTCGCCGAAGGGCTCGCGGACCCGCTCCTGATCGCCCACGGCATGGTGGACACCAACGTGCAGTTCCAGGACGTCGTTCGCCTGGCCCAGCGGCTCATCGAACTGGGCAAGGAGGACTGGGAGATGGCCGTCTACCCGGTCGAGAACCACGGCTTCACCGAGCCGGCGAGCTGGACCGACGAGTACCGACGCATCCTCAAGTACATCGAGGCGACGGTGGGCCCCCGAGCTGGCGTGCCCGTCCCGGTGGGAGACTGACCCCGGCGCTACTCGGCGGCCACGGCGGCGACGAACCGATCGAAGACCTCCCGGCCCAGGCGCAGGTCGGCCCCGGAGAGGTTGACCAGGGCCACGACGACGACGCGCGTCTCGGGCTGGATGAGCAGGATCGACGTGCCGCCGACGGAGCCGCCGCTGTGCGAGATCACCCGGCGCCCGGCCGCGTCCGTGCCGAGCGCCCAGCCGAAGCCGTAGCCCACGCCCTCGCCGGCACTCGTGCGCTGCTCGGTGAACAGGAGCGTCCGGGCCTCCGGCGGGAGGAAGTCGTCCCCCAGATGGGCGTTGGCGAAGCGGAGCAGATCTTCCGTGGTCGAGAGGAAACCGCCGCCGGCCCACTTGTAGCTATTATCCACGAACGGCGCGTTGACGAGCCGCCCGGCCTCGTCGCGGGCATAGAAGCGGACGCGCTGCGTGATGAGGCTGTCCACGTGGTCGGCCACGGTGTTACGCATGCCGAGCGGGTCGAAGACACGCTCCTGCATGACGCGGAGGAAGTCCTGCCCGGCGGCTCCCTCGATGACCGCGCTGATCAGGTTCCAGCCGTAGCTCGAATAGCGGTAGCGCGTGCCCGGCTCGAAGAGGAGCGTGTCGGCCGCGAAGAGCGCCAGGCCGTCGACCACCGTGTCGAAGTGCTCGCGCAGGAGGAACTCGTCGCCGCGGTAGTGGCGGATGCCGGCCAGGTGACCGCCGAGCTGGCGCGTCGTCACCGGCCAGCGCTTCTCGGGGAAGGCGGGTACGTAGCGCTGTACGGGCGCGTCCACGTCCAGCCGCCCCTCGGCGTAGAGCAGGGCCGCGGCGGCCGCCGTGAGCGGCTTCGAGATGGAGCCGACGCGGAACTTCGTCGTGGGCCAGACCGGCACGCGCTGCTCCAGGTCGGCGTACCCGAACCCCTCGGCCCAGACCGTCTGGCCGTCGACCGAGACGGCGATGGAGAGGCCCGGCCAGCCCTGTTCGAGGTAATGCCGCCAGGCCAGCGCCCGGGCCTCGCTCACAACCTCCGCATAGCGGGACGGGGACGGGGTTGCCGCAGGCGGGACGACGACGGGCTGCGCCCCCGCCGTCACGGCAAAGACGAGGGCCAGCAGCCAGAAGGTCTGGAGGCGGAGGACGGGTCTCATGGCGCGATGCGGTCCGGTTTCGTTCGAGACGAAGTAACGAAACGCGTCCGGCATCCACAATCACCGTCTCGCCGGCGGCGTCGATCAGAGTTGATCGGCCAGCTCACGGAGCAGGGCCTCGCGCTCGGCTTCGGGCAGGTCGTCGGCCTCGACCTGGAGGGCCTGCGGCGGCGCCTCGGGGGCAGGCTCCGGTTGCGTCGCGGCCTGCCGGCGACGGTAATGCAGCGCCAGCGCCAGGCCACCCGTGAACGCGGCCGAGATCAGCAGGGTGCGGAAGAAGCGGGACATGGGCCACCTCATGCGGTTGGGTCGATCCGGATTGCAACGCACCGTGATCCGGACGGTTCGAATCCTTCACACAAACGTCAGGAACCGTTGAAAAACGGTTGACGTTAGCCGCCCGATCCGTCACCCTGCATCGACATGCCCCGGACCACGCGCCTGCTCCGCTTCATGGCCACCCTGATGGCCGTCTCGCTGCTCTTCAGCGTCGCCTCGCCGCTGGTCCGGCAGGCGTGTGCACAGCGGCACCACGCGGCGACCGGGATCGATGCGGGCCACACAATGCCGGCCGATCACGCGATGCCGGCCGATCACGCGATGCCGGCTCCGTGCCTTCATGCCGGCATTGCCCCGGCGGCCTCTCCCGTAGCCGCGCCGTGCTGCTTCATGACCCCGGCCGGCGACGCCCCGGCCACGGTGACGAAGCCGGTGGACCTGCCCGCCCTGGCCCCGACGCCCACCGTGACCGCGGCGGCCACGCCTTCGCCGGCCCTCCCCCCTGTCTTCTCCGACGACGGCGCCCCCTCCACGGCGCCCCGCGCGTTGCACCTCCTGCACGCCGTCTTTTTGCGTTGAGCCCCCGACGGTTCGGCCCCCTGCTTTTCCCGGCCGAACCCGCTCGATCCGTTCGCTGACGCCGGTCCCCCGGGGACCGTGCCGTCCTGTGGACCCCTTTCTCACTGGCTCAACGTCCGATACCCATGTCGTCTCTCTTCTCGCGCCGGGGCGGATGGCTCCTGCTCGTGCTGCTGGCCTTCGGGGCCGCCGACGCCGCCGCCCGGCAGGCCGACACCGTGCGGGTGCACGACCTGCCCGCGCTGCTCTCCGTCCTCTATGACGCCAACCCGGGGCTCCGGGCCGCCCGCCTGCAGGCCGAGGCCGAGGCCACGCGCCGCGCGCAGGTGTCTGCCCTGCCCGACCCCACCGTCATGCTCACCTACCAGCCCTTCCCCGTGCTCACGGCGCGGGGTACGCAGCGCACCCAGCTCCGCCTCGAGCAGCCGATCCCGTTCCCCGGCAAGCTGGGCCTGCGGGGCGAGGTCGCCGCGCTGGGGGCGGAGGTAGCGGCCCACCAGGCCGAAGCCCTGGCCCAGGACCTCGCCTTCCAGGCCAAGCAGGCCTATTACGAGCTGTACCGCCTCCAGCGGCAGGAGGCCCTGCTCCGCGCCTTCCAGACGCGGCTGCGCGACTACGAAGAGGTGGCCGCCACCCGCTATGCCGTCGGCGAGGGGATGCAGCAGGCCATCCTCAAGGCCCAGCTCGAGCGTAACACCCTCGACCAGCGGCTGCTCGACCTGGCCCGCCGGCGCCGCACGGCCCTCGAGACGCTGGGCCGCCTGCTCGACCGGCCCGTCGTGCTCGACACCCTGCCCCGGCCGGCCCTGCCACCCCTCCCCCCCTTGCCCGATGAGGCGCTGGTGCAGGTGGCCCGCCGCACCCGCCCCGAGGCCACCGCCCTCGACGTCGACGCCGAACGGGCCCGCGCCGAGATCGACCTGGCCCGCCGCGACTTCCTCCCGGACTTCGGCGTCAGCCTCACCTACTTCGACATCGGCGCCGCCGACGTGCCGCCCACGGCCACCGGGCGCGACGCCCTGGCTGTCGGCGTGGCCGTCAAGGTGCCGCTCCAGCGCGGCCGGCGCCACGCCCGCCTCGAAGAGGCCCGCCTGCGGCAACGGCAGGTCGAGGCCCGGCTCGACGACCTGGAGGCCGCCTTCCGCACCACCATCGCGGACCTGCGCAGCCGCCTCGAACGCGAGCGCGACCAGCTCGACCTCTACCGCGACGTCCTCCTCCCCCAGGCCCAGACAACCCTGGAGGCCACCCTCAGCGCCTATACCACCGGCCGCACCGGCTTCCTCGACCTGCTCGACGCCGAACGCATGCTGTTCACGCTCCAGACGGGCTACGAAGATGCCTACGCCCGCTACCTGCAGGCCGCCGCCGCCCTCGAGCGCACCCTGGGCCTCCCCACCCTCGCCGACCTCGAATAACCGCCCTTCCCGATCAACGTCATGAAAAAGCTGATCCTCTTTGCCGTGGTGCTGGTGGCGGCCCTCGCCGCCGGCTTCTTCCTCGGCCGCCTCACCGGCGGCGACGACGCACCGGCCGGCGCTCCCACGGCCGCCGCCGAGCGCAAGATCCTCTACTGGCGCGCCCCCATGGACCCCACCGAGATCTACGACA
>CAZKFR010000024.1:16294-44250 GCA_964552015.1 uncultured Rhodothermaceae bacterium | reverse complement strand
GGCCTCGTGCAGGGGCGGTTCACGTACGGGCGTACCGACCCGGCCGGCGCGCAGGACGCCACCGAACGCGTGGGCTTCGGCCTGCGCCGCGCCCGGCTCCGCGCCCTGGCCGAGGTCGGGCGGACGAGCGCCTTCGTTCAGGTCGACGGTGCGGGGGGAACGGTGCAACTCGTCGATGCCTATGCCGGCTTCCGCCTCGGGGAGCGGGTTCGCCTGCGCGTGGGCCGCCTGGCCGGTGCCCAGCCCCGCAGCCTGATCCTGACGTCGTCGACGCGCATCGACGCCGTCGACCGGGCCGCCATCGCGGAGCGGTGGGGACGACAGACCCTCGGAGGGGACGGACGCGACTTCGGCCTCGAACTGCGTTACGGGGGCCGCCACGCCGAACTGCTGGCGTTCGTCCACAACGGCGACGGTAACTGGAGCCGCCTGCGGGGCAACGTCCGGCAGGGGCCGTCCGAGAACGACGCCACGGGCGGCGTGAGCACGTCGGGCCTGGCCGTGACGCTCGCGGCCGCCTGGCACCCCGGCGCACCGGACGGCCTCGAGGTGGGCGGCTTCGCCGGCTTCAACGGCAGCCGCAACCCGAACACGCGCCGGGATGCGGATGCGCCGGGGCGCGACTACGTCACCTACGGCGCCCACGCCTACTGGGGCGCCGAGCCGGGCAGCCGGGCCGTTCGCCTCAAGGCCGACGTGCTGGGCATCGTCTACGCGGCCCCGACGCGCTTCGAGGCGCGGCAGCACACCTTCGGCGCGGCCCTGCTGGGCGCCCTCCGCCTGCACCGCGCGGCGGAACTCTTTGCCCGTGCCGAACGGTTCGAGCGCGACCTGGACCGGCCCGACACGGGCGACACGTACGTCACGGGCGGCGTGAGCCTGAGCCTGAGCGCCCTGCAGGGCCGCCCCTACCACCGCGAACGCCTCACGCTGGGCTACACGGCCGTGCTCCCCGACGACGACACGGCCGCCACGCACCACCTGGCGCTCCTCCAGTTGCAGATCGCCTTCTGACGTGCCTCTCGACCCGAGCGACATCGACCTGGCGCCGACGGTGGCCGCGATCAACCTGGCCCACCTGCGCCACAACGTGCGCCTGCTGCGCGAGCGGGCGGGCCCGGCCGACCTGATGGGCGTCGTGAAAGCCAACGCCTACGGCCACGGCGCCGTCCCGGTAGCGCGGGTGCTCCGGGAAGAAGGGGTCCGTCACTTCGCCGTGGCCACGGTCGCGGAGGGACGCGCCCTGCGGCAGGCGGGGGTGGAGGACCCGATCCTCGTCTTCGGCGGCCTGCTTCCGGTCGGGCTGGCGGCCTGCGCCCGTCTTGGCCTCGACGTGACGATCACCTCGGCCGAGGTGGCGGAGGCGGCCATGCACACGGCCCGCACGGTGGCCCCGCTGCGCGTGCACGTGGAGGTGGACACCGGCATGGGACGCACGGGCCTGGCACCGGACGAGGTGCCCGCCGTCCTGCACCGCCTCGAGCGCGCACCCGGCATCACCGTGGCCGGGCTCTACACCCATTTCGCCACCGTCGGCGACGCCTTCGTGGCCGAGCAGGCCGCGCGGTTCGCCGCCGTCGTGGACGCCCTCGGCGGTCCGCCCCCGCCCCTGCACACGGGCAACAGCGGCGTCCTGCTCTCACCCCCCGCCTTTTTCTCCCTGGAGGGCACCGCCTTCGTCCGCGCGGGCGTGGCCCTCTACGGCATCTATGAATCCCCGGACGGCGCCTCCCCCCTGCGTCCCGTCATGACGCTCCGCTCGCACATCACCCAGATCAAAACCGTACCGGCCGGCACGACCGTCTCGTACGGCCGCACCTGGCGCGCCCCCCGCCGCACACGCATCGCCACGGTGGCCTGCGGCTATGCCGACGGCTACCCCCGCCGTCTCTCCAACCGTGCCGAAGCCGGCCTCCACGGCCGCCGCGTCCCCGTCGTAGGTACCATCTGCATGGACATGCTCATGCTCGACCTCGGCCCCGACGGCCCCGAAGCACGCCCCGGCGACCCCGTCATCCTCTTCGGCGAAGGAGGCCCGTCCGCCGCCGAGGTGGCCCGCCAGGCCGAAACCATCACCTACGAACTCTGCTGTGGCATCGCCCCGCGCGTGCCGCGCCACTACGTCGACATCGCACCGCCCCCCGCACAATCCGAATGAAGACTTCACAAATGCGGGTTCAGGTCGTATATTCCCTTCCGCCCTGTCCGAAACACCGCGCCCGAACGGACGTTCGGTAGCGGTTCGGGGCGTCCGAAGCCGCTCCGCCAGGCCACCTCACCGGACCGGCCTGTCCCCACGAATCAAACCTTTGTTGCGATGGCCACCACGTACGATCCTGCCGACATCGATATCCTCGTCGTCGACGATGAAGAAGACGTTGCCGAAATCGTCAGCCATTTCCTGGAGCAGGAGGGCTTCACGGTCCACAAGGCCCACGACGGGGAGGAAGCCCTGAGCAAGGCCACGCCGGACATCGACCTGATCGTGCTCGACATCATGCTGCCGGGCCTGGACGGCTACGAGGTCTGCCGCCGCCTGCGCTCGCGGGTCGAAACCGAGACCATCCCGATCATCTTCCTCAGCGCCAAGACGGAGGAGGAGGATCAGGTGAAGGGCCTCATGGCCGGTGGGGACGCCTACCTGACCAAGCCCGTCTCACCGCAGGTGATCCTGGCCCACGTGAAAGCCGTGCTCCGGCGCGCCGGTATCGAAGAGAGCCGTACGCTGCAGGTCAAGAACCTGACGATCTACGAAGACGAATACCGGGCCTCGCTCGACGGCAAGGACCTCGGGCTGACGCTGACCGAGTTCGAGCTGCTGCGCTACCTGGTCCGCCACCCGCGCAAGGCCTTCACGCGGCAGCAACTGCTCGAGACGATCTGGAAGGACGCCATGATGGTGACCGAGCGCACCGTGGACGCCCACATCAAGAACCTGCGTGAGAAGCTGGGCGACTTCGCCAAGCACATTCAGACGGTGCGGGGCGTCGGCTACCGCTTCGTCGAAGACGACACCCCGGCCTGACCCGTCGCCCGACCGCACCCGGACGCTTGTACACCGGAACCGGCACGCTGCGGGCGCGGCGTGCCGTTTTTCCTTTTCGTCCTACCTCCCGACGTACGACCATGACCTGGCTGGTTCGCCTGATGAAACAGGGCTGGGCGCGCATCATCCCGGCCCGCGCCGCCACGCAGACGTGGATGATCCTCACGTTCGTGCTCTTCATCGGCATCGCGATGGTGGCGGTGGCGCTGTACATGGCGCTCGTCATGCGGGGCCAGATCGAGGTGACGATGCGGCAGACGCTGGCCCAGCAGGCCCATCGCATCGCCCTCCTGATCGAGCAGGCCCCCTCGCGCCAGGAACGCATCCGCATCACCCGCGAGATTGCCCGGCTGACGGACCTGCATCTGACGATCCTCGAGCAGGATACGATGCTGCTGGACGTGCTCGGCGAGCAGGTACTGAGCGACGGCGCCGTGCGCTCGCGGCCGGAGATGCTGGCCGCGAGCGAGGAAGGCACCGTCCGCTACGAGGCGCGTGAGGGTCCCGATGGCCGCCGCATCCACTACGTCGCCGTCGCCCGGCCGTCTTCGGGGCTGATCGTGCGCGTCGGGCAGCCGGATCCGCCCCTCTTCTCGCTCATCGAACGGATGCAGGTGATCCTCTTCGTAGCAATGGGGCTGGCCCTGCTGCTCTCCATCCTCGGCAGCTGGATCGCAGCCCGCCAGATCACCCGCCCGCTCATCGCCATCCGCAACAGCGCCCGCAGCATCAGCGAAGGCAAATTCGACGAGAAAATTCAGGTCGACTCCCGCGCCGCCGAGTTTCAGGACCTGGCCAAAAGCCTCAACCGTATGTCCGACAGTTTCCGCGAGAAGATCGAAGAGTTGCAACGCCTGGCCCGGCTCCAGAACGAGTTCATCGGCAACGTCTCCCACGAGGTGCGCAACCCCATCTTCGCCGTGGGCGGCTACCTGGAGGCGCTGGCTTCGTCGAACCTGACGCCGGAGCAGCGTACGTTCTACGCCGAGAAGGGCCTGGCCAACCTGCAGCGCCTCAACAACCTGTTCAACGACCTGATCGAGATCGCCCGCCTCGAGTACCGGGAAGACCTGATCAAGCCGTCCGTCTTCAACCTGCAGGACCTGATCGAGGAGGTGGCCGAAACGCTGGCCTCCAAAGCCCAGGCCAAGGGGCTGACGCTCGAAGTCGACAACCCGCCGGTGCTGGTCCACGCCGACCGGGCCCGCATCCAGCAGGTGCTCACGAACCTGATCGACAATGCCATCGCCTACTCGGACGAGGGTACGGTGCGCTGCCGCGTGCGCCGGCACCTCGACAAGGTCCGCGTCGAGGTCGTCGACACGGGCAAGGGCATCGGGGAAGAGCACCTGGAGCGCATCTTCGAGCGCTTCTACCGCGTCGATCCGGACCGCTCGCGCAAGAGCGGCGGCACGGGGCTCGGCCTGAGCATCGTCAAGCAGATCCTGCACGCGCACGGCGAGAGCATCCACGTCGAGAGCACGCTCGGGCGCGGCACCCGCTTCTGGTTCACGCTGCCGTTTGCCGGCGAACCGGAAGCCGTGGAGCCGTCGACCGCCTCGTGAGTCCTCCCGGCTTCTGTAAATTTCCGTGGTCTTCACCGGAGACCGGAGTCGGGACGGAACGCAGCCGAGCGCGGCTGCATATCAAGCGCGGTAGGCTCATGGCGCCGTCGCCCCTCCAGCCGTTCCGGCTACTCCGATGCGCCGCAGCTCACCCCTCATGTACCTTTTCGGGTTGGTCAAACGGCTTGATCGATATGGCAAAAAGAAAACCTACGACGAAGAAAGCGAACGACCAGGAAGCGCTTCCGGTCGAGGAGGCCACCGACCTCGTAACGTCGAACGGACACGCTCCGGGCGTGCCGGTCTCGTATGAGGGTGACTTTACGATCGAATCGGTCGGACCGGCGGACTTCGACCCCGAGACGCTCCTGACCGTCTACCGGCGCATGCTCACCTCGCGCCTGCTCGACGAGAAGATGCTGCGGCTGCTCAAGCAGGGTAAGGGGTTCTTTCACATCGGGTGTGCCGGTCACGAAGCGGCCCAGGCCGCCATCGGCCTCCTCTCGCGGCCCGGCTACGACTGGTTCAGCTTCTACTACCGGGACCTGACGATGTACCTGAGCCTGGGCGGCACACCCGAGGAGGTGCTGCTGGCCCACCTGGCCAAGGCCGACGACCCCAACAGCGGCGGCCGCCAGATGTCGGAACACTACAGCAACCGGGAGCGCAACATCCTGCCCATCTCCTCGTCCGTCGGTGCCCAGTTCCTGCCAGCCGTCGGCCTGGGGCTGAGCCTGCTCCGCGAGCCCGGCAACGACGCCTACGTCTACTGCTCCTGCGGCGACGGGGCCACCTCGCAGGGTGATTTCCACGAGGCGCTCAACTGGGCGGCCCGTGCCGGCGCCCCGGTCCTTTTCGTCGTACAGGACAACAAGTACGCCATCTCCGTCCCCGTCTCCGAGCAGACGGCCGGCGGCACCGCGTACAAACTGGCCCGGGGCTACGAGGGCCTGAAGCGCGCCCGCGTCGACGGCACGGACTTCTTCCAGACCTATGCCGTGGCCCGGGCCGCGCTCGACCACATCCGCAGCGGCGGCGGGCCGGTCTGCCTCGTGGCCGACGTCGTCCGCCTGCTGCCTCACTCCTCCTCGGACGACCACAAGAAGTACCGGACGCTCGAAGAACTCGAGGCCGACCGCAAGATCGACCCCATCGTCCGGCTGGAAGTACAGCTTCGCGAAGCCGGCCTGCTCGACGCCGACGCCATCACCCGGATCCGCAAAGAGGTTAGCGAGCAGGTGGATGCGGCCGCTGCCTGGGCCGACCAGCAACCCGACCCCGACCCGGCCACGGCCACACGGCACGTCTATTTCGAAGGCGACCTCGGCCTCGAATATGAAAAGAGCGAACCCGCCGGTGAGCCCATCGTGATGGTCGATGCCATCAACCACGCCCTGCACGAGGAGATGGAGCGCGACGAGCGCATCATCGTCTACGGCGAGGACGTGGCCGGCGGCAAGGGCGGCGTCTTCACCGCCACGCGCGGCCTGACCGACCGCTTCGGCAAGGACCGGTGCTTCAACTCGCCGCTGGCCGAGGCGTCCATCATCGGCACGGCCGTGGGCTTCAGCGCCTACGGCTACAAGCCCGTCGTCGAGATCCAGTTCGGCGATTACATCTGGCCGGCCATGCAGATGCTCCGTAACCAGGTGGCCACCTTCCGCTACCGCTCCAACGGCGCCTGGGGCTGCCCGATGGTCATCCGCGTGCCCGTGGGCGGCTACATCCACGGCGGCCTCTGCCACTCGCAGAACATCGAGGGCATCTTCGGGCACATGCCGGGCTTCCTGATCGCCCTGCCCTCCACGGCGGCCGACGCCAAGGGGCTACTCAAGACGGCCATCCGGATGCAGGACCCCGTCCTCTTCCTCGAGCACAAGGCACTCTACCGCGCCGCCGCCGCCCGCACCCCCGAACCCGATGCGGACTACCTCCTCCCCTTCGGCAAGGCCCGGATCGTCCGCGAAGGCTCGGACCTGACCATCGTCACCTACGGCATGATGGTGCACAAGTCGGTCAACGTGGCCCGGCAACTGGAAAAAGAGGGCGTCTCCGTCGAGATCATCGACCTGCGCACGATCCTGCCGCTCGACAGCGAGACGATCCTGGACTCGGTCCGCAAGACCAACCGGGTGCTGGTCGTCTACGAGGACCACGAGTTTGCCGGCTTCGGCGCCGAGATCAGCGCCCAGATCGCTCACCGCGCCTTTACCTACCTCGACGCCCCGGTGCGGCGCGTGGCCGGCGCGTTCTCCCCGATCCCGTTCGCCGATCCGCTCGAGCGCGCCGTCCTCCCCAACGACGAGGACATCCTGGCGGCTGCCCGGGAGGTGCTGTCCTTCTGACCCCGCCGGCCTCCGGCATCGAAACGCTCCGCGCCCTCCGGTGTGGAGCGTTTCTTTTTTCATCGCCCCGGTAACCTGACGCGCAGCTCGTGGTACGAAGACACACCGACGTTTCGTGTCCCGCCCCATCGTTCCGATGCCGATGCTCCGTTTGCTCTGCCCGGTCCTTCTCGCCTTCGTATGGCCGATGGCGCGGCCTGCCCTGGCGCAGGCGTGGACGCAGCCGGCGCACGGGCTGTACGTCAAACTGATGCGGGCCCACGTCACGGCGGCCACGCAGTGGGACTTCGACGGCACGGAAAAGCCCTACGCGCCGGGCATCGAGGGCACGGCCTTCTTCGACCGGAGCTTCTATGCGTACGTCGAGTACGGGCTCACGGACCGGCTGACGCTGGTGTCGCTGGTGCCGTTCAAGCGCGTGGAGGTGCGGGACGGGCGCTTCGCGTACGAGACGTCGGGGCTGGGCTCGGTTACGCTGGGCCTGCGCTGGGGGCTGCCGGTCCTTTTCGGCGTGCCCCTGCGCCGGGCGGCGGCGAGCATCTCGGTGCTGGCCGTGCTCCCGACCGGCTACACCCGCAACCTGACGCCGTCGCTCGGCCCCGGCCAGACCGACGTCGAGGTCGCCCTGGGCTACGGCCTGAGCCTCTACCCGCTACCCGCCTACCTGCAGGCCGGGCTCGGCTACCGGATCCGCTCGGATTTCTACGGCCTCTCGCGGGCACGCCCCTGCCCCGCCCCGCCGGCCCCCGCCCCGTCGGCCCCCGCCTCCTGCGTCGTCGACGAACGCCCCGCCTATGCCGACGAATGGCGCTTCTCGGCCGAAGCGGGTCTGAACCTCGGACGATGGGCGCTGCTACAGACGCTGGTACACGGTAGCTGGTCGAACCAGCCACCGGAGACGGGCTTCAACCCGGCCAACCCGATCCCCACCCGCACCCGCTTCGTCAAGACCGGCGCCGGCCTCACGCTCTACCCGATGCCTCGCCTGGGCCTCAGCACCCAGGTCTTCCGCACCCTCTTCGGACGCAACACCCTCCGTTCGACCGACTGGTTCTTCGGCCTCGAATACCGCCTGCCCTGATGCCATGCGGGCCTGCCCGACGTTTCGACACAAAAACATGACGCTACGAACGTGTCGCAATGGTCATTCGGCCCGTAGTTCGTGCTCCATACCTGAACCTTACCTGAACCTTTCACGCATTTTCCTCCTCGACCATGACGATGCGCTACGTGCTCTGCTGCCTGATCCTTTGCCTGCTCGCCCCGGCCGTGCTTGCCCAGAACGAGGTGACGCTGACGCCGATCAAAGACAACACGCTCTACGAGAGCGCCACCGGCGACATCAGCAACGGCGCCGGACCGCATCTCTATGCGGGGCGCAACAACCAGGGTAACCTGCGGCGTGCCCTGCTGGCCTTCGACGTGGCGAACAACCTGCCGGCCGATGCACAGATCGAGAGCGTCACCCTGACGCTGACCCTCACGAACGAGCCCTCGGGCGCCGCGCCGATCACGGCCTCGCTCCACCGCGTGCAGGCGGACTGGGGCGAGGGCGCCTCCAACGCCGGCTCGCCCGGCGGCTCGGGCACCGCGGCCACCACGAACGACGCCACCTGGCTGTTCCGCTTCTTCGACAGCACGCCGTGGACCACCCCCGGCGGCGACTTCGACGACACCCCCAGCGCCTCGACCACCGTCGACGGGCCCGGCACCTACACCTGGTCTTCGACGAACATGGTCGGCGACGTGCAGGACTGGCTCGAGCGCCCCGAGGAGAACTTCGGGTGGATCCTCCTCGGCGAAGAACTCGTCTCCCGCTCGGCCCGCCGCTTCGAGAGCCGCGAAAGCAGCACCCCCCCCACGCTGACGATCACCTATTCGATGGCCACCGCCAGCGAGGACGAAGCCCTGCCGGCCGCCTTCCACCTGGAACAGAACTACCCCAACCCGTTCAACCCGGTCACGACGATCGCCTTCACCCTCGCCACGAGCAGCCCCGTGCGGCTGGTCGTCTACGACCTGCTCGGGCACGAGGTACGAACGCTCGTCGACGGCGTCCGGGCGGCCGGACGGCATGAGGTGGCGTTTGACGCGGGCACGCTGCCCAGCGGTCTGTACCTCTACCGCCTCACCGCCGGCGCAACCACGCAGACCCGGACGATGACCCTGCTCAAGTAGTGCACGTCAGACGGCGGCCAGCGCCCGGTCCAGGTCGGCGATCAGGTCCTCGGCATCCTCGACGCCCACCGAGAGGCGGATGAGCGTGTCGCTGAGACCGGCGCGGAGGCGCTCCTCGCGCGGGATCGAAGCGTGCGTCATCGTGGCCGGGTGGTTGATCAGGCTCTCGACCCCGCCGAGGCTCTCGGCCAGCGCGAAGACGCGCGTGCCGGCCAGCACGCGCCGGGCCTTCTCCATCGACGCCCCCTTCAGTTCGAACGACACCATGCCCCCGAAGTCGCGCATCTGCCGGCGGGCCAGGTCGTGCCCCGGATCGCCGGGCAGGCCGGGGTAATAGACCCGCCCCACCTTCGGGTGGTCCGCCAGAAAGGCCGCCACCTGCCGGGCGTTAGCGCAGTGCCGCTCCATGCGCAGGTGCAGCGTCTTGGTCCCCCGCAGCGTCAGGAAGCAGTCCATGGGGCCCGGCACGGCGCCGGCGGTCTTGACCAGGAAACGCAGGTGCTCGGCCCAGTCGGCGCGGTTGGTACAGACGGCCCCGCCGATGACGTCCGAGTGCCCGCCGAGGTATTTCGTGGTGGAGTGCACCACCAGATCGGCACCGAGGGCGAGCGGCTGCTGGAGGTAGGGGGTGGCGAACGTGTTATCGACGGCCACATCGATCCCACGCGCATGGGCCAGCGTACACAGCGCCCGGATGTCGAGGATGTGCAGGAGCGGGTTCGTCGGCGTCTCGATCCAGAGCAGCTTCGTATCCGGCGTGAGCACGTCTTCCACGGCCTCCAGGTCCCTCATATCGACGAAAGAGGCCCGTACCCCGAACGGTTCGAAGACCTGACGGAAGAGGCGATAGGTCCCCCCGTAGAGGTCGTTCGAGGCGACGATGTGGTCGCCGGGGCGGAGGCGCCGGGCCACCGCGTCGGTGGCGGCCACGCCCGAGGCAAAGGCAATGCCGTGACGGGCCCCTTCGAGGGCCGCCAGGTTACCCTCGAGCGCCGTGCGCGTCGGGTTGCTGACCCGGGCGTACTCGTACCCCTGATGCTCCCCCGGCGCTTTCTGCACGTAGGTCGAGGTCTGGTAGATGGGGGGCATGATGGCTCCGGTGGCGGGATCGGGCGCCTGCCCGGCATGCACGGCCCGCGTACCGAAGCCGTAGTCGTGCTCGGATGCGTTCATAACGTTTCTGTCGTTCCGGAAAAGAAGGTGTCCTGCGCGCCTGTCGAAAGGGGTGGGCCACTCCGGGGTTCCTCACGCTCAAAAAAAGGACCCGGACTTCCTGGTGAAGCCCGGGTCCGACGTGTCTACGAGCGAAGGCCGGCTCAGAGGTCGCCATAACCGGCGCATTCCTCGACCGATTCCGCCTTGTCCGTCTGGTTCGTCTGGACGTACGACTGGAACAGCACACGGCAGATGTCCATCGGGTCTTCCCCGGCCTCCTCGAAGAGCTTTTTGGCCTGTTCGAGCGGCGGGATGGCCATCGCAAACAACTCGCGGCGCTCCTCGGTCAGGCGCTCGATCTCCTGCTCCTTGGCCGTACGCTCGGCCTGCGGCATGTTCGGGTTGGCCCGGATCTCGTCGTCGAGCTCACGGATGCGCTCGTTGACATCGACCGCCTTGTTCACGTAGGCGGCGCCCAGGTTGTACTGTGCGTTGGCGTAGTTCGGGTCCAGTTCGACGGCCTTCTTCAGGTGCTCGATGGCCTCGTCGTACTGCTCACGCTCGAGCAGGAGCGAGCCCAGGTTGTAGTGGTAGACCTTGTTGGTGGGGTCCGCCTCGACGGCCTCCCGGTACTTTTCCAGCGCCCGGTCGAGCTGGCCCGCCAGGGTATAGGCGTTGAGCAACTGGGCCTGCAGTTCGACATTGCCCGGATACTCCTGGACGGCCTTCTCGAGCAACGTCACGGCATCCTGGGCCCGGTCGTGGCGCAGGTACAGGTCGGCCAGGAAGCGGTAGGTGTCGATGTCCGTATCCCCTTTCTCCAGGGCCATCTCGAAGGGCTCGATGGCCTCCTCCTCACGGCCGGCATTGATCAGGGAAAAGGCCTGGTTGACGTAGACCCCGGCCGAGTCGGGGGCAATGAGCGAGACGGTCTTGAAATAGGTCACGGCCTCGTTGAAGGCCTCCGGATTCTCCCGTCCCCGGTTGAAGGCCTGAACGCCTTTCTGAAATTCATTCACGTAGGCCAGGGTAAGGTTGCGCTTCAGGTCCTCGGCCAGCGTCGGGTCGATCGCCACGGCCTGGTTGTAGGCGTCGAGGGCCTCGGCCATCAGTTGGGCATGCTCCTCGGCATCGGTCACGGAGAACGCCTTTTCCTGAAGCACCTGCCCCTTCAGAAACAGGGCCTCGGCGTTCTGCGGGTTTTTCTCCAGCGCCGTGGCCAGGTTCTCCAGCGCCCGGTCATAATCTTTGTTGCGCAGGTCCAGCTTGGCCCCTTCGACGTTCGGGTCGCTCGAGCACCCGTCGGCACCCATGAGCAGGAACCCGCCCAGCACGAGGGCCAGCAAGAAAGGAAATCGTTTCATGATCATAACGGTCCTTTGGTCTTCGCGATACGTGGTTTCCGCCGCGGAAAGCGACGCTCAGGCAAGCGCGAGCGCATCACCTGGGGTGGGTTCGACAAGGTAATATTAATGCTGAGTTCATACAAGGTGTTAATCAAGAGTTCTTACTATCCCTCGATGCTTCGTACCCGTTCCCTGCGCCCGATTCGGCTGAAAAACGCCCCGTTCACGCCAACGCACCGCCGCTTCCGATGTCCTCGCCGCCCCCCCGTCCGCCGGCGGGCCTCCGGGTCCTGCTCACGCACCTGATCGACTACGCGGGCCTGTTCCCGCCGGCCCGCCTTCCGCTCGACGAGGCGCTCCGCAGCTACGTCCGGTACCGGCGCTCGGACGAGGCCTGGATGCTGGGACGGTTCGTTCTGCCGGCTGCCCGGCTGGGCGAGTTGCCTGCGCGGGCCGGCCGGGTGGGCGATGCCGGACCGATCCCGCTCTCCGTGCTGGCCACCGGCGGAGCAGACGCCCCGGCGTTCATGGACGCCCTCTCGAAGGACCTCGCGGCGATGACGGCCCTGACGTCCCACCACGGCGACCTGGCCCGTCCCGCAGCGATGGAGGCGCGCCTGCCGGTCGCCTGCCTTGCAGCGGACCTCGCCCCCCTGCGTTCGTTCTTCGACGGCGTCACGGCGCAGACCGTCCCCTTCCTCACGGACACGCCGGCCGTGTTCTTCGAGGTGCCGCTGTCGGACGACCTGCCCCGCCTCCTGCCGCCGGTCCTCGACGCCCTTGCCGCCTGCCGGGACGAGGCCGGTCGCCCGCGCCTCGGCCTCAAACTCCGCACCGGCGGCCTCACCCCCGAGGCCATCCCCCCGCCGGATCGCCTGGCCTTTGCCCTGACGGCGGCCCGACGGGCCGGCGTTCCCCTGAAGACCACGGCCGGCCTGCACCACCCGGTGCGCCACGTCGACCCCCACCTGGGCGTTCCGCTGTACGGCTTCTTCAATGTCTTCGTCGCCGCCGTGCTGGACCGCCTCCACGCCCTCGACGAAACCACCCTCCATACGATCCTGACCGAGACCTCCGCAGAGGCCTTTCACTTCTCGGAAGAAGGCCTGGCCTGGAGGGATCTCTCGGCCACGCTGGAAGACGTCCGAAACGCGCGCGAAGCCGTCATCGCCTTCGGCAGTTGCAGCTTCGACGAGCCCCGGGACGACCTCCGGCGTCTCGGCCTGCTCTGACTCCTTTCCCTGCTTACCCCTCGTGCAGCCATGTTCGACGCCACCACCGATCCCACCCTGCGCTCCTTCATCGATGTGGCTCCCGAGAGCCATTTTCCGATCCAGAACCTACCCTATGGCGTGTTTCGCCCCCACCCGAAGGCTGCCCCGCGCATCGGCGTAGCCATCGGCGACCATGTCCTGGATCTGTCCGTGCTCGAAGCCGCCGGGCTCTTCGATCACCCGGCCCTCCGCGCCCGGCACCCCTTTTCGGAACCGGCGCTGAACGCCTTCATGGCCATGGGGCCGGACGTATGGCACGCGGCCCGTGCCCGCATCAGCCACCTCCTGCGGGCCGACACCCCCACGCTCCGCGACGACGCCGACCTGCTCGAGCAGGCCCTCCATCCCCGGCACGATGTCGAACTTCTCCTGCCGGCTCACATCGGCGACTACACGGACTTCTACTCGTCGAAGGAGCATGCCACCAACGTGGGCACCATGTTTCGGGGGAAAGAGAATGCCCTGATGCCGAACTGGGTGCATCTGCCCGTCGCCTACCACGGGCGCGCCAGTTCCGTCATCGTCAGCGGCGTGGACGTGCGGCGGCCCTGCGGGCAGACGAAGCCCGACGACGGCCCGCCCCGCTTCGGCCCCACCCGCCTGCTCGACTTCGAGCTGGAAGTGGGCTTCTTCGTCGGACCGGGCAACCGCCTGGGCGAACCCATCGACGTGCGCCGGGCGGCCGACCACATCTTCGGCTTCGTGCTGGTCAACGACTGGAGCGCCCGGGACATTCAGAAGTGGGAATACGTACCGCTGGGTCCGTTCCTCGGCAAGAACTTCGCCACCACGATCTCGCCCTGGGTCGTGCCGATGGCGGCGCTGGAGCCCTTCCGGTGTGCCGGGCCACCGCAGGACCCCGAGCCGCTCCCCTACCTCCGCTCCGAACCCGACCGTGCCTACGACATCCACCTCGAAGTGGCCCTGCAGGCGGAGCCGATGGAGACCCCCCACACGATCTGCCGCTCCAACTTCCGTTACCTCTACTGGAACGTCTGCCAGCAGCTGGCCCACCACACGGTCAACGGCTGCAACGTGCGTCCCGGCGACCTGATGGCCTCGGGCACCATCAGCGGCCCGACCGAGGACAGCTACGGCAGCCTCCTGGAGCTGACCTGGCGCGGCACCCGCCCGCTGCACCTGCCCGGCGGCCTCACCCGCACCTTCCTGGCCGACGGGGACCGGGTCGTGATGACTGGCTGGGCGCAGGGCCGGGGCTATCGCATTGGCTTCGGCGAGGCCGTCGCCCGCATCCTCCCGGCGCTCCCCCCCTCCTGACCTCGCCGCCGGGTCCGACAGAATGACGGACGAGGCCGCCCCCCTGTCGGGCCTCCTCTGCCACCCTGCTCACCGGAGGGTTGACAGGCTTGCAGCCGCTGCGCCACCTTTTCGTCCCCGGTTTGCCGAAGTGTCGGATCGCGACGTCTGGCATACCCCTTGTTCCCTGCCCGGGCAAACGAGACCGAGCAAAAACAGCGACCTGCGGTCTCGGACCCTGCACCGACAGATACCCAACCCATGCCAAGGAGGTAGATTGCCATGACGAAGCTCGTACGATTCTCCCCCACCGACGACCTGCGCATGCTGCAGCGTGAGTTCGACCGGCTGTTCGATTCCTTCTTCGCCCCGGCGCGCAGCGGTGAGGAAGGTTCGCCCGAGGCACCCGTCTGGGCCCCGCGCGTGGACCTGGCCGAGACCGAAGACGCCTACCTGATCCACATGGACGTGCCGGGCATGTCGAAGGATGATCTGAACATCAACTTCCACGACGGCACGCTGACCGTCAGCGGCGAGCGCAAGTTCGAGACGAAGGACGAAGACCGGAACTACGTGCGCGTCGAGCGCCAGTTCGGGCACTTCTACCGTTCGTTCACGCTGCCGAAGGCGGTCGATGAAAGCAAGATCGAGGCGAAGTACAAGGACGGCGTGCTGGAGATCCGCGTGCCGAAGGCCGACGAAGTGAAGCCGCGTCGCATCGAAGTCCGTTAAGTTTGCCTGCGTTACACCGGTCGTCGCCGGCTTCCGTCAGCCTGTGTGGCAACGACCGGCGTCGGCAAAGGGGGCCCGCGGGAGCGGGCCTTTTTTTTGTCTCATGCCCGAACCTCACGCCGCCGTCGCCGGGGCGGTGCCTCGTCAACCCGGAAAGGCAGGCGGAGTGTGAAGGTACTGCCCTGGCCCGGAACACTGGTGGCCGTCAGGTCGCCGCCGTGGGCGCGGGCGATGGCGCGGGCAATGGGCAGGCCCAGCCCGGTGCTCTCGCCTCGCGTGCGGGCATCCGTCCCCCGGTAGTACCGCTCGAACACGTTGGCCAGGACCTCCGGCGGCATGCCGCTACCGGTATCGATCACGTCGATGCGTACGGCGTTCTCCTCGGGGGTGACGCGCAGGGTAACGCACCCGCCGGCCCCGGTGTGGCGACGGGCGTTCGAGAGCAGGTTGTCCAGTACCCGCAGCAGCCGGACGCCATCGCCCTCGAGCACGGGCAAGGCGTCGGGCACGTCGATCGTGAAGGTGATGCCGGCCCGTTCGAAGGCGGCCCGATGTCCGCTGGCGGCATCACGCACGAGTTCCCCCAGCGGGATCGGCTCCTGGCGCAGCGGCGGGACGGCGCTGTCGAGCAGGCTCAGTTCGAACAGGTCGGCCACGAGGCGGGTCAGGTAGCGGCCCTGCCGCTCGGCGGTTTCGAGGGCCTCCTCGGCCTCCTTCAGCCGCCCGGCCTGCATGTGGCGCCGTCCCTCCTCGACGTAGCCGAGCAGGGCCGCCAGCGGCGTGCGCAGGTCGTGCCCGATGTTGGCGATGAGTTCGCGCCGGAGCCGGTCGGTAGCCCGGAGGCGTTCGATGCTGGCCTGCACCTGGGCCGCCATGTGGTTGATGGCCGCCGCCAGGCGCCCGAACTCGTCCTGGCTGCGTACCTCGAGGCGGGCCGCATAGTCCCCCGCGCCGATGCGCTCGACGCGGCGGGTCATGTGGCGCAGCGGCCGGACGATACGCCACGTAAAGAAGGCGCCCAGAATGAGGGCAATGCCGACGGCCAGCGCCGAGACCACACGAAGCGCCCGCACGAAGGCGGCCCGGGTATCGGCCAGTTCCCGGTCGAGCGAGCGGGTGAGCGGATAGACGAGCAGCCCTCCGGCCAGAAAGCCCTCGGCGTTGTAGACGGGCGTGAGCCCCCACGTAGCACCGGCCGCATCGCCTCGCAGGACGACAATGACGTTGCCCACCCGCAGGCTATCCGCCAGCCCGGGCGGTAGCGCCACGTCGCCGGGCGGGAGACCGCCGAGCAGAGCCAGCGAGTCGACGCCCGGCAGAAAGCGCAGCCGCGGCGTGCCGTCGGCTTCGAGCAGGTAGATGGGGTCGGGGAAACGGTAGTGCAGGTCCTGCCGCAGCACGAAAGGCAGGTCACGGACGCCGTCGTCGAGCGGATAGGCCCGGCGCTCGACCTCCTCGGCCAGGCGCTCCAGGCGCAGCCCCAGGCTGTTGGCCGCCAGGTCCAGGCTGCGGTCATAGGCAAAGTAGGCACTGAGCGCCACCGCCATCAGGCCCGTGGCCACCTGCACCCCCACCAGGATGCCGGCCACCTTCCAGAACACCGATCGCCCGAACCCGGAGCGACCCGCCGGACGGCCCTGCCCTCGTACCTGCCGCCGGCTCCTCATTCCCGGTCCTGCTCCGACTGAAACTTGTACCCGACGCCCCAGACGGTCCGCACGTAGCGCGGGTTACCCGGGTCGGCTTCGATCTTGGCCCGCAGCCGCTGCACGTGGGAGTCGACGGTCCGGTCGTAGCCCTCGTACTGGATATCCCACACCTTGTCCAGCAGCTGCATCCGCGTGAAGGGGCGATCCGGGTGACGGGCCAGGAACAGCAGCAGGTCGAACTCCCGCACGGTCAGATGCACCGGCTCGTTGCGGACGCGCACCTCCCGCCGCACCGGGTCGATGTACAGGTCGTCGTACACGAGCGGTGCCTCCTCGTCCCTGGCGTCGGCGCTGCGCTCCCGGGTCAGGCGGATCCGGCGCAGGGCCGCCCGCACCCGCGCCACGAGCTCCTGCAGGCTGAAGGGCTTGGTCACATAGTCGTCCGCGCCCACCTCGAGCCCCACAACCCGGTCCAGTTCGTCGGAGCGGGCCGTGAGCATGATGATGTAGAGCAACGGATGCTTCGCCCGCAGCTGCCGGCACACTTCGAGCCCGTCCAGTTCGGGCAGCATGATGTCGAGCAGCACCAGGTCCGGCACGGCCTCCTCGACGCAGGCCAGCGCCTCCGGCCCCGTAGTGGCCGTGCGTACCTCATAGCCGGTCTCGCGCAGGCGGCCGGCCACCAGGCTTCGCAGTTCTTCGTCGTCTTCAACCAGCAAGATGTTCGGCATCGACATAGTCTCCCTCGGCAACGGTGATCCTCTTTCCTGGTTCGTCCGGCACGACACTCCGCACGGTCGAACGGAGTAATATAGGGTGCCACGCGGCAAGATCACGTGCTCACGCGTTCTTCGCTATCGCCCATCGCACCAACGGCCCCCCTTTTTCGAAAAACGAATGGATCGAGCACACATTCGTGACAACCCCCGGCCCGTTCACCGTCTACAAAGACCGTGTAGGATCATCGTCGTTGCTTCATGATCGTCCGCGTGCCGTGCTTGCTGCTGCTGTGCCTGTCGTTTCAGGCAACGGCGTTCCGTGCGTACTCGATGCAGGCCGCGGTGCCCCCCACGGCCCTGGACCTGTTGCACGCGTGGCTCGATGCCCAGGAGACCGGCACGCACAGGCTCGCTGCGATGACCTTCACCGAGCGGGCACGACGGCGTTCCGACGGCCCCACGGGCACCCACACGCTGGAGGTCGAGTCGGTAGTCCAGCGCCGGTCGGACTCGGAAACCTGGGACCGGCAGATCACCGTCGTGCGGATTGACGGGCACACGTCGCCGTACCCGCATCTCCCCGCCACCGAACTGGCCTGGCAGGCCGGTCGGCCGGAACTGGGTCACCTGACGCAGGCCATCATGCTCCCCCGTCGTTTGCTGGACCGTCTCGACGTGTCCGGCCCCCTCGTGGCCGAGACGGTGGACGGCATCGCCTGCTGGCGCTTCGACGGGGTGCCGGCGGATCCGGCATCGCCCATCGAGCGCATCACGTTCTGGTTCACCCGCGAGGGACACCACCTCCTGCAAACGCGGGTACTGCTGCACGAGGTCGAGCGCCGGGGCCGCCGCGACCTGCACACCCGCCTCGACGTATGGCACACCTACACGCACCTCGATGGGCTCGATGTGCCCGTTCATCGCCGGTTCCAGGGGACACGGCAGTACGTACGGCGCGGTCGCCTCTTCACGGATGTCGTCACCTTCGAGGCCCACTACGCCGGGGTGGCCCGCTTCGATCGCTGAGCGGGACGCCAGGCGGAACCTCTGCGTCGGGTCGGCGCTTAAGCCGCCCATGGACACGACGCGATTCGCCCGGGAGATCGAACGCTTGCGCACACGCCTGGCTCACCCGCTGCCCGGCACCGAGGCGCAGTTCACGATGGCGCCACGGTACCGCCGCGACGAAACGCTGGCCGACGTGCGCGGCAAGCCCTGCCGCCAGGCCGGCGTCCTGGCCCTGCTCGTTCCCCACACCGCCGGCGCTCCCGCCATCCTGCTGACCGTGCGCCGGGATCACCTCGCACGCCACGCCGGACAGGTGTCCTTCCCCGGTGGACGCCTCGAACCGGGCGAATCCCACGTGGCGGCCGCCCTGCGTGAGACGCACGAGGAAGTCGGCATCGACCCGGCCTCGGTGGACGTGCTGGGCCCGCTGACCCCGCTCTACATTCCCCCCTCGAACTACTGCGTCTACCCGTTCGTGGGCGCCGTCTACGCACCGCCCGACCTGCGGCCCCACGACGACGAAGTCGCCGCCGTCCTGGCCGTTCCCCTGACCCACCTCCTCGATCCGTCCACGCGGCGATGTACGCCGTGGACCCTGCGCGGGCGCACCGTCGAGGTCCCCTTCTTCGAGGTGGAGGGCCACCGGGTCTGGGGCGCCACGGCCATGATGCTCGCCGAACTCCTGGCCGTCTATGCCGAGGCGACGTCGCCCGCCTGACGTCCGGCGCAGGGCGGCCGCGCCGCCTCCTCATTCCGCTTCCCGCGCCACGAACACCTCGAACGTCGCCTGGGCCAGGCTGCTGAAAAGGCCCCGTCCCCCCTCGACGTGCTCGATCACGTTCGGGATCTCGCCGGGCGCCAGCGTCGAGCCGCCCTGCTGCACGGCCTGCGAACGGAGGAAATCGTACAGGTTGTCGTCGAGGGCGCTGACGGTGACCCGGTTCGGTCCGTAGAACGCCACCCCCAGCCAGGGCAGGCGCACCGACACCGTCCCGTCGCTGCCGATGTCGAAGCTGCTCTCGTTGATGATGGGGGATTCGACGATGGTGAAGTTGCGCAGGTCATCCTGCAGGTCCTCCGGGTCGCTGTCCTCGGGATCGACGAAATCCCGGTAGAGGGGCGTCAGGTTGTCCACCGTGGGTGTGAGGGCCTCGACCGAGAGGACGTAATAGCTCTGCCGCCCCGGGTAGCGGCTCGGCGTCACCTGCACCTCGAACTGCTCCCGGCTCTGGTAGACCACGGTGTCCCGGTTCACGCCGGCGACCCGGAACGTATCCGGCACCAGCGTCTCGGCCGTCAGGCGCTGTCCCGTCGCCGGGTCCTCGACCGAGAGCCGGTAGCGGCGCAGCGGCTGCATGCGGTGCTCCACCTCGGCCACGTACCGCCCCGGATCGCCGAAGACTTCCCGGAAGGGCACGACCTGCTCGACGCCCCCCGACGTGTCCAGCAGCGCCACCTCGACGCGGGCGCCGGAGACCGCCCGGGCCTCCGGGTCGTACGGCGTATTGATCTCGGCCGTACGGCGCACCCATACCGGCTGCAACGAACGCCCGGCGATCTGGTACGACTCGACGACCAGTTCCGGCTCGAAGCGGGCCGGCTCCAGCCCATCGCAGGCGGCCAGCACCAGCAGGCCGGCCAGCAGGCTCGCACCGGCCAGCTTCCGCAGGCCGTTCCTCACACGCATCCTCGTCGGGCTCCCGTTCCTCATCGGCGTATCTCCTTGCTTCAGAACCGCAACGTGAACGACAGGTTGGGCAACGGCACCGGGATCTGCGGCACCTCGTTCCGGGTGATGACGTCGTCCTCCACCTCGAAGAAATAGAACCACACGTTCCGGCGGTTGTAGACGTTGAGCACCTGGATCTGTAGTTCGTAGTCTGCCAAGCCCAGGAAGCGCCCACGCCGGCTCACGCCCACATCGAGCCGGTGGTAGGCCGGCAGGCGCCCCCGGTTGAGGCGGCTCACGAACACGTTACGCACCTGCGAACCGAGCACCCTGTTGTCGAGCTGGTACCAGGCGACGGGCTCGGTATAGGCCTGGCCCGTCGCGTACGTGAACACGCCGGTCAGCCGCCACGAGGCCGAGAGGTCATAGTTGGCCACCACCTTCAGGTCATGGGTGCGGTCGTACTTGGGGGGAAAGTAATCGTCCTCGTTCAGGTTGGGGAACCGGCGGCGGGTGACGCCGAAGGTATAGCCCGCAAACCCGTTGAAGCGTCCTTCCGGTTTCTCCAGCAACACCTCGGCCCCATAGGCAAACCCCTCCCCGAACTGGAACAACTGGGCATAGTCGAGGCCGGACGGATCGGGCAGGAAGGGGTCGAGTTCGAAGAGGCGATCCATGGTGCGGTAATACCCTTCGAGGTCGACGTTGAAGCGCCCCAGGCGCGTCTTGACGCCGGCGACGAACTGGTCGCCGCGGGCCGGCGGCACACCTTCGCCGGTGGTCAGCCAGGTGTCGAAGCCGGTGAAGAGTTCGCTGGTGATGAGCGTGAGGAACTGGTAGTAGCGGCCGTAGCCCAGCTGCAGGCGCACCTGTTCGGCGGGGCGGTGCTCGAGGCTGAGGCGGGGTTCCAGGCGCCAGTACGTCCCCTCGCCGAAGTAGGCGGCCCGGAGCCCGGCCTGCACCTGCCATGCCGGCGACGGACGGTACGTCTCCTGCACGTAGGCCGCCGCGTAGAGGGCGCGCGTCCGCTCGTTCAGCGTCTCCTGGTTGTCGAAGGCGTTCTTCAGGCGGAACGTGAGGATGCCGGTCCAGAAGCCGGCCTCGAGCGCGTGCCGCTCGTCCGGGATGTACTCGAGATCACCCTTGGCCGAGACATCGTACACGTCGTTCTCCCGCTCGATGGGCGTGCCGGCAATGTCGAACGTGGGGCGACTGAAGTAGCGGGAGGCCGTGAACGTGAAGTTCGAGAAGAGACGCTGGGAGAACAGGTGCGTCCAGTTGGCGCTGGCGGTGCGGTTTCCGTAGCGGAGGCGGATGGTCGCATCGTCCAGGAACGGCAGGCGGAGTACGTCCTGCCCGCCGTAGACGGCCAGCGAGAGGCGGTCGTTCGGCCCCGCGTCGTAGTTGAGCTTGCCGTTGACGTCGACGAAGTAGAAGGCATCCGGGATGCCCTCGATGTCCTGATCCCGGAGGACGCCCAGCAGGGGCTCGAGTGTGGAGCGGCGCACGGCCAGCATCCACGATCCCCGGCCATACGGCCCCTCGACGAGCGCCCGCGAGGCCAGCAGCCCCAGGCTGGCGCTGCCCCGGGTCGCGCGCCGGTTGCCGTCCTTGTTGTAGATGTCCACCACCGAGCCGAGCCGCCCGCCGAACTCCGCCGGATATCCCCCCTTGTAGAGCCGTACGTCCTTGATAGCGTCCGGGTTGAAGGTGGAGAAAAAGCCAAAGAAGTGGCTGGGGTTGTAGACCGTGGTGCGGTCGAGCAGGATGAGGGTCTGGTCCGGGCTGCCCCCACGGATGTAGAGGCCGCTCGAATAGTCCGACGCCGCCTTGACGCCGGGCAACAGTTGCAGCGAGCGGAACACGTCGGGCTCGAGCACGGCCGGGAGCTGCCGCACCAGGTCCGTTTTGAGCCGGGCCACGCCGACGCGCCGGATCTCTTCCTCGGCCACCGCTTCCGCCGTCACCTCGATCTCGCCGACCTGGAGCCCCTCCGGCTGCAGGGCGATGTCCAGCCGCCGCGCCTCGCCCGGCGCCAGCGTGACCTCGGCGCGATAGGGCTGATACCCGATATAGGAGGCGACCACGACATACGTACCGGGCGGCACCTTCGGCAGCGTGTAATAGCCGGCGTTGTTGGTAGCCGTCCCGTAGGCCGTCCCCAGCAGAACGACGTTGGCCAGGATCAGCGTTTCTTCGGTGGTGGCGTCCGTGACGAACCCGCTCAGCGACGCCTCCTGCGCCCGGCTCATGCCCGCACACAGCCCCAGCACCAGCAACACCATTCCCGTCCGCCTTCCCATGTCGAATCGAGCCTTCGCTTCACGAAACATGCCCGTTTCCGACGCGCTTCCCGGACCCAGGTTGCACCGCCACAACGATGAAATCAACATGCAGACACGCCCCGGCCGGCACGGCCCTCTTCCCTGCTACCGGTCCGGGTCGAGGAGAAAACGCGCGCGGTCCGGGTAGTCCGTGATGAGGCCGTCGACGCCGAGGTCGCGGAGGCGTCGCATCGTCGGCACGTCGTTGACGGTCCAGGGGATGAGGTGCATCCCGCGCGCGTGCACGGCCTCGACCAGCGCCGCATCGACGAGGCGGTAGTCCGGGCTGTAGATATGGGGGGTGAAGCCGAGACGTGCCAGGTTCGCCTCCAGCCCCGGGTCGTCCTGCGCCTCGACGAGCAGGGCCAGGCGCAGCGGCAGCCCGGCCTCGCGCGCGTACCGAAGCGTCCGCACGTCGAACGACTGCAGGATGGTGCGGTCGGCCACGCCGGCCCCGGCCACCACGTCGTACAGCAGACGGGTGAACACATCCGGCGGCGGGTGGAAATAACCGTCTCCCTCCGGCGTCGACTTCGTCTCGATGTTGTACTGCACCGGCGGCAGGCCGTGCGCCCGCGTGTACGCCTCGGCTGCGGCCAGGACATCGGCCAGGCGGGGCTTGGCGACCTTCATCGGCTGCTGCTCCGGAAACCGGGGATGCCCCCGGCTGCCACAGTCGTACCGGGCGATCTCGTCGTACGTCATCGCGTAAAGGCGAAACGTGCGCTCCTGCTCGACCGGCACCGGCTCGCCGTCGGGCTGCGTGCAGATCGTGCCCGAGAACCAGGGCTCGTGCGAGACGACCACCTGCGAATCCGCCGAAATGACGGCGTCCATTTCCAGCGTCGTCACCCCCAGTTCGAGGGCCTTCAGGAAGGCCGGTATCGTGTTTTCCGGCAGCAGCCCCCGGGCTCCCCGGTGCCCCTGCACGTCGAAGTACGTCCGCGCCGTGTCGGCTTGTGCCATCACCTTGCTCGTTCCAGACGTTATCAAAGACAGGCCGAGCCATCCCCAGACGGCCAGCCCGACGATCCGGCACAGGCGACGGGCCCTCCGAGAACCCGGCCCGCGGCCTCCCGCCGTGCTTTCCGTGATCCCACGTTTCATTTAACCAGCTGACAAAATTGACGATAGCATACAGACCGGGGATTTCCAAAAAACATTACCACAAGTATGTTAGGAAAAATTCCCAATGTAACAGAGGAGGTTTTCCCCTATTCACACCAACGGACCCCGTTCTACCTTGTCTGATCCTCATACGTTCTGCCCCGGCGCACCCGTATGGAGTTCACCCGGTCGAAGCATACCACCTCCTCTGCCCGGCGCTCGGCGCCACGGCCCATGCGTATCCTCTACGTCGACGACTCAACCTACGACCGGGATCTGATCCGTCATATTCTGGAAGCCGAACCCGGAAGTTTCTGCATCACCGAAGCCGCCACGCAGGAAGAGTTCCTGGCGCACCTGCAGGAACGCACGTACGACGCCGTTCTCACCGACTTCGACATCCTGGGATTTAACGGGTTCGAGGTCCTCGACATCGTCCGGTCGAAGGATCCCGACCTGCCGGTGATCATCGTGACCGGTTCCGGCTCCGAAGAGGTTGCAGTGGAGGCCATGCGCCGCAAGGCCAGCGACTATGTCATCAAGAACCCGCAGCACCTGCAACGCCTGCCGCATACCATCCGTGCCGCCATCGAGCGCCAGCGTCTGCAGCAGAAGCACCGGCAGACCGAGGCAAAGCTGAAGGCTCGTCTTCGCCAGCAGGCCGTTGCCGTCGAACTGGGGCACCGCGCGCTGGCCGGGGTTCCCCTGGATACGCTGTTGCAAGAGGCCTGTCTCCTCGTGGCCCAGACCCTCGGCCTCGAGATGAGCCTGGTGCTGGAAGCCCGCCCCGACGGCGCCACCTATTTTCTGCGCGCCGGTGTAGGCTGGGAAGCCGGCCGGGTGGGCCGGACGACCCTGCACCTGCGCGCCGACGCCGATGCCTGCTTCCCCGTCACCTCGCCCGCACCCGTCATCCTCGTCAACCTGGAAGCGTATCCGGACCGGGCCGTTCCGGCCCTGCTGCGTGAGCACGGCGTCATCAGCGGTATGAGCGTGGTCATCCCCGCGCCCGGCAGTCCCTACGGTTTCCTCGGCGCCTACACCCGGCACCGCGAGTCCTTCGACCCGGATGACCTCCATTTTCTCCAGGCCATCGCCAACGTGCTGGCCACGGCCATCGAGCGTCACCGCGCCGAAGAGCATCTCCGCGCGAGCGAGACGCGCTACCGCACCCTGATCGAAAGCGCCCGCGACGTCATCTACACCATCTCCCGCGAAGGGATCATCACGTCGCTCAACCCGGCCTTCGAACTCCATACCGGGTTCGCCGTGGGCGACTGGGTCGGGCGTCCCTTCATCAAGCTGGTGCATCCCGAAGACGTACCGCGTGCCGTCGACGTCTTCGAGCGCATCCTGCGGGGCGAGCGGCCGGAGCCCTATGAACTGCGCATCCGGAAGCGCAGCGGCGACTACCTGATTGCCGAGCTGACGACACAGCCCAACATCGAACACGGGGCCATCCTGGGCACCTTCGGCATCGCCCGGGACATCACCGAGCGCAAACAGGCCGAAGCGGAACTGATCGCCGCCAAGGAACGGGCCGAAGAGATGAACCGCCTCAAGACGGCCTTCCTGACCAACATCAGCCACGAGATCCGCACCCCGCTGACCTCCATCATCGGTTTCGCCTCCATCCTGATGAGCGAGGTGGGCGAAGAACACCGGGAGTTCGTCGAGATGATCGAGCAGAGCGGCCAGCGCCTGCTCACCACGCTCAACTCGATCCTGGACCTGTCCATGCTCGAGTCGGGCACGCTCCGGTTACAGCCCCAGCCGGTCAACGTCACCGAAGAGGTTGCCGAAAAGATCACGTACTACCAGCCCATCGCCGAACGGAAGGGCCTCCAGCTCACCTTTTCGTCCGAGCCACCCGAGATCGTGGCCCGGCTCGACCAGGCGTGCCTCGACCGGATCCTGAACCACCTGATCAGCAACGCCATCAAGTTCACCGAACGGGGGAGCGTGAACGTCCACCTGCAGGCCCGGGAGGACCAACTGGAGATCCGTGTGGCCGACACCGGGGTGGGCATCGACGCCTCGTTCCTGCCTCACCTCTTCGACGCCTTCAAGCAGGAAAGCATGGGCATCGACCGCCCATTCGAGGGGTCCGGGCTGGGCCTGGCCATCACCCATAAGCTCGTTACGATGATGCAGGGTACGATCCATGTAGAAAGCTCCAAAGGTCGGGGCAGTACGTTCACGGTAACGTTGCCGCTGCTGCCGGACGGCGCTCCGGAGAGGCCGGCCCCCGACACATCGCGGGAGCAGCCTGTGGCCCGGCGTCCCCGGGTGCTCGCCCTCGAGGACAACCCGGATATGCACGTGCTGATGAAACGATTCCTGGGTGAGGCCTATGCCCTGACGACGGTCGAAGACGAAGAAACGGCCCTCCGCCTGGCCCGTGAGCAGACCTTCGACGTGGTCCTCATGGACATCAACCTGGGGCGGGCGCGCACGGGCGTCGAGGTGCTGGAAGCCCTCCGCCAGGTGCCCGGCTACGAACACGTACCCGTCATTGCCGTGACGGCCTACGCCCTCTCCGGCGACCGCCAGCACTTCCTCGAGGCCGGCTTCAACGGCTACCTGAGCAAGCCGTTCAACCGGGTCGTGCTGAAACAGGCCATCGAACAGGTGCTCTCCACCGGAGGGACGACCGCCCCCCCGACCGCCTGAGCGTTCGCCGCCACGTTCCCTCCGTTCATGCCCCGCGGTGTGCGATCTGCAACGCACCCCGCCTTTCGCCTTGCCTGCCAGCGAACCCCGCATTACTTTTCGGGGCCTACCTCTCGCCATTTTCGCTTTGCAGGCCCCATGATTGCTTCGTTTTCCCGCACCCCGGCCGCACGTCTCGGCCGGCTCCTGCTGACGCTGTCGGCTCTGCTGATCGCCCCGACGCTGCTCCTGGCCCAGACGGCCGACGACCTGCCCCCCGTCACGCGCACCTACGCGCTGGAGAACGCCCGCATCGTACAGGCGCCGGGTCGCGTCATCGAGCGGGGCACGGTGGTCGTCCACGACGGCCTCATCGTGGCCGTCGGCACCGACGTGGAGATCCCCTTCGACGCCGAACGCATCGCCGCCGACTCGCTCGTCGTCTATGCCGGCTTCCTCGACGGCCTCTCGCATGCGGGCATCCCGAAGCCCAAAGAAGAAAACAACCAGCAGCGACCGGACGATCCCGGCAACCCGCCGGACGACTACGCCGGCATCCAGCCCCAGCGCGACGCCCGCACGCTGCTCAAGCCCGACGACAAGTCGGTCGCCGACCTGCGGGCGGCGGGCTTCGGGGCCGCGCTCACCGTGCCCCACGGCCGGATGCTCCCCGGCTCGGGCGCCCTCATCCTGCTCACCGGCGACGATCCGGACGCGATGGTCCTGCGGGGCGACGTGGCCCTCTTCGCCCAGTTTGAAGGCGCCCGGGGTGTCTATCCCGCCACGCCCATGGGCGTCATGGCGAAGATGCGCCAGCTCTACCGCGAAGCCGAGCGCCGCCACCTGATCCAGCAACGCTACGACGCCGACCCCACCGGCCTCGAACGCCCGCCCTACGACGACGTCCACTATGCCTTCTTCCCCGTCCTCGAGGGCAAAAAACCCATCCTGTTCTACACGGATGAAGCCCTGGAGACGTACCGGGCGCTGCGCCTCCAGCGCGACCTCGGCTTCCCCCTCGTGCTGGCCGGCCTCGAGCAGAGCTTCGACCAGATCGATGCGCTGAAGGCGGCCGGCGTGCCCCTCTTCTTCACGCTCGACCTGCCGAAAGAGCCGAAGAAAGAAGCCAAAGCCAAGCAGGACTCGGTCGAGGCCGCGATGGCGGCGCAGTACGACCCCACGCTCCGCACGGCCACCTACCGCGACCTGGAGGCCGAGCGCCGTAACCTGGAGGCCCGCCAGCGGGAAAGCCGCGCGCGCTACCTCAAGAACGCAGCGATGCTCCATGAGGCCGGCCTCCGCTTCGGCTTCTCGACGATGGACGTCAAGCCCGCCGACATCCACAAGAACCTGCGGCTGATGATCGAGCACGGGCTGCCCGAGGATGCCGCCCTGGCCGCCCTCACCACCGACGCCGCCGCCCTGCTCGGCGTCTCGGCCATGCTCGGCACCGTCGAGCCCGGCAAGATCGCCAACCTGGTCGTCACCACGAAGCCCTATTTCGACAAGGACGCGAAGATCAAGTACGTCTTCGTCGATGGGGTCAAGTACGAGTACGACACCAAGGCCAAGCCGAAGAAGAGCGGCGAGGCCGCCAACCCGGCCGGCACGTGGAGCTATACGATCTCCTCACCGATGGGTGAGTTCGACGGCACGCTCACGCTGGAGGGCACGCCCGGCAACCTGCGCGGGACGCTCTCGAGCAGCCAGAACCCCGGCGCCCTCGAGCTGCGTGACGTCACGCTCGACGGCAACGAACTCTCTTTCTCCTTCGAGGCCCCGGGCATGCCCGGCACGCTGACCGTCGTCGCCGTCATCACCGGCGACGCGATGGAGGGCACCATCACCGTCCCCGGCATGGGGGACGCGCCCTTCTCCGCCACCCGCACCGGCGGCCCGGACGGCCGCGCCCGCCCCTGACCTGCCCGCC
>CAZKFR010000024.1:0-16194 GCA_964552015.1 uncultured Rhodothermaceae bacterium | reverse complement strand
GGCCTCGCCCTCCTGGCCACCACGGCCACGGCCCAGCCGCAGGTGGGCGACGTCCTGATCCAGAACGCCACCGTCCTCACCGTCACGAACGGCACCCTGGAGAACACCGACATTCTCGTTCGTAACGGCAAGATCGAGCGCATCGGCCAGGGGCTCTCGGCGCCGGGCGGCGTGGAGGTGGTCGACGCCACGGGCAAGTACGTCATGCCCGGCATCATCGACGCCCACGCGCACATCGCGCTGAGCGCCGTCAACGAGGCCACCGACCCCGTCACGGCCATGGTGACGATGGAGGACGTGGTCAACCCCTACCACATCGGCATCTACCGGGCGCTGGCCGGCGGCGTGACCACCTCGCACCTGATGCACGGCTCGGCCAACGTCATCGGGGGGCAGAACGAGACAATCAAGCACCGCTGGGGCTACACGAACCCGGACGACCTTCGGTTCGAGGGGGCGCCCCGCACCATCAAGTTCGCCCTCGGCGAGAACCCCACGCGCGTGCACGGCAAGCGCGGCGGGGGCGGCAGCGGCAAAGCCAAGGTGCCCGCCACCCGGATGGGCGTCGAGGCCGTGATCCGGGATGCCTTCGAGCAGGGGCTGCGCTACAAGGAGGCGTGGGAGCGGTACGAGGCCGAGCGCCGCCGCAATCCCCGCGCCATCCCGCCGCCGTACGACCTGCGCCTCGAAACCCTCGCCGACATCCTCCGGGGCGACGTGCTCGTCCACTGCCACAGCTACCGCGCCGACGAGATCCTGATGCTCCTGCGTGTGCTGAAGGACTACGGCGTCGAGAAGGTCACCTTCCAGCACGCCAACGAGGCCTTCAAGGTGGCGCCCGAGCTGGCCGCCTTCGGCGCCTACGCCTCCGTCTTCTCCGACTGGTGGTCGTACAAGTTCGAGGTCTACTACTCGACGGCCTACAACGCCGCCATCCTGACGCGCAACGGCGTCGTCACCTCCGTCAACTCGGACTCGGGCGAGCTCAACCGGCACCTCTACCACGAGGCGGCCAAGAGCCAGCGCTACGGCGGCCTGACTGACGACGAGGCCCTGGCCCTCATCACCATCAACCCGGCGCGGCAGCTCGGCATCGACGACCGCGTCGGCTCCATCGAAGTCGGCAAGGACGCCGACCTGGTCGTCTTCGACGGGCACCCGCTCTCGGTCTACGCCATCCCCGTGATGACCTTCGTCGACGGCGTCCGCTACTTCGACCGCGAGCGGGATCCGGACGACATCCGCCTCGACGTGGACCCCGAAGCGCCCGTCGACGCCAGCCGGTTCGTCACCGACGAGGACTGGCACGCCCTCGAAGCCACCGCCGGCTGGCTCTTCCAGTTCTGACCCGCCTCCGACCACGCGAACCCTTGCCTGCCATGAATCTGCTGCTCACGCTTGCGCTCGGCCTCCTGCTCCAGCTCCAGCCGACCGACGACGTGCCCAAGGGGTACCAGGGCACCTTCGCCATCACCAACGCCCGCATCGAAACCGTCGCCCACGGCACCATCGAGCGGGGTACGGTCGTCATCCGCGGGGACCGGATCGAGGCCGTCGGCCCGGACGTGGCCATCCCGGCCGGCGCCGAGGTCATCGACGGCACGGGCATGACCGTCTACCCGGGGATGATCGACAGCGGCACCCACCTGGGCCTGGCCGAGATCGGCGCCGTGGACGAGACGAACGACTACCGCGAGGTGGGCGACCTGAACCCGCAGATGGAGGCGCTCACGGCCATCAACCCGAACTCGGTGCTGATCCCCGTCACCCGCGTCAGCGGCGTCACCACGGTCATCGCCGAGCCCTCGGGCGGGCTCTTCCCGGGCGTGGCGGCCCTCATCAACCTGGTCGGTTACACCCCGGAGCAGATGCACGCGGGCGGCGTGCGCCTGATGGTGCTCGAGTTTCCCACCGCCGGCCGGCGCGGCTTCTTCGACCGCCGCTCGGACGAGGAGATCGAGAAGGCCGCCGAGAAGGCCCTGAAGAAGCTCAACGACATCTGGGACCGCGCCGTCCTCTATGCGAAGATCGACTCGGCCTATCATGCGGCCAAGAACCCGCCGCGTAAGCCCGAGCACGTGCCCGAGATGGAGGCCCTGCTGCCGGTCGTGCGTGGCGAGATGCCGTTGATGATCAAGGTGAACCGGGAGAAGGACATCCTCAACGCGATCGAATGGGTGAAGGAACGGGGCCTCAAGAACGTCGTCTTCAGCGAGGTGGCCGAGGGATGGCGCGTGGCGGACAAGCTCGCCGAGGCCGGCATCCCCTGCCTCGTCGGACCGGTGCTCTCCATCCCCACGCGGGATTCCGACCGCTACGACAAGGCCTACGCCAACGCCGGGCTGATGCACCAGGCCGGCGTGAAGGTGGCCCTGCGCACGGGGGAGTCGGAGAACGTGCGTAACCTGCCCTTCAACGCCGGCTTCGCCGCCGCGTACGGGATGGGCCGCGAGGCCGCCCTGCGCGCCGTGACCCTCAACGCCGCCGAGATCTTCGGCATCGCGGACGAGTACGGCTCCATCGAGCCGGGCAAGAAAGCCAACCTGTTCGTGGCCGACGGCGACCCCTTCGAGCCGAAGACGCAGGTCCACCACGTCTTCATCGACGGCTTCCGCATCCCGATGACGAACCGGCAGATCGAGCTCTACAAAGAGTTCCTACACCGGGACGAAGGCCGGCTCCAGCCCGTGGAGGTCCGCCCGGCGAGCAACTGACCGCAGCCGGCGGGGGCCTCCACCACGGTATCATGCCCGCTGCGACACGACCGGGACGGGACGCAGGCGGTGTTCGACGGCGGCCGTGCTCAGGTAGGCCAGGAGGGCGGCCGCCAGGGAGGTGACGTAAGGATAGGGCGCCTCCACCACGTACGCCCCGCCGATCCACACGACCACGCCGGTCACGAGGGCCGCCAGGGCGCTCCAGGCGCCGCCGATGCGCGTGAACAGCCCGGTGACGATCACCACGAAGAGGCCCGCGCTCCCGAAGGCGGACGCCTCCTCCACCAGCGCATAGACGCCGTCGGCGTGGAGCGCCATCACGTAGGCCACCAGGCCGAAGGCGACCACGCCGCCCCGGGCCAGGCGCACCTTGCCGCGTTCCGAGAGGTCCGGCCACAGCGGCACGACGAGGTTGTGCGAGACGAGGGAGGAGGCCACCAGCAGGGCGCTGTCCACCGTCGACAGGATGGCCGAGACGAGGGCGCCGGCGAAGAGGGTGTAGAGGGCCACCGGCAGGTAGCGCCCGGCCAGCAGGGTCAGGAGTTGATCGGGGTGTTCCAGATCAGGCAGCAGCGTGGTGCCGAGCAACCCCATCGTCACGGGGATGAGGCCGACCGTGAGGTAAAGCCCGCCGGCAATGAAGGCCGAGCGCCGGGCCACCCGGGGCGAGCGGGCGGCGATGACACGGGCCACCAGTTCCGCCGCCAGCACCGAACCGCACACCGGGATCGCCCAGCCTTCGACGACGGCCAGCCAGGGCGTCTCCGGCCCGCCGAAGAGCCGCAGCCGCGCCGGGTCCACGGCGGCCAGCGCCTCGAAGCCGGTATCCCGCCACACCATGACGAAGAGCACGACGAGGCCCGTCATCAGGGCGATCCCCTGCACGAGATCGGTCCACGCATCGGCCAGCAGCCCGCCGAAGACGGTGTAGGCGACGACCACCAGGGCCGCCAGCGTGATCGTGAGGGTGATCTCCAGCCCGGAAGCCGCCGCGAGCACCTGTCCGAAGGCCCGGACCTGGGCGGCCGCCCACAGCAGGGAGGTCGGCACCATGAGCACGACGGCCAGGCGCTCCACACCCGCCGTGTACCGCTGCCGGAAGAAGTCGGCCAGTGTGGTGAGCTTGCGCCGCCAGAGGGGGACGGCGAAGACGGCCCCCATCAACAGGATGCACAGGCCATAGCCAAACGGGTCGGCGGTGCCGCCAGCGAGCCCCTCCACGTAGATCGAGCCGGCGGCCCCGATGCACGTCTCGGCCCCGAACCACGTGGCAAAGATGGTGAAGATGGACAGACCGTACCCCAGGCTACGCCCGGCCACCAGGTAGTCGGCCTCGGTGCGGATACGCCGTGCCACATACGCGCCGATGCCGAGCTGGGCCAGTACGTAGAGGCCGATGCCGATCAGGACAGGATTCAACGCACCCCGGGGCTGAAACGCAGGACGATGTGACGGCGGGTACACCCGACAAGAGGAAGCGAGTGTACAAACGTACCGCCCACAGTTTCAAGCAGGCCCCCGACGCCCTGCATCCCACACGACGCGTACGGCCGGAACGAGACGCCGGCGGGCTCAGAACGAACACGTACCGCCGACCATGAACCAGCAACTCGAGAACGGCGAGCGCTTGAAAAACTCCAGCAGGATCCCGGCGATCTTGGTTTCGCCCTGCGTGGAGGGATGCGACCCGTCCGCCTCGAAATCCTCCCGGGACCATGTCAGGCCCGTATAGAGTCCACCCAGCAGGGTATCCTGGCGCGGGGTGAGGCCATTGGCCCAGAGGTAGGGCCCCCATGTGATCCACGGTGCCACCGTCGTGTAGTCCAGGTCCCCGGCGATCGGGTCGATGCCTTCGCCGCGCATCTGCCGGATCTGGGCATCGATGAGCCACTTCACGGAAAAACCCGTTTCGTAGGCCCAGGGCTCCGGGTTGTTGGTCGTGATCGGTGCATAGCCGGCATAGACACGGCTGGAGACAAAGAGGATCTTCAGGTTGGGATACCGTGTCTTGAGGGCACGGGCCGTACGCCCCAGGTTCTCCAGGAACAGGTAGGCATCGGCCTCCGGGTCCGGCAGGCTCGGGCGTGAGCCGGAAGCCTTGTTGGCGTTCTTGTAGAAGATGACCTGCACCTGCTTTTCGCTCAGGCCGGCCGGGGTGAGGACGTCCTCCAGGATGCGGTCGTACTGGTCGCCGTCGGCCGAGACCCAGGCGTCGGCTCCCTTGCCGCCCTGGGCCCCGTTGACGATCATCAGCGGCCCATGGTTGACCACGGGATCGGCGGCAGCCTGCCCCATGAACGACCAGCTGTTACAGGCCATCTCACGGCTCGGCGCACACCACTCCTGCGTCGTGTTCGACATGCCGATGGACATGAGCACGTAATGGCCGTTGGGATCCGGGTTGCCGTTCACGTCCAGGGGTTCGATGGCCAGCGCGCGGGCCAGCCCCTCGGCGGCATGGTCATCCGGCGGATCGTTGGTAGCGCCGGCGTACAACCCGCCCTCGAAGCCCATGTACGTTCCCGAGAGCAGTTCCGTCAGCGGCGTACGGGCACTCGTGTCGATCTCACAGGCGGCGTTCTGGAGGAACCAGCATTTCGTCTGCGGAGCCGCCCGGAAAAAGTCGAGCAGCATCCCCCCCACCTTCTCCTCGGCGCTCTGGGCCGGATGGGTGCCGTCGGCCTCGAAATCGCTCCGCTCCCAGATCAGGCCGTCGCTGCGGGGCGTAGTGCCGTTGGCCCAGAGGTAGGGTCCCCAGGCCACCCAGGGAGCCACGGTGTTGTAGTCGAGATCCCCGGTATCCGGATCGATGCCTTCACCGGCCATCTGGTTGATCTGCGCCTCGATCACCCATTTGACCGCCAGCCCCGACTCGTAGGCATACGGCTCCGGATGTAGATCGACGCCCTCTTCGTTGCCATACCCGCCATAGATCCGGCTGGACATGAAAACCATCTGCAGGTTGGGATACCGCGCCTTGAGAGCACGCAGGATATCGGCATAGATCTCCTTGAGCCGGTAGGCCTCTGCATCCGGGTTGGGGAGCGACACCTTCGGCGCGGCCGTGGTCACCTTGAGCCAGATGGCCACGACCTGCTTCTCGCTCAGCCCCTGCGGCGTCAGATGCGTGTCGCGGATGCGGTCGTAGTTCGCCTCGGCCGGATCGTCCCAGCTCTCGGCTGCCTCACTGCCTTTGGCCCCGTTGACGATCACCAGATGCTCCTTCTCGACGTCGGGGTCCGCCAGCGCCTTGCCCGTGAACGTCCACGGATTACAGGGGACGAGGTCGGCCGAAGGATGGCACCACTCCTGCGTCGTGTTCGAGAAGCCGATGGACATGAGCACGTAGTGCCCGTTGGGGTCCGGGTTGCCGTCCACGTCCAGCGGCTCGATGGCCTGCCCCCGGCGGATGCCTTCCTCCTCGTGCTCGGCCGGCATCCCGACGAGTCCCTGCCCATAGAGCCCCCCGTCAAACAGGCCGAGGTACTGGTTCGTCCCCATGTCGATCAGCGGGATCAGATCCTCCGGCGGCCCGTCCACAGGCGGCAGCTCCAGCGTGACCACGGCGCCATCTTCCACGTCCAGGTCCTTGGCCACTTCCCGGTAGCCTTCGGCCTCGGCCCAGACGCGCACGGGAAACGTCTGGGCGGTTTTGCCGGCTGCCGCACGAGCCCCCTCCTCCGCGAACGTCGTCAGGCGTACGGCCGGGCGGCCGGCTCGCTCGCCCCCGCTGCGCACCAGGCGCCCGGTGGAGACGCCGGACGGCCCGGCCAACCGGAAGAGATAGACGCCGTCGGCCAGGCCATCGAGCGTGATCTCCAGGGCGTGTAGCCCGACCGGAAGCCGTTGCTGCCAGCGCGGCCCCACCTGACGCCCCAGCACGTCGTAGAGCGCAAAGGTCACCTCCTGCGACGCCGGCACCGCAAACGGAACCACGACCCGCGACGCCGCCGGGTTCGGATAGGGCTCCCGGACGCGAAACGCATCGGGCAGATCCGGCGCGTCGTCCGCCCCCACATTGACAGCCACGCTCACCTGAGCGCAGCCGGTGCTGGCCGTCTTCGTCTGCGTTTCCGGCTGGTTGGCCGAGCGTGGCCGCCGGCGCACGCGCACGGTAACCCCACTCAGCATCGCCCCCGTCACGGCATCCTTCGTGCAGACGGTCATTCCGATGAAGCCCTCGGTACTCTGCGCCGTGGCAGGGAGGGCTCCGATCAGTACGCCGGCAAGCCAGCATCCCACCAGTACGAGGCTCCACGGCAGGATACAGGGCCGGAGCCGGTCCTCGAAGACGTTGCGCTGCGCGAAGAACATGACGGTACGACAACGGATGATGCAACAGAACCCCCTGCCTGCCGCGGGTTCCTTCCGGCAGACAGACTGGATAGTCTAATGACCAACAGGGGATAAAGATGTCAAAATTTTCAATCTATTGCATGAAAAAAATACCCCCCCTCGCTCCTGCGCGGCGGAATGGTTCACAGGACCGGGCCTCAGGAAGGCATCCGTTCGCGAATCTCGTCGAGGTGATCGCCGCCGTACTTCTCCAGGATAGCGTTGGCGAGGACGAGGGCCACCGTCGCCTCGGCGACGGTGGAGGCCGCCGGCACGCTGGTGACGTCGCTGCGCTCGTAACGGGTGGGCCGGGCCTCCCCGGTGGCGATGTCGACGGTGTCGAGCGGCTTGATGAGGGTGGGGATGGGCTTCATGTAGCCGCGCACGACGATGGGCATCCCGTTCGACACGCCGCCCTCGATGCCGCCAGCGTGGTTGCTCCGGCGGCGATACCGCCCCCCCTCGAGGACGATCGGGTCGTGCACCTGCGAACCGGGGCGATACGCCGCCTCGATGCCGTCGCCCACTTCGACGGCCTTCTGGGCCTGAATCGACAGGATGGCCTGGGCCAGCTGCCCGTCGAGGCGGCGGTCCCATTGCACGTACGACCCCAGCCCCGGCGGCACCCCGGTGACGACCACTTCGTAGATGCCACCGAGTGCATCGCCGGCCTTCTTGACCTCGCGGATGTGCTCCACGCAGCGCGCCGAGAGGTCGGGATCGAGCATCCGCACCTCGCTGGCATCGGCGGCGCGGTAGAGCGCCTCGGCACCGTCGGCCACGAGCGCCTCGACCCGTTCGCGCCAGTCCTCGGGCCGTTCGTAGCCCACCGCACCGATGCGCACGACGTGGCTGCCCACCTCGATGCCAAGTTCCTTCAGCAGCCGGCGCGCCACGGAGCAGCAGGCCACCCGCATGGCCGTCTCCCGGGCACTCGAGCGCTCGATGACGGGCCGGATGTCGTCCAACCGGTACTTCTGCACGCCCACCAGGTCGGCATGCCCCGGACGCGGCAACGTCACCGGCGCCACCCCCTCCCCCGTGCCTTCGACGGCCATCACCTCCGGCCACCCCGAGCGATCCCGATGGTAGGCAGCGTTGTCGATGCGTAGCGCAATCGGGCTGCCCATCGTCCTCGAAAAACGGACGCCGGCATAGATGTGTACGCGGTCCTGTTCGAACTTGGCGCGGCCCCCGCGCCCGAAGCCGAGCCAGCGCCGCGCCAGGTGCTCGTCGATGTCGGACGGTACGAGCGGCACGCCCGCCGGCATGCCTTCGACGATGCCGATCAGGGCCTCGCCGTGCGACTCTCCTGCGGTCAGATAACGGATCAAGGGAAACGGTCGTTGTACGAGGATGGGAGCAACACGAGGGGGGGACGGCACGCCATCACGCCGGAGGCAGGCTCAGCGTTCCGCCGGCACGTCGACCTCGAAGAAGGCCGTCACGCCGTCACGGCGGCGGACACGCAGGAGCACCGTATCCTCCAGTTCGGCGGCACGGGTGAGGGCCTCCTCCACGCCCAGGATCGAGGCCACGGGCTGCTCGCCCACCTGCACCAGCACCACGTCGCGGGGCAGCCCCGCCGCCTCGGCCACGCTGTCGTGGGTGACGTAAGCCACGTAGACGCCCTCCTCGACGCCGAAGGCATAGCGGTCGCGATCGCTCAGCTCCTGCAGGCCGAGGCCCCAGGGCGCCAGTTCCACCACCCCTTCGCCTAGTTCATCCGGAAGGGGGGACAGCGCCGGAGGCGTCTGACGGCGGTTCAGTTCGTCCAGCCACGTCGCATAGGCCGGGTCCTCGCGCCCAAAGAGTTCGACCAGGAACCCCTCGCGGCGTCCTTCTCGCCAGACGATGACGGAGAGCCGGTCCCCGGGGCGCCGACGTGCCACGAGGCTCTGCAACTCGTTCGGCGCATTGACCGGATGGCCGTCGATCGAAAGGACAACGTCCCCTGCCCGCAGGCCGGCCCGGTCCGCGGCCCCACCCCGCCAGACGCGGCTGAGCAGCACCCCTTCGATGTGCGGCAGCCCGAGTTCACGGGCACGCGCCGCATTGACTTCGGTGATCTCGACCCCCAGATACCCGCGCTGCACCTCGCCGTAGGCGATCAGGTCGCTCACGACCCGCTCGACCAGGTTGACCGGTACGGCGAAACCGTATCCCTCGTAGGAACCGCTCTCCGTGGCGATGGCCGTGCTGATGCCCACCAGTTCGCCGTTCAGGTTGACGAGCGCCCCGCCCGAATTGCCCGGGTTGATGGCGGCGTCCGTCTGAATGAAATCCTCGATCCCGAAGCTGTCCTCGATGATGTTTACCTGCCGCCCCAGCGCACTCACAATGCCGGCCGTGACGGTCGACGTCAACCGGAACGGGTTGCCCACGGCCAGCACCCATTCGCCCACTTCAACGTCGTCCGAATTGCCCAGGGCGATGACGGGCAGGGCGTCGGGGGCCTCCGGCTCGATGCGCAGCACGGCCAGGTCGGTGTTCGGATCGACCCCAACGACGGTGGCGTCGTACTGTCGCTTGTCCGACAACGTCACCGTGATGCGCTCGGCCCCGTCGACGACGTGGTTGTTCGTGACGACGTACCCCTGCGCGCTGATGATGACGCCGCTGCCCACACTCTGGCGGATCCCGCGGTCCCCGAACGGCTGCTCGAAGTTGTGGAACCAGCGTTCGCGCCCGTCATCCCGGGCCTCCACCTGGATGTAGACCACGGCCGGGGTCACCTGGCGAGCCACCGCCTTGAACAGGGCGTTCAGGGTGCGCGCATCCGCCCTCACCACGGTGCCCCCCGAGTCCGTGCCGGCCAGCGGCGAAGGCCTTCCCAGCTGCACCCGTTCCACCACCGCCGGACGCTGTAGCTCCGTCGTGCGACCGTTCAGGACGGCCAGCATGATCAGGATACCGGCCAGCAACCCGACGAGTACGAGGCCGATGCCGGCCAGCAGCAGGGTCCGCTGCGATGCGAGGGATCGAGACATGGGAATGGGATCGTGCGGGAAATTAAGGCTGTACGCGCGTCGTATCATCCACCCGGGAACCCCCGGATTGTTTCTTTTCCGCCGGATTGACCGGCGCACATCCGCCGGCCAGTGCACAGACGGCGGCATGGGCCTGCTGCGCCAGGGTCTTGCGGTCCTGTCCGGCCGTCGCGATGGGCGGGCCCACCCGTACCTCCATGTGCACCGAGCGCAGGCCGAGCAGCCGCCACGCATTCTGTAGCATCGACTCGTCGGGGTCGGCCCAGGCGACGGCGGCACGCATCGCGGGCGTGGCCGGCTGCCCCTCGAGGGCGCTCACGTGCAGGTAGAGCGGCAACACGGAAGCATCCGGCATGCCGGCCACGGCCTCGAAGCTGCCCGTCTTGAACGGCAGCACGGTGAGGCCGGGGCTCGTGGTGCCCTCCGGGAAGACCAGCACCCGGACGCCCTCCCGGAGCCTTTGCTGCACCTGATCGACGAACGCCTTCGTCGCCAGACGACGCTCCCGCTCGACGAAGATGATGCCGACGGTCCGGGCAATCCAGCCGAAGACGGGCCAGTGCGCCATCTCGGCCTTGGCGACGAAGGCCACAGGCAGTTGCGAGGCCAGCACCCACGGGTCGAGCAGCCCCAGGTGGTTGCTCACGGCGAGGACGGCGTTCGTCTCGGGCAACGTCCCGGTGCGCGTCACCTTCACCCCCAGGATGCGGCAGAAGACCGCACACGCACGCTGCTGGAGCTGCGCCCGGTAGGCCGAGCGCCGGTCCTCGGGCACGAACCGCACCGTCAGCCAGAGCCAGGCCGTGCGGCTCAGGATGGACACCGAAAACCGTATCAGCCGCCAGAGACGCCGCATGACACGACCGGACAAAGGAATGACACGAACAAAACGATCACTCGGCGACGTACTGTTCCACCCCGCCCACCACGGTGCGGAGCACACGCACCTGCGGGATCTGCACCGGGTCCAGGATCAGCAGGTTTTCGGAGAGCACCACGAAGTCGGCCAGGTAGCCCCTCGCCAGGTAGCCGAGGCGGTCTTCCTGGAAGCCCGCGTAGGCATTGGCGGCTGTGTAGGCCCGCAGCGCCTCCTCGACACTGACCTTTTCCTCCGGCACCCAGCCTTCGGGATGGGCGCCGTCGAGCGTACGGCGGGTGACGGCCGCATAGACGCCTTCGAGCGGGTTCAGCGGCGCGACGGTCCAGTCGGAGCCGAAGGTGAGCGGGGCGCCGGCGTCGAGCAGGCTGCGGAAGGCATACGTGGTCCGGATCCGCTCGGGGCCGATGCGCTTCTCGGCCCAGCGCCCGTCGTCGATGGCGTGGTAGGGCTGCATGGACGGGATGACGCCCTGCCGGGCAAAGCGCGGGATGGCCTCGCGGGTGAGGTGCTGCGCGTGCTCGATGCGGAAGCGCCGATCACGCGGGCCGTTGATGCGTGCCGCCGCGGCGTAGGCGTCCAGCAGCCAGTCGTTGGCCCGGTCGCCGATGGCGTGGACGGCCACGTGCAGGCCGGCGGCGTCGGCGCGCAGGATGCGGGCGCGCAGGGCGGTGCTGTCCGTGACGAGCAGGCCGGTCGTCTCCGGGGCGTCGTCGTAGGGGGCATAGAACCAGGCGGTCGTCGAGCCGAGCGAGCCGTCGACGAACCCCTTGAGGCCGCCCCAGCGGAGCCGGTCGTCGCCCGGCCCGTGCTCGTCGACGTAGGCGGCCAGGCGGTCCACGTCGGCCAGCGGCACGAAGGCGTAGAGGCGCAGTTTCAGGGTGCCGCGCGCGTGTGCCCGACGGTAGGTCGCCAGGTCGGTCCACCCGCCGTACGTCCCCATGTCGTGCACCTGCGTGACACCGAGGGCGACGGCGTGCGCCATGGCCCGTTCGAGGGCTTCGTCCAACTCCTCCTCCGACGGTTCCGGGATCACCGCAAAGACCAGGTCCATGGCAGCATCCTTCAGGATGCCGGTCGGCTCGCCGGTGGCGGGGTCGCGTACGATGGTGCCGCCGGCGGGGTCGGGCGTGTCGCGGGTGATGCCGGCCCGCGCGAGCGCCAGCGAGTTGGCCAGGGCCATGTGGCCGTCGAGGCGGCTGACGAAGACCGGGTTGGCGGGCGTGACCGCGTCGATCCATTCGCGACGGGGCAACGCGCCGCCCCAGGCTTCGTGGTCCCAGTCACCGCCGGTGATCCACCGGCCGGGCGGCACCGAGCGGGCAAAGTCGGCCAGGCGCCGGCGAAATGCATCGGGCGAGGCGGCCGTGCGCAGATCCACGCTCGCCAGTTGAAAGCCGCCGCCGAGAAAATGCACGTGGTTGTCGATGAAGCCCGGCATGACGAAGCGCCCGCCGAGGTCGACCACGCGCGTCGTCGCCCCGCCGTAGGCCTCGACCTCCTCGGCCGTCCCGACGGCCAGCAGCCGCTCTCCCCGTACCGCCAGCGCTTCGGCCAGCGGCGCACCGGGCACGCCCGTCCAGACCTGCGCGTGCGTGTAGATCACGTCGGCATGCTCGCTCGCCGGTCCCCCACAGGCGGCCACGGTCATCATGAAAAGCATCGCAAGGACATAAAAGGATCGCATACGACAGCCACGCCGGCCGGTGTTGCACGTTCCTGAACACGGTGGACGGGCAAGGATAGGCGTCTGCCCGGGGAAACGCAACGGTCAGGGTGCCCGGAAGCGGTTCGTGCCCGCTCCCGCCGGGCCACGGTGGGGCCGGCGGCTCAGGCCACGGACGAGGAGCCGGTGCCCTCCTCCCGCACGACCCGCTTGCGCACGGGCTGCCGATCTTCACCCTCCGGCCCGTCCCACGCCTCGAACGAGACCGTGAAGAGGCTGCCCTCCCCTTTCTTGCTCTGCACGGAGATCGTGCCCGCCATCAAGTCGACGAGCTTTGCCGTGATCGCCAGCCCCAGGCCGCTGCCTTCGTGCGAGCGGGCCAGCCCGTCCGACTCCTGCCGGAACTCCTCGAAGAGGTAGGGGATGAACTCCTCCGAGATGCCAATGCCGGTATCCTGGACGTGCACGTTCACCCGGTCCCCCTCCCGCGAGAACGCGACCGTCACCCGGCCCTCTTCGGTGAACTTGATGGCGTTGGAAACCAGGTTGCTCAGCACCCGCTCGTAGGCCGACTCGTCGACCAGGGCGAAGACGGGTTCCGGCGGCGGAATCAATTCCAGCTCCAGCCCCTTCTTGCGGGCACCTTCCGAGAACATGCGTATCACCTCGGTCGTGCTTCGCAGCAGATCGACGGGCTGGCGGTGCACCTCCATCACGCCGGCCCGCAGCTTGGCAAACTCGAGCAGCGACGTGAGCGTCTCCATCAGCCGGTTGCCGCTCTCCTCGATGATCCCGATGAACTCCCGGTGCGGCGAGTCCTCGGGCAGTTCGTACTTGAGCACTTCGGTGAAGCCCAGAATGGCCGTCAGCGGGGTGCGGAGTTCGTGGGACGTGGTCGCCAGGAACTCGTCTTTCAGCTTGTTGGCCTGCTGGAGTCGCTCGTTGGCGACCTGCAGCTGTGCGTTGGCCTCCTCCAGCCGCTTGCGCACCTGCTGCTCCTGGGCCAACTGCTTCGCCTGCTCTTCGGCCAGGTGCCGGATCTTGACCATCTGGCGGTACTTCCACGCGAAGTAGAGCAGGCTCAGCACGAACAGCACGTAGAGCGTGTACGCCCACCAGGTCCGGAACCAGGGCGGGCGAACGATGAACGTGTAGGCCGTCACCTCGCTGATCCGCCCCAGGCCGTCGCGGGCCTGTACGTGCAGGCGGTACGTGCCCTCGTGCAGGTTCTTGTACACCCGCCGCGTCTGCCCCATCCAGTCCGACCATCCCGCCTCGTAGCCCTCCAGCCAGTAGCGGTAGTCCAGGTCTTCGAGCTGGTTGAACAGGGGTGCCGCCACCTCGAAGGCCAGGTCGTTGCTTGCGAACGGCACGCGCAACACCGCCGACGTAGCCGCCGCTCCCGGCCCCCACCGGCCGGCCTGAAGCAGTTCCTCCGTGTCGGAATCACTCACCTCGCGCACCAGCACCCGGAGGGGCACCACCTCCGCTTCGGGCTGCCAGGTGTACCGCAGGAGTGTCTCGCCACTGCCGATCCAGATCACATCCCCTTCCCGGCGGATCATCTCGACGTCGCTCTTGGGATAATGCAGCGCCGTGATCGGGGTGACGCGGTAATGCCCGTCGCCCGTCGGCTCGGCCACCTCCATGCGGCTCCTGTACGCCAGCCATACGTTCCCCTGGTCGTCCTCGGCCACGGCCTTGAGTGTATCGCCGGCCGCCTCGACCACCGGCGAGAGGACCGGATCACGGTAGAAGCCCCGGTGCGGCGCCCCCCCCGGAGCCGCCTCCGTGACGCCGAACCGGTACACCCCGAAGCCCTGGTCCGAGAAGAACAGGGCGCGCCCGCCTACCTCGGCCACCCGCACGTTCTGATCCACGAGGCCGCCTTCCACGCCAAACTTTTCTATGACCGGCGTCGTGCCCGGCCCATCCTCGAAGCGCAGGCGCAGCACCCCACGGAAACGCGTGCCCAGCCACAGCGTCCCGTCCGCCTCCTCCACGATCTGACGCACCTCGTCCGTGATCCCCGGCACCGACGTAAGCACCCAGCCGTCCCTCGTATGACGCAGGACGTCGAGCCCCCTCTGCCGCCCCACGTAGATCACACCGTTATATACTTCCGAAAGAACAATAACTGGAACCGCATTTCTCTCTTTTGAAAGAATCTCTCTCCGGCCCGTGTGATCGACCTGATACAACCCTTCATCCGTTCCCACGAACAGGGTACTGTCGACCGAGAGCAGGCTCCACGCCCGGGGCACTCCTTTCACGGGGACGAACGTGGCACGCTCGCCTTCGAGGCGTGCGGTCAGCGGGCGGGCTTCGAGCGCATAGACGCCGGGCATCCCCCCCGTGGCCGCGTAGAGCCGCCCCCGGTGCCGCGTTACGTCGTAGACGGCCCCGATCAGGCCCAGCCGGCGGTCATACTGCGTCAGGATACCCGGAAAAGCCACCCGCGCGATCCCGCTGTTGTTCAGCGCCGCCCAGAGCCCGCCCTCGGCATCGACGTAGACGAAGTTGACCACGTCATCCGGCAGTTCGTGGGGCGTGTCCAGCACGCTCACCAGCCGGCCCGCCCGGTCGATGATGAGCACCCCGCTGCCCAGCGTCGCCAGCGCGAACCGCCCCCCGGGCAGGACCGCCGCGTGATAGACGGCATGCTCGGCCATAAACGGATCGGCCTCGGTCGGGAAGGGCGTAAACGTCTGCCCGTCGTAGAGAAACAGGCCTTCATTCCGTGAGGCAACGAGGAGGCGCTCCGCGTCGTAGGGCAGCATCGCATGGACGCGGGTGTCCCGGAACCGCTCACCATCCGGAATCAACCGCAGGGCATCGCCGACGACCTCCTCGATCCCCACGTCTTTCTCGCGCACGAAGAAGCGACCCCGGACGAAAAAGGAGGTGTGGAACAGCGTGTTGGATTTCCACTGCCGCATCTGCCGCCCGTCCCAGCGGAAAAGATAGTCGTTCGTCTGGAAATAAATGCCGTCGGGCGTGGCGTGCGTCCCCCACACGTCGTTGAATTCCCGTGCGGCCGGATCGACCTCCGGCAGCAGCGAGACGAACCGCAGCCGGCCCAGCGAGTCGGGCGCCAGGTAACCGAAGTCACCCTGCATACCGACATAGACGACGTTGTTCTGCCCCAGCGCCAGCGAGCGCACCGTCGTCCGGGTCCGGATGAGGCGCCACCGGACCCCGTCGTATTCCAGTACACCGTGCGTATTTCCCACGTATACAAGGCCCTGCTCGTCCTGCACGATGGCCCAGTTCTGATGATAGGCGCGGTAATCCTCGGGGCCGAAATGGAGGACGTACCGGGGCGGCGGGATGCCGCCTTCGTCGAACGGGGCGGGCTGCTGCGCCCGGCCCGGGACGGGCAGGCTCAGCACGGAAAAGAGCCATCCGAGAAGTAGGAAACGTATCCGCATACGGTGGTGCAGGGGCCGTACGTACGGTTGCCCGGGGGTGAAAACGGTACGGACACCCGGGTACACAACAACTTCCGTACCCGGCACATGCTCGGACACACGACCGGGGCCGCACCGGAGACAGGGGTATCGGCGCCTTCCTCAGGAGATTAAGGACGGATGCTACGGGCCGGCGTCA
>CAZKFR010000023.1:43185-44329 GCA_964552015.1 uncultured Rhodothermaceae bacterium | reverse complement strand
CGGTGGTGGCTCCTGGGCCTGCGCCTCGCCCGGTGAGTGGGGCGCGTCTGGGCGTGCCGGAAGCTGCCATCATGCCGTACCGCTCTCGATGAAGCCCCGGCGGTCTTGTCAACGGGGGACGCAACTCGTACATTCACGTTATCTTAACACCGGTTCTGCCGTTACGGTGTTCGTGGCCGGTGGCTCGTTGACGCATCGTTGCATCAAACTGGAAAGATGGAGTATGGGCATCTTATCGTGGATTCTGTTCGGTCTGATTGCCGGTGCCCTGGCCAAGTTCATCATGCCGGGCAAGCAGGGAGGCGGTATCCTCATGACCATCGTGCTGGGTATCGTGGGGGCAATCGTAGGGGGCTTCATCGGAAGCCTGCTGGGACTCGGAGGCATCGAAGGATTCAGCCTGGGAAGTCTGGTCATAGCCGTGATCGGCGCCTTGCTCGTGCTGTACGTGTACGGAGCCGTCACAGGGCGCCGCGGCTGACCGGAGCCGCCCCCGTGCCGTCACGGCCGGGCGAGCGGGCCCGTGGGAACCTCGATGGCGCATGATTTCAGGGGTACATGATCGACGAGCGCTGGATTACGACGACCGGTACGGACCTGCTCATGGTCTTGCTTTCCGGGCTCGGCATCTACGTCGTGCTCCTGGCCCTTACCCGCCTGATGGGCCTGCGAAGCTTTGCCAAGATGTCGAGCTTCGACTTCGCCATCACGGTCGCATTCGGCTCCGTGATCGCCTCGACCCTCCTGACGCCGTCCCCGTCCCTGCTCAACGGAGCCTTCGGGCTGGCCGTCCTGTTCGGAATCCAGTACCTGATCTCCCATGTCCGCCGCCGTGCGGGCGTCGTCGAGCAACTCATCGATAACAAACCGCTGTTGTTGATGACCGGGCCGAGGGTCCTTTCGTCTCACCTGGACGCGGCGCAGATGACGGAGGACGACCTTCGTTCGAAGCTGCGCATGGCGGGAATCACGCATCCGGAGCAGGTGCTGGCCGTGGTTTTTGAGACGACGGGAGAGGTGTCGGTGCTGAAAACGAAGGATGCGGTGGACCCGTGGCTCTTCGAGAACGTCCAGGGTGCCGAATACCTGCCGTTCATGCCGGGGAAGACCGCATGATCCGGAACGGTGGGCCGGGTAAACCAAC
>CAZKFR010000023.1:0-43085 GCA_964552015.1 uncultured Rhodothermaceae bacterium | reverse complement strand
CAACCAGAGGAACAGGCTATGAACTGGATCGACCGAGCCCTTCAGTTCGGCAGCGGGTTCATGGTGGTGCTGGGGCTGGCGATGACGGCATTCTTTGCCAACATGGCCGTTACGGACGTCGAACACCGCCACCTGGCCCTGTTGTTCACCCTGCTGGGGCTGATGGCAACATGGCGTCACTACGTGGTCTGGCGGCGCAGGCGGGCACAGCGGGGGATCGACCTGCTCGGCACCGAGGCGGGTTCCGACTCCTGCGTGCCGGGGTCGAAATGGGCGAGGTGAGCATCGCCGGATGACCGCGCCGTGTTCCGGTGGGACGGCATCGTGCCGGGGCGGCGCGTGCAGGCAGTGCCGGTCGTCCCGGTGCGGTAGTGTCCTGGCTCAAAACACCAGGATGCTGCGGACGCGGGCGCCGCGGATGTCCTCGTCGCTGTCGATCACTTCGCGGAACGCCTGCTCGCCGCGGGCGGGGATGTCGTCCACCACGATGATCATGCTGCCGATGCGACGGTTGTCGGCGTCGAAGAGGGACACCTGGAGCTGGGCGTGGGCGATGGGTGTGTCCGTAGGATTGACTACCCGCCCGGTGAGCACGCGCACGTCGCCGGGAAGCTGCTGAAAGGTAAAGTCCGCGACATGGACGGTGGGTTCCGGACCGGCTTCGGGGGCTTCGGCGTCGCCGCGCCCGCCACAGGCGGCCGGCAGCAGCGCCGCCAGGAGCAGCCAGGTTCCGAGGAAGGCACGTCGGGTCGGTGGCATGACGGGAGGGAGGAGAGGGCGGTGGATCAGGGCCGGTAGTCGACGGCGCGGAGCCGGCCGGCCTCGTCGGTGACGTTCGTCTCCATGCCCGGGACGATGTCGGTGTTGTGGGCGGCGGCGCAGCGCCACGCTTCGCCCACCCGGTGCACGACGAACGTGAAGAGGTTCATGCGCGGCTGCGGGCGCGCGATGCCGGCGACGGGCGTCTGCCCGGTCAGGCGCATCCGGGCGTGGACGACGGCGATGTCCTCGGACAGGGGTTTCACCTTCACCCGGAGCAGGCGGAGCGTGGACCGGTCGAAGAGGTGCGCCAGGCCGTAGGCGTGCGCCCGTTCGATGGCCGCGCGGTCGTGCCACCACAGTCCGACGACGTTGATGAAGTCCGCATCCTCGTCGAAGATCGCGGCCAGCGTGCGGGCATCCCCCCGGTTCCATGCTTCGACGAACACGCGGGGAACGTGTTCGGGCCGGTCGAGCGGGGTGTAGGTCATGGCGTCTCGGATCGGAGCCGGGCGGGTCAGTGCCGCGCCGTGCGGTCAGGTCAGGTCGGCCAGGTTGGCGCGCAGGCGCTGGAGCTCGGCCTTGGCGTCGGCGGCCTTCTGGCGCTCGCGCTCGACGACCTCTGCCGGCGCCTTCTGCACGAACTGCTCATTCTGCAGCTTGCGCTCGACGCCCGCCAGGAACCGCTCTTTCTGCGCGATCTCCTTCTCCAGCCGCTCCCGCTCCACGTCCAGATCGATCATGCCGGCCAGGGGCACGTAGACCTCGTGCTTGCCGACGACCACCGAGGCGCTGGCCTTCGGCTTGTCGAGCCCGTGGCCCACGGTCAGGTCGCTCACGCGGGCGAGGCGCTCGAAGTAGTGGGGGTGGGCCTGCAGCGCCGCGGCCAGCGCCGGGGCGTCGGCCGCCACGTTGACGCGCGCGGCGATGGCCTTGCCCGGCGCGACGCCGTACTGGCTCTTCACGTTGCGGATGCCCGAGACCATCTCCTGGAGCGTGGCGAAGATCTCGGCGGCGGCATCGTCCGTCTCGGCCGCGTCGGGCCGGGGCCAGGGCGAGACGATGCACGCCTCGCCCTCCCGGCGGGGCCGCAGCTTCCACCACAGCTCCTCGGTGATGAACGGCATGAAGGGGTGCAGGAGCTGCAGGAGCTTCTCGTAGAGCTCCACGGCCAGGGCGATCTTGTCCTCGTCCATCGCCTCGCCGTAGGGGGGCTTGATCAGCTCCAGGTACCAGTCGCAGTAATCCCCCCAGAAGAGGGTGTAGATCTTCGTCAGGGCCTCGTTGAGGCGGTAGCGGCGGATGTCCTCGTCGACGGCCTCGATGGTGCGGTGCAGGCGCGTGAGCATCCACCGTTCGACCAGCTCCAGCTCGTCGAACGACCGGCGCCGGCGGTAGTCCTTCACCGGCCGGCCCTCGGCGTCGGTCTCCATGAACTGGCCGAAGACGTTGAAGGCGTTCCAGATCTTGTTGGCGAAGTTGCGCCCCATCTCGAACTTGGTGGGGTCGAGCTTGATGTCCTGCCCCTGGGCGCAGAGGATCGTCAGCGAGAAGCGGACGGCGTCGGCCCCGTACTGCTCGATCATCTCCAGCGGGTCGATGCCGTTGCCCAGGCTCTTGGACATCCACCGGCCGTACTTGTCCTTGATCATGCCGGTGATGAAGACGTCCCGGAACGGGATCTCGCCGGTGAAGTGGAGCCCGGCCATGATCATGCGGGCGATCCAGAAGAAGAGGATGTCGTAGCCCGAGACGAGCACGTCGCCGGGGTAGAAGTAGGCCAGGTCGCGGCGCACCGCCTCGCTGTCCTCGGGCCAGCCGAGCGTGGCGAAGGGCCACAGCCACGACGAGAACCAGGTGTCGAGCACGTCCTCGTCCTGCACCATGCCGGGCTCGGGCTGCTCCACCGAGACGACGAAGCCGCGCTCCTCGTCGATCTCGCCGTGCTCGTCGGTGTAGTACCAGACGGGGATGCGGTGGCCCCACCAGAGCTGCCGGCTGATGGTCCAGTCGCGGATGTTTTCGAGCCAGCGGAAGTACTCGTTCTCCCACCGCTTCGGGTAGAAGGTGATCTTCCCGCTGCGGACGGCCTCGATGGCGGGCTCGGCCAGCGGCTTCATCTTGACGAACCACTGCCGCGAGAGCAGCGGCTCGATGATGGCCTTCGAGCGGTGCGAGATGGGGACGGACACCTTGTAGGGCTCCACCTTCTCGAGCAGCCCCTGCGCCTCCAGGTCGGCCACGATCTTCTCGCGGGCCTCGAAGCGGTCGAGCCCGGCATAAGGGCCGCCGTTTTCGTTGATGGTGGCGTCCGGGTTCATGATGTTAACGACCTCGAGGCCGTGGCGCTGGCCGATCTCGAAGTCGTTCTTGTCGTGCGCCGGGGTCACCTTGAGGGCGCCCGCGCCGAAGTCCTTCTTGACGTACTCGTCGGCGATGATGGGGATCTCGCGGCCGAGCAGGGGCAGGCGCACCTTTTTGCCGACGAGGTGGGCATAGCGCTCGTCCTCGGGGTGGACGGCCACGGCGGTGTCGCCCAGCATCGTCTCGGGGCGCGTAGTGGCGATGGTGATGTGGCCGCTGCCGTCGGCCAGGGGGTAGCGGATGTACCACAGGTGGCCGTCCCGCTCCACGTTCTCCACCTCCTCGTCGGAGAGGGCGGTCATGTCGACGGGGCACCAGTTGACCAGGTAGTGGCCCCGGTAGATGAGCCCCTCCTCGTAGAGCTGCACGAAGACGCGCTGGACGGCTCTGGCGTAGCGCTCGTCCATGGTGAAGCGCTCGCGGCGCCAGTCGCACGAGTCGCCCAGGCGGCGTTTTTGCTGGAGGATGATGTCGCCGTACTCGCGGACCCAGTCCCAGACGCGCTCGAGGAAGCGCTCGCGGCCCAGGTCGTGGCGGGTGAGCCCCTCCTGCTCCTTCAGCGTGCGCTCGACGACGTTCTGCGTGGCGATGCCGGCGTGGTCCTTGCCGGGCATCCAGAGGGCCTCGTACCCCTGCATGCGGCGCAGGCGGGTGAGGGCGTCCTGGATGGTGTCTTGCAGGGCATGGCCCATGTGCAGCCGCCCGGTCACGTTCGGGGGCGGCATCATGATCACGTGCGGCTTCTTGTCCGGGCGCACGTCGGCGTTGAAGAAGCCGTGGCGTTCCCAGTAGTCGTACCACTTGGCCTCGATGGCGTGCGGATCGTACTGGGCGCGCTTGCCGGCCTCGGCCGGCGGCGTGGTCGTATCGTGGGACATGATCGGGTCCGGAATCCTTGCTTTTTCGGCAGAAAGGCGGCGTCTGTCGGGGCCGCATGCTGAACCATGGCAAACCCGGGGGCTTGAAGGCGGGTTCCACCGCCGGGGTAAGATTGAACGATTGTTCGCGGTCGGGGCCGGGGGTAAGGCCGCGCACGACACGGCGCGCCGGAAGGGGCTTTCATCCGGAAAGCCGAATGAGTAACTTGGCGCACACCTGTTCGTAAGGAGGCCCATGAAACACGTTTTGCCCCCGTTGCTGCTGGTGCTGGCGCTGGCCGGATGCCGCAGCACCGAACCGATGACGCCGGCTCCGGCGCCGGCCGCCCGGGCGTCGACCCCGCCGTCCGCCGATCTGGAGGCCCTCTACTGGGCGCGTCAGGACAGCGCCCGCACCCGCTTCACCGAGGCCGACGTACACTTCGTCACCGGCATGATCGTGCACCACGCGCAGGCGCTCGTCATGTCCGCGCTGGCGCCCACGCACGACGCCGGCCCGGCGGTGCGCCGCCTCACGGCCCGCATCCTCAACGCCCAGCGGGACGAGATCGCTACCATGCAGCAATGGCTCCGCGACCGGGGGCTGACCGTCCCCGAGATCGAGATCGACGGCATCCGGCTCACCGTCCACGGCGTCGATCCCCACATGATGCACATGCCGGGGATGCTCTCGCAGGCACAACTCGAAGCCCTCGATGCCGCCCGTGGTCCTGAGTTCGACCGGCTCTTCCTCGAATACATGATCCAGCATCACCAGGGCGCCGTCGACATGGTCGAGAAGCTGTTCGCCACCGACGGCGCCGCGCTCGACGAGCAGGTTTTCAAGCTGGCTTCCGACATCCAGGTGGACCAGCGGACCGAGATCGAGCGGATGCGCCTGATGCTCCAGCAGATGAACGGTGCGGGCCGCTAAGCCGCACCCCGTTCTCCCCATCACCCACACCCTGCAACCCGACATGAAAGGTTCATCGTACCCCCCCGCCCGCTGTTCGGGCCGTTTCGTTCCCCTGCTCGTTGCCGCCCTGCTGGGGCTCTCGGCCTGTGCGCCCCGGCCCGTTTCGCAGCCGGCGGAGGTTCCGCCGGCGCCCACCGCCTCGGCGATGCCCTCCCCGTCGGCGATGCCGGCGCCGCCCTCGCCCGACCCGCGCGTGGGCCTCGGCGCCGGCCTGTTCGACGCCGAAGAGGCCATCTGGAACCTGCGCAAGCTCTCCTCGACGCCCCCGCCCGAGGCGTTCGTGGGGGTGACCAACTCCGACCTGGCCTTCAAAGACCACTACGTCATCCAGGGCAACTACAACGGCATCCAGATCTGGGACATCGCCAACCCCGAGGCACCCGTGCTGGTGAACGGGTACGTGTGCCCCGCCTCGCAGAGCGACGTCTCCGTCTATGAGAACCTGCTCTTCGTCTCGGGCGAGGGGCTCGGCGGGCGGATCGACTGCGGCACGCAGGGGGTGCCGGAAGCGGTGAGCAAGGACCGCCTCCGCGGCATCCGCATCTTCGACATCTCGGACATCCGCAACCCCCGCTACATTGCCAACGTGCAGACGTGCCGGGGCTCGCACACGCATTCGGTCCTCAAAGACCCGGACGACGACGAGAACGTCTACATCTACGTCTCGGGCTCGGCGCCGGTGCGCCCGGCCGAGGAGCTGCCGGGCTGCTCCGCGGCTCCGCCGGACGAGGACCCCAACTCGGCCCTGTTCCGGATCGAGGTCATCAAGGTGCCGCTGGCGCACCCCGAGCAGGCCGCCATCGTGAACTCGCCGCGCATCTTCGACAACCTGGCGGCGCCGCCGCGGCACGGCCTGGCCCCGGATGACCGCGCCGAGATCGAAGCCGCGAAGGCCCGCGGCGCGTTCGTCGTCGACATCTTCGGGCAGGAGCGCGTCCTCCCGGATCGCTTCGTGGCGCCGATGCTGGCCGAGTTCGTCAAACAGCGGGGCCACACCGAGGCGACGGCCGAGGACAGTGCCGCCTTCCGGGCCGCCCTGCCGGAGATCGTCCGCCAGCGCTTCGGGGCGCGCGAGGAGACCGGCCCCGACCAGTGCCACGACATCACGCTCTACCCCGAGATCGGGCTGGCCGGCGGCGCCTGCGAGGGCTACGGCCTCCTGCTCGACATCACCGACCCCGTCTGGCCCCGTCGCCTCGACGCCGTGGCCGACTCCAACTTCTCGTACTGGCACTCGGCTACCTTCAACAACGACGGCACGAAGGTGCTCTTCTCGGACGAGTGGGGCGGCGGCGGCCAGCCCAAGTGCCGGGCCACCGACCCGAAAGAGTGGGGCGCTGACGCCATCTTCACCATCGAGGACGGCAAGATGCGCTTCCACAGCTACTACAAGCTGCCAGCCCCGCAGACCCCGCTCGAAAACTGCGTCGCCCACAACGGATCACTCATCCCCATCCCGGGTCGTGACGTGATGGTACAGGCCTGGTACCAGGGCGGCATCTCGGTCTTCGACTGGACCGACCCCGACCATCCCTTCGAGATCGCCTTCCACGACCGGGGCCCCGTCTCGCCCGAGCGGATGGTCATGGGGGGGAGCTGGTCCGTCTACTGGTACAACGGCCTCATCGTCAGCTCCGAGATCGCCCGCGGGCTTGACATCTTCGAACTGACGCCGAGCCCGTACCTGAGTGCGAACGAGATCGCCGCGGCGAACACGGTGCGGCTGAGTTACCTGAACGCACAGGGCCAGCCGAAATTCGAGTGGCCGGCGACGTTCGTGCTGGCGCGGGCCTACGTGGACCAGCTCGAGCGCTCGGGCGGGCTGAACGCGGAGCGCATCGCCTTCGTGCGGCAGGCGCTCGACCGTGCCGAGGCGGCCTCGGGGACGGCCCGGCAGCAGACGCTCGACCGGCTGGCGGCCGACCTGGAAAGCCGGGTGGCCACCTCTTCCGACGCGGCGAAAGTCCGGATGCTCATCGACGTGGTGCGGCAGCTGTAGACGGTACGCTTTTCGTCCGGCTCCGGGCGTGGTTTCGGAGCCGGACGGCCCTCAACGGGGCACCCGCGCGGCCAGCGCCCGGATGGCGCGGCTTTCGAGGATGGGCGCAGGGGCGCCGGCCAGGCCCGCTTCCACCAGGGCACGGCCGACCTCGCCGGCGGTGGTTACGTGGTCCGGGAAGAGCCTGCGGAGCACCGGATAGAGGGGAGCGGTGACGGCATAAGCCAGCCGGTAGAGTGGGATCCGGGGCCGGGCGTCGCCTTCGGGGCGGATGAATCCCGGCCGGAAATGGTAGACCGCCCGGAACGGCAGCCGCGAAAGCGCCGCCTCCGTCTCGCCTTTCACCCGGGCCCACATCACCCGGCTTTCGGCGTCGGTGCCGCTGCCCGAGACGTAACAGAACGTCATCGCCGGATTGCGCCGGGCGAGCGTTTCGGCGGCGGCCAGCGTCAGATCGTACGTGAGGCGCCGGTACGTGGCCTCGTCTTTTCCGGCTGCCGTCACGCCCAGGCAGAACAGGCACGCGTCGAACCCCGTCAGGTCCGCCTCGACGGCCGTGTAGTCGAAGAAGTCCTCCAGAACCAGCACATCGAGGCGGGGATGGGTGCGGCCGAGAGGCCGGCGGACGACGGCGCGGACGTGCGTGACGCGGGGGTCGGCGAGGGCCGCGGCCAGCGCCGCCCGGCCTACCATGCCGGTGGCGCCGAAGATCAGAACCTTCATATCAGGGACGGGGGATGAGGGCGAGGACGCTGTCGGGCAGGCCGGTCGAGAGGATGGGCGTCTCGGCGGCGGTCTGCCAGGGCACCGGCGGCCACCACGGGTCGACGGGGTCGGCTTCGGGTGTGAGGCTTTCGCCGGGGCGCGGGAAGGCCACGGGGATGCCGGCGGCCCGGGCGGCGGCGCGTACGCGTTCGGCAGGCTCGGTCCACCCGTGCAGGGCCAGGTCGAACAGGCCCCAGTGTACCGGCACCAGCAGGTGGCCCCGCACCATCCGGTGGGCCGCCACGGCCTGCTCCGGTCCCATGTGCACGTCGGTCCAGGCAGGGTTGTAGGCGCCCGTCTCGATGAGGGTCACGTCGAAGGGCCCGAGGCGCTCGCCGATGGCGAAGAAGTCGGGCGTCAGGGCCGAGTCGCCGCTGTACCAGAGGCGCCGGTCATGGCCGAGGAAGGCCCAGCCGGACCACAGCGTGGCGTTGCGGTCGGTGAGGGCGCGGCCCGAGAAGTGGCGGGCGGGCGTGCTCACCAGGCGGACGCCCCGCACGTCGACCTCCTCCCACCAGTCCAGCTCCACAATCCGCTCGGCGGGCACGCCCCAGGCTTCGAGGTGGGCGCCCACCCCCAGCGGCGCCACGAACCGGGGCACGCGCCCGGCCAGCGCCCGGATGGTGGGCATGTCGAGGTGGTCGTAGTGGTCGTGGGAGAGCACCACCGCGTCGAGGGGCGGCAGTGCGTCGAGGGGCAGCGGCGGGGCGTAGAACCGCTCGACGCCCAGCAGGGGCGACGGAGCGGCATGGTCGCCCCAGACGGGGTCGATGAGCAGCCGCACCCCGTCGAGTTCGACGAGGAGGGTCGAGTGGCCCAGCCACGTCACGCGGAGGCCGGGGATGGGCGCGGCGAAGTCGGCCGCCGTGCGCCGGACCACGGGCAACGGCGCGTCGGGCCGCCGGTAGTCGCTGCCACCCACCAGAAAGTCGCGAAGGGCGGAGAAGGACATGCCCTGCGATCGGGCGGGAAGGGTGTTGACGAACCGGCCGTCCCGGTACTGCGGGGAGCGCTCCAGGCGGGCCAGGCGCTCGCCCGAGGGCCGGGCACCGAAGGCGTCCCACATGCCGGCGACGAGCGTGGCCGCCGTCGAGGCGGTGAGCGCCAGGATGCCGCCGAGCACGGTCCACCGCCGGCGACGCCGGGGCGAGAGCGCGGGAGAAGAACGAAGGTCGGGCATGGTGCGGGAAGAACGGATGGGTTGCGTGGATCAGAACTGGCTCCGGATGAGCCGGACGAAGGCGCGGTCCGGGAGCAGCCACCGGAGGGCCAGCAGGGGCCGGGCCAGGGAGCCGGCCGCGTAGCGGGTCCGGGGCCCGAGGACGCGGAGCGCCCGGGCGATGACGGCGGTGACCTCGTCCTCCCGGGTGATGTCCATCTTGAGGGCGGTGGCGCCCCGGGTTTCCAGATCACGCATCCGGTCGACGCAGCGGGCCGCGACGTAGACCGTGTGACCGTCGGCCAGGAGGCGCTCGGCGGTGGCTTTCCCGATGCCGGACGAGGCCCCCGTGACGAGCACCACCTGTTGTGCTGGAATCGTCATGGTTCTTGGTGTGGAAGAGGTCGCCAGGATCGTTGGCGAGGGCTTACTGATTTAAATATCGAATGTTTCAATAATCGGAATATTTGCTTTTCGGAACCTGTGTGAAGATGAGCGGTTTTTCGGGAGGATCCTGTTCTTCTCGCATCCCTCCGACCCAACACGGTGTTGTCCCATGCCTGCATCCGATCATATCGACTCGTTCACCCGCGCGCTGCGTCATCTGGGGGCATTGTACATGCGGCTGGCGGCCCGGCAGTCGGCGGTGCGGGGGGAGGCCACCAAGCAGGAGTTGCTGGCGCTGGGGGTGCTGGGGCAGAGCGGGCCGCTCCGGATGAGCGACCTGGCCGAGCGGCTGGGCATCGGGCAGAGCGCCGTCACCCCCGTGGTGGACCGCCTGGAGGCGCGGGGCCTGGCCCGCCGCACCCGCAGCCAGGCCGACCGGCGCGTCTGGCTCGTTGAGCTGACGCCCGAGGGGGAAGAGGTCTTTGTCGAAGAGGACGCCGTCTACCGGGAGGTGGCCGCCGCCATGCTGGCCCCCCTCGACCCGGCCGAACGGGCGACGCTCGCAGCCCTGATGGACAAGATCACCGCATTGGGCGAGATCGCCGTGCCCGAGGATTGAGGCGGCGGAAACCCGTCTCGGACGGGTGCGTGTCAACGGCCGCCGCAACACGTTCTTCCCCGCCGTCGATGCAGGCACTGGTTTCACTGATTCAGACCTACCAGCTCGGGGCCTATCTGGCCGGGCTGGTGGTGCTTCTGGCCTGGGAGAGTTTTCAGCCCTTCATGGCGCTCTTTGCGACGGGGCGGGAGCGCGGGCTGCATCTGCTCCGCAACCTGGTGATCGGAGCGATCAACGCGGCGGTCGTCGGGGGGGTGTTCGCCGGACTCTGGGTAGCGGCTTCCGCGTGGGCCGAGGCGAGCGGCTTCGGGCTGATGCACGTGCTCGGCGCCCGGTGGGACCTGCCCGGCTGGGCGCATGCCGCTGGCGCCATCCTGCTCTTCGATGCCTGGACCTATACCTGGCACCGCCTCAACCACCGCGTGCCGTTCCTGTGGCGCTTTCACCGCGTCCACCATGCCGACGCGCGGATGGACGTCTCCACGGCCGGTCGCTTCCACCTCGGCGAGATCGTCCTCTCGTCCCTCCTGCGCCTGCCGCTGATCGTGCTCATTGGCGCCTACGCCTGGGAACTGCTGCTCTACGAGACGATGATGTTCACCGTGGTTCAGTTTCACCATGCCAACATCGGGCTGCCCGAGCGGGTGGACCGGGCCCTGCGCGCCGTCCTCGTGACGCCGGCCATGCACAAGGTACACCATTCGCGCTGGCAGCCGGAGACCGACTCGAACTACAGCGCCTTCTTTTCTTTCTGGGATCGGATCGGACGTTCGTTCCGGCTGCGCAAGAACCCGCGTGAGATCCATTTCGGCCTCGATGCATTCGAGGCGCCCGACGACGAGACGGTGCGCGGAATGCTCCGGATGCCCCTGCGTCCCGTGGCGCGGACGTCGGCGCACGATCCGGACGCCAGCTGACCCGTCCGCCCGGCGAAACACGGCCGGGATGGTGCCGTTTCAGACGCGATCCTTCTCCCTCCCGGACCCGGTTGCCGATGAAGCTCCCCGTTTATCTGGACTATAACGCCACCACGCCGGTGGATCCGGTGGTGCTGGAGCGGATGCTTCCGTTCTTTCGGGAGCACTTCGGCAACCCGTCGAGCACGGGGCACGCGTACGGATGGGCGGCCGAGGAGGCGGTGACGCAGGCCCGCGAGCAGGTGGCCGGGTTGCTGGGGGCCACGCCCGAGGAGATCGTCTTCACCAGTGGGGCCACCGAGGCGATCAACATGGCCGTCAAGGGGGTGGCGGAGGCGTACGCGCGGAAGGGGCGCCACGTCGTCACGGTGCAGACGGAGCATGCCGCCGTGCTCGGCGCCTGCCGGGCGCTCGAGCGGCGCGGCTTCCGCGTGACCTACCTGCCCGTGGCGCCGGACGGCCGCGTGGCGCCGGACGACGTGGCGGCCGCCCTGACGGAGGAGACGATCCTGGTGGCGGTGATGTGGGCCAACAACGAGACGGGCGTGCTCCAGCCCGTCGAGGCCCTGGGCGAGGTCGTGCGGGCCCACGGTGCGCTTTTCCTGTGCGACGCCACGCAGGCCGTCGGCAAGGTGCCCGTCACCGTGGAACACGTGGACCTGCTGGCCTGCTCGGCGCACAAGTTCTACGGGCCGAAGGGCGTCGGAGCGCTGTACGTGCGGCAGGGCCGGCCGCCGGTGCGCCTGGCACCGCTGCTCGACGGCGGCAGCCAGGAAGGAGGGCGGCGGGCCGGGACGCTCAACGTGCCGGGCATCGTGGGCATGGGGGCGGCGGCGGCCCGCGCCTGGGAACTGCTGCCCGAGGAGGCCGAACGGCTGCAGGGACGCCGCGACCGCATGGAACAGGCCCTCTGCGCGGCACTGCCGGACGTCGTCGTCAACGGGGCCGAAGCGCCGCGCCTGCCCCAGACCTCCAGCCTCACGTTCCGCGGGGTGCGGGCCGCCAACCTGATCGCCCGCCTCCGCACACTCGCCCTCTCCACCGGCAGCGCCTGTTCCTCGGCCGATCCGCGCCCGAGCCACGTCCTCAAGGCCATGGGGCGCTCGGACGAGGAGGCGGCAGCCACCCTCCGGTTCAGCCTCGGCCGGTTTACCACGGACGCGGAAGTCCGGTATGCCATCGAGCAGGTGGTGGACGTCGTGCGAACCCTGCGCGGTGAGGCCGCCGACGTGTCGCCGTGAGGGGCCGGTGGGACGGGGCGGGGATACGTGTCTGGCAACGAAACGTGAAGAGCGATGGAACCGATTGTCAACCGGGTCGCGGAGAGCGACATCGAGGTGTACAACCTGGAAGGGCTGTGGGACGGCGGTGAGGTCGTCGAGCTGGACCTGGCGCCGTTTCTGGTGGAGGGCCTCGTGCTCCGGGAAAAGGTGTTTCGGGCCCGTGTGAAGGAACACGACTGGACCGCCTATACAGACCGGCACGTCGCCGTCCATTGCTCGGCCGACGCCATCGTGCCGGTGTGGGCCTACATGCTCGTGGCGACCCGGTTGCACGGAGTGGCCCGCTCGGTCGCCTTCGGCAGGGCCGCGGACCTGATCCGCGATCACTTCACCCGGGCCCTCGAAGCCGAGGACTGGTCGCGCTACGCGGACCGCATCGTGGTGGTGAAGGGATGCGGGGGCAGGGTGGTGCCGGTGAGTGCCTACATGACGGCGACCCAGAAGCTACAGGCGGTGGCTCGTAAGCTGATGTATGGCGAGCCGTGCTCGTCGGTGCCGCTGTGGCGTCGTCCGGCGGGAAGCGGTGGAGCCGACCGGCCGGCGGCCGTGGCGCGGCCGGTCGTCCCGCCGCCGGAGGCGGAGCGCGGATGAACGCGGGGCGACCCATGGCGGTCCCGGCTTCCCAGCACCGGCGCCGGCGGACGCTGGCCGTGCGCGGGCGCTACTGGCTGCGACGGGTCCGGCGTACCCCCGCGGCGCAGCGGGTGGAAGCCTTCGTGGACCGCCACCGCCGCGTCCTGCCCGTCGTCTTCTTCTTCGCGGGCGTCACCTGGGACCTGCTGACGCTCTACCGCATCGATGCGGTCTTCGACAATATCCTGCTCTTTACCTACCTGGTCCTGACCGGCGGGCTGATCGTAGTCGATGCGCTCGTCACCTACGGCGGGCTGCAGGCCGGCTGGGCCGTGCGCTACCACCGGTGGTATCCCTCGGCCATCCAGTTTTTCATGGGCGCGCTCTTCAGCGCGTACGTGGTTTTCTACGGCCAGAGCGCTTCCCTCTCCGAAACCGCCTTTTTCCTCGTCCTGCTCGTGGCGTTGCTCGTGGCCAACGAGTTCCTCCACCGGCGAGCGTCCAATCTGTACGTTCTGCTTTCCCTCTATTTCCTGTGCGCCTTCGCCTTCTTCACGTTCTTCATTCCCGTGGTGGTGAAGCGCATGGGGTATGGCGTCTTCCTCGCCGGCGGCGTGCTCAGCACGGTGGTGCTCGGCGGGATGATCGTGCTGTTGTGGCGGCGCCGGGTGCTCCGGCGTCGTGAGGCCGTCTATGCGGCGAGCCTCGTGGCCGCCCTCTTTGGCCTGATGAACCTCTTTTACGTGCAGAACTGGATCCCTCCGGTCCCGCTGGCCCTGCGAGACGGCGGCGTCTATCATCACGTCCGCCGGGAGGGCGATGCCTTCCTCCTGCGCTACGAAAAGCCCCCGTGGTATCGCTTCTGGGTCGATTCGGATCAGCCCTTCCGGTACGCCGAGGGCGACACGGTGCATTGCTTCACGGCCATTTTTGCCCCGACCCGGCTCAGGACCGAGGTGTACCACGCCTGGGCTTACTTCGACCCGGAGCGGAAGGTCTGGGTCGAGACGGACCGCATCGGGTACGAACTCGTCGGTGGGCGCGACAACGGCTACCGCGGCGTGACGCGCAAGCGCTTCGTAACGCCGGGGCCTTGGCGCGTCGAGGTCATCACCGGGGACGGACGGGTGCTCGGGCGTATCCGCTTCGACATCGTCCCGGCCACGGATCGTGAGCGGGTGTGGAACGAGATACACTATCGCTGAAAATAGTTTGTGTGTCGAAACACTATTTGTTTTGACGCATTGTAACGCGCGATGGCGTGCGAATCCGTAACGCGGGTGTGTTCTGCCCTGCCGATCGCGTACGTTTTGAACCCACAACCAACCATGGAGACATCATGCAACGTCGTACTTTCCTTCTCATCGTGCCGGCTCTCGTGGCCGTGCTGACGCTGGCCGGCTTTGAGAACGACCGGCCGAAAGCCGTCTACAAAGCCGATCCCGCGCACTCCTACGTGGGGTTCCAGGTACGTCACCTGGGCGTGAGCAACGTAAAGGGACAGTTTAAAGAGTATGACATCACCCTCGAGATGGAGGGGACGGACCTGAGCACGCTCAAGGCCCGCGGCACGGTCAACGTCAACAGCATCGACACCGGCATCGAGCGCCGGGATAACCATCTTCGCTCGCCAGATTTCTTTGACGTGGAGAACTACCCCACGATCACGTTCGTGAGCAAGGAGGTCCGCAACATCGACGGCAATGCGTTCGAACTCGTCGGCGACCTGACGATCAAGGACGTGACGAAGGAGGTGGTGCTCGAGGCCGAGTTCCTGGGCACGGCCAGGATGGGCGACTCCGAGCGGGCCGGCTTCACGGCCGAGACGACGATCAACCGCAAGGACTTCAACCTGACGTGGGACCGGCTGACGGAGGCCGGCGGCCTGGTCGTCGGGCACGACGTGAAGCTCGTGCTGGAGATCGAGGCGATCAAACAGTAAGATCGTTCACATCGGATGATACGGCCGGTGCGGCACGCGAAACGCCGCACCGGCTTTTTTTGTGGTGGAAATGCCCGCTGTAATTTGCCATGAAGGCAGCGGGGAACTCCCTGGCGTACCGTATTTTAGAGAAACGACCGTTCGCAAATTCATCTCCCTCCGCGTTCCGATGAGCGTTACCTTCGGTGTGATCGTCTTTCCCGGCTCCAACTGCGACCATGACGCCTACCACGTGGCCCGGCACGTGATGGGGCAGGAGGCGCGGTTCATCTGGCACAAGGAGCCCCGTGTGGGGGATGTGGATGTGGTGATCGTGCCCGGCGGCTTCTCCTACGGCGACTACCTGCGGGCCGGCGCCATCGCTCGTTTCTCGCCGGTGATGAAGGACGTGGTACGGTTCGCGCGGGACGGCGGCCTCGTCATCGGCATCTGCAACGGCTTCCAGATCCTGTGCGAGAGCGGGCTTTTGCCGGGCGCGCTGATGCGCAACGCCTCGCTGCGGTTCGTCTGCAGGGACGTGCACCTGCGGGTGGAGCAGACCGGGACGCCGTTCACGAACGCGCTCGCACCCGGGCAGGTCGTGCGTATCCCCATCGCCCACGGCGAGGGCAACTACTATGCGAGCGAGGACGTGCTGGACCGGCTCGAAGCGAACGGGCAGGTCGTCTTCCGCTACTGCGACGCGGGCGGGAACGTCACGCCGGAGGCCAACCCGAACGGTTCGGCCCGCAACATCGCCGGGATCGTGAACGAGCGGCGCAACGTGCTGGGGATGATGCCCCATCCGGAGCGGTGTGCCGAAGCGATCCTGGGCAACGAGGACGGGGCGCTGCTCTTCCGGTCGCTCATACGGCACCTCGTCGGGGCGCAGGTGTAGGCCGGGCGCTGCCTCGCGTCCGGCGTCAGGCCAGCAGGCCCACGACCAGCGTGACGAGGGTGGTCAGCAGCAGGCCGGGCAGAATGGTGCGGCGCAGGTTCGGGTGGCCGGTGCTCAGGACGAGCCCGCCTTTGACGAGCGTGTTGGCGATGACGGCCAGCACGATGGCGCGGGTGGCCACGTCCTCGGTGAGGTTACCCTGGCGGGTCAGTTCGGCCATGGAGAGCGTGATGGCGTCCACGTCGGCTACGCCCGAGACGAGGCTGGAGAGGTAGACACCCGTGTCGCCCAGGTACATCTGCGCGGCGTTGGCCACGAGCAGGATCACGGCATAGAGCAGGCCGAAGGTGATGGCAGGCCCCAGTTCGAACGGGTTCTTCAGGTTGTCTTCTTCCTCCTGTTGTCGGGAGGAGGCCGTCAGGTAGAGGTAGATGGTGTAGGCCAGCGCGGCGCCGGCACCGGCCGTCATCGGAAGCCAGAGACGGCTCAGGAGCGCGGCGTGGACCACGGCCACCTCGACGATCACGCGGAAGAACATGATGGTCCAGGCCAGCAGGATGGCCACGGCGAACGGACGGGCCAGGCCGGGCGCATGGCGGCTGCGCTGGGTGAAGCTGAGCGTGACGGCCGTGCTCGAGGCCAGCCCGCCCAGCAGCCCCGTCAGCCCGACACCGCGGCGGGGGCCGACGAGCTTGATGAGCACGTAGCCGAGGAAGCCGATGCCGGAGATGAACACCACCATCAGCCAGATCTTGTAGGGCACCAGCACATCGAACGGCGGAGGGCCGAAGCCCGTGCGGGGCAGCACCGGCAGCACGATGGCCGAGATGACGGCAAACTTGAGCGTCGCGTAGACGTCCTCCCGCGAGAGGCTGCGGGCGAAGGTCCGGGTCTGAAGCTTGATGGCCAGCACCACGGTGGTGGTCACGCCCAGGGCGGCGGCCAGGCCGAGGTGGCCCCAGTAGCAGAGCGCCCCGGCCAGCAGGGTCAGCACGGCGGCGGCCTCGGTGGTCATGCCGGCGGCGCCCCGCCGCGCCTGGTCGACGTAGGCCGCTACGATGAGCAGGCCCACCACGCCGAAGAGGACGGCCAGGACGAGCATCGAGCCGGCCGCCTCGGCAACGAACGGCGCCCCGCAGCCGACCAGCCCCAGCAACGTGAACGTCCGTGCCCCGGCAAACAGCTCGGGCTCCCCGGCCTGCGGGTGCTCCTGCAGGTACGCGTACTCGCGCTGCAGCCCCACGAGCAGGCCGATCACGAAGGCCGTACCGAAGCGATAGAACAGGTCGAGGGGGGCAAGCAGCTCCATGAAGGCACCCGGCGGGTTTTCCCGGAAGAAACGTCTGCCTGCGGCAAAGAGTCAATCCGGTGGGCCGGGCGCGGGTCAGGTGCGGGGCGCGGTGGCGTTGTTCAGGGCGATGCGGACGTTGCGGAGGAAGCCTTCGAGCTTGGCGCGCTTGACGGGGCTTTTCCGGAAGCGCCGGCGGAAGGCCTCCAGATCCAGCTCGATCCACTCGCGCAGGTCCGTGTCCGTGATGCCGGGGCGCGGGGCATAGCGGGGCTCGCGGGTGGGGCGCTTGAACTTGTTCCACGGGCAGACGTCCTGGCACACGTCGCAGCCGAAGATCCAGGTGCCCATGCCGGGCTGGAGGTCTTCCGGGATGTCATCCCCCCGGTGTTCGATGGTCAGGTACGAGATGCACCGGCGTGCATCGACCACGTAGGGCTGCACGATGGCGTCGGTCGGGCAGGCGTCCAGGCAGCGGGTGCAGGTGCCGCAGTAGTCCGGGAGGGGGCCGTCCGGGGGGAGCGGTACGTCCACGATCAGCTCGCCGAGGAAGAAGAACGAGCCGAGCGAGCGGTTGATGAGGTTGGCATGTTTGCCGATCCAGCCGAGGCCGCTGCGCCGGGCCCAGGCTTTGTCCATGACGGGGGCCGAGTCCACGAAGGCCCGGCCGTGGATGCCGCCGACCTGCTCGTCCAGCCAGGCGTAGAGCTGGTAGAGCTTTTCCTTCATCACCTCGTGGTAGTCGTCGCCCCAGGCATAGCGGCTGATCTTGCCGGCGGTGGGGTCGTCCGGATGCTCGACGGGCTGGTAGTAGTTGTGCAGCACCGAGATGACCGAACGCGCACCCTCGACGAGGCGGCGGGGGTCGGTGCGCTTGTCGAAGTGGCGCTCCATCCAGCCCATGGTGCCGTGGTAGCCGCGTGCGAGCCACGCCTCGAGGCGGCGGGCTTCCTCGTCGAGGGGTTCGGCCCGGGCGATGCCGCAGGCGTCGAAGCCGAGCCGGGTTGCCTCCGCTTTGAGGGCCCGGGCGAGCCGGGTCCGGGCTTGTTCGTCGAAGCCGGGCATGGTCGGGGAGCGCGGATGCGTGGGAGGAACAGGCTAACGTGGCGAGCCGGAGATGGTTCTTGCCGGGCGTGGGCGTGCGGTCACGAAAAAGGGCGGGCCCGCTGGTGTGCGGACCCGCCCCGGGGATACGGCGATGGGCAGGAGATCAGCGCACCGGGATGGTATCGGCGCGGCGGTACTGGCTCGTGCCTTCCTTCTTGCTGGTGATGCCCGTGACACGCCCCATGCCGACGGTCGAGATCCGGCTGCCGGGCACGCCGCCCCGCGTGTAAAACTGCTCGACGGCGCGGGCGCGGTCGGAGGAGAGCTGCTGGGCGTTGCGCTCGCCGGGTGCCGCGAAGCCCTCGATGCGGATGCTCAGGTTCGGGCATTCGAGCAGGATGTCCAGGTTGTCCTGCAGAGCGGCGCGAGCGGCTTCGGTCAGCACGCTGCTGTTGCGGTCGAAGAAGGCCGCGTTCATCTCGGTCACCTCACGGCAGATGGCCGCCTCGTAGGGACGCACCGTGAGGGTCAGCGAGCGGGTGTCCGAGCCGGCGTCGTTCGAGGCCTCCAGCGTGACGGTGAACGTGCCGGGGCGGGTGAAGGTGTGGGTCGGGTTCATCTCGGTCGAGGTGGCACCGTCCCCGAAGCTCCAGCGGTAGGCGAGGGGAGCGTCGCCCGTGGCACTGGCGCGGAAGCGGACCACCGTGCGGGTGTCGGGGTTCATGTTGTCCGCCGAGATCGTGGTGATCTGAGCGGGCACGGGCGGGTTGTAGACGACCACGGAGAGCTGTTCCGTGTCGCTGGACTTACCGCCCCGGTTCGTGGCCGTGAACGTGACCGTGTACTGGCCCGGGCGGCTGTAGCGGTGTGTGGCCGTCGTGCCGGGGGCGGTCGTGTCATCCCCGAAGTTCCAGATGGTCGTGATGGGCTTCTTGGCTTCTTCTTCGTTGATCGTCGCCGTGAAGGTGCCGGTCTCGTTGGTCAGCAGGCTGTCCGGCCCGTTGACCGAGAGGATTTCGACGGGCACGCTCCGGCAGCCGGCGCCGCCCAGGGCGCCCAGGAGCATCAGGCCCGCGACCAGAAACGAGGGAAGGAAACGCTGTTTCATGGGGTTTGTGATGGTTGTACAGGGTGGGAAAAGCGAGGGAGCAGGCCGAAGGCCCGGGGCGAGGCGCGGCTGTGCGCGGCCCGGCTTCGGGCAGGATGCCGCCGGGCAGGCGGAACGACGCGCCGCCAGTTTAAGAAAAGAAACGGCGCGCTTGTTTCACACAACCGGGACAAAACGACGTCGAAACGCCATCGTTTCGGGAACAGAGAGCCCGTACGGCGAAGCGCGCATAGAAAAAGGCCTGCCTCCACGCGGAGACAGGCCCGAAACACGGGGACCGGCAGCCAGGATCAGCCGAGGGCGTGAACCTTTTTCTCGAGCTTGCTCTTGTAGTTCGCGGCCTTGTTCTTGTGGATCAGGCCCCGGCTTGCCAGACGGTCCAGGTATGCCTTGACCTCTTTGAGGAGCATCTCGGCCTGGCTCTTGTCCTCGCTGGCTCGCAGCTTCTTGATCAGGGTCCGCATTCGCGCCCGGTGGTAGCGATTGCGGGCCCGCCGTTTCTCGTTCTGCCGTACGCGTTTGATGGCGGATTTGTGCTGAGGCATGGTCTTCGAATGGGTCTCTATCGTAGGGTGCTGGCGCGTATGCGAAAAGCAAGCCGCAAATTTAGGGCGCCATGGGGCCAATGTCAAGGGCCCGGGCCCGGACCGGCGGCCTGTTCGCGGAACCCGCGTTGTGCCACGCTCGTTGTGCGCGGGTGGCAGGCATCTACGGAGACGGTTCGCGCATGTTCTCCTTTCTATCTGAATTCACACGGGATCCGAACGGGACCTACACCGTCGTGGTGATGGACGAGGTCGGGCTGGAACCACCGCGTTCCTACCGGCTGCGGCCGCGGCGTGTGCTGCTCGGCTGGGCGGGGGTCACGCTCGGGCTCGTGCTGATGCTGCTGGCGCTGGTGGTGCTGACGCCGTTGCGAGAATGGATCCCCGGCTACGGGACGACCGAAATGCAGCAGGAGGCTCGCCTGAACGCCCTGCGCCTGGCCGCCCTGCAGGACTCGCTGCAGGCGCAGCAGCGGTACCTCAACCAGCTCCGCATGCTCGTGCTGGGGCCCCTGGACTCCTCGCTCGTCGGAGAGGACAGGCCGCCCGAACCCGCCTTCGCGGTTACCGGGGAACTGGCTGACGTGGCCGCCGAGCCGCTGTCGGAGGACTGGCAGGATCACCGGCAGCCGGCGGTGAGCCTCGATATTCTCCCGGCAACGGGCGAGCCGACGTCCGTCGCGGCGGTTGCGGCGGGCGCGCGCTATCTGGCCCGGCTGCGTTTCCCGGTGCTGCCTCCGGTCCATGGCGTGCTCACCCGGGGCTTCGATGCCCGAATCGGCCACTATGCCATTGACCTGGCCGCAGAGGAAGGCAGCGTCGTGCGATCCATCGGCGAGGGACACGTTATCTTTGCCGACTGGACCCACGAGGGCGGTTTCACCCTGGCGGTACAGCACGCCGATGGCTATGTCTCCGTCTACAAGCACAACCAGCGCTTGCTCAAGCGCGTCGGCGACCGCGTGCGGGACCGCGAGGCCATTGCGCTCAGCGGCAACTCGGGCGAAATCACGACCGGGCCTCACCTTCACTTCGAACTCTGGCACCACGGGCTGGCGCAGGATCCCCGCCTGTACCTCGTCGGCCTGTAGCGCCGGAGCAAAACAGAACCGATACGATGGCATTGTTTGGCAATAACCAGGACACGTCGATGGCACGACAGGGCAATGGTACGGCCCCCGCGCAACTCAACATGGTGGGCGAGGGGACGGTCTTTGAAGGGACGTTGCGGGCCCGCAGCGACGTACGGATCAGCGGGCGGGTCGTCGGCAAGGTGATCGTGGAAGGCAAGGTGATGGTGGCCCCGGAGGGGGCCATCGAAGGGGAGCTCTCGGCGACGAACGCCGACGTGGCCGGACGGGTCGAGGGCGAGGTGCATGTCGAGGAGCGCCTGATTCTGCGTGGTTCGGCCCGGCTGGAGGGCAATGTGACGACGGCCCGCCTGATCGTCGAGGAGGGCGCTACGTTCGACGGCACGTGCAAGATGGGGCAACTTTCTGCCGAGAAGGCCGCCGCCCTGGGCCGTGCCGCGACGACCGGCGGCGAACCGAAACAGCGCGATGGAAAACCCGCCTGAACGCTCCGGGAGCAGGGCGCCGCGCGACTGGCACGCGAGCCTGCGTGCGGCCGGTCCCTATGTGGGGCTGGGCCTGCAACTGGCCATGACGATGGTGTTTTTCGTCGGTGGCGGGTACCTGCTCGATCGGTGGCTGGGCACGCTACCCTGGCTGTTGCTGGTCGGGGCCTTCGTTGGCATTGCGGCCATCATCCTGCAGATCTATCGGGTCAGCGCCGAGATGGAGGCACGCAACCGGGCCCGGCGTGGGCGTAGGTCGTGAGCCGCCGGGCCCGGTGCGGGCTTGCCGCTTCGCACGATCTCTTTCCTCGCTTCGTGCAATCTCCATCCGGCTGCGCCATTATCCGTTATTTGGGCGTCCTTTCATTCATTATTCACTACGGCTTATCGACCTGCGCATCCTGTTCTGCGTAGTTTTGCGTGCTGTCTTCGAGGACGGGCCAAACGTGTCAGGGGCACCACCGCCGATGGCTGCGGATTTCTGGTTGAGTCTTGGACTGGGCGCAGGCATCGGGCTGCTGTACGGCGGGGTCAGCTACCTGACCTACCGGCGGGCGCTGCCGGCGCCGAAACGCCGCTTCCTGACGCTGGTCTGGGGCGGGACGGTGGCGCGGCTGTTCGCCGCCCTGGCGCTCATCACCCTGATCCTGGTGCTGGTGCCCCTGCGGGTTCCGGTCTTTCTCGGGGTGTTTTTCGCCTTCTACGTGCTCACGCTCGTCGCCGAAGTCTACGTATTGCACCGTGCCCGGCACACGGCATCCTCTGATGCCTGAAGCCGGTTCGTGAGCGGACGCTCTGCGTCCATGCTGTCTAGATCGACCATGATGCATCGATATACATTTTTGCTCTACGTTCTGCTGGCCGTGCTGGCTGGACCTGTCGCCGTGCAGGCGCAGGAGCACGCGGAGGCACCGGCTGCCGAGGTGCAGGCCGCGGAGGCGGACGCCGGTGCGGCGCATGACGAGGCCATGCACGGGGAGGCCGCGCACGCGCAGGAGGCGCATGCGGGCGGCGAGGAGGCTCACGGCGAGGAAGCGCTCGACCCCGTGCACCACGTCTCGGACGGGTATTACCTGGACTTCCTGCCGTTTGCCAAGGTGGAGTTGCCGCGTATCTTCCTTGTCCGCCGGGCCGACGGGACGCTGGGCCTCGATGTGTTCGGGTCGACGCATGCCGCGCTGGAGTCGGGGCACTACGTGGCCGAGGGGGGCGAGCATGGTGGGCACGGCAGCTACCTCGATGCGGTGATCGTGCCGGCCGAGGGGGAACTGGTCGTGGACCTCTCCATTACCCGGCACCTCGTCTTCGCCTGGATCGGGGCGCTCATCGTGCTGCTGATCTTCGTCTCGCTGGCCCGGCGTTACCAGCGGGGGATCGGGCGAGAGACGGCCCCGCGCGGTATCTTCCAGAACCTCTTCGAGACCCTCATCGTCTTCGTGCGCGACGAGATCGCGCGGCCCAACCTGGGCGAGAAGGCCGGCCGTTACCTGCCCTATCTGCTCACGGTTTTCTTTTTCATCCTGACGTGTAACCTGCTCGGGCTGGTGCCGTTCGGCGCCACGGCCACGTCGAACCTGATGATGACGGCCGTGCTGGCCACCTTTACCTTCATCCTGACGCAACTGGGCGGGACGAAGGATTACTGGATGCACATTCTCTGGCCGCCAGGCGTGCCGGCGTTCGTCAAGCCCATCCTGATCCCGGTCGAGATCCTGGGGCTGTTCACGAAGCCGTTCGCCCTGGCGATTCGTCTCTTTGCCAACATGACGGCCGGCCACCTGGTGATTCTGAGCCTGATCGGGCTGATCTTCACCTTCCGGGGCCTGTTCGGCACGGGGGCCGGGGTGGGGGTGGCGCCGGTAAGCGTGGCCTTCTCGCTGTTCATCTATCTGCTCGAACTGCTCGTGGCCTTCATTCAGGCCTACATCTTTACGATGCTCTCGGCCCTTTTCATCGGGATGGCCGTGGAGGAGCATCATCATGAGGAGCATGGGGCGCACGAGGGGCACGCGCTGGCGGGCCACGAAGCGGCCCTTTCGCTGTCGTCTGCACAGGATGGCGCCGCCGTGGCCGGTCAGGCCGCGACGCCGGTGGCGGCGTCCTGAGCGCGCACGCGCAAGCTTCCCAAAAAGAGAAAACCAACCCGTACTACCAACCAACCTCACGATACAGGAAAACACATGGAACCGACTGCTTTGGCATACCTCGGCGCGGGTCTCGGCGCCGGTCTCGTGGCACTCGGCGCGGGCCTCGGCATTGGCCGGCTGGCCGGTCCGGCGATGGAGGGCTCGGCCCGCCAGCCGGAGGCCGCCGGCGACATCCGTACGTCGATGATTATCGCCGCCGCCCTCATCGAGGGTGTGGCGCTCTTCGGCCTGGTGATCTGCGTGCTGCTGGCGATCAAGTAATCGCCGGCGGCACGGCGCCGCCACGACGTTCGTGCACCGGCCCTGCTCTGGCGGGGCCGGCCGCTCCCGGGCCGGCCACCCCCATCGGGAGACGCCCGTCCGGGAGCGGTCCCGCACGGCGCCGTCGTTCGTACGGCGTGCCGGGGCCCGTCCTTTTGCTTCGTTCACCTTTGCACGAGAAAGACCGATGTCGTACATCGTTGCCGCGGGCATTCTCTCGCCCAACGCGGGCCTGATCTTCTGGATCACCATCACGTTCCTGCTGCTGCTCTTCGTCCTGCGGCGGTTTGCCTGGGGGCCGATCACGCAGGCCCTCGAGACGCGCGAACGCAAGATCGCCGAGGCCATGGCGCGGGCCGAGGAAGCCCTGGCCGAGGCGCGCAAGATCCAGGCGGACAACGACCGGGCGCGGCGGGAGGCCGAGCAGGAGGCCCAGCGCATCCTGCGGGAGGCCCGCGAGGCGGCCGAACGGCTCCGTGCCGAGGAGGTCGAGAAGACCCGGGCACAGATCCGCCAGATGCAGGAGCAGGCCCGGGCCGAGATCGAGCGCGAGAAGCAGAGTGCCCTCGATACGCTGCGCGCCGAGGTGGCCGACCTGGCCATCCAGGCGGCCGAGAAGATCCTTCATGAGACGCTGGATGCGGACCGGCAGCGGCGCCTCGTGGAGACCTTCATCGACGAGCTTCCCAAGAACTGAATGGTGGTGCTGCGGTCCGGCCGCAGCCGATAACTCCGGGGATAGATGAGCGAAATGACCGTGGCGCGGCGTTACGCGCAGGCGCTGATCGACGAGGCGTCGCAGGAGGGGCAGCGTGCGGCCGTCGATGCGGACGTGGCGATGCTCCGGGAGGTGCTGACGACCTCGCGGGAGTTACAGTTGTTCTTCCGCAACCCGGCCATCTCCCGCGATCGCAAGCAGGCGGCCGTGAAGGCGCTTTTCGAGGGGCGCGTGGCGCCGCTGACGCTTCGTTTCTTGCACCTGCTTATCGAGAAGCGGCGTGAGGCGCTGATCGACGAGGTCCTGGCGGCCTACCAGGATCTGCGGAACGAACAGGAAGGGATCGTCGAGGCGGAGGCGCGTGTGGCCCTGCCGCTCGACCCGGCCAGTGAGCAGGCGCTCGTGAAGGCGCTCGAACGGATGACGGAACGGCGTGTGCGGGTGCACCAGAAGCAGGACCCCGCCCTGCTCGGCGGGCTGGTCGTCCGCGTGGGGGACACCGTCTACGACGGCAGTGTCCGGCACCAGCTGGCCACGCTGCGAGCCCGCCTCGAACACGGCACGTTTCTGAACAACTGAGCGGCGCGCCCGCTCATCACGATTTAACGATAGAGAACGATCATGGCAACGGCGATTCGACCCGATGAGGTAACGGCGGTCCTCAAGCGCGAACTGGGCGGCTTCGAGGCCGACACGGACGTTTATGAAGTCGGTACCGTACTCCAGGTAGGGGACGGTATCGCGCGTATCTACGGCCTGACGAACGTGCAGGCCAGCGAGCTGATCGAGTTTCCCGCCAGCGGGGTCACCGGTATGGTGCTCAACCTGGAGGAGGACAACGTCGGTGCGGTGCTCTTTGGTGAGGTCAATGCCGTCAAAGAAGGCGACGAGGTGCGCCGGACCGGCCGTATTGCCTCGATCCAGGTGTCGGAGGGCATGCTCGGGCGCGTCATCGACCCGCTGGGTAACCCGATGGACGGCGGCGGCCCCATCACCGGGGAGAAGTTCGAGATGCCTCTGGAGCGCAAGGCGCCGGGCGTCATCTATCGTGAGCCGGTCAAGGAGCCGTTGCAGACGGGTATCAAGGCCATCGACTCGATGATCCCCATCGGGCGTGGCCAGCGCGAGCTCGTCATCGGCGACCGCCAGACGGGTAAGACGACCGTGCTCATCGACACGATCATCAACCAGAAGGACACGCACAAGACGGACAACCCGGTCTACTGTATCTACGTGGCCGTCGGGCAGAAGAACTCGACCGTGGCGCAGGTACGGCGGGCCCTCGAGGAGAACGGCGCGATGGAGTACACGATCATCGTCAACGCGCCGGCCTCGGCCCCCGCGCCGTTGCAGTACATCGCCCCGTACGCCGGGGCCGCCATCGGCGAGTTCTTCCGGGACACCGGGCGTCACGCGCTCGTGATCTACGACGACCTCTCGAAGCAGGCCGTGGCCTACCGCCAGGTGTCGCTGCTGCTGCGCCGCCCGCCGGGTCGCGAGGCCTATCCCGGGGACGTCTTCTACCTGCACAGCCGCCTGCTCGAGCGGGCCGCCAAGATCATCAACGCCGACGAGGTGGCCCAGCAGATGAACGACATCCCGCCCTCGCTCAAGGGCCGGGTCAAGGGTGGCGGTTCGCTGACGGCCCTTCCGGTGATCGAGACGCAGGCCGGCGACGTCTCCGCCTACATCCCCACCAACGTGATTTCGATCACCGACGGCCAGATCTACCTCGAGGCCGACCTGTTCAACGCCGGTATCCGCCCCGCCATCAACGTGGGTATCTCGGTCAGCCGTGTGGGTGGTAACGCGCAGATCAAGGCCATGAAGAAGGTGGCCGGTACGCTCCGCCTGGACCTGGCCCAGTTCCGGGAGCTGGAGGCGTTCGCCAAGTTCGGCTCGGACCTGGACCCGGCCACGCAGCGCCAGCTGCGCCGGGGCGAGCGGCTCGTCGAGGTGCTCAAGCAGGGGCAGTATTCGCCGGTGCCGGTCGAGCACCAGATCGCCATCATCTACGTGGCCACGCAGGGCCTGCTCGACACCGTGCCGGTGAACCGGGTCAAGGCCTTCGAGAACGAGTTCCACGAGCGGCTCAAGCTCCAGCATGCCGACGCGCTGGCCTCCATCCGCGAGACCGGCCAGCTGAGCGACGAGGTGGCCGAGACCTTCCGGAAGGTGGCCGAAGAGCTGGTGAAGCTGTACGCCGCATGAAACGTGGGACGGTGTGAACGGGGCGCGGAAGGCGCGCCGGACGGGGCCGCGTAAGCCCCCTGTCGCGTCGGCGCCCGACCCCGTGCCCCGCCACCTCCCGAGACCCGAGTGTCATGGCAAGTCTTCGCGACATCCGTAACCGGATCCTTTCGGTCCAGAACACGCAGCAGGTCACGCGGGCCATGAAGATGGTCGCCGCGGCCAAGCTGCGCCGCGCCCAGGAGCGTATCTTCCAGACGCGCCCCTACGCGTACAAGCTCGGCGAGATCATCAGCCACCTCAAGAGCCAGGTGGACCCGACGACCCACCCGCTCTTTCTCCCGCGGGAGGAGATCAACGGGGTGCTGCTCGTGGTGGTGACGGCAGACCGCGGGCTGGCCGGCGCCTTCAACACGAACATCATCAAGGTCGCCGAACAGACCATCCAGGAGGCGTACGCCGAACTGCACGAGCAGGGCCACCTGTATCTGATCTGCGTCGGCCGCAAAGGGCACGACCATTTCGCCAAGCGGGGGTACCAGCTCGTGGGGAACTTCCGGGGCGTCTTCGACCGCCTCGACTTCGAGACGGCCCGCGAGATCGGACACCTCGCCGTGGAGGGCTACCTGGCCGGCCGGTGGGACGAGGTCAAGGTCATCTACAACGAGTTCAAAAACACCATCTCGCAGAACCGGATCGTCGAGCCCTTCCTGCCGCTGCGCGGGGAACTGTTCATGACGCCCGTGATGGAGCAGACGCTCGACCATCCGGTGACGATTCCGGAGGGGCGGCAGGTCGACTACATCTTCGAGCCCGACGCCCGGACGATCCTCGATGCGCTCGTGCCGCGCTACCTGAATTACCAGCTCTGGCGCGTGCTGCTGGAATCGAACGCCTCCGAGCAGGGCGCCCGCATGGTGGCGATGGACAACGCCACCACGAACGCCGAAGAGCTGATCCGCGTCCTGCGCCTGAAGTACAACCGCGCTCGCCAGGACGCCATCACGAAGGAACTCATCGAGATCGTCAGCGGGGCCAACGCGCTCGAGCAGGGCTGACCGCTCCGGCAACGACGCCTTCCTGCAGGCCGCCTCCCTCCGGGGGCGGCCTCTTTTTTTTCCTGCTTAAGAGTTGGATGAATGGGACGATTTTCAGGCTGAAACCCCCTTCCCGGGTTCAGGGCCGCGGTCCCCCACCGCCCGGCATCGTTTGCACGAGCAGACCTGAGGAAGGCACCATGTTGAAGCGCCTGACATCCTTCGTCCGTACCATGAGTTTCCGCCAGAAAGTCCTCGCCTACACGGCTTCGGTCTTTGTCATCGTCTTTCTCCTGACCGGCTGGCTGGGCCTGCGGCACACGAGCCGCGTGCTCGAGGAGCAGGTCCGGCAGCGGCTCGTCGGCCAGGAAGAAGCGGCCGGGCACCGCCTGCAAGACTTTTATGCCGATCTGCACCGGAGTGCGCAGGCGCTCGCGGCGTCGGACGCCCTGCATGCGTTCCTGGCGCGGGGCCGGCGCGTGGAAGAAGCCGCACGAACCCTCCATGCCTATCAGGAAGCCTTCTGGGGGCCACTCCATCACGTCATGCTGACCGACGCCGAGGGCCGGGTCGTGCTCAGCCCGGATCGGAGCGATCCGCAGGTCCCCAGCGGGCATGCCGGCCACGACCTCTCCGGCAATCCCTTCTTCGGGAAAGCCCGCGAGCACGCGCTCGTGACGGACTACTTCGGCTTCGAGGAGAAAGACCATTATCACCAGCTTCTGATGCAGCCGGTGGTGGTGGACGGCGTGTTCCGGGGGATGCTCGTCCTGGAAGTCACCATCGACCACCTGCAGCAACTGCTCAACGCCGGTGCGTCCGACGAGGCCTACCGCATCTTCCTCACGACGCTGGAGGGGCGGGAAATCCGCGGGGCGAAGGCCGAGCCGGTGGTGTGGTCGGTCGGCGTGCCGGAGGCGGTGCGGGACGGCGTGGCCGAGGGCGTCTTCACGCTGGAGGACGGCCGCGAGGTCTACGGCTATTTCAAGCGCTCGGAGGCGAACCCCTGGGTCATCGGGCTCACGGTGGACCGGGCCGTCATGCTGGCGCCGGTGCGGGCCTACGCGCGGTGGTACGCCCTGGTGCTGCTGGTGGCCCTCCCGCTGATGCTGCTCGTGCTGAACCAGGTCGTCCGGCGCCTGCTCCGGCCCCTGCGGCACGTCACGAAGGTGGCGGAGAAGATCGCGCGGGGCGAACAGTACACCCAGGTAGAAACTTCAGAGAAGGGGGAGGTTGGGCGTCTGGTCGAGAGCTTCAACCGGATGATCGACCGGATGAAACGGCGCATGACGGCGCTGGAGGCCGTGATCGAGGCCACCCGGGCCTTCCAGGATCTGGAGAGCCGCGAGGGGCATCAGATCATCCTGCGGGGGGCCCGGACCATCACCGGGGCGAAATACGCGGCCTTTACGGTGCTGGATGACGAGGGGAACCTGGTCGATTTCCTGCACGAAGGGCTGACGGAAGAGCAGGTGGCCCGCATTGGCCGGTATCCCGAGGGCAAGGGGCTGCTCGGCCACATCCGGGAGCAGGTGCTGCGCCTGGACGACATGCACAAACACCCGGCCTCGGTGGGCTTCCCCGAGGGGCACCCGCCCATGACGTCCCTGCTGGGCGTGCCCATCCGGCACGAGGGCCGCACGCTGGGCACCCTCTACCTCTCGGACAAAGCGACGGGCGACGGGGCTTTCACGGAGGACGACGAGGAGATGGTGAAGGTGCTGGCGGAGATGGCGTCGGTGAGCATGGCCACGCGCCGGCTTCGCAAAGCACAGCACCGGCAGGAGGAGACGATGCGCGAGGGCGTGGCGCAGATGCTTGGCGCCATGGAGCGGTTCGCCGAGGGCGACCTGGGCGTGCAACTGCCCGAGACGACCCTGCCCACGTTCGACCGGCTCTTCGCGGGCTTCAACCGGGCCGTCCGGCAGATCCGCCAGCTCGTCGAGGGCGTGATGCGTTCGGTTGTAAACACGTCGCACGCCATCGAGGAGATCAGCGGGTCGAGCGAGCGGCTCGTGGGGACGGCCGGCAGCCAGGAGCAGCAGACGCACGAGGTGGCCGCGGCCATCGAGGAGATGACGCAGACCCTTGCCGAGAGCGCACGCATGGCCACGCAGACGGCCGAGGCGGCCGGGCAGAGCGGCGAGCTGGCCGCGCAGGGCCGCGCCATCGTGCGGGAGACGGTGGCGCTGATCGAGGAGATCGTGGCGTTTGTCAACGACTCGGCCCGCGTCGTCGAAGGGCTGGGCGACTCCGGACAGCGCATCGGTGAGATCACGGCCGTCATCGAGGAGATCGCCGAGCAGACGAACCTGCTGGCGCTCAACGCCGCCATCGAGGCGGCGCGCGCCGGCGAGCACGGCCGCGGCTTCGCCGTCGTGGCGGACGAGGTCCGCAAGCTGGCCGAGCGCACGACCGAGGCCACGCGCCAGATCAACGACATGATCACGCAGGTGCAGCGGGAGACCCGCACGGCCGTGGACACGATGCGCTCGGGCAACGAGAAGGTGCGGCGGGGCCGCGCGCAGGCCGGCCAGGCCGGCCAGGCGCTGGACGCCATCGTCGCCCAGGTCGAGCAGGTGAAAGACTGGGTCGGCCAGATGGCGGCCGCCACCGAGGAGCAGTCCGCCACCAGCCATCAGATGGCCCGGAACGTGGAGCACATTGCCACCGGCGCCGGTCTGGTAGCCACCGAGGCCGGGCAGATCGACCGTTCCACGTCCGAGCTGATGCGCCTGATGGACGAGGTGGTGCAGGCGCTGCGCCGGTTCAAGACGGAACAGGAGACCGCCGCGACACCGCAGACCGCTACAGCCCGCGCGGATCGCGCGGCCGTGCCGCCCGAGGTGCACGCCGGGCAGCCCGGGCGCCGGCACACGGCCTGACGCCCGGGCGCCGTCTCAGAGCCCCAGCGCCTCGCGGACGAGGGCTTCCTGCTCCTCCTGATGGACGTGGGCGCTGCCGGTGGCCGGGCTGGCGCTCTCGGGCCGTCCCACATAGCGGACGCGCCGCGAGCAGTCGCCGTGCAACTCTTCGAGCAGGGCGTCGAGCCGGTGGCGCAGGAACGACCAGGCGCCCATGTTCTCCGGCTCCTCCTGCACCCACAGGACCTCCTTCACGTCCCGGTAGCGGGCCAGCTCCGCGCGGACGGCCTCTTCCGGGAACGGGTAGAACTGCTCCAGCCGGGCAAGGGCCACGTTGTCCTTCCGCTCCGGAAATTCTTCCAGCGTCTGGAGGAGGTCGTAGTAGACCTTCCCGCTGCAGAAGAGCAGCCGTTCGGCGGTGGCCGGGTCGGTGGTGGCGGGATAGAGCGGGTGGAAACCGTCTTCGCTGAAATCGTCCGGGTCGGAGACGGCCAGCGGATGGCGTAGCAGGCTCTTGGGTGCCATCACGACCAGCGGCCGGCGGACGGAGCGCTTCACCTGACGGCGCAGGGCATGGAAGAAGTTGGCCGGCGTGGTGAAGTTGCAGACGGTCATGTTGTCCTCGGCGCAGAGCTGGAGGAAGCGCTCCAGCCGGGCCGACGAGTGCTCGGGACCCTGGCCCTCGTAGCCGTGCGGCAGCAGCAGGACCAGGCTGCTGTACTGTCCCCACTTCTCGGCGGCGGCCGAGAGGAACTGGTCGAAGATGATCTGGGCACCGTTGGCGAAGTCGCCGAACTGCGCCTCCCAGAGCACCAGCGCTTTCGGATCGGCTACGGAGTAGCCGTACTCGAAGCCGCAGACGGCATACTCGGAGAGCAGGCTGTCGTAGATCGACAGGTAGGCCTGGCCGTCACGGATGTGGTTGAGCGGGATGTATTCCTCGCCCGTCTCCTGGTCGTAGAGGACGGCGTGGCGGTGGCTGAAGGTGCCGCGCCGCGAGTCCTGCCCGCTCAGGCGCACCTTCGTGCCTTCGAGCAGGAGCGTGCCGAAGGCCAGCGCCTCGGCAAAGCCCCAGTCCACCTTGCGTTCCTCGTGGAAGAGCTTCTCCCGCCGGCGGAACTGGCGGTCGAGCTTCTTGTGGACGTGGAACGATTCGGGCAGGTTACTCAGGGCACGGACGACGGCCTCGAGGTCCTCCCGCCGGGCCCGCGTCTCGACGTGCTCTTCCGGGGCGGGTTGCGGGCGACGGAGCCGCGGAGGGGTCAGTTCCTGCTCCTGTTCCTTTTTCGCCGCCTCGAGCGCTTTCACCCGTTCGAAGGCTTCCTGGAGGCGGCTCCGGTAGTCGTCCAGCATCCGCTCGGCGTCTTCCGGGCTCATGTCGCCGCGGCGTAGCAGCAACTCCGTGTAGATCTTCCGCACGGACCGCTTCGCCTCGATCTTGCGATAGAGCAGCGGCTGGGTGTAGGTCGGCTCGTCGCCCTCGTTGTGCCCGCGGACGCGGTAGCAGAGCATGTCGATGACGACGTCCTTGTTGAAGACCTGGCGGTAGTCCAGGGCCAGCCGGGCCACACGGATGCAGGCCTCGGGATCGTCCCCGTTGACATGGAAGATGGGGGCCTGGATCATCCGGGCGATGTCGGTGGCGTAGGTGGAGCTGCGCGCGTCCTTCGGCCCGGTGGTGAAGCCGATCTGGTTGTTGATGACGATGTGGATGGTGCCGCCGGTGCGGTAGCCGGGGAGCTGGCTCAGGTTGAGCGTCTCGGCCACGACACCCTGCCCGGCGAAGGCGGCATCGCCGTGGATGAGCACGGGGATGACCGCATCGTGGTAGTCGCCCGTGGGCGCGTCGGCGTGCTCGTCGCGCAGGAGTTCCTGCTTGGCCCGCACCATGCCCTCGACGACCGGGTTGACGGCCTCCAGGTGGCTCGGGTTCGAGGCCAGCGTCAGCTTCACCTTCGCCCCGCTCGGGGCCACGTGCTCGGCCCGCGCGCCCAGGTGGTACTTCACGTCGCCCGAGCCGTGCGCCGTGTTCGGGTCCAGGTTGCCCTCGAACTCGGAGAAGATCACCTCGTAGGGCTTGTTCATGATGTTGGCCAGCACGTTGAGGCGGCCCCGGTGCGCCATGCCGATGACCACCTCGTGCACCTCCTGGTCGGCTGCGTCGGAGAGCAGCCGGTCCAGCATCGGGATGAGCGTCTCGGCCCCTTCGAGCGAGAACCGCTTGTGCCCGATGTACTTGGTGTGGAGGAACGTCTCGAAGGCTTCGGCGGCGTTGAGCTTCTGCAGCATCCGGTGCTTGGCCGCCTTCGAGATCGGCTCGACCCCGCGCACCGGCTCGATGCGCTCCTGCAGCCACCGCCGCTCGTCGGGGTCGGAGATGTGCATGAATTCGATGCCGACCTTGCGGGTGTAGGTCTGCCGGAGGATGTCGAGGATCTCGCGGAGGGGCAGCACGTCGGCCCCCCCGAGGCCGCCGGTGACGAACTCGCGGTCGAGATCCCAGATGGTCAGGCCATAGCGGGCGGGGTCGAGTTCGGGGTGATAGATCCACTCGTAGCCGAGCGGGTTGATGTCCGCCTGCAGGTGGCCGCGCACCCGGTAGGCCCGGATGAGCTGGAGCACGCGGGCCTGCTTGTGGATCATCTCCATCGAGCCCTCGCCCGGCGAACGTCCCACCTGCGGGGTGTTGTCCCGGTCGAAGCCGTAGGGCTGGTAGGGGATGCCGAGCTGGCCGAAGATCTCGCCGTAGAAGCCATGCTCGCCCAGCAGCAGTTCCTCGATGTACTTGAGGAAGGCGCCGCTCTCGGCGCCCTGGATGATGCGGTGGTCGTACGTCGAGGTGATGGTCATCACCTGCGAGATACCCGTCTTGCCGATGAGCTCGGGCGGGATGGCGTAGTATTCGGTCGGATAGCCGATGGCGCCCACACCCACGATGACGCCCTGGCCCTGCATCAGCCGGGGCACGCTGAGCACCGTCCCGATCATGCCGGGGTTGGTGATCGTGGCCGTCGTCCCCTGGAAGTCGGCCACGTCGAGCTGGCCCTCCCGGGCGCGACGGACGAGGTCGTTGTAGAGGCCGATGAACTGGGGGAAGGTCATCTGGTCGGCCCCTTTGATGTTGGGCACGAGCAGCGTCCGCTTACCCCGGCGCTCGATGTCGATGGCCAGCCCCAGGTTCACCTGCTTGGGCACGACGTGCTGCAACGTGCCGTTCTCCCGGCGAAAGAGGGTGTTCAGGTTGGGATAGGCCTTGAGGGCCTTGACGATGGCCCAGGCGATCAGGTGCGTGAAGCTGACTTTCTCGCCGCCGACGTAGCGCTGGTAGTCGTTGATGAGAGCCCGGTTCTCGGCCAGGAGCTTGACCGGGATCGTGCGCACCGAGGTGGCCGTGGGCACGCTCAGGCTCGCCTCCATGTTCTCGACGATGCGGGCGGCGGCCCCGCGCAGCGGGAGCACCTCGGCGCCTTCGGGGATCGGGATGGCGGGCGTCTCGGGCTCGCCGGCGGCGCCGTCGCCCCGGGGCGGAGCGGCCGGTTCTACCCCCGGCGCCGGGGCCGACTCCGCCCCGGGCCGTGCATCGCGCACGGCCACGAACGCCTCGGTCGGGTGGTAGTCCGCAAAAAACTCACGCCAGCTCTCGCTGACACTCTGCGGGTCGGCCAGGTACTGGCGGTACAGTTCTTCGATGTATCCGGTGTTGAACCCAAGCGTGCTCACGGTCAGGATCGCGTTGGTGGAGGGAGGATGATGGGCGTCGATACGTACGATGCGGTGCGGGGAAGGATTCCGCGGACGGCGTTTCGGCGTTTGGATTTTGGGTGGAGGCGGTCGGTTCAGGCCGGCGGCGTGGCGGTCAGGAGGCGCTCCAGCTCGTCGAAGCCGGCGACGATGACGTGGGCCCCGGCCTCGCGCAGGGCCGCAGCGTCGAACGAGGTGGTCAGCCCGGCCACGCGGCAGCCGGCCGCCGCCGCCGAGCGCACGCCGTTGACCGAGTCCTCGATGACGAGGCAGGCGTCGGGCGGCAGGCCGAGCCGCTGCGCCGTCAGCCGGTAGGGTTCCGGGTCGGGCTTCGGCCGGGTCACGTCGGCCGCCGTGACGACGGCGTGGAAGTAGGGATGGAGGCCGAAGCGGTCGAAGACGAACCGCTGCGTGGCAGGCACGGACGAGGTGGTCAGGCCCAGCCGCTCGAAGCGGGGGGCCATCCGCCGCAGGAACGTCAGCGCGCCCGGGACGGGCTGCACGCCGGCCAGCAGGTCGTGGAACAGGCGTTCCTTGCGGGCCACCACGGCGTCGACGTCGTGCGTCTCCCCCGCACAGCGGCGCAGCAGGTGGGCGATGGCCTCGCGGGTCACCATCCCCTTGATCTCGCGGAAGTGCGCCGGCGTCAGCGTCAGGCCCAGAGCCTCGAAGACGCGGCGCTCGGCTTCCTCGTGCAACGGCTCGGAGTCGACGACGACGCCGTCCAGGTCGAAGATGAGACCCCGGAGGCCGTGCGCGAGGGAAAGGGGGGGCGATGTCATGGGATGCAAGGACAGGGTGCCACTCAGAGCCATCCGAAGGACAGGGTGCCACTCAGAGCCATCCGGCGGACCGGTACCAGGCGATCGTCTCCCGGAGGCCGTCCTCGAGCGGGATCGTCTGCCGGTAGCCGAAGTGGGCGCGGGCCTTGTCCACCGCGCACATCTTGCAGGCACGGCGGATCTCGCGGGCCTTCTCCCGGTTGAGCGGCGGGTAGGTGCCCAGGAGCCGCCCCACCCCCTCGGCCACCGCGCCGACGACCTCGACGAGGGCGCCGGGAATGGGCACCGTGAGCGCCTTCTTGCCCAGCGCCGCCATCGTCGCATCCCGGATCTGCGCCCAGCTATAGTGTTCTTCGCTGCCGAGGAAGTAGGTCTGGCCGGGGGTCGCCTCGTGCTCGGCGGCATCGACCATGCCCCGCACCAGGTCGCGCACGTGGACCAGGCTCAGGTCGGGCCGGTGCGCCTCCCCGACGATGGGGCACAGGCCGCGGTCGACGGTCTTGAAGAAGGTGAAGATGTCCGCCTCGCGGGGGCCGTAGACGGCCGGCGGGCGCACGACGACCAGCGGCAGGTCGGCGTGATAGGGAGCCAGGCGTTCCTCCATCAGCGCCTTGCTCTTGCCGTACTGGCTGATGGGCCGCAGCGGGGTCGTCTCGTCGGCCACGGGCACGTCCGCCTCGCCGACGGCGGCCAGGCTGCTCGTGACGAGCACGCGCTTCACGTTCGGGTTGACGGCGCGGACGGCGTCGAGCAGCCGCAGCGTGCCCCGCACGTTGGCCTCTTCGAAGGCCTCCCACGCGGTGGCCCGCGTCAGCCCGGCGACGTGGTAGACGTAGTCCACGCCGCGCACGCCCTCGCGCAGGGCGTCCTCGTCGTCCAGCCCACCCTCCACCGGCACGATGTCCAGGCCGTCGAGCCACTTGAGGCGGCTGCGTACCAGGCACCGCACCTCGCCGTAGCCGCGGCGCTTCAGTTCTTCGACCAGATGGCTTCCGACGAAGCCCGTTCCGCCCGTCACGAAGGCGGTCTTTCCGGTGACGGCGGTGTTTCGGGGCGCGTTCGTTTTCACAGTAGCTTCCGGGGTCAGGGCTGGGTGCGGCGGCGCAGCTTCGCCACGCTCTCGATGTGATGGGTGTGGGGGAACAGGTCGACGGGCTGGACGACCTCGATCTCGTAGACGTCGCGGAGCAGGGCCAGGTCGCGGGCCTGCGTGAGCGGGTTGCAGCTCACGTAGACGAAGCGCTCCGGCCGCAGGCGGCCGATCTGCTCGACGACCTTCGGGTGCATGCCGGCCCGCGGCGGGTCGGCGATGAGGACGTCCGGGGCGCCGTGTGTGCGGACGAACGCCGGGGTGAAGAGCCGCATCAGGTCGCCGCTGACGAAGGTGCAGTTCGTGACGCCGTTGGCGGCGGCGTTGGCCCGCGCGTTGGCGACGGCCTCCTCGACCAGCTCGACGCCCACGACGTGCCGCGCCCGCTCCGCCACGAAGATGGAGATCGTCCCGGCGCCGCAGTAGAGGTCGTAGACCAGGTCCTGCGGCCGCAGCCCGGCGAAGTCGCGGGCCACCTCATAGAGCCGCTCGGCCTGCCGCGTGTTCGTCTGGAAGAAGGCGTTCGGGGCGATCTCGAACGTGTAGGGGCCGATGCGGTCGTGGATGACGCCGGGGCCGTAGAGGGTGTGGATGGCCTCGCCGAAGGCGGTCTGTGCCGGGCCGGTGTTGATGGTGTTGACGAACCTGGTAACCTCGGGGAAGTGCTCCTGCAGGTAGGCGGCCATGCGCTCCATGCGCGGCGGGGCCCAGCCGTTGGTGACCAGGTTGACCATCACCTCGCCCGTGTGGGTGCCCGTGCGGAGAACCAGGTGGCGGAGGTACCCTTCGTGGCGGCGGATGTCCCACGGCTTCCATCCCTGTGCGCGGACGAAGGTGCGTACGCCGTTCAGCAGCCGTACGCCGATCTCGGGCGGCAGGTGGCACTCCGTCAGGTCGATCACCTTGTGGAAGTTGCCGGGTACGTGGAGGCCCAGCGCGAAGCCGGTGTCGAAGTCCTCGCTGGAGGCGATCTCCGCCGGCGTGAGCCACCGCTCGGCGCTGAAGGAGAACTCCATCTTGTTGCGGTAGCCGTAGATCGGGTCGGCGCCCAGCGTAGGGCGCACCTCGACGCCCTCGAAGCCGCCGTGGTGCACGAAGGCGTCGGCCACGCTCTGCCGCTTGGCCTCGCACTGCGCCGCATAGCCGACGTGCTGCCACTTGCAGCCGCCGCACGTGCCGAAGTAGCGGCAGCGGGGCTCGGTACGCAGCGGGCTCGGCACGAGCACCTCGCGCAGGCGGGCCTCGGCGTACTTCTTCTTCCGCTTGATGACGACGGCCCGCACCCGGTCGCCCGGCACGGCGCCGGCCACGAAGACGACGTAGCCATCGAGCCGGGCGAGCGACTTGCCCCGGTCGGCGAACTTTTCGATGTCGAGGACGATCTCGGTGCCTTTCTTCACGGTAGCTCGGGTGGGGCCGGCTCCCCGTCGGGGAGGGCGCGGTGGAACAGGCGCAGGGCGTCGGGACGGCCCTCGCGGCGCGCCAGCGTATCGACAAAAGCCTCCTGCCGTCGGGCCAGGTAGGTGGCCAGGGCGAGGGCAAAGGCCGCGGCCACGGCGGGCTTGCGGTGCTGCAACGTGCGCAGGTCCGGGCTGAAGAAGCCGAGGACGTGGGTTTCGGTGAGGGCCCGGGCGGTCTCCAGGCGCCGGAGGTCGGCTGCGCCGAGGAGGCCCTGCTCCCCGAAGAAGCCGTGGCGGCCGACCTGCCGCAGTTCGACCGGCTCGCCGTCGTCGCGGGTGGTCAGCAGGCTCACGCGCCCGCGGACGACGACGTAGAGCCCCAGACCCGGATCGCCCTCGTAATAGAGGTACTCGCCCGGTGCATAGTGGCGAGGGTGCATCATCTCCGCGAGCTGCCAGCGGTCCGCCCGGCGGAGCGTCTCGAACACCGGCGTCCGGGTCAGCACGTCGACGATGCGGCGGAGGCGGTCGTCCTCCGCCCGCCGGACGAGGCGCCGGTAGAGGAGGCGCAGCCGGTCGGTCACGTGGTGCAGTGAGGCCATGGTCATGCGGGGATGGCGTGGAAGCGCCGGTTCGGGCGGGCGGTTCCGGCTTCGCCGTTTCTTCCCGGGGGGCGGTGTCAGAAGGTATGGCCGATGCCGAAGTGGAGCAAGGGCCGGCGCAGCCCGTCCGGTAGCAGATCGCCCTGCCGGGTCGGATCGTGCACCTTGGCGGCCAGGTCGAGTCGGACGATCAGGTAGTCCCAGGCCAGGCGCAGGCCGACGCCGGCGCCGACACCCAGCTCGCCGGCGAACGTGCGAAGGCGGAAGCGGCCCTGCCGCGTGCCGGGGTTGCGGGGACCGAACCAGACGTTGCCGGCGTCCGTGAAGACGGCTACGATCCAGTTGGCTTTCAGGACCGAGGCCAGGAACGTATGGCGCAGCTCCACGCTGCTCTCCAGCTTGATGTCCCCCCCGAGGATGTTGGCGGCATCGTCGCCGGCGGAGGTGCTGCCGAAGGTGACGGGGCCGGGCCCCAGTTCCCGCAGGCGCCATCCGCGCACGCTGGCCGCACCGCCGCTGTAGAAGCGCCGGTCGAACGGGACGAGGTTGGCCCGGCCCGTCGGGTGCGCCACGCCCAGGAGGAATTTCCAGGCCAGGACCGAGCGCGGGCTGAGCCGGTTGAAGCGACGGATGTCGGTCGTGAACCGCACGTATTGCCGGTAGCGGAGGCGGTTCGAGGCGCGGTTGCCCCCGAAGAAGGGCAGGCCGGGCAGGGCGCCTTCCAGGGTGTCCGGCGAGAAGACGAACCGGTCAAGCAGGTACGGCAGGTTGCCGCCTACCTCGAAGGCCATCTCATAGGCATGGCCCTCGTCCCGGGTCAGCGGGTTGAGCCGGGCCGAACGGAGCGTGTAGCGCAGCGCGTTGTTGATCTGGGGACGGGTGTAATCCTCGATGATCCGGGCCTGCTGGACGGTATCCCGGATGGCGGACAGGGCGTCTTCGAGGAACGCCTCCCGGAAGCCCGAGAGGGTATCGGGGTTGTTGACACTGACGTCGAGCAGGTCGACGAACGACGTGACGACGGGCGAATGTTGCAGTTCGAGCCGGAAGCGGGCCGTGCCGCGCCCGCGCAGAACCAGGCGGAGGGCTTCCCGCCGGGCGGCGAGCAGGGTCACGGAGAGGCGGGTGCGTGCGTCGTAGAGGCCGAGGGCGTCTTCGAGCCCGTGGAAGGGCGCGATCAGATACGGATAGACCAGGGCCGAACGTACCTCCCACTGGGACGATGTGACGCCGAAGCGGGCGTCCAGGTCGAGCGCCAGCGAGCCGGTGGCGCGCAGGCTGAAGGCTTCGCCGCTGCCGAACAGGTTCAGGTTCTGGTAGGTGACCCCGAGGCCGGCGCCGAGTTCGTTGTCGGCGTCGGCCAGAGCACCGCTCCGCTGAAGCATGAACGTCTCGAGCCGGATCTGATGGCGGGGCCGCGTGCGTAACGCGAGGCGATGCGGCAGCCGGGGTGGGGCCCCGGGGGCCAGGCGAACCGTGTCCTCGGGCACCGGGAGGATGTCGGTGAAGGCAAAGACACCGGTGGCGTCCAGGCGGCGTTTGGTGGCCAGCAGCAGGTCCTGGTTGTACCACATGCCGGGACGGAAGCGCAGCGTTCGTGTCAGCAGGCCGGTTTCCAGCCGGTCCTCGCCCTCGAAATGGACGATCAGGTGCCCGCCGGCGACGGTGTCGGCCGGGGGCGGCAGGGCCAGCGTGTCGGTGCGTGGGAGGGCTTCCGGATGCGGCCCGGTCACGTGGGCGATCACATCTCCGAAGCGGAAGCGGGGACCCGGGCGGACGCGGAAGACCACGTCGAACGAGTCCGGGGGGACGGGGATGACGATGGCGTGGATCGAGTCGCGGGTGACGGCGGCGTAGCCTTCCCGGCGGAGAAACGCCAGGATGCGGCGCCCTTCTTCGAGGAGGGTGGGCGCCGAGTAGCGCTGGTTGCGGGCGCGAAACCGGAGGGGATCGGTCGTGTCGAGGTCGCCGTGGGCCAGGAGCGTGGCCCGGGTGAGGCGGATCTGCTGGTCGGGCAGGAGGCGTTCGAGGCCGTCGTAGCGTACGTGGCGCAGGAACGCCGGCCTTCCCGCCTCGATCTCAAAGATGACGCGGACGCGGTCCGGTCGGCCCACCGGTTCGGTGCGGGCTACGACGGTGGCATTCAGGAACCCCTCGCGTGCGTAGAAGAGACGCAGGCGCTCCACGTCGGCGTCGAGCACGGCCGGGTCGAGGTAGGCGGGCGGTTCGCCGGTGGCCATGAGCGCCCGGCCGATACCGCCCCCGATCCAGTCCCCGAACCGGTAGAGCCAGAGCCACCAGTTCACACCGGGAAGACCCAGGAAACGCCGGTTGGCGCGGGTGCGGATGTGCAGGCGAAGCGTTTCCTCGGGGAAAAACGTGTCGCCGGAGAGGTGCACGGCGGCTACGATCGGGGGGGTGTCCCTGCCGGATGTACCGGGGTCCTGGGCCTTTCCCACCCGGACGCACAGCCCCAGACTCACCCAGAGGCCCAGCCAGACGACCCGGAGCAACACGTTCGGTACGAAAGCAGAGGAGGGCGGTCGGAGCCGGCAGCGGCCGGCCTGCAGCCCGGTTATTCGTCTTCGTAATAGAAGTCGTCGTCGGCCGTGGGGTAGTCCGGCCATATCTCCTCGATGCTTTCGTAGGGCTCGCCGTCGTCTTCGAGGGCGCGCAGGTTCTCGATCACCTCGAGGGGAGCTCCGGTGCGCTCGGCATAGTCCAGCAGTTCGTCGCGCGTGGCCGGCCAGGGCGCATCTTCCAGGTACGAGGCAAGTTCCAGCGTCCAGTACATAGCTTCTCGAAAGGCAAGGTGCTTGGGATGCCGGTGCGCACGCGTGCGGGCGCTACCGCAAGGGGTGCACGATAGTATGTCGTTTGGACAAAAGCAAGACGGAATACCGGCCTGAAAAGGCGGTAGAGGAGATAACCCCGCGAAACGACCGGCGTTCCGGGCGTCTCAGTCGAGCGAGGAGGTGGACTGGTGGGCCGCCTCGTGCAGGCGCTGGTACTCGCTGGGCGTCAGGCCGGGCGCGAAGAAGAAGATCGGGTTGAGGGCCCGGCCCTCGGCATCATGCACCTCGTAGTGCAGGTGCGGTGCGCTGGAAAGCCCGGTATTGCCGCTGTACCCGATCAGTTCGCCCCGGCTCACCTTGCGGCCCCGACGGATGTGCTTGGGGATCCGCGAGAGGTGGGCGTAGAGCGTCGTGTACCCCAGCGAGGGGTGATGCAGCTTGACGTAGTTGCCGAAGCCGGAGCCCTTGCCGGCTTCGAGGACGACCCCGTCGCCCGTGGCCACGACCGGGGTGCCGCGCGGCACGAGCAGGTCTACCCCGTAATGCATCCGGCGGACGCGCAGGATCGGGTGGAACCGCATCCCGTAGCCGGAAACCAGCGGACCGTCGGCCGGCAGGATGGCCGGCATCTCGGCCATGTTGACCTCGTGTTCGGCGGCCAGCCGGGTCAACTCGCGGTAGCTGGCGTTCTGCAGCCCGATCTGCCGCTCGAGCTGGTCGAGCTGGCGGGTCGTCTCGCGCAACAGCGACGCGGCCGTCGTGGAGAAGCGGCTGTACGTTTCGTACGCATCGGCGCCACCCACACCCACCTGCCGGACGTCCTCCGAGATGGGCTCGGCTTCCAGCAGGGAGCGGTACAACCGCTGGTCCTTCTCAGACAGCCGCTCGAGTTCCGCCGAGAAGTCGGCCATGCGCTGGTTGACCCGCGCGAGTTGTTCCTGGAGGACCTGGTTCTCGGCCTTGAGGGCCAGCTCCTCGGGGGTCTGCATGAGCTGATCGAGCCCCCAGACGAACAGACCTGCCAGGAGCAGCGCAACCCCCACCAAACCGGAGGCTTTGCGGACCAGCTGGGCCCGGGTCGCCCGGTATTCGACGAAGGCGCACTGCTCCGGGTCGTAGTAGTAGTACCGGTTCTTCGGCATATCGACCGTCTTGAAAAGGCCAAACTTGCTTGCCGTGGGCACGACAGCGTGCCCGCTGATCGAGGCGACCCCGGCGCACGAAGTCGGAACCTCTGGTGGGGGTATCGACGCCCGCTGTAACGCCTAAAGCGTGTGCAGACTGTTTCTTAGCACGACAAAGACCTTGCCGTCTGGCCAGGTCCACATGCGTCGTGCGGAATATACCTGCCGATGCTCAGGGAGTCAACAGGCCGATGCTCCGCCGACGGCGCCAATGCAACCTCGGTTCGGATGTTCCTGGCGACGCGGCCCCTTCAATGTATTTTGACGAGCTCGATGTCAAAAATGAGGGTTTTGCCTGCCAGCGGGTGGTTGGCGTCGATCACAATGGTGTCGGCATCGACGTGGGTGACGGTGGCCTGGATGACGCCGCCATCGCGCAGGTGCAACTCGATCTGCTGGCCCGGCTGGGGGTCCGCATCGGCCGGAAACTGGTTGCGAGGGATCGGCACGACGAGGTCCTCGCGGTGCTCGCCGTACGCTTCTTCCGGCGGAATGGCATGTTGCTTCGTCTCGCCTTCCTGCATACCCAGAACGGCCTCCTCGAAACCGGGGATGACCTGCCCGGCACCCAGCGTGAAGGTGAGGGGGGCGCGGCCCTCGGAGGAGTCGAAGACGGTGCCGTCTTCGAGTTTGCCGGTGTAGTGGACGTCGACGGCGTCGCCCTGTTTTGCGTTGCTCACGGTCTTTCTCGTAATGGGTCGATAAAATGAGGTACGGAAAGCTCTGCTTACGCCCGGCAGGTCGAAGAGGTTCGCGGCCGTCCCTGCCGGGCCCTCAGGCCGGGGGAACGTAGGCGTCGGCCTCGATTTCGACACACATCTCGGGGTCGATGAGGCGGGTGACTTCGACCATGGACGTGGCCGGGCGTACGGCGCCGAACACCTCGCCATGAGCCCGCCCGACGGCCTCCCAGTCGTCGATGTTCGTCACGTAGATGCGGGTACGGACGACGTGCTCGGGACCGGCGCCGGCTTCCCGGAGCGCTGCGACGATGTTCCGCAGGGCCTGTGCGGCCTGGGTGTAGGCATCGCCCGCTCCCACGAGGCGGCCGTCCGGGCCGGTGGCCGTGGTGCCGGAGACGTGGACGTGGGGGCCGACGCGCACGGCGCGGGCATACCCGACGAGCGGCTCCCACCGGGTTCCGCTGGAGATGATTCGTCGTTCCATAATTAACGTTAAGGGCTGCGAGCCGAGGGGACCGTCTGCTTTAGCTGACGGGGGAATCGGCCCTTG
>CAZKFR010000022.1:0-45997 GCA_964552015.1 uncultured Rhodothermaceae bacterium | reverse complement strand
AAGATTGAAGATTCAGGAGGTCTCCGGCGGAAAGGGGGCGGCTGGATGGAGACACAAGATAGCCCATCGCCGGGAGGGATAGGGCGGGGCGGGTATGAAAAATGGCCGCGGCGTCAGGCCGAGACGGACGGCGGCGGGGCTTCGCGGAACAGGTCGGCGCAACGGGCGAACTGCTCGGCCTCGCCGATGAGCACCAGCCGGTCGCCGGGCTCGATGCGGAAGTCGCCCGAGGGGTTGGCGATGGTGCGCCCGTCGCGGCGGATGGCCAGAACCGTCAGGTTATACCGGCGGCGCAGGTCGAGTTCGCCGAGCGTCTTGCCGGCCACGGGGGCACCCGGTCGCACGGCCACGGCGCGGGTGTGCAGCCCCTCCTCGTCGAGCCCCTGCAGCACCATCATGTGCGCCTCGTGGATCTGGCTGCGGAAGACCTGGTAGTCGCCCGAGCGGAGGGCCGCCACCTTCCGGTTGATCTCGTCGGGCGGGACCATATAGGCGGCCAGCACATTGGTGAAGATGCGCACCGAGGTCTCCAGTTCTTCCGGCACCACGATGTCGGCGCCGGCCTGCTGGAGACGCTCGATATGGTCGAGGAAGCGAGTGCGAACAATGATCTGGACAGTGGGGTTGAGGTAATGGGCCACCTCCACGATGCGCAGGGTGGCCGCCTCGTCGTTGATGACGACCACGAGCAGCTTGGCCCGGTTGATCCCGGCGTGTTCGAGGATGTGGGGGCGGCCGGCATCACCCCGCACCACATGGAACCCGTCCTCCTCGGCCCGGTCCGCCAGCACCGGGTCCATCTCGATGACCTCGAAGGGCAGGCCGGTGTCCTTGAGCACCTGCGCCAGCCGCTCGCCGGCGGGGCCGTAGCCGACGATGATGACGTGGTCCTCCAGCGGCGGCGCCGTGGCCGCTTCGCCCGCCGGCAGGTCGCCGGCGAAGCGATCCGAGCGTTCCACCCATGTCGCCAGGCGGTGGCCGAGGTGCAGCAGGAGCGGCGTGGCGGCCATGAGTAGCACCGTCACGGCGATGAACGCCTGCACGCCCTCGGTCCCCAGCCCGGCCGGCGTCAGCCCGGCGCTCTCCCCGGCCCGCGCCAGCACGAACGAGAACTCCCCGATCTGGGCCAGCCCCAGGCCCACCACCACGGCCACGCGCAGCGGATAGCCCACGACCCGCACCGTGAACGTCGTCAGCCCCACCTTCACCAGCAGCACCGCCCCGGCCACGCCGAGGACCAGCGGCAGGTTGTCCAGCAGGAAGCCGACGTCGAGCAGCATCCCGACCGACACGAAGAAGACGGCGTTGAAGAGGGTGCGCAGCGGCAGGATCTCGCTCAGGGCGTAGGCGCTGTAGCGGCTCTCGCTGACGACGAGCCCACCCAGAAAGGCGCCCAGGGCCAGGCTCACGCCCGCCAGGCTCGTCAGCCACGCCGTACCGAAACAGATCGTCACGACCGTCGGGAGAAAGAGTTCGGACCGTTGCGTGCGGGCGATACGCTCGAGCAGCGGCGGCAACACCTTGCGAGCCACCACCAGCACGACGGCAATCAGCAGCAGCGCCTCGGCGAAGGCCCGCGCAAGGTCCAGCGGCGTGCCGCCCTGCCCCCCGAGCATCGGCACGAGGAGCACCATCAGGATGATGGCCAGGTCCTGGAAGATGAGGATCGCCAGGGCCAGCCGCCCCTCCGGCGTGTCCGTCTCGTCACGGTCGTCGAGCAGCTTGAGCACGATGGCCGTGCTGCTGAGGGCCACCAGACACCCCGTGAACACGCCCACGGGCCAGGCCACCCCCGCCGCCAGCAGAACCAGCATCACCACCAGCACCGTCAGGCCCACCTGCAGGCCGCCGCCGAAGAAGATGAGACGGCGGATGCGGTCGAGCCGCTCCAGGCTGAACTCGACACCGATGGTGAAGAGCAGCAGGATCACGCCCACCTCGGCCATGCCGTCGATGAGCGCCTGGTCCGTCACCAGCCCCAGCGCCGTCGGGCCGATGACCACGCCCGCCAGCAGAAAGCCCACGATGGGCACCAGCCGGATGCGGTGGCACAGGTAGGCGATGAGCACGCTCCCGGCGAGCAGCGCCACGATCTCGCCGAGGAACGGCAGGGTTACGGCCAGGACGGGGTAGGGCATGGTTATCCGTGTCAGACGGATTCAGCTTGTGGATGCAGGGGAAGCTTCAGGAGGGTGCGTAATCCGTATTTCGTAGTGCGTATTTCGTAAGGTTGTTTTCTACGCGCTACGCACTACGCACCACGCACTACGGACCACGCACTACGCACTACAGAACGCACTACGCACTACGAAGCCGGGATCTTGGCCTTCCCGTTCGCGCCGCGCGTGAGCACGAGCCAGCCGCCGAGACCCGCTACGAGCGAGGCCGTCAGGATGCCCACCTTGGCGCTGTCGAGCAGGGCCGCCTCGGCGAAGGCGAGGTTGGCGATGAAGAGAGACATCGTGAACCCGATGCCGCAAAGAAAACTCACGCCGTAGATCTGCCGCCACGTCACGCCGGCGGGCAGGGCGGCCCACCCCAGGCGCACGGCCAGCCAGGCAAAGCCCGTCACGCCGATCTGCTTACCCACGAAGAGCCCCAGCACGATGCCAAGCGTGACCCGGTTGCCGAAGGCCGCGCCGAGGTCCCCGCCGAGCGCCACGCCGGCGTTGGCCAGGGCAAAGAGCGGGATGATCAGGAAGGCGACCCAGCCGTGGAGGGCGTGCTCCATCCGGATGAGCGGTGTCTCGGCGTGGCGGCACGTCACCTCCAGCGCGTGGAGGGCGTCACGCTGGTCCGTGCTCGGCTCCGTCTTGCCCGGCCGCACGTCCCGCGCGAACACGCGCAGCAGTTCGTTTCCCCGCGCCAGAAACTCGTGCGTGTCGAGGCGGCGCCGCGCCGGGATGGTGAGCGCGAGCAGCACGCCGGCCACCGTGGCATGGATGCCCGACTTCAGGAAAGCCACCCACAGCGCGATGCCGAGCACCACGTAGACCGCCGGACGCTGGATCCGCAGCCGGTTGGCCGCCACCAGCGCCACCAGCACCCCCGCGCCGGCGCCGAGCGCACCCCATGAGATCTCCGCCGTGTAGAAGAGCGCGATGACCAGCACGGCCCCCAGGTCGTCCACGATGGCCAGCGCCGTGAGGAACACCTTCAGGGCGAGCGGCGCGCGGCTGCCCAGCAGCGCCAGCACCCCGAGCGCAAAGGCAATGTCCGTCGCCATCGGGATGCCCCACCCACTGGCGCCGTCCGTCCCGGCGTTGAGCAGGGTGTAGAGGGCCGCCGGCACCACCATCCCCCCGAACGCCGCCGCCACCGCCAGCGCCGCCGCCTTCGGCGACGACAGCTCCCCCACCAGCACCTCCCGCTTGATCTCCAGCCCGACGACGAAGAAGAAGATCGCCATCAGCCCGTCGTTGATCCACAGCAGCAGCGGCTTGCTGATCACAAAGCCCCCGACGCCTACCGTGACGAGGGTCTCCCACAGGCCGAAGTAGCTTTCGGAAAAGGGCGAGTTGGCCCACAGGAGGGCGATGACGGCGCACACGAGCAGCAGGATACCGCCGGCGGCTTCCTGCTCGAAAAAGCGTTGAAACGGGCGAAACAGGCGGTTTGCCGGGATCGTCGTGGTGGTTTTCATACGGGGCGCGAAGGAACGTGTGGGAAGGAAAAACGAACGGATGGCATGCTCAGGCGCCGGAAGGCAACGTAGCCTCCGGGTCGCCCTCACCGGCCGCTTCCGGGTCGCCGGCGGGTTCCGGCGCCAGGCGACGGCGCGGGGCACGGAGGACCAGGGCCCGCAGGGCTTCGGCGTCGGGCGCCATGAGCCACTCTTTCTCGAAGTCCTCCCGCTGGATAATCTGCGCGATGGCCGAGAGGACCTGCAAGTGGAACGTGCGCTGGTCCTCCGTGCCGGCGAGCACGAACAGGGTGTGGACGCGCTCCGCTTCGCCCGGGAAAACGACCCCCTCCCGGCAACGCGCCAGCAGGACCTCGAATTTACCCTCTCCCTCGATCAGCACATGCGGGATGGCCAGGCCCGGCAGCAGCACCGACGCCCGCACCCGCTCGCGCTGCTCGAACCGCTGCGCCAGCGGGGCCACGTCCACGTCCAGGCGGGGCGCCAGCACGCCGGCCGCCATCCCCAGGAACGCATCCAGCGTGACGCTTTGCTCGATGTCCAGGACCGGGCAGCGAGCCACCAGCCGGTCGAAGCGATCGAACACATCGGGCAGGTCCTCGATGGTCTGAAGCAGGGTGACCCGGTCGCCGGCGACCAGGGCGAGGTCGGCATGGAAGGGGAGGAACGTGCCCTCGCGCTCGACGACCAGCGGCAGCCGCTCGGTGCCGCCGCCCAGCCGCTCGAACAGGCGGGCGGCCGGGACCGGTTCCTCGAGGACCACGTGGGTGTAGGCCGCCTCGTCGTGATCCAGGCGCACGTCCCAGACGGCCATGTCGACCGGCCCGCCGAAGAGGGTGTGCGCGCCCAGGTGGTGCACCAGCGCGGCGTGGCCCTCCTCGTTGCCGGTATGCAGGATGTGCACCTCCGGGACGAAGAACACCAGGCGAGCCCGCTCGGCCGCCAGGGCGTTGACCTCGGCGTTGGCCGTCAGCGCGATCAGGTGGCGGGCGCGGCCCAGGCCGGCTTCGCTGAGCACCTGTTCGTCGAGCGCATTGCCGCAGATCACGCTCAGCCCGTCGGCTTCGGCCAGATCGCACCGCTCGCGGTTGCGGTCGATGAGCAGGACCGGCATCGAACGGGCCAGCAACCGCCCCAGCGCCCGGGCCGTCGGGCCGGCCCCCAGGATGACGGCGCCCTCGCGCTCCTCGTCCGAGCGCACCAGCTCGCCCCGCCGCCGCAGCCAGTCCGTCCCCCACTTCAGCAGCACCGGCACCGTCGCCGTCGTGAAGATGGCCATGAAGACGAGGATCGAGAAGATCTCCTGCGAGATCAGGCCGAGGGTCAAGCCGATCTGCGCCAGGATGATCTCGACGGCGCCACGCCCGTTCATGCCGGCCCCGACGGTCAGCCCCTCGCGCCAGCCGTAGCCCGTGGGCAGGTAGAAGAGGGCCGTCCCCACGATCTTGCCCAGCGTCGCCACGGCCACGATGCCCACGAGCAGCCCCAGGTCCGTCGAGAAGACGTCGAGCGAGACGGCGAACCCGGCGGTGACGAAGAAGATGGGGGCCAGGAAGCCCAGCGAGGCGTCGCGTACCAGCTCCATGATCTCCTTCGAGCGGGTGCGCCCGAAGACGTTTTCCCGCAGGAACAGCCCCGCCAGGAACGCGCCCAGGATGCCGTGCATCCCCGCCAGTTCGGCCAGCTCGGCATAGACGAGCGCAATGAGCAGCACGAGCGTGAAGAGGGCGGTCCGCTCGAACGACGGCAGGCGGGTGAGGGCGCGGCCCATCGCAGGGAAGACCTTCATCCCCAGGAGCGTCGCCCCGGCGAAGAAAAGCACGGCCTTGCCCGCCACCAGCGCCAGCCCGGCGGCGTCCACCTGTGCGGCCTCGGCCACACCAATGACGGCCGCAAAGACCACCAGCGAGAGCGTGTCGGCGATGAGGGCGCCGGCCATCATCACGTGGGCGATGCGCGTGTCGAGCAGCTTCAGATCCACCAGGATACGCGACTTGGTGGCCAGCGACGTCACCCCGGCGGCGATCCCCACGAAGATGCCGGCCATCGGCGTCCCGCCCGTCTCGACAATGATCAGGTAGGCCAGCACGAAGGGGGTGATGAAGCCCCCGAGGGCGGCCAGCAACCCGGCCTTCGAGGCCCGGCCCAGCTCGCGCGGATCGATCTCCATGCCGATGTAGACCATCATCAGCAGGATGCCGACCTCGGCCAGCACGGCCAGCGCCTCGCTGCCGTGCAGCCAGCCCAGCAGCGGCGGCCCCAGCAGGATACCCGCCAGCAACTCGCCCAGCACCGAGGGATAACCCCAGCGCGAGGCCAGCGACCCGGCCAGCCAGGCCACGAGCAAGACGAGGAAGAGGTTCAGAATGGATAGTTCCATGCGTGCATCCGATACGTGAACGGAAGGAAGGGCAGGACCCCGCGTCGCACCGCGACGTGCGGGTAAAGATACGAACAGGCGTGCAACCGCGACCTGGCGGTACGGCGGGGCGGGAGCAAGCAGAAAGGCTCAGTGCGAAAGGAGCGCCCCGGGCGGCCCACAGCGATGGACGCCGCCGTCGTGTACCTGCAGGAGCCCGAGCCAGCGCCTGTGCGCATCGCACCGCGCCGAACGGCGCAGCATCCGTCTGTCACGCTGGCGAGGGAGCATCGGGCGAAAGGGAATGGGAGTAGCAGGGATACGAGTCAACGTACACCCACATGTACCGGCCAGGTTTCCCGGCCGAATGCCCCCCCGGTGAAGAAACCATTATGTCTTTTTCGCCCGGATTACTTTTCTTCCGCCAGGTGCTTCCCCCTCCCGATCAACCCGGCCTGCCATGCCTTTCATCCTTGCGCTCGACCAGGGCACGACCAGCTCCCGCGCCATCGTCTTCGACCATCACGGGCAGATCCGGAGCGTGGCCCAGCAAGAGTTCACCCAGCACTTTCCCGAACCCGGGCACGTGGAGCATGACGCCGAAGAGATCTGGGCGACGCAGCACGCCGTGGCCCGCGAGGCGCTGGCCCGGGCCGGGCTGACGGCCCGCGACGTGGCCGCCCTCGGCATCACCAACCAGCGCGAGACGACCCTCGTATGGGACCGCGCCACCGGACGGCCCATCCACCACGCCCTCGTCTGGCAGGACCGCCGGACCGCCGCCTTCTGCGACGACCTCAAAGCCGCCGGCCACGAAGCCCTCTTCCGCGAGCGCACCGGGCTGGTGCTCGACCCCTACTTCTCCGGCACCAAGGTGCGGTGGCTCCTCGACCACGTCGACGGCGCCCGGGCCCGCGCCGAAGCGGGCGCCCTCGCGTTCGGCACCATCGACACGTGGCTGGTGTGGCACCTGACGGGCGGGCGCGTCCACGTCACCGACCCGTCGAACGCCTCGCGCACCCTCCTCTTCAACATCCACACCGGCGACTGGGACGACGACCTGCTGGACGTGCTCGGCATCCCCCGGAGCCTGCTGCCCGAGGTCCGCTCCTCCAGCGAGGTCTACGGCGAGACGGCCCCCGGCCTCTTCGACGCCCCGATCCCCATTGCCGGTATCGCCGGCGACCAGCAGGCCGCCCTCTTCGGCCAGCTCTGCACCCGCCCCGGCATGGTGAAGAACACCTACGGGACGGGCTGCTTCATGCTGATGCACACCGGCGGAAAGGCGGTCCCTTCGTCCCATGGCCTGCTCACCACGGTGGCCTGGCGCCTGGGCGACCGGATGGAATACGCTCTCGAGGGAAGCGTCTTCATCGCCGGGGCGGTGGTACAGTGGCTGCGCGACGGGCTGGGGCTGATCGGCTCCTCCGCCGAGGTGGAGACCCTGGCTGCCGGCGTGCCGGACAACGGCGGCGTGTACCTGGTGCCGGCCTTCACCGGGCTGGGCGCGCCCCACTGGGACCCCTACGCCCGCGGCGCCATCCTGGGCCTGACGCGCGGCACCACGAAGGCCCATCTGGCCCGAGCCGCCCTCGAGAGCATCGCCTACCAGGTGGCCGACGTGGTCGAAGCCATGGAGGCCGACGCCGGCCTCCGCCTGGCCGAGCTCCGCGTCGACGGCGGCGCCACGGCCAACAACCTCCTGCTCCAGTTCCAGACGGACCTGCTCGGCGTGCCCGTGGTCCGGCCCCGTGTGCTGGAGACCACGGCCCTGGGCGCCGCCTACCTGGCCGGCCTGGCCGTCGGCTACTGGGACGGCCTCGACGACCTGGCCGCCCAGTGGACCGAAGACCGCCGCTTCGCCCCGGCCCGGCCCCGAAGCGACGTGCAGCGCCTGCGCGCGGGCTGGCGCAAGGCCCTCGAACGCGCCCGGCGCTGGGCGGATTGACCCCCCGGGCGGATCGACCGCGCGAAACCGGTTGCGAACGGGCACTCCGCCGGAAGACGGAGCGCCCGGTGCCGATCGCACGGATCAGCCCGCCGCCTTTCAGGCACTCTCCGGGGTGAGGGTGTTGCGCTGCAGGTAATGATCCAGGTGGTGTGCCCGCTCCTCGGCGTGATAGAGCAGCTTCTTCAGCAGACGCTCCGTGCCGTAGTCCCCCTGCTCGCGGGCATGCCGGATGCTCTCGCGCAGGGCCCCGATGATCGTCTGCTCCGCCCGGAGGTCCGCCAGGAGCATGTCCCGGACCGGAAAGACCCCCTCCGGCTCGGACGCGACGCGTGCGAGGGCCACCTGCCGCTCGGGACTCCCCACCGGCACGCCACCCAGCACCGTGATGCGCTCGGCCGCCTCGTCGAGGTCCGCGTGCACCTGCCGGTAGGCTTCCTCCAGATAGAGGTGCAGATCCCGGAAGAGCGGCCCCTCGACCAGCCAGTGATGCTTCTGATACTGGTGAAACAGCACGAACAGCGAGGCCACGTGACGGTTCAGGTCGTCCACGATCACCTCGGCCGCCTCCTGCGGCAACCCGATCGGGTTCTGTTCCAGTTCGCCTGCTTCCTGAAGCATGGTTGCGTGTTCGTTGTTCATGACGTGTTTCCTCTTTTCGTTTCTGATGGCATTTCGGATCACCGCAGCCCGAACGATGCGCTTCACGTGCCCCGGTCGCTGGAGCCGGAAGGGGACGTGAGCCGCCCATCGACCCAGGCTTTGGGCAGCGCCTCGGCCAGGTTCACGCCGCCGACGACGCCAAAGTCCAGCGTCCGAATCGGGAAGGGGATGGTGATACCGTGCGCGTCGAAGGCCCGTTTGATGCGCCGGATGGCGGCACTGCGGGCTTCGAACAGGTCGCGCGGCCCCTGGAACGGTATCCAGAACCGGAGCACGAAGTTGATCGAACTGTCCCCGAAGGATTCGTAGAACAGCTCTAGCGGCCGGTCCCGATCCCGCATCGGCAGGTCCTCGACGGCCTCCAGCGCCACCGCGCGGGCCTTTTCCAGGTCGTCGCCATAGGCCACGCCGCAGGCGACGTCCACCCGGCGGAAACCCGGCTCGCAGTAGTTGACGATCTGGTGGCCGAAGACCTCCCGGTTGGGCACGTAGACGCGCGCACCGTCCGTACGGCGGATGATGGTCGTGCGCAGGTTGACCTCCTCCACGGTCCCGCTGACGCCGCTAGCCTCGACGTAATGCCCCTCGCGGAACGGCCGGCGAAAGGCCAGCAGAATCCCGGAGACGAAGTTGGAGACGATGTCCTGAAAAGCGAAGCCGAGGGCCAGCCCGACGATCCCGACACCGGCCAGCAGCGCCGTCACGACGTCTTCGAGGTGCAGGATACTCAGCGCAATGAAGATCCCCGCCGCCACGACGGCCGCCGACACGATCGAGCCGAGCAACCGGTTGACCTGCCGGTTCGACGAGACGCGGTCGAGCAGCCGGTACGTGACGCGGCGACCGTAGCGCGCCAGCAGGCCGAAGCCGATCGCGACGAGCACGGCCAGCACCAGGTTGGGCAGCAGCGCAATGAGGGCTTCCAGCCACCCGATAAGCTTGTTCGTGATGCGGGACAAAGCGTCAGATAGATTCATGGGTTATGCCTGTGAAGGTGATCGCAAACCGAACCCGAGGCCTCACTTCGCACCGTTTCGCATCTTGCCGGCGATGGCCTCGATCTTGCGGGCCACGTCCTCGCGGGCTTCTCCCGTCTTCTCGGCGATGCGTCCCACGAGCTGATCCCACTGGCCTTTCGAGCGGTCCAGGTCATCGTCTGTCAGCGCACCCCAGGCTTCCCGCAGGCGTCCGCGGAACTGGCGCCAGAGGCCCTCGGCCTGCTGCTCACGGGCATCGTCGTCGAACCACTGTTTCACGGTCTGCTTGAAATCACTCATCGTTGTTGTTCCTGTTCGTTGATGGAAGGATGATCTTCGTCGCTGCCGGCATGGCACAGCGTCTCCAGCAGCGCCTCGGCCGTGTCGACCTCGCGGGCCGGGCGGCCCCGTTCGGTTCGGAGGAGGCGGCCCTGCGCCGAGAGCACCACGAGCCGCAGCCCGGGATGCCGGCGACAGACACGGCGCAGGTCCTCGTCGAGATTCCCGGAGCGATCCAGGGTAACCACGAGGCACTGCGGCGCCTGCCCGGTCAGGACTCGCTCCAGCCGAGCCGGCTCCGACACCGACCCGACCAGACACAGGCGCGGATGCCGGCCAATCAGCCGGACCAGCATCTCGCGCAGGAGACGAGGCCGCACCACCAGACCAACGCGTGTGCACGCTCGCCTTTCGCTGGATGCAACCATGACCGTGCCCTGCCGGTGCGCCTGAAAACGTTACGCTTAACAGGATAGGCCGCTCTCCGGGCGGTCGCAATGGATCAGGTCACACCCGGCGGATACATTTTCCGATACAAATCCCGGGCAGGGGGGTCAGAGCCCCTTCTTTTCCAGGGCGCGCAGGTAGCGGGCCGCCTCCTCGCGGCTGCCCACGTTGAGCTTGCTGAGGATGCTGTGGACGTGATTCTTGACCGTGCCGACCTCGATGAAGAGCCGGTCGGCGATCTGCTGGTTCGTCAGGCCCTCGCCGATCAGTTCGAGCACCTCCCGTTCGCGGGGCGTCAGGTCGGGCGGCTGGCTGAGGTCGATGCCGCTCTCGGCGGCCAGTTCCGCCAGCTGGGCGATGCGCTCCATCAGCAACGCGGCGATCTCGGGGGAAACGAGGGCCCGCCCCCGTCTGGCCGCCCGGATGTTACGGAGGAGTTCCTCTACGGAGTCTTCCCGCAACACGTAGCCGCTGGCCCCGGCTTCGATGTGATGCAGGATGTCGTGCGGCTCCCGCGCCAGCCCCACGACGAGGATACTCACCTCCGGATTGACCTCGCGCAGCGCCGCGATGAGGCGCGTCGTGCCTCCCTCCGGCAACCCGGTGCTGACGAGCACCAGGTCGCAGGCCCCGGCATGTGCCAGCGCCTCCTCGACGGTCGTGGCCGTGCCCACCACCTCCAGGTCCTCTTCCTCTTCGAGCACGGCCGCCATCACGCTGGCATTCAGGCGAATCTCGTCGACGATCAGGATACGGGCCATGGGCGGCGGAACGACACGGTGGAACACAGACGAATCAGCAGAAGGTACACCGTCGCCTCGCCGCCTTCAAGCGGATTTGTATCGGATCTATATCCCCGGTATAGATCGCGATACATGGACACCCCATGCCACCCGGCCTATCTTCCTCAGGCATACATGCATCGGTACGGGAATTCACTCCCGTATGCACCACGTCTCACGCAATCCACGACACGATCCATGGCACTTTACACACCGCAGCAGGCCGAACTCGGCGGTATCGAAGGGCAGGGTTACGCCTTCGCTCGCCGCACCTATCAGGGACTCGAATACCAGGGCGTCTTTTTCGTCGACGAGGAGCAAGCCGAAGCCCTGGAACCGCTGCTCGAGGAAGAGGAGGTTCCGTTCACGGGCGTCGTCTACAAAAAGAACCGGTCCGGAAAGGTTCGAAAAGATACGCGCACGTTTCTGGTGGACGTGAAGGACCTGGTCAGCGTCCATGTGGGCGAGCGGGCGGACTTCGAGGTGATCGACGAGGTGGACGCCTGAGTCCGGTCAGCCCCCGGGTTTTGCGAGCCCGTCACCGTGCCGGTGGCGGGCTCTGTGCGTTCGCTGCCGCGGCCAGCCGGTGGGCCGTCTCCCGGAAGGAGCGGAAGTGGCACCCCAGTTCCTCGACGGCCTTCCGGTTGCTGTACCGGAACCTCTGGGAGACGGTGGCGGCCGTGGCGCGGGTGAAGGCGGGTGTCGTGCGGGTAAGGACGCCGGTCAGCTCGGCGGCCAGGCCGAGCCAGCGCGCCATCCGGGGCGAGAGCGTCCGGCGGGGCGCGGGGACGCCGAAGGCTTCGGCGAGCGTCGCGAGGATCTCACGCCAGGCCAGGTTCTCCCCCCCCAGGATGTAGCGCTCGCCCGTGCGGCCGTGCGCCAGGGCCCGGAGGTGTCCCTCGGCGACATCCTCCACGTCCACCACGCACGTCCCGCCGGCCGGCACGAACGGCAGGCGTCGCCGCCGCACCAGCTCAACGATCCGCCCGGTGTTTTCCCCCGGGCGGCCGGGTCCGAAGACGAGGGCGGGGTTGACGATGACGGCGTCGAGCCCCTCGGCGATGCCGCGCTGCACTTCGAGTTCGGCGCGGTACTTCGAGACGGCGTACGGCGTGTTCAGCGGCGACTCCTGCCACGGCGTGGCCTCGTCGATCGGGGTGGTGGCCTCGGCCGGACGTCCCAGCGCAGCGATGCTCGAGGTGTGCACGAGGCGCTCGACGCCGGCGGCCAGCGCCGCGTTGACCACGTGAGCCGTCCCCTCGACGTTAACCCGAAAGAGCCGTTCGCGCTCGCGGCGGCCGTGGCCGGCGCCCACATGGCCCGCCACGTGAAAGACATGCGTGACCCCCGCCAGCGCCGCCCGCAGCCCGATCGGGTCCGTGACATCGCCCGGAACGCGCTCGACCCGCCCGGCCACCGGACCGAGCAGGTCGAACCGGCTGGTAGGGCGGCACAGGATGCGCACCTCGGCGCCGCGCTCGACGAGCCGCCGGGTCAGGGCAGACCCGACCAGCCCGGTGGCACCCGTAACGAGAACCTTCATGCGAATTCCACCAGGAGGTCGTTCTTCAACACGGCCTCACCGGCGGCCACGTGGACGCGCCGCACGACGGCCGCACCGGGGGCCCGCAGTTCGTTCTCCATCTTCATGGCCTCCAGGATCACCAGCCCGTCGCCCGGTTGCACGGTCTGCCCTTCCTCCACCAGCACCTTCAGCACGAGCCCGGGCATGGGCGCCCGAACCTCACGGGCCGCGGCGGCCTTGGGGTCTTCGAACCCGAAGCGCTCCAGCAGCAGCGCCCGCGCATCCTGCACACGCACCGTACGACGCCGCCCTCCGACGAGCCCCTGCCAGTCCTCACCATCCCATCCCTCGACGTAGACGGGCACGCTCCGGCCGTCGATCAGCAACGAATACGTCCCCGCATCGACCGGCTCGAACGACACCTCCACCGCTTCGCCGTCGAGGTACACCTGCCCGTCCCGGAACTCGATCTGAAACGACCGGTCTCCTACGGTAGCCCGGAAAGTTGCGTTTTTGTTCATCGTATCCTCGGATGCACCTGGCTGCCGGAAGGCCCGTGGGCCTGCCGGAGCCGCAAAATACGAATTCCTTGCCCGATTCCCCACCCCCATGTCCGTCCTCACCCCCGACTACGTCCTGGCCGGCTATCGAAGCGGCCTCTTTCCCATGGCCGACCCCCACGCCGGCAACATCGTCCTGTGGTTCGACCCGGACCCGCGCGCCATCCTCCCGCTCGATACGTTCCACGTGACGAAGAACCTGGCCCGACTCGTTCGCCGCGGCGCCTTCGAGGTAACGCGGGATCGGGACTTCGAAGGGGTGATCCGCGCCTGTGCCGACCGGGAAGAAACATGGATCTCGGAGGAGATCCTTCAGGCCTATGTGGCGTTACACCGCCTCGGTTATGCCCACAGCGTCGAATGCTGGCGGGAGGAGCGCCTGGTCGGGGGCCTGTACGGGGTGGCCCTGGGCGGTGCCTTCTTCGGGGAGTCGATGTTTCACCGCGAGCGGGATGCCTCGAAGGTGGCGCTCGTCCACCTGGTCGACACGCTGCGCCGGGGTGGCTTCGTGTTGCTGGACACGCAATACCTGACGCCTCACCTGGCCCGGTTTGGCGCCCTCGAGATTCCCCGGGCCGAGTACCGCCGGCGTCTCGCCGCCGCGCTCCGAATCGAGGCCCGGTGGCCGGCATGACCGTACCGGCCCCGGCCCTCCCCCTACCTGACACCCGACCCTGTTCCCGATGCGCCCGCTGTTGCTTTCGCTGCTCCTGCTCCTGCTCGGCTGCCGGCCCGAGGCCGCCGAGCCAACCACGCCGGTCGTCCGCACGGCGACCCCGGCCGCCACCGTGGCGCCCCCCGACAGCGCCACGGCCCGCCGGTTTCGCGCGGTGATGAACTTTGCCCGCCGGGAACGTCTGCATGAACGCCCGCTCGGCCAGATCATGCAGGCCGTCGGGACCTACTTCGCCGGCACCCCCTACGTGGCCGGCCTGCTCGACGAGCCGCCCGAAGAAACCCTGGTCGTCAACCTGAGCGGGTTCGACTGCGTGCTCCTCGTCGAGACGGTCCTGGCGCTGAGCCGGGGCATCGCCGTGCAGGACTATACCTACGAAGGGTTTACCCGCCGCCTCGAAGAGCAACGGTACCGGGACGGGCGCATGGACGGCTACTGCAGCCGCCTCCATTACTTCACCGACTGGATCGCCGACAACGAGCGGCGCGGACTCGTGAAGGACCTCACCCGCGAACTCGGCGGCATCCCGCTCGAAAAGACGCTCAACTTCATGAGCACCCACCGCGCCAGCTATCCCCGGCTCGTGGCGAGCGACAGCCTCTTCGAGGGCATCCGCGCCATGGAACGCCGCCTGGCCGCGCGCACGATCTACTACATCCCGCAGGATCGTATCCGCACGGTCTACGACCGCCTGCAGGCCGGCGACATCATCGCCACGGCCACCAGCATCGACGGCCTCGACGTCTCGCACACCGGCCTGGTCTACGACGCCGGTGACGGGAAGAAGGGCTTCCTGCACGCCTCGACGACCGGCGGCGTCAAGGTTTCTCCGGATCTTCAAGACTACGTGCAGAACAACCGGATTCAAATCGGCATAGTGGTAGCGCGCCCGGCGCGGCCGTGATGCGGTACCGCTGCCGACTCCGCGTTGCGCCCGGCCCTCCGGCCGGCCCCTGACGGAAGCCTTCAGCCTATGGACATCACCAGGATCGGCGTCTTTACGAGCGGCGGGGATGCCCCCGGCATGAACGCCTGCGTGCGAGCCGTCGTGCGGGCCGCCTATACCTTCGACCTCGACGTGATCGGCATCCGGCGGGGCTACGAAGGCATGATCGACGGAGACTTCGTCGAGATGGACCCCCGCTCGGTCTCCAACATCCTGCAGAAAGGCGGCACCCTGCTCAAGAGCGCCCGTTCCGAGCGGTTCCACACGCCCGAGGGCCGGGCCGTTGCCGCCGAACAGCTCCGCCGCTTCGGCATCGACGCGCTCGTCGCCATCGGCGGCGACGGTACGCTCCGTGGCGCCTCCATCTTTTACGAAGAACACGGCGTCCCCATCGTCGGCTGTCCCGGCACCATCGACAACGACCTCTTCGGCACCGACGAGACGATCGGCTACGACACGGCCCTCAACACCGCCATCGAGAACATCGACCGCATCCGGGATACGGCCGACGCCCACAACCGCCTGTTCCTCGTCGAGGTGATGGGACGTGACGCCGGCTTCATTGCCCTCAACAGCGGCATCGGCGGCGGTGCCGAGCTCGTGCTCATCCCGGAGACGTTCACCGAGATGGACAAGGTCAAGAAGCGGATTCACTCGCTCATGTCGGCGCAGTCCCGGTCGTCCATCGTGGTCGTGGCCGAGGGGGACGAGCTGGGCGGCGCCACCAAAGTCGCCGAGGCGCTCCAGGCCGACCCGCGCTTCGCGGCCATCGACCTGCGCGTGTGCATCCTGGGTCACACGCAGCGCGGGGGCTCGCCGTCGGCCCGCGACCGCGTCCTGGCCAGCCGCCTGGGGGTCGCTGCCGTCGAGGCCCTGCTGGAAGGCCACACCAACGTGATGGTCGGCATCATCCACAACGAGATCAAGCTCACCCCGATCCGCAACGTCTGGCAGCGCAAGAAAACCATCAACTACGAGTTGCTCAAGCTGACGGACCTGCTCAGCTAACCCGGTGCCCGAACCGTTCCCCCGATCATGAAAAACTACCCCCCCATCGGCGAAGCACAGGGCAAGAAAGAGGCGGTGCAGGCGATGTTCGACGCCATCGCCCCGCGGTACGACCTGCTCAACCGCATCCTCAGCTTCGGCATCGACCGGCGCTGGCGTCGCCAGGCCATCGAGATGCTGCGCGAGCACCAGCCCCGTCGCATCCTGGACGTGGCCACCGGCACGGCGGACCTGGCCATCGAAGCCCTCACGCTGGAGCCCGAAAAAGTCGTCGGCGTCGACATCTCCGAGGAGATGCTGCGGGTGGGCCGGGAAAAGATCGAGCGCCTGGGCCTGACGGACCGGATCACGTTGCGCCGGGGGGACGCCGAGCGCCTGCCCTTCTCCGACGCCCAGTTCGACGCGGTGCTCGTGGCCTTTGGCGTGCGCAACTTCGAAAACCTGGAGCAGGGCCTGCGCCAGATTGCCCGCGTGCTCCGGCCCGGCGGCGTGCTCGTCGTGCTCGAGTTCAGCCATCCTCGCCGCTTCCCCGTCAAGCAACTCTACGAGTTCTACGCCCGGCACATCCTGCCCCGCATCGGCAGCTCGGTCTCGAAAGACGAAGGCGCCTATCGGTATCTGCCCGAATCCATCGCGGCCTTCCCGGACGGCCCCCGCTTCCTCGACATCATGCAACAGGTGGGCTTCTCGGATCTGCGCTGGAAACCCCTCACCTTCGGCATCGCGTCCCTCTACCGGGGCACCCGCTGATCGCCCTCAAGCCCCGGGTGAGGCGGACGGCCGGCCGGCCCCGGACCGGTCGTGGTTACGGTACTTGACCATGCAGCACTCGTTGATCTTGCCCCGCTTGCGGTATTCGACCTGATCCATGAGGCGGCGCATGATGTGCACCCCCAGCCCGCCCTTCTTATGCTGCCGGACGAACTCGAAGAGGTCGGGTTCCTCGTACGAGGCCGGGTCGAACGCCTCGCCCTCGTCCCGGATACGTACCGTGAACCGGTCCGGGTCGATGATGACGGCAATGTCGATCTGGTGTTCGCCGTCCCCCTTATAGGCGTGTTTGATCACGTTGGTGCAGGCCTCGTCGACGGCCATCTTGAGCCGTTCGACGTCCTCCGGGCCCAGATCGGCCTCACGCGCGTGCACTTCGACGAAATGCCGCACGTCCTCCAGGTAGCGGGTCGCACTGGGAATGGTGAGTTTGTATACCGACTGGGCCACGGTTGTCTCGGATTCAGCAGGGCAGGTCGTTCACCGTCACGATCGGCATGGGGTCAGCCGGCAGGTTCGCCGTTCTCGTGGAAGCGCGCCACGGCCTCCTCCTCCGTGGGCACGATGTCGAACAGGAGCGGAAAGCCCAGCAGGTCGAAGACGTTGTACACCTTGGGCTGCAAGGCGGCAATTTTGATGTCGCCTCCGGCTTCTCGGACGTCTTCGATGTAGGCCATGAACACCCCCAGGCCGGCGCTGGATATGTATTTCAGGTTCGCTCCGTTGACGACGATGTTACAACGATTTTCGTGCCGGCATTTCTCGATGGCCGCTTCCAGTTCGGAAGCCGTATGCGCATCCAGTTCTCCGTTCAGGTCGAGCACCTGCACATTGCCTTTGTTGCGGAATCCTACCGAAAAATTGCTCATGGCTCGTCTTGCCTACGTGGTTTGGCTCAGGTCGGCCCCGGAGATCCGGTTTCCGTCCGCTGAGGAAAGGGGGGCGGCGGGTGCTGCCCGATACGCCGCCGCTACGTCGTCGGTTCGGCCCAGCTCGATACCGTGCCACTTCAGCACGACGAGCGTCATGTCGTCGTCGTACGCCGTGGCCCCGACGAACGCCGCCAGATCGTCGAGCAGAGCCGCATGCAACTGCGGGGCTTCTTCGTGGCGGTGGGCGCAGATCATCCTGAGCAGCCGCTCGTAGCCATACTCCTCGCCGGCCGGGTTGCGGCTCTCGACCACGCCGTCGGTGTAGAGGACGAACACGTCGCCGGGTTGCAGGTCGATGCGCTCCTCGACCAGCATCTGGCGGAACAGCGGGCCGCGGTCCAGCCCCAGCCCCAGCCCGCGCGAGCGCAGGAAACGCGCCTCGCCGCTGAGGCTCACGACGGCGGCCGGGCAATGCCCCGCCCTTGCCAGCGTAAACACCTCCTGTTCCAGGTCCAGCACCCCGTACACCACGGAGATGAAGACGTTCCGCTCCAGCGAGGCCGCCAGCGCTACGTTGGCCTGATACAGAAAGTCGCGGGGCGAGGGCGAAATCCGGCTGACGGCCTGGAAGATGCCCTGCATCTCGGCCATATAAAAGGCGGCCGAGGTGCCCTTGCCCGAGACGTCTGCCACGATGACGGCCAGGCGGTGGTCGTCCAGGCGCACGAAGTCGTAATAGTCGCCTCCCACTTCGAGGGCCGAGGTGCTGGAGGCGGCCAGCGTTACGCCCGGCAGGCGCGGCAGGCGCTGGGGCAACAGCTTACGCTGCACCTCCCGGGCGATGCTCAGTTCGCGCGCCAGGCGTTCCTTCTCGAGCTGTTCCTCGAAGAGCCGCGCATTGTCGAGGGCCAGCGCCGCCTGGGCGGCAAAGACGCTGATGGCCTCCACGTCATCCTGTTCGAAGCCGTGCGTGACTTCTTTGATGGCAAAGAGCGCCCCGAGGACCCGGTCGCGGGCCAGCAGCGGCGTCACGACGAGGCTGCCGATGCCGTCGTCCGGCCGGGCCGTGATCCGGTGGTCGGCCAGCGCCTGCTGCACCACCAGCGGTGTCCGCCGGCTGTACACCTCGTCGAAGAATGCCTTCAGGTCGACCAGGGCCTCGATGCGCTCCGGGCTCAGGTGGTGCGAAGCCACGATCCGGGGGTGCAGCGTCCCCCGCTCCACATCCGGCAGGGCTAGCCAGGAAGCCTGTGCCGAACACGCCTCGATGGGCGAGGCGGCGATGGTCGTGAACAGCTTCTCGGAGTCGAAAACCTGCCCCACCAGGTTCGAGAGCGAGTGCATGATCGCCATCTCGCCCGCCTTGCGCTGAAAGTCGCTCGTCGTCGGCAGGTGAAAAAGCAGCGAGAGGAACGCCGTCGTGCAGTACAGGATGCCGAAATAGATGGCCAGCCCCGTGAAGATGGCCAGCGGATAGCTGTAGTAGAGCAAGGCCTGCGTCGCACCGGGCACCGCCTCGAAGCCCTCCACGCCGCTGTCGATGCCGGCCAGGCTCAGCAGGAGCAACAGCAGGAGAAAGGCTATGGCGCTGGTCGCCATCTTGGCCCGAAAGGAAAGCGACACGATCCACGAGAGGCGGAAGGCATTGATCACCATCAGAACGACGGCCGGGATGATCGCCAGCCCCTGCACCAGCGACACTTCCTCCCGCGGCGACTTCATGAACCCGGACAGCGACGCCACCACCATCAGCCCGATCATCAGGTTCCAGTTGCGCTGGCTGCTCCGGGTTCGCTTTACCAGCACCAGACTGCGAAACCGCAACAACAGCACGAAGGCAAAGCCCGCCTTCAGCAACGCCTGCAGGCTGATCTTGAACGGCACCGAAGGCGCCAGCGGCAGATCCCGGTCCATCGCCATCCCAACGATGCCCGCCGGCGGAATCTGCATGGCGAGGTAGGCCAGCACCACGTACAGCCCGCCGAACAGCAGCATCCCCCAGAAAACACGCCCCGGCACCGGGTGCCGATATCGGAACAGGCTCGAGAGCAGGAACCAGAGCGCCGTGTACCCGGTCAGCACCACGACGTGGTACACGAGGGCCACCGTCGTCGACGGCACGTCGCCGGTGCTCCAGAGCAGCAGATGATACCCGAGCGCCAGCACGTAACAGACGGCCCACAACACCCCGAGCAGGATGTGCTGCATACGTGCGTTCGATCCGCCCACACGCTCCGGCTGTGCCGATCTAAGCAGTTCCGTCAACGACATCGATCGCGGTCAATAGGCCCCCGGGAGCGGCGTACGAACTGAACGGCCAACGCGCCCCATCGGCGCTCTTTTACCCGGCGCCGGGCCGCTTTGTTACACGCCCCCTCCCGTTCCAGCCCCGTGTGCCGGCCGGAAGGAACGGATAAGGTACGGTTTTTCGAACCGATGCGACAGCACGTCCTCTCCCGGGTGTAGCGGAGCCTTCGGGGGAATCGAACGTACACGAGACGACCCGGGTAACTTCGCCGCCCCGGACACGTACAGGACTCTGTCCTCCCCTTTCGACGCTTGTATCGCACCCTTTCCCTGCATGACACGACGCCGGCTCGTTCGTTTCCAGGTCACCCTGCTTTTCATCGTGACCGGGCTGCTCATCGCCCGCGTGGTGATCGGTCCACCCGTTCCCGAGGGGCTGGTCGTCCTGACCGACCTCGAACCCGGCCAACTCCGTCAGGCCACCTTCACGCTCGAAGCCCGCACCCCCCTGCTCGTCGAGGCGACGGGCTCGTTCGTCAACCTGGAGTCGTCCAGCCCCCTGGCGGCCTACGGCTGGATCCTCCGCAGGGATACACGCGAGGTGGTATGGCAGATGACCCCGAACGACGTCCGGCACGGCAACGGCACGCTGGCCCTGGCCCGGGACAGCCTCTCGCTCCCGGCCGGCACCTACGACGTCTTCTTCACTACCTACGGCCCCACGCCGGGCGCCTGGCGACGCGACGCTTCCTGGCTCAGCCTGCGCCACCACTGGACGGGCGATGCCGAGCAGTGGCGCCTGATCGTCGTGGGTGAAGGCCGTGCCCCGACGGATCAGCCGGCGACCCTCGCCGCCCTGGCCCCCGACGGCGCCAACGTCGTCTGGTCGTCGGCCCCGGCCAGCCACGGCCCCTTCACCCACACCTTCCTGTTCCAGGTCACCCGGACGCTGCCCCTCACGCTGTACGCCGTCGGGGAACTGTGTGACCCCTCCCCGTGCGACCATGGCTACCTGGAAGAAGCCGCTACCGGGCGTCGGGTATGGGCCATGACGCCCGAGAACACGTGGCCGGCCGGCGGCTGGGAGGCCCAGCGTGTGTTCCGGGGCACGGTGACCCTCCCGCCCGGCCTCTACCGCGCCGTCTACGTCACCGACGAGCGGCACCACGCGGGCGCCTGGCAGGCCAACCCGCCCCTCGACCCGGCCGCCTGGGGCCTCACCCTCTCCACCGATACCCCGGAAGCCCTCCGTCCCTTCGACCCCTGGACCGACCGGACGCCGCTCATCAGCCTGACCCGTGTGCCGGACGACGCGCTCCGCAGCGCCCAGTTTGCCCTGACGCAACCGGCCCGGCTGATCGTCTATGCCCTCGGCGAAATCAGCAGCGGCGGCAGCCGGTACGACTATGGCTGGATCGAAAACAACGAAACGGGCGAGCGCGTCTGGGAAATGACCCGCGAGGGGTCCCAGCCCACCGACGACGAAGCCAGTGGCAACCGCGTCGAGATCGCCTTCCTCAGCCTCTCGCCCGGCACCTATACCCTCGCCTACCAGACGGACGGCTCCCATGCCTACGGCGACTGGCGCAAGGCCGAGCCCCCACACCCCGAGCGCTGGGGCGTGACCCTCTTCCCGATGGCCGACCCCCTGCCGGACAGCGTCTTCGTCCGGCTCGAGACGGAGCCCCCCACCGGCCTGGCCACCCCGGCGCCGCCCCCCCCGCCCGGCACCGGCCGCCTCCTGCTCCGGCGTACCCGGCTCGGCAATGACACACGGGTCGAGTTTCCGTTTGCCCTCTCGCACCCGGCCACCCTCCACATCGTCGCCACCGGCGAAATCTCGACGGGCGGCACCTACGACTACGGCTGGATCGAGCGCGCCGACAACGGCGAGGTCGTCTGGAAGATGACCCTGCAGAACACCGTCCCCGCCGGCGGCGACGACCGCAACCGGCGCTTCGACGGGCTCGTCGCCCTCCCCCCCGGCGAGTACATCGCTTACTTCACGACGGACTTCTCCCACGCCTGGGGCGACTTCGACGACGGCGCCCCGGACGATCCCGACGCCTGGGGGATCGTGATCGAACTCCTCGAATGAGCAAGGCGTTCACGGTGCGGGACGGCATGGCTTCGCACCGGGCCGCCCTCCACCAACCCCGCCTGTCTATGCGCACCGTCGAACTGACGCTCTACGTCGATGAGCCGCTCCAGGAAGCGCTCATCGTCTTCCTCGAAGACCTCGACTTCGAGGCTTTCCTCCAGGAGGATCATTACCTGAAGGCCTACCTCCCGGCCGCTCGCTGGAACGACGTGGCCCGCGAACGCATCGAGCACTGGCTCCGGGCGCACGACCTCGACGTACCGCTCGAGGAACAACTCATCGAGCCGCAGGACTGGAACGCACAGTGGGAACGTTCCCTGCGTCCCGTCGCCGTCGGGCCGTTCCTCATCCGCCCGACCTGGACGGCGACGCCTCCGGAACACGCAGACAAGATCGTCCTCGAGATCGACCCGAAGATGAGCTTCGGCACGGGCTACCACGAGAGCACGCGCCTGGTGCTGCGCGTGCTGCCGTCGCTCATCCGGGGGGGCGAGCGCGTCCTCGACGCCGGCACCGGCACCGGCATCCTGGCCATCGCGGCCATCCGCCTGGGGGCTGCCGAAGCCCTCACCTTCGACATCGACCCGTGGGCGGCCGAGAACGCCGCCGAGAACTTCACCCGCAACGGCGTCGCCGACCGGATCGCCTTCCGCGAGGGATCGCTGGAGGTCATCCCCGAAGCCGGCTTCGATCTGGTGCTGGCGAACATCAACCGGAACGTGCTGCTGGACCTGCTGCCCGGCTTCGCCGAAAAGACGCGGGCGGGCGGGCGGATCGTCCTGGCCGGCCTGCTCACCTCGGACCGCGACCTCATGCTCGCGGCCGCCGCACGCCAGGCGCTCACCCCCCGTCACGAAGCCACCGAGGGCGCGTGGTGGTCGGTCGTCCTGGAACGTCCTGCGTGAGCCCGTCCCCCTTCCCGAGCCATCCGCCTCGTCCTTCCCAGCCATGCGCCTCGCCACGATCGACGTCGGGACGAACACGGCCCAGTTGCTCGTGGCCGACCTGGCGCCGGGCGGCCGGCTTCGCATCCTGCACGAAGACAGCCGCGTCATCCGGCTGGGCGAGGGGGTGGACCGGAGCCGCCGCATCCGCCCCGAAGCGATGGCCCGCCTGCGCGACGCCCTGCGAGCCTACCGGCGTCTGGCCGAAGCCCAGGGTGCGGAGGCCATCGTCGTGGCCGGTACGAGTGCCTCGCGCGACGCCGAGAACCGGGACGAACTCATCGCCTTCGTCCGCCGCGAGACCGGCCTCTCGTACGAGATCCTCTCGGGCGATGAGGAAGCCCGGTGGAGCTTCGCCGGGGCCACCTCTGCATTCGACGACCTGCACGGGCCGACCCTCGTGTTCGACATCGGCGGGGGGTCCACCGAGGTCGTCGAAGGCGAACGGGGGCCGGACGGCACGCCCCGTCTCACCTTCCGCACCAGCCTCGACGTCGGCACCGTGCGGCTGACCGAGCGGTACGTCGCCACGCAGCCGCCCTCCGCCGAAGCCGTCGCCGCCGTGCGGGCCACCCTCGACGCGGTCCTCTCGGCGGCCCGCCTGCCCGGGGCCGCCGGCCGCCCCCTCATTGGCGCCGCCGGAACGGCCGTGGTGCTGGCCCTCGTACACCGGGGCCTGCCCGGCCCGGAGGCCTGGCCCCCCGGGGGCGTCACCCTCACCCTCGACGACGTGGCACGCTGGCGGCAACGGCTTCTGGCCGCCTCGTTCGACGAGGTGCTGGCCCTCAACCCGGCGCTCATGGCCGGCCGCGCCGATGTGTTTCCCGTCGGCGTGCTCCTCGTCGAAGCGCTGATGCGGCACACCGGCGCCACGACCTGCCGCGTCAGCCCGCGCAGCCTGCGGCATGGCCTCGCCCTGCGTTTCCTCCAGCAGAACGACGCACGTTGAGGATCCCTCGAAGGTGGAACAATGGCCCCGTGGCAGGGTCCTATCAACCCGCGTAGACTGACCTTCCCGCGCCCAACGAACCGCGCATGACCCTTTCTCTCGAACAGATTCTCGATGCCCTCGCCACCGTGGTGGACCCGGATCAGGGCAAAGACATCGTCCGTCTCGGCCTGGTCAAAGGGCTTCGCGTCGACGGCGACACGGTTTCGTTCACGCTGATGCTCAAGAACCCGGCGGCGCCGTTCGCGCAAACCGCCGCCGACCGGGCGCGCGAAGCCATCCATGCGGCCCTCGGCTCGTCGGTGCGGGTCAACATCCAGGTGGACAACGAGATGATCGGCCTGGGCGACGACCTCACGCTCAGCGGCGCCGAGACGCCCGACACCGAAGCGCGTCCGGTGCACGTCATCGCGGTAGCCTCGGGTAAAGGCGGCGTGGGCAAGAGCACCGTCGCCGTCAACCTGGCCGTGGCGCTGGCCCGTGCCGGCTACGAGGTCGGCCTGGTGGATACGGACATGTACGGGCCCTCCATCCCGACGATGTTCGGCCTCCACGACGCCCGACCCCGCGTCAACGAAGCCCGCAAAATCATCCCGATCGAGCAGCACGGGGTGAAGCTGCTCTCGATGGGCTTCCTCGTCGACCCGAACAAGGCCGTCATCTGGCGTGGGCCGATGGTCTCGAGCGCCGTCAAGCAGTTCCTCAACGACACGGCCTGGGGGGCCCTCGACTTCCTCGTGATGGACCTGCCGCCCGGCACCGGCGACATCCAGCTGACCATCGTGCAGACCGTCGCCCTCTCCGGGGCCGTCGTCGTCTCGACCCCGCAGGACGTGGCCCTGGCCGATGCCCGCAAGGGCGTCGCCATGTTCGAGCAGGTCAACGTACCGGTGCTCGGGATCGTGGAGAACATGGCCTACTTCACACCACCGGATCTCCCGGACCGCCGCTACTACCTGTTCGGTGAAGGGGGAGCCCGTCGACTGGCCGACGAACTGGGCGTGCCGCTCCTGGCCGAGATTCCCATCGAGCAGGCCCTCCGGGAGAGTTGCGATGCCGGCACGCCGGTCGTCCTGGCGGCGCCCGAGAGCGCCTCGGCCCGTGCCTTCACGCGCATGGCCGAGGCCGTGGCCCGGCAGACGGCCCTCCTCGCCGCCACCCGTCCGGCCCCGTCCGACATGGAAATCTCGTACCGCTGACCCCGGCCGCCGTCGATCTTTTTACCCGGCCACTCGTTTAAGTTCGAACATCCGACCATCCCGCTTCGATCATGTCCGACGAGAAAAAGACCCCGACGACGACCGACGAGACGTATCACCCGGGCCAGGACCCGGAGCTGCGCCAGCGCGTGGAGGAAGCCCTCGACCTGTTGCGGCCCTACCTGATGGCCGACGGCGGCTCGGTGCGCCTGCTCGACATCACCGAGGACTACGTCGTCGAGCTCGAACTCCTGGGCGCCTGTGGCACCTGCCCGATGAGCACGATGACCCTGCGGGCCGGCATCGAACAGGCGCTCAAGCGCACGATCCCCCAGATCACGCGCGTCGAGGCCGTCAACGCACCGGCCGCGTACTGAGTCCGGTCCGATTCCGCCGTTCCAGCCCCGGACGCTCCGGCGTACCGGGGCTTTTCTGTGCCTGCCCGTCTCAGTCCCGCTCCCGGTCCAAGTATTCCTGCAGGATGAGCGCTGCCGCCGCCGCGTCGACGCGGGCCTTGTCCCGGCGGGCCTTGCGGCGGTGGCCGGCGGCCCGGATGGCCTCCTTCGCCAGTACGGACGTGTACCGCTCATCCCACGTGATCACGTCCACGCCGGGCAAGGCGTTGCGCAGGCGATGGACGTACTGCCGGACCCGCTCGGTCGCCACGCCCTCGGTGCCGTCGGGCAACAGCGGCCAGCCCACCACGATGACCTCGAGGCCCTCGGTCGCCTGAAGGCGTCGCAGCGCCTCCACGGCTCCGGCCGGATCGTAGGTGCCGTAGGGACGGGCAAAGAGGCGGAGAGGGTCCGCCACCGCCACCCCGACGCGCTTCGTCCCGTAGTCGACGGCGGCCACCCGGGGGCGTTCGTGTCGTTCCAGCATGGCGCTTTACCTCTTTTCTAACGCAAACGGGCCGAGAAGCGCCTGCTTCCCAGCCCGTACGTCGTCGGGGAACCTGTGGGATCACGAAACCCCGTTCGTGTGCAGCACCGGCTCACCGGGATAGTCGGCGCTTCCCTCCGGGATGTCGTAGTTCAGTTCCTTCAGCGGCTTCTGCAGCACCTCTTTCAGCCGCTTGCTGGGCTTGAAGTGCGTCTTCCGCCGGCTCGGGATAAACACCGTCTCGTTCGTCTTGGGGTTGCGTGCTTTGGGTTTGGCTTTCGTCTTCTTCACCTCGAAGACGCCAAAATCACGAAGTTCGATGCGCACTTCCGGGTCGGCCTCGATCATGAGTTCCCCCAGGGCCGTCACGACCGCACTCACCCAGGGCTCGCTCTTGTAAATCGGCTCATTCATGAGCTCGGCCACCCGGCGTGCCACATCTTTCTTCGTCAGCGTCACAGGTTTGTCCGACATGGTAGAACTCCTTGGTTGATGAAATGGGTTGTCCGTTGTAAAGTAAAGACTTCCGCCCGGATTACCAACCAGACGGAAGCGAAGTGGAAACGCGGGAACGAACACGCCGGCACGCGCCGTAACTCCCTCATTCCCAACGGAGTACACAGCCCGAAGCCGTGCCGAAGATAAGGGTTCCCCTGCAGAAAAAGGAAAAGGAGCGCCGCTGTTTTTTCGCGCTATCTCACCTTTTACGAAATCTTTAAACCACACCCTCCTCCCGCCGCTGCCTAGGCGTCGTCCGACTGCTCCTCAAAGCGATACACCCCGAAGATGCCGTCGATGCGCTTGATGCGCTCGATCACGCGGCGCAGGTGTTCGAGGTCGCTGACGTACAGCACGAGGGTGCCTTCGAACACGCCGTCCTCGCTGTCCACCGTGATCGACCGAATGTTCGTCTTGAGGTTCTTCGAAATCACGGTGGTGATGTCGCTGACGATCCCGACGCGGTCCTCGCCCAGGATGCGCAGCGCCGCCACGAACTGCACGTCTTTCTGGCGGCTCCACTCCACCGGCACCACCCGGTCCGGGTGGTTGATCAGCAGGTTCGGGGCGTTCCGGCAGTTGACCCGGTGGATCTTGATGCTGCCCGTCCGGCTGACGTAGCCGAAGACCTCGTCGCCCGGGATGGGATTGCAGCAGGTGGCGTATTTCGTGACGATGTCGGTATGCAGTTCGCCGTCGATGAGCAGGGCCGGCCGCCCGGTGGCATGGGCCGTATCCAGGAACGACTCGTACTGCAGGCGCAGGGTGGGTGCCTCCCCTTCGCCGTCGCTTCCGCCGGAGCGCTCGCGCTGGATGGCCCGCACCAGTTCGTCGACGTCGAACAGGCCGGTGCCGATCTCATAGAACATCTGTTGCTGGTTGGGAAACTTGAGTCGGCTCACGGCCCGGTTGAGCTCCTGCTCGCTGACCTCGAGACCGGCCCGCCGGGCCTTTTTTTCCCAGATGGCTCGCCCGTGCTCCGTGGCTTTCCGGCGTGTCTCGTTGATCCAGTGCCGGATGCGGCTCCGCGCCTTGTGCGTGACGACGAACTTGATCCAGTCCGGATTGGGCGACTGTTTCTTCGAGGTGATGATCTCCACCTGGTCGCCGCTCTTGAGCTTGTACGAGAGCGGCACCATCCGCCCGTTGACCTTGGCGCCGATGCAGTGCAGGCCCACCTCCGTATGCACCTTGAAGGCAAAGTCGACCGGCGTGGCCCCCCGCGGCAGGGTCATCAACTCGCCGCGCGGGGTGAACACGTAGATCTCCTCCTCGTAGAGGTTGAGACGGAACTCGCGCACGAAGTCGGTGGCCCGTTCCGGGCGGGGGTTCTCCAGCAGGTCGCGCACCCAGTCGAGGAACTGCTCCATGCGGGGGTCTGCCCGGTCGACTCCCTCCTTGTATTTCCAGTGCGCCGCCACGCCGCGCTCGGCGATCTCGTGCATCTCGCGGGTGCGGATCTGCACCTCCACACGCCGCCCTTCCGGCCCCAGCACGGTCGTGTGCAGGCTCTGATAGCCATTCGACTTGGGCACGGAGATGAAATCGCGAAAACGCTCGGGCAGCGGCTTGTACAGATCCGTGATGATCGAATAGACCCGCCAGCAATCTTCCTTGCCCTTGCGCCCGGTCGTCTCGAGCACGATGCGGATGGCAAAGACGTCGTAGATTTCGTCCAGCGGCTTGTCCTGCCGCCGCATCTTGCGGTAGATCGAGTACAGGTTCTTCGAGCGGCCGTAGATCTCGAACCGGAACCCTTCCTGTTCGAGTCGTTCCTTGAGCGGACCGATGAACGACTGGATATAGGCTTCCCGCTCCTGCCGCGAGGCCTTCAGCCCGGCAACGATCTCGCGATAGGCTTCGGGGTTGAGGACCTTGAGCGACAGATCCTCGAGTTCACTCTTGAGCGCGTTGAACCCGAACCGGTGGGCCAGGGGGGCGAAGAGTTCGAGCGTCTCCGTGGCGATCTTGATCTGCTTGGCGCGCGGCAGCGAATCGAGCGTCCGCATGTTGTGCAGCCGGTCGGCGAACTTGACCAGGATGACCCGGATGTCCGTGGCCATCGACAGCATGAGCTTGCGCACGTTCTCGGCCTGCCCGAGCTCCCGGGTGGCAAAGACGCCGCTGATCTTGGTCACCCCGTCGATGATGGTGGCCATCGTCTCGCCGAACTCTTCGCGGATGAAGTCCAGCTTGATCTCGGTATCCTCGACGACATCATGGAGAAAGGCGGCGGCCACGGTCACGTCGTCGAAGCCGATGTCACGCGCCACGATCTCGGCCACTTCGAGCGGGTGGATGATGTAGGGCTCGCCGGTGGCCCGTTTGTGATCCCGGTGGGCCCAGTAGGCCAGCCGGAATGCCCGGCGGATCAGGTCTTCGTCGACGGACGGCAGATGGTCACGGCAGAGGGCCAGCAGCCGCTCGAACCGTTGCTCGAGGACCGGATCGATCTGCAAGGCACGGCCTCGCAGGATGGCCGAGGCTTCTTTCAGGATGGGAGAGGCTTGAAGCATACGCCAGGTGCCCGCGCACCGATGAAGCGTCCAGTTTTCTTCTAGTATCGCGGCGGAGAACGTCAGTTCCGCCCGTGTGCCGGCCAACCCGTTCGCCGGGCGGGCCGGGCATGAAAAAAGGCGCTCCCATGTCCGGGAGCGCCTCGGGCCCACGTGAAGAGGAAACGAGCCCCTCAGGCCTCTTTGGTCTTGTCTTCCTCGTCGCCGCCGGCTTCCTCGGCGCCGGGCGCCGCTGCGTCGGTCTTGGGTTCCTCGGCCTGCGGTGCTTCCGCCACCGGGGCCGCTGCGTCGGCCCCGGGCTCCTCGGCCTGCGGTGCTTCCGTTACCGGGGCCTCCGCGTCGGCCTTGGGTTCCTCCGTCTGTGGTGCTTCCGTCACCGGCGTCTCGGTCGTCGGTGCGGCGGCCGCCGCCTGCCCCCGACGACGCCCGCCACGGCGCGTGCGACGCCGTGCCGCTCCGCCGGAGCCTTCCGGCCTGACGTCGTTGTAGTCGACCAGTTCGATCAGCGCCAGTTCGGCGGCATCCCCGGCCCGGCGTCCCAGCTTCACGATCCGGGTGTAGCCCCCGTTGCGGTCGCCGATGCGTTCGGCGATCTCACCGAAGAGTTCCTTGACGGCGTGCTTGTCCTGCAGGCGCCGGAACACCTGCCGCCGGTTGTGCATCGTGTCGTGCTTGGCCCGGTTGATGAGCGGCTCGACGAACTGACGAAGGGCCTTTGCCTTCGTCACCGTGGTCGTGATGCGCTTGTGCCGGATCAGCGCGTTCGAAAGCGCGGCCAGGGTTGCCTTCCGGTGGCTGTGCGTCCGGCCCAGTTTGAATCCCTTGCGTTGATGTCTCATGACTTCCGTTCGGATTTATCGCTCGAGCCGCAGGCCGCGCCCGCCCTCAAGCGTCAACCACAGCTCTAGCTACGCACCTCTTCGAGGTACTTGTCCACGTCCATACCGAAATGCAGGTTGCGCTCTTCGAGCACCTGAATCAGCTCCTGCAACGACTTGCGCCCGAAGTTGCGGAACTTGAGCATCTCGGACTCCTCACGACGGACCAGGTCCCCGATGGTCTTGATGTTGGCGGCCTTGAGGCAGTTGTGCGCCCGCACGGAGAGGTCGAGTTCATCGACCGACTGCGCCAGCAGTTCGCGGATGCGCTGCACCTCGGCGTCGACCTCTTTCTCCTCGGCCGTCGGCTGCGGCTCGCTGTCCATGGTGATGAACAGGTTGACGTGGTCGCGCAGGATGGTCGCCGCCTGAGCCAGGGCCTCATCCGGTGCCACCGACCCGTCCGTCTCGACTTCGAGCGTGAGGCGCTCGAAGTCGATTTTCTGCTCGACGCGGGTCTGCGTGACGGTATAACGGACGTTCTTGATCGGGGTAAAGATGGCATCGATGGCGATGACCCCGATCGGGTCGTCGGCCCGTTTGTTCTCATCCGAGGGGACGTACCCACGCCCCTTGCCCATACGCAGTTCGATGCTCAGGTGGGCATCGTCGGCCAGCGTGGCGATGTGATGGTCGGGGTTGAGCACCTCGTAGTCGCTGGTGGCCTTGCCGATGTCGGCGGCCGTCCAGGTTCCCGGTCCGTTGAGCGTCAGGTGGATGCCCCCGGGCCCTTCGACGCCCTCGTTCGCCTTGAAGCGGACGCCCTTGAGGTTCAGGATGATGTCCGCCACATCCTCGGTGACGCCCGGGATCGTCGAGAATTCGTGCTGCACGCCGTCGATCTTGATGGCCGTGATGGCCACGCCCGGCAGCGAGGACAGCAGCACGCGGCGCAGCGCGTTGCCGATGGTCACCCCGAAACCGCGCTCCAGCGGTTGGATCACGAAGCGGCCGTAGGTCCCGGTGATCTCTTCTACCTCAACGCCGTCCGGCATCTGGATCGCAATAGTGCTCATAGCAGGTCGATCAATACTTTTCAGAAAAGGCAGCCCCGGCACGAGCCGGTTCCGCCGAGAAGAACTTCCCACAGGAAGTCGGGAGGACGAGGCCCCCGGTCGTGTGCTTACTTCGAGTAGAGCTCCACGATCAGATGCTCGCGGATGTTCTCCGGAATGTCCTCCCGGTTCGGGTAGTCCAGGAATTTGCCCTGCAGGGCTTTCCGGTCCACTTCGAGCCACGGGAAACTGCGCCGGTTCCGCTGGACCGACTCCTGGATCACGTCCAGGTTGCGACTGCGCGGACGCACCGCGATGATATCGCCGCTGCGCAGCTGGTAGGAGGGAATGTTGACCACCTGACCGTTGACCATGATATGGCCGTGGTTGACCAGCTGGCGGGCCTGCCGGCGCGTCCGGGCGAAACCGAGGCGATAGACGGTGTTGTCCAGCCGGGCTTCGAGGAACTTGAGCAGGTTCTCGCCGGTGATGCCCTTCTTGCGGGCCGCCTTCTCGAACAGATTACGGAATTGACGTTCGAGCAGGCCGTAGGTGTACTTGGCTTTCTGCTTCTCTTTGAGCTGCACCGCGTATTCGCTCTCTTTGGAGCGGCGGGAGCGGCCGTGCTGTCCCGGCGGATAGGGTTTGCGCTCGAGCGCCTTGCTCGGGCCGAAGATCGGCTCCCGGAAGCGCCGGGCGATCTTCTGCTTGGGGCCTCTGTATCGGGCCATATCGGTTCTCTCCTCTCGTCTGTTGGTGATAAAACAAACGTACGGATACGCCCTTCGTCGTACCCGTAACCGGTCTTACACCGACGTCGGGCGCTTACACGCGGCGACGTTTCGGCGGCCGGCAGCCATTGTGCGGAATGGGCGTCACGTCCCGGATCGTCGCGATCTCGAGGCCGGCGTTGGCCAGCGCCCGGATGGCCGACTCACGGCCGGCACCGGGCCCTTTGACGTACACGTCCACGCGCCGCAGCCCCAGGTCGTAGGCTTCCTTGGCCGCCGCCGAGGCCGCCACCTGCGCGGCATACGGCGTGTTCTTGCGGCTCCCTTTGAAGCCCATCTTCCCCGAGCTGGCCCACGAGATCGTGTTGCCGTACTGGTCCGTCAGCGTGACGAGCACGTTGTTGAACGTGGCCTGGATATGGGCCTGCCCGTTCGACTCGACGACGACGTTCTTCTTGCGGACGCGACCTCCGCTTTTCTGTCTCTTAGCCATAGTTTAGCGTGTTGCTCTCGGTTTCCGGCGGCCCGGTGGACCGGCCACCCCGGCTTATTTACGCGGTGCCTTCTTCTTCCCGGCGACGGTCTTCCGCTTCCCTTTACGCGTGCGGGCGTTCGTCTGCGTCCGCTGCCCGCGCACCGGCAGGCCGCGACGATGGCGCAGACCCCGGTAGCAGCCGATGTCCATCAGCCGCTTGATGTTCAGCTGCACTTCCGTGCGCAACTGCCCCTCGACGACATACTGATCCTCGATCAGCCGACGAACGGTCCGGGTCTGCTCCTCCGTCCACTCCTGCGGACGCGTATCCGGGTCCAGCCCGGCTTTCTCCAGGATCTCCCGGGCACGCGAGCGACCGATCCCGTAGATGGCGGTCAGCGCGATCTCCCCGCGCTTCTGGGGTGGTACGTCTACTCCAGCGATACGTGGCATAGGTAATGACGGATTACGGATGGCTCACCGGCACAAACAGCCCCCGGGCCACCCTGCGTTGGACTACCCCTGGCGTTGCTTGTGCTTCGGGTTCTTTTTGTTGATCACGTAGACGCGGCCTTTCCGACGAACGATCTTGTCATCGGCACTCCGCTTCTTGACACTGGCACGAACTTTCATGGCGTTCTCTCTGGGTCTTCGGCGAAACAGCCGCAGGGCAAATCTTGGCGTAGCCGACGTATAACGCCGGAACAACCTTTAGGTTCACCCCGCTTATTTGTAGCGGTACACGATCCGGCCCTTGGTCAGGTCATACGGCGACAGTTCCACCTTCACGCGGTCCCCGGGCAGGATCTTGATAAAGTGCATGCGCATCTTGCCTGAGAGCAGGCCCAGGATCTCATGCCCGTTTTCGAGGCGTACGCGAAACTGTGCATTCGGGAGGGCTTCGATCACCTCTCCGTCCTGTTCAATGGGCTTCTGTTTCGCCATGGGTTAATGCTGCGTTTAACCGGTACGGGGGCGTGTCGATCACCTCTTCGATGTAGGCGAAGGTGGTCAACACTTCGGGCGGTCCGCCGGCACGAACGGCGATCATGTGTTCGTAATGGGCCGACGGCCGGCCATCGACGGTGCGCACCGTCCAGCCATCGCGGTCCGTGAGGACCTCGGCCGTGCCCATGTTGACCATCGGCTCGATGCACAGGGTCATGCCGGGCTTGAGTTTGCGCCCTGTGCCACGCTGCCCGAAATTGGGCACCTGCGGATCTTCGTGCAGGCTCCGGCCGATGCCGTGCCCCACCAGATCCCGCACGACCCCATAGCCGTGCCGCTCGCAGATCGACTGCACGGCGTACGAGATGTCGCCGATGCGGCGGCCCGGCACGGCCTGTTCGATCCCGCGCAACAGCGCCTCGTACGTGACGCGGCAGAGACGGGCCCGGTCGGGCGCAATCTCCCCCACGGCGAACGTGTAGGCGCTGTCGCCATAATACCCGTTCAGGACGACCCCGCAGTCGACCGAGAGGAGGTCGCCCTCCTCGAGCGGTACCTCGTCCGGGATGCCGTGGACGACGACGTCGTTCCGGGAGACGCAGAGCGTGGCCGGGAAGACCTGCCGCCCGACCCGGTAGCCCTTGAAGGCGGGCACGGCTCCGTGCTTGCGGATGAACGCCTCGGCGATCGCGTCCAGCTCCCGCGTGGTGACACCCGGCCGGATATGCCGCGCCACCTCGGCCAGCGTCCGGCCCACCAGGTCGGCGCTCGCCCGCAGGGCTACCAGTTCCCGATCGCTCTTCAGGTGTACCATCCGTCTCGCCTCCCGGGTCGGTTCACACCCGGCGGCCGCGCACGCGACCGCTCTTCATGAACCCGTCGTAGTGCCGCATCAGCAGGTGGCTCTCGATCTGCTGCAGGGTGTCGAGCGTCACCCCGACCAGGATGAGCAGGCTCGTCCCACCGAAGAAGTGGGCAAAGCCCGGCGTCACCCCGGCCCGCATCGCAATGGCCGGCAGAATCGCCACCACGCCCAGGAAAATGGCCCCGGGCAGCGTGATGCGCGTCAGAATGTTGTCAATGAACTCGCTGGTCTGCTTACCCGGCCGGATGCCCGGGATGAAGCCACCCTGCCGCTTCATCGTATCCGCCATCTCCTTCGGGTTCACGGCGATGGCCGTGTAGAAGTAGGTGAAGAAGACACAGATCAGGAAGAAGACGATCGAGTAGCCGATGCCCGAGATGTCCGAAAACCAGGCCCCGAACTGCTGCATGAACGGGCTGTCCGGGAAGAAGGAGGCCACCGTCGCCGGCACGAACATGATCGACTGCGCGAAGATGATCGGCATGACGCCCGCGGCATTGATCCGCAGCGGCAGGTACTGCGTCGTGCCGCCATAGACGCGCCGTCCGACGACCCGCTTGGCGTACTGCACCGGGATCCGGCGCGTCCCCTGGGTGACGAGCACCACCCCGGCCGTCACCAGCGCCAGCACGCCGATCTCGACCAGGAAGATGAACAGGTTACCGGCCAGTTCGAACTCGTTCAGAAGCGCCGTCGGCAGGAAGGCGATGATGCTGGTCATGATGATCAGCGAGATGCCGTTCCCGATTCCGTTCTCCGTGATCCGCTCGCCGAGCCACATGACGAATACCGTCCCGGCCGTCAGCACGATCATCGTCGTGAAGATGAAGAACGTCGGGTTGATGACGATGGCCTGCCCGGTGGCGCCGTACTGCAGGTTGATCGCAAACCCGATCGCCTGCAGGGCCGTGATGCCCACCGTCCCGTAACGGGTCAGCTGCGTGATCTTGCGACGCCCTTCCTCCCCTTCGCGTTGCAGCTTCTGGAAGTAGGGCACCACGGCTCCCATCAGCTGGATGATGATCGAGGCGGTGATGTAGGGCATGATGCCGAGGGCGAAGATGCCGGCGGCACTGAAGGCGCCGCCCACGAACATGTCCAGCAACCCGAACAGGTTGTTCTGATCCCCGCCCGCCTCGTTGATCTGGGCCAGGATGTGGGCATCGACGCCCGGAAGCGTCACATACGTCCCCAGGCGGTAGACGATGAGCAGGCCGAGCGTGTAGATGATGCGCCGACGCAGCTCTTCGATCTTCCAGATATTGCGAATACTCTCAGCGAGACCGGCCATAACCTCTTGAACAAACTATGGGTCGCAGAGCCGCTTCCTGGGCCGCGCTCGGCCCCGACCGGCTCCGGCCCCGAATGCAACGATTAAAGGACCGTAGCACGGCCACCGGCCGCCTCGATCTTTTGCCGGGCCGACTGGCTGAAGGCGTGCGCGGACACGTTGAGCGCCACCTCCAGGCTGCCTCCCCCGAGGATCTTGATCCGTTCACCCGGACGGGCCGCCCCGGCCTCGGCCAGCCGCTCCGGCGTGACCTCGGCGGCGGGATCCAGGCGCCCGGCCTCCACCAGCGCCGCCAGGCGGGTCAGGTTGATGGCCCGGTACGTCGTGCGGAACGGGTTCTTGAAACCGAATTTGGGCACACGCCGCTGCAACGGCATCTGCCCGCCCTCGAACCAGGCCGGGATGGATGCGCCGGAGCGGCTCTTCTGCCCCTTGTTCCCCCGGGTCGAGCTGTGCCCACCGTACCCGGAGCCGACACCGCGCGCGATGCGCTTCCGCTTGCGCCGCGCGCCTTCTGCATGCTTGAGATTGCTTAGATTCATGTTCTCTGCTGGCTAAAACGCCCGCCGGCCGCTCGGGCACGGCGAACTCGCTGAATAGGGAATGATCACGGGCGGGATCGTGGCCCGCTACCGGAAGGCTTCAGGCCTCCACCGGTTCGACACGCACCAGGTGGTGCACCTTTTCGATCATGCCCCGGATCTGCGGGGTGTCTTCGTGCACCACACTCTGGTGCAGGCGACGCAGGCCCAGCGCGACCATGGTCCGCTTCTGCGGGGCCGGCCGGCGGATCACGCTGCGCACCTGGGTGATTTTGAGCTTCGGCATGGCTGTTGGTTTGCGACAACCGGCCTCCGGGAGAACCCGCAGCCGGTCCTCGGTTTATCCTTCGAACACTTTCTTGAGCGGCACCCCGCGGCGCTTGGCCACCTCCATGGGGTCCTCCAGGTTGGCCAGCGCATCGACGGTGGCGGCCACCTGGTTGTGGGGGTTGCTCGAACCGAGCGACTTCGAGAGGATGTCCGTATAGCCGGCGCACTCGAGCACGGCACGCACGCCCCCACCGGCAATCACCCCGGTACCCGGCGCGGCAGGCTTGAGCAACACGCGGCCCGCATCCTGCCGGCCGATGACCTCATGCGGCACCGTGCCCCGGTAGATGGGCACGCGAATCGCGTTCTTCTTGGCGTTCTCGGTCCCCTTGGCGATGGCGTCGGACACTTCGTTCGCCTTACCGAGCCCGGCACCGACGAGCCCGTTGCCATCCCCCACCACAACGACGGCGTTGAAGGAGAAGCGGCGCCCCCCTTTGACAACCTTCGCCACCCGGTTGACCGAGACGAGCCGCTCGATCCATTCCTGCTGTGTTTCCGTCGCCCGCTCACGCTTCGGACGGTTTCTTCCCTTTGCCATGATCTATCTCGGCGTGATTCAAGGTTGCTTGGTTAGAACTGGAGCCCGCCTTCGCGCGCCCCGTCGGCCAGCGCCTGCACCCGGCCGTGGTACCGGTATCCGTTGCGGTCGAAGACGGCCCGCTCGATGCCGGCCTCCCGGGCTCGCTCGGCCAGACGCAGCCCGACCGCCTTGCTCACGGCCACCGGCGTATCGCCCTCGATGCCGGCTTCCAGGCTGGAGGCCGCCGCCAGCGTGTGCCCGGCCACATCGTCGATCAACTGGGCGTAAATGTGGCGGTTGGAGCGGAAGACGGAGAGCCGGGGGCGCTCCGCCGTCCCGGAGATCTTGCTGCGGATGCCGCGCTTGACGCGCAGCCGCCGCTCCTGCTTTTTCCGAATCGTCGTTTTCGTAGCCATTGTCCCTCGATTCCACCGGAGGATTGCCGACCCTCCGGCACGCGTTCAGGTTTGCATGGTAACGGCCTTAGCGGGCCGCGGTCTTGCCGGCCTTGCGGCGGACGTACTCGCCCACGTAGCGTACCCCTTTGCCCTTGTAGGGCTCCGGCGGACGCAGGGCGCGCAGTTTGGCGGCCACCTGACCGACCAGCTGCTTGTCGATCCCCTCGATCGTGATGATCGTGTTCTGGCCACGGGCCGAAGCCACCGAGATGCTGATCCCCGGCGGGGGGACGAAATAGATCGGGTGCGAGTAGCCGAGTCCCAGCTCCAGAACGCCGTTGTTGACCTCGGCCCGGTACCCGACGCCGATGACCTCGAGCTGACGCTTGTACCCTTCCGAAACGCCCTCGACCATGTTGGCCAGCAGGGCGCGATAGAGCCCGTGCATGGCCTTGTGGCGCTTCTGATCCGTCGGGCGCGTCACAACGAGTTCGCCGTCTTCCAGCGCGACGCGGATATCCGGGTCCACCTGCAGCGAAAGCTCGCCCTTCGGCCCGGAGACCGTCACCACGTTGTTCGCGGCAATGTTAACCTTGATCTTATCGCCGACGGGAATCGGCATCTTGCCAATGCGCGACATCTTACGCTCGGTTTGTTGCGGTTCAGGATGCGGGCGAAGGGCCGGTCAGTACACGTAGGCCAGCACTTCCCCTCCGATGTTGAGGCGACGCGCCTCCTTGTCCGTCATCACCCCGCGCGAGGTCGAGATGATGGCCACGCCCAGCCCGTTGCGCACCCGCGGCAACTCCCGGGCCCCGACAAAGCGGCGCAACCCCGGCCGCGAGACACGCTTGAGGTCCCGGATGGCCGGCGTGCCGTCGCTGCCGTACTTCAGGTAGATGCGCAGCAGCCCCTGCTTGCCGTCGTCGATGTCCAGGTAGTTCCGGATATAACCCTTGTCCAGCAGGATCTGCGTGATGGCCCGCTTGAGCCGGGAAGCCGGGACATCCACATGCCGGTGGCGGGCCTGCTGCCCGTTGCGCAGGCGGGTCAGGTAGTCACCCACCGGGTCGGTAATTCCACTCATGATTCGTTCCTGATCTTTTAGCCAGTTCGCCCGGGCCTCTCCCGCGCGCTTGGCTACTAAGTGAGGAAAAGGGGGGAAACAGCGACGTCACCAGCTCGCCTTTCGGACGCCCGGAATCTTGCCCGCCAGGGCCATCTCGCGGAAGACGATGCGCGAGATGCCGAAGCGGCGCAGGTATCCGCGGGCACGCCCCGTGAGCGCACACCGGTTCCGCAGGCGCACCGGGCTCGCATTGCGCGGCAGTTTCTGCAGCGCCTCCCAGTTGCCTTCTTCCTTGAGGCGACGGCGCTTCTCGGCGTACTTGGCGACCATGCGCCGGCGCTTACGCTCGCGTGCTTCCCAGCTTGTCTTTGCCATGTCGTACTCGTCTATTCAGCTACGTGGGGTGCGTGATCTTCGAAGCCTCAGGCCGCCTGGGCTTCCTGCTGCTCGCGGCGGACGAACGGCATCCCGAGTTCCTTGAGCAGGGCGTAGGCCTCCTCGTCGGTCTCGGCCGTCGTCACGAACGTGATGTCCATGCCGCTGATCCGGTCGATCTTGTCGACGTCGATCTCGGGGAAGATGATCTGCTCCTTGATGCCGAGCGTGTAGTTCCCCCGCCCGTCGAAGCTGCGGTCCGGGACGCCGCGGAAGTCGCGCACGCGGGGCAGCGCCAGCGTCACGAGCCGGTCGAAGAACTCCCACATGCGGTCGCCCCGGAGGGTCACCGTGACCCCGACGGGCATGCCGGCGCGGAGTTTGAAGTTCGAGACGCTCTTGCGGGCCTTGCGCACCGTCGGGTGCTGCCCGGTGATGCGCCGCAGCTCGTCGATGGCATCGTCGAGCACCTTCTTGTTCTGCGTGGCCTCCCCGACGCCCTTGTTGACGCAGATCTTGACCAGGCGCGGCACCTGCATGACGTTGTCGTAGCCGAACTGCTTCATGAGCGCCGGCACGACTTCATCCTGGTACTTGGTTTTGAGTCTCGGCTTGTAACCGTCCATCGTTCTGTCTTTCTCGGTCTTAGGCAACCTGCTTCGCAGGGGCGGCAGGGCAGACGCGTGGAAGTCGCCGGCCGGTGCCGGGGTTCCGCCTGCATGGAAGCTTCACCGTAGCCGGAGGTCGGCTTCCGGGGCAGGGGTTAACGGTCGAGTTCTTCTCCGGTCGTCTTGGCGTAGCGGACCCAGCGGCCGCGCCCCGTCTCGGGGTCCACGATCCGCTTGCGCCCGATGCGCGTGGGCTCGCCGTTGCCGTCGAGCGGCATCACGTTCGAGACGTGGATGGGCATCTCCCGCTCGATCCGGCCGCCCTGCGGGTACATCTGGTTGGGCTTCGTGTGGCGGACCCGCACGTTGACCCCTTCCACGATCACCCGCTCCTTCTCCGGGAAGACGACAAGGATCTTGCCCTCCTTGCCCTTCTCGTTCCCGGCGATCACGCGCACCATGTCGCCCTTGCGAACGTGCAGCTTCTTCTGCTTATTTTTCGTACGAGGCATCTTTCCGTTCGGATTGGGATGGCGGAAGGCACACCGGCCCGTAGAGGCCGTCGGTCGGCCGACCGCACATCGTCCTGTGCAATCAGATCACTTCGGGCGCCAGCGAGACGATGCGCATGAAGTCGCGCTCACGCAGCTCGCGCGCCACGGGGCCGAAGATACGCGTGCCGCGCGGCTCGCCCTGGTTGTTGAGCAAGACGGCCGCATTCTCATCGAAGCGGATGTAGGAGCCGTCCTTGCGGCGATACTCCTTCTTGGTCCGCACGACGACGGCGCGCGAGACGTCGCCCTTCTTCACGTTGCCGCCGGGAATGGCGCTCTTGACGCTGACGACGATCGTATCGCCCACACGGGCGTACCGCCGACCGCTGCCGCCCAGCACCCGGATGCAGAGCACCTCTTTCGCTCCGCTGTTGTCGGCAACCTTCAGTCTGGATTCCTGCTGAATCATGGTCTTTTCCAGGTTTCGGGTTCAGGAGGCCGCCGCGGCCGGCTGCCTCCGTCTGCGGAACGTTACTTGGCGCGTTCAACGATCTCGACAAGGCGCCAGCGCTTGCGCTTGCTCAGCGGGCGCGTCTCCATGATGCGCACCGTGTCGCCCTCGTTGGCTTCGTTGTGCTCGTCGTGCGCCATCAACTTCGTCGTCTTCTTGACGAACTTGCCGTAGATGGGGTGCTTCACCTGGCGCTCGATGGCCACCAGGATGCTCTTGTCCATCTTGTTGCTGACGACGAGTCCGACGCGCTCTTTGCGTGCGTTTCTGGTCTGCTGTTCCATGGTTTTTCTCGGGCTTGGTGAGCCGTGTACCGTGTCCTCACCAACTACCGTTCGCTACGGGCCGCTCAGGCGGCCTCCCTTTCATGAAGGATGGTTTTCAGGCGCGCCAGGAGGCGGCGCTTCTGCCGCAGCAACGCCGGATTGGGCAGTTCGGCGATGGCATGCTGGAAGCGGAGCTGGCTCAGCTGCTCCTCCTCCTCGCGGATGCGCTCGCGAATCTCCTCGACGCTGAGCGTGCGAATCTCTTTGGCTTTCATGGCGATCCCTGGTTCAGGCGGCCTTGTAGTCCGGACGTACGACGAATTTGGTCTTGATGGGCAGCTTCTGCTGGGCCAGGCGCATGGCTTCGCGGGCCAGTTCCAGCGAGACGCCGCCGCCGACCTCGAACATGATGCGGCCGGGCTTGACGACGGCCACCCAGTACTCGGGCGAGCCTTTTCCCTTACCCATTCGGGTCTCGGCCGGCTTCTTCGTGATCGGCTTGTCCGGGAAGATGCGGATCCACACTTTCCCGGCACGTTTCATCCGGCGCGTCATGGCGATACGTGCCGCCTCGATCTGCCGGCTCGTGATCCGGCCGGGCTCGAGCGCCTTGATCCCGAAGTCGCCGAAGCTGATGCGGTGGCCGCGCGTGGCAATCCCTTTGATACGGCCCTTCTGCACCTTGCGGTGCTTGACGCGCTTGGGCATTAACATGGTCGTACCTCTCTGTCTTGACCGGTGCCGTCACCGGCACCGCGGGTTCATTCAACGGACGGTCAGCCCTGCTCGTTGCCCCGGCGACGGCGGCGACGACGACGCTCGGGCGAGGGCTGCATCTGCTGCATCTGCTGGCGCTGCGCCTGCACGTTCGGGCTCAGATCCGGCTTGCCCAGGATCTCGCCGCGGTAGATCCACACCTTGACCCCGGTCGTGCCGTAGATCGTGTAGGCCGTCGCTTCGGCGTAGTCGATGTCCGCACGGATGGTGTGCAGCGGCACGCGCCCCTCCAGGTACTGCTCCGTACGGCTCATCTCGGCACCGCCCAGACGCCCGCTCACTTTGACACGGATGCCCTCGGCACCCATGCGCATCGCGGCCGTAAGCGCCTGCTTCATGGCCCGCCGAAACGAAACGCGCCCCTCGAGCTGCTGCGCGATGTTCTGCGCCACCAGGCTGGCATCGAGTTCCGGACGCTTGATCTCGTTGATGTTGATCTGGATGTCCTTGTTGGTCAGCTTCTTGATCTCCTCGCGAAGCTTCTCCACCTCGGCACCGCCACGTCCGATGACCACCCCGGGGCGGCTGGTGTGCAGCGTCAGGATCACCCGCTTGGGCGTTCGCTCGATGACGACCCGGCTCAGCCCGGCCCGCCGCAAGCGCGCCGCCAGATACCGCCGGATCTCTTCATCTTCGACCAGCTTCTCGGCAAAATCCTTCTCTGCGTACCAGTTGGAATCCCAGCCCCGAATGACGCCGAGGCGAAATCCGATAGGGTGCGTTTTCTGACCCATGCTTGTTTTCTGGCTTGGGGACCGTGCTCGCACCGCAGGCCGGAGCCCGGATACCAGCGACGCGTCCGTATGATCATTACACGTCTTCTTCGTCCAGCGTCCCGACGACGACCGTCAGGTGGGCCGAGCGCTTCTGGATCGGGTGCGCCCGTCCGCGCGGCGCCGGGCGAAAGCGCTTCAGGCGCGGCCCCTCGTCCACACGAATCTCCCGCACGACCAGCGCCTCTTCGTCGAGCCGTTCTTCCGGGTGCTGGTTCAGCAGGTTGTGCACCGCCGACAGAATCGTCAGCTTCACCAGGCGGGTCGTCCGCTGCGGCAAAAAGTTCAGGATGTCGAGCGCCTCGGGCACCCGCTTGCCACGCACCACGTTCACCACCGGGCGCATCTTACGCGGCGAACTCCGGATGTATTTGCGTACCGCTCTTGCTTCCATGGTTTCTCTCGGCTTTCAGGTGTTCTCTCTGGCCCCGGGCGCCTACCGGCCCCGGCTTCCTGCGGCGAAGGACCTAGCGGCGACCGCGCTTGTCTTTCTTCGACCCGGCGTGCCCCCGGAAGGTGCGCGTCGGGGCAAATTCGCCGAGGCGATGCCCCACCATGTTCTCCGTCACATACACGGGGATGAACTTGTTGCCGTTGTGCACGGCAAACGTGTGCCCCACGAACTCCGGCGTGATCAACGAGGCCCGGCTCCAGGTCTTGATGACCTTCTTCTTGCCGCTCTTGTTCAGCTCGTCAACCTTGCGCTGAAGTTTATAGTAAACGTAGGGCCCTTTCTTGAGTGAGCGCGCCATAGCGTATTCCGGCAACGGTTATTACTTCTGATTGCGACGACGAATGATGTACTTGTTCGACAGCTTGCGCTTCTTGCGGGTCTTGAAGCCCTTGGCCGGCTGCCCCCAGGGTGAGCGCGGATGCCCGCCCGAGGCCTTGCCTTCGCCACCGCCCATCGGGTGATCGATGGGGTTCATGGCCACACCGCGCGTCTTCGGACGGATGCCGAGCCAGCGGCTGCGTCCGGCCTTGCCCAGGTCGATGTTCATGTGATCGGGGTTGCTCGTGGTGCCGATCGTGGCCATGCAGGCCGCCGGCACCATGCGCGTCTCGCCCGAGGGCAGCTTCAGGATGGCGTAGTTGCCCTCACGGGCGGTGAGCTGCGCGTACGTCCCGGCGCTGCGGGCCAGCTGGGCACCCTTGCCCGGCCGCAGCTCGATCGCATGGACGAACGAACCCACCGGCACGTGGGTCAGCGGCAAGCAGTTGCCCGGCTCCGGCGGCGCGTCCGGACCGTTCATCACCGTCTGCCCCACCTCCACCTCGTTCGGGGCGATGATGTAGCGTTTCTCCCCGTCCGCGTAGACCAGCAGCGCAATGCGGGCCGAGCGGTTGGGATCGTATTCGATGGCCGCCACCCGGGCCGGCACGCCGAACTTGTTCCGCTTGAAGTCGATGATGCGGTAGCGGCGCTTGTGACCGCCCCCCTGGTGCCGCACCGTGATGCGGCCCATGTTGTTACGGCCGCCTTTCTTCTTCAGCGGGGCCAGCAGGCTCCGCTCCGGCTCGGTCTTCGTGATCTCGTCGAAGGCCGCCACCGAGCGCTGCCGCTGGCCGGGCGTCGTCGGTTTCAGTTTCTTGATGGCCATATCAGTCGGTCGCTTGCGGGCTTACCTGCTCGGCCTCGCGGCCGGCTTTGCGCCCGGTTGAACTCAAAAACGGATCGGTACGAGGGTTACACCTGCTCGAAGAAGTCGATCGCTTCGCTATCCGGCATCAGGGTCACGATGGCCTTCTTGTAGGCCGCCTGGCGCCCTTCCACCGGGCCGCGCCGCGTGAACTGGCGACGCCGCTTGCCGCGCACGATCATCGTCCGCACCTCCTTGATCTTGACGCCGGGGTACCGGGCCTCGACGGCGCGCCGGATCTGGATCTTGTTCGCATCCTTGCGCACGACGAAGGCATAGTGTCCGGCCTCCATGAGGGCGGTCATCTTCTCGGTCACGAGCGGGCGAATCAGAATGTCTTGGCTCATGGCTCCTGGATTCTGGGTCACGGGCACCGCAGGCGCCCGGTACGACACGCGTTAGGTTATTCGGCGGCGGCCGGGGCGGCCTGGCCGAGCTGTTCGGTCAGCACCTCGAGGGCGCCCTGCTGCATCACGATCACGTCGGCGCCGAGGAGATCGAGCGTGGAGGCGTTCCGGGCCTCCCGCACGCTCACCTTTGGCACGTTCCGGCCGGAGCGGTACAGCGCCGCCTGATGGCCGGCCGTGAGGATCAGCACCCGGCGACCGTCGAGCGCGAGCGCCGAGAGCAGGTCCCGCACCTGCCGGGTGCTGGGCGTCTCCAGCGAGAGGTCCTCGATCACCCGGATGGCCTCCTCGCGGGCTTTGTAGGTCAGCGCCGAGCGACGCGCCAGGTGCTGCGTCTTGCGGTTGACCTTGAAGCCGTAGGAGCGCGGGCGGGGACCAAAGATGGTGCCACCGCTCCGGCGAATCGGACTCTTGGCATCACCCGCCCGGGCGTACCCGGTGCCCTTCTGCCGGTACAGCTTCCGCGTCGAGTGGCTGTTCTCGCTGCGCTCCTTGACCTTGTGCGTGCCCTGACGGGCATTGGCCTGAATGCGGCGCACGTCCAGCCAGATCGCATGGTCGTTCGGCTCGATGTCGAATACCGAGGGGTCGAGCGTCACCGTGGTGCCCGCCTCACTGCCGTCCTGCCGGTAGACCTTCAGTTCCATATCTCCGCTTCGGATTGATGGGTACGCCCCCGGCCGGCCTGCCGACCGACCCCGACGTCACCCGAACGTTCATTATCCTTTCTTGTAGATCTCGACGAAACCACCCCGGGGACCGGGCACCGCACCCTGCACCAGGATCAGGTTCTGCTCGGGCAGCACCCGCACCACACGCAGGTTTTTCGTCTTGACACGCGCATTGCCCATCCGCCCGGCCATCCGCATCCCTTTCCATACCCGCGAGGGGAAGGACGACGCACCGATCGAACCCGGAGCCCGCTGGCGGTTGTGCTGACCGTGGGTCTGCATCCCGACACCGCCGAAGCCGTGGCGCTTGACCACCCCCTGGAACCCTTTCCCTTTCGAGACACCGGCCACGTCGACACGCTCGCCCTCGGCAAACAGGTCCGCCACGCGCACCTCGTCGCCGAGCGAGACGTCCAGCGCGAAATCGCGAAACTCTTTCAGCACGCGCTTCGGCGTCGTGCCGGCGGCTTCGAAGTGCCCCAGCATGGCCTTCGTCGTCCGCTTGGCTTTCTTCTCACCGTAGCCCAGCTGCACCGCGTCGTACCCGTCGGTCTCCCGGGTCTTGACCTGCGTGACCACGTTGGGTGCCACTTCGATGACGGTGCAGGCCAGCTGATTGCCCGCCGCGTCAAAGACGCTCGTCATGCCGAGCTTTTTTCCGATCATGCCACTGCTCATTGCAATCCTCGTGTGCTAAGGCCCCGGAGGGCGGATTGGTAAGCGTTCGTTATGATTTCGTGAGGGTCAGCGTCACCGTACCCGCCAGGTTCGTGCCCAGCAGCGGGTTGATCAGCACACTGGACGCGCTCAGCGCCAGCGTCGTCTCGTTCCGGAACGCATAATCGAAGGCCAGTTGCACCGGCTGTCCGGACAAGGTGGCCGTGACGGTCAGTTTTTTGAGGGCCTCATTGAGGCTGTACGGCCCGTCGAGCGTCTGATCGCCCGCATCGTCGACGGCATCGACCGTGAGGCGGAACGTGGCGTCGGCGTTGAAGACGACCGTCATGCGGTTGACATTCTGCGCAAAGGTAGCCTGCTGGCTGCCGTCGGCGTCGGAGACGTCGGAGACGGTCCAGGTGCCGAGGATACGCTCGGCGTCCCGGGGCTCGTCGTCGCCGCCACTGTCACACCCCGTGCCAAAGAGCACCAGGCCGGCGAGCAGCAGTACACCATATGGGCGCAGGATCGTCATACCGGGGCTCAGACCTTGATCTCGACGTCGACGCCGCTGGGCAGTTCGAGCTTCATCAACGCATCGACCGTCTTGCTGCTGGTCGAGAGGATGTCGATGAGGCGCTTGTGGCTGCGCGTCTCGAACTGTTCCCGGCTCTTCTTGTCGACGTGCGGGCTGCGGAGCACCGTGTAGATGGTCTTCTTCGTCGGCAGCGGGATCGGCCCGCTCACGACGGCCCCCGTCGACTTGACGGTGCGGATGATCTTCTCCGCGCTCTTGTCGATCAGGCTGTGATCGTACGACTTCAGCTTGATCCGGATCTTCTGGCTTGCCATAGGTCTTCAGGTTTCGAGACCGGGCCGCGGCGAGGCGCGCAGCCCCCCGTGCGACCCGGTCTCGCCACGTTCACTCAGTCGAGGATTTTGGTGACGACGCCGGCCCCGACGGTGCGGCCGCCCTCGCGG
>CAZKFR010000021.1:26972-47304 GCA_964552015.1 uncultured Rhodothermaceae bacterium | reverse complement strand
TTCCTCGCCGCCCTCTTCGGCACGCGGTGAAACCCGGCCTCAGGCCATCGCCCGGGCGGCACGGACGAGGTCGGCCACCAGGCCGGCGGCGGTCAGTTCCGGCCCGGCCCCCGGCCCCTGGATGACGAGCGGCCGCTCCCGGTATCGGTCCGTGGTGAAGACGACCATGTTGTCGGTCCCGTCGAGGCGGGCCAGGGGCGACGCCGGCGGCACGGGCTCCACGCCGGCGTGCAGGCGCCCGTCGTCCAGGCGGGCCACGAAGTGCATCCGCCCGGCGCGGCGCATCCGTTCGGCCCAGGCGTCGTCCTCCTCGCCCAGGCGGGCCAGGAACGTGTCCACGGGTACGTCCCGCAGCGCCTCGGGCACGAGCGAGGCCACCGTCATATCTGCCCGTTCCACCGGCAGACCGGCCTCGCGGGCGATGACGAGGAGCTTCCGGGCCACGTCCTCCCCGCCCAGGTCGTCGCGCGGGTCGGGCTCGGTGAAGCCCCGGTCGCGGGCCGCCCGCACGGCCTCGGAGAAAGCCGCCCCGGCCGCCATCCGGTTGAACACAAAGGCCAGCGTGCCCGAGAGCACGGCCTCGACGCGATGGACGCGGTCGCCCGCCCGGATCAGGTCGCGCAGGGTCGAGAGCACCGGCAGGGCCGCGCCGACGGTCGTCTCGTACCGGTACGGCACCTCGTGCTTGCGGGCCAGCCATTGCAGCGTCTCGTAGTAGGCCAGCTCGATGGCGTTGGCGCGTTTGTTCGGCGTGACGATGCCGATGCCGTGGGCCAGCAGGTCCGCATAGCGCCGGGCCACGGCTTCCGAGGCCGTCGCGTCGATGACGATGACGCGCTCGAGGTGGCTCCCGACGACCCGCTCGACCACGGCGTCGAGGGGAAGCGGCTCCCCGGCCTCCCGGAGCCGGTCTGCCGCCGTGTCGAAGGCGAGGCCTTCCTCGTCCCAGAGCAGCCGCTGCGAGTTGGCCACGCCGACGAGGCGTAGGTGCAGGCCCAGGCTTTCGAGCAGGACCGGGGCCTGCACGGCCAGCTGCCGGAGCAGCGCCCGCCCGACGCTGCCGGGACCGATCAGGCAGAGGTGGACCCGCTCGTGCTGCCGCGCGAACGCCTCGTGCAGCGCCCGCACCGCCTTCCGCACCTCGTCACGGCGGACCACGGCCGAGATGTTCGTCTCGGTGGCCCCCTGTGCGATGGCGAGCACGTTGATGTTCGCCCGGCCCAGCGTCGAGAACATCCGTCCTGCCAGGCCGGGCTGCTGGCGCATGCGGTCCCCGACGACGGCCAGGACGGAGCAGCCGGGGATCGTGTAGATCCGGCTCACATCGCCCCGGTCCAGCTCCCGGTCGAAGGCGAGGCGGAGCGCCTTCTCGGCCCGCCCGGCATCGCCTTCGCGGACGACGATGCAGATGCTCTGCTCGCTGGAGGCCTGCGAGATCATCAGCACGTTGACCTGCTGGTTTGCCAGCGCCCCGAAGGCCCGTGCCGAGATGCCGGGCACCCCCATCATGCCCGTCCCTTCGATCATGACCATGGCCACGTCCTGGATGGACGTAACCGCCTTGACGTGCCCGCGCACGAGCGTGGTCTCCGCGCGGATCAGGGTGCCGGGCGCGGACGGGTTGAGGGTGTTCTTGATCAGCAGGGGGATCCCGGCTTCGATGAGCGGCCGCATGGTGCGCGGATGCAGCACCTTCGCACCGAAGTAGGCCAGCTCGGCGGCCTCGCGGTAGCTCAGCTCCGGCAGGGTGAAGGCGCCGGGTACGAGGCGCGGGTCGGCCGAGAGAACGCCGTCCACGTCGGTCCAGATCACCACGCGCTCGGCCTGCAAGGCACCCCCGAGGATCGTCGCCGTGTAGTCGCTCCCGGAGCGCCCCAGCGTGGTCGTCACGCCCCGCTCGGTGGCGGCAATGAAGCCGGTCACAACGGCGATCTGGCCGGGGGGCACGGCGGCGAAATGGTCGCGGATGAGGCGCTGCGTCTCGGCCCACTGCACGGTGGCCTCCCCGAAGGCGTCGTCGGTGCGGATGAAGTGCGTGGCGTCGTGGTCGGCGGCGTCCAGGCCGGCGGCCCGGAAGGCGGCCGCCACGAGCGGAGCCGCCAGCCGCTCCCCCGTCCCGATGATGGCATCGCGTGAGCGCATCGTGCACTCGCGCAGCAACGAGACGCCATCGAGCAGCTCGGTCAGGTTGCGCCAGTGCGCGAGCAGCACGTCGTGCAGGGCCGCCTGCTCCTCGGGCCGGGCGAGGTCCCGGAGCGCCGCCTCGTGCCGCGCCCAGAGGGCCTCCAGCAGGGCACGGTGCGTCCCCGTCCGCTCCCGGGCCGCCTCGATGGCCTGCAGGAGCTGGTCCGTCACGCCCCCCAGCGCCGAGACGACGACGACGCGCCGGACCGTCTCCGGCTCCGACCGCACGAGGTCCACCACACGCCGGATGCGCTCCGGCGTGGCCACCGAGGTTCCTCCAAACTTGTACACGTGTACCGGATGACGGGACATGGCATCTCCTCCCTTCGGGCCTGTTTTTCGGTGGATCGGCCCTACCGCCGGAAGTGCTTCCATGATCCCGGCCCGAGGACGGCAGCGAAAAAAACGCTCCGCACGGTCGCCGAAACAGGCCCCGCGGGGTAGGCCCGGGAACCCGTTTATGAAATGATCGTGGAAGGGCCACACAGGCATTGCGGCGCCCGGCCTGGCAACGTATTTTGGGCGCCCTAACGACACGTCGGGGCTATAGCTCAGTTGGTAGAGCGCTGCAATGGCATTGCAGAGGTCAGCGGTTCGAATCCGCTTAGCTCCACCCGAGGGAAGAGGGTCGCCGCCTTCTTCCCTTTTTTGTTGGACGTCAATCCCTTCCTCTATGGCCGATCCGACCCATCTTGCTCGTCTCCGGGAGGGCGTCGCCGCCTGGAATGCCTGGCGTGCCGATCATCCCGACGTGCGCCCCGACCTCCGGGGGGCCGATCTCTCCGACCAGAACCTGACGGAGATCGACCTCCATGACGCCGACCTGCGGGGGGCGCGCCTGCACCGCACGTTCCTGACCGTGGCCAACCTGGAAGACGCCAACCTGGAGGACGCCGACCTGACGAAGACCACCCTCACCGGCGCCGCCCTGGACCGCGCCGTCCTCCGCCGGGCCTGCCTCCACCACACCGACCTCGGCTTCGCCACGCTCAACGGGGCCGACCTGCAGGGGGCCGACCTCTCGGACGCGCACCTGCTCGAAGCCATCCTCTTCGGCGCCAACCTGGCCGGGGCCGTGGGCCGCCGGGCCAAACTGCGCGAGGCGATCCTGACCGGCGCCGACCTCACCGGCGCCGACTTCACCGACGCCGACATGATCGGGGCCTCCCTCGACGGCGCCTGCCTCGACGACGCGCTCCTGCCGCCCCTGTTCGACCAGGGCGAGGCCGGTTGATCCGCCTTCAGCAAACGGCTCAGAACGTCCCGCCGATGCCGAAGTGCAGGTTGAAGCGGTCCAGGAACCGTGATGCCGGCGGCTCGGCGCGCTGCCCGGTGTCGTACCGGTAGCGTTCCTCGGCCGGCTGCAGGTCCTCCGGCGCCGGGTTGAGCTTGTAGGCGATGTCGAACCGGAGCACCCCGATGGGGGAACGGAACCGCAGGCCGGTTCCAACGCCGAAGCGGAGGTCGGCCGGGTCGAAGATACGCTCGCCGAGCAGGATCGGGTTGCCGTTCTCATTGCGCAGCACCCGCCCCTCGTCGTCCCGCGCGAGGCGCCCCGACACCTGGCCCGCATCGAGGAACGTCGCCAGGCTCCAGCGCGAACTCAGGCCGGGCACCGGCCATTGCACCTCCACACTCCCCGCCATCTTGGCCACCCCGCCCACGGCCTCGTAGAGAAAGCGGGTCGAGTCGTTCACGGCCGGGCGGGCGAACTTGTCCCCGAGCAGTTGCAGGGGCCAGCCGCGCACGTCGCCGCTACCGCCGGCATAGAAGCGGATCGGGTCGAACCGGAACTCGACGTCGGGATTGCTCTGGTTGCGACTTGCCCCCAGGGGCCACAGCCGCCCCAGCACCAGGCGCGTCTTGAGCAGGATGCGGCGTGTCAGCGGCTGGTACCAGAGGGCATCCGCCTGCCCCTTGTAGTAGGTGACGCCCGAGCGCAGCAGACCGGCGGCCTCGACCTGAGGGCGCAGGAGAAACCCGCGGCGCGGGTTCTGAAAATCGTTGAGACGTCCCACCGTGGCCGCCGCCGTGACGATGTTGCGGTTGTACACGTTGAGCGTGTCGGCGATGCGCGCGCCGTCCAGCGGGATGGCCCGGGCGAAGGTGTGTTGCAGGCTGAGCGTGCGGAAGGGCAGGAGTTCGTAGATGAGCGTCGTATTGAGGCCGTACTCGTTGAAGCTCGTGCCCAGCTGGTTCTGGTCGTCGAAGAAGGTGAAGAAGGGCGAGACGATGGCCGAGAGGCGGGTCGTGAACAGGTAAGGCTGCCGGAGCGAGAGGGAGGCGTTGAAGCTGCGGACGGGCTGGCGGTCGCTCTGCGGCAGGGCCAGCCGGCCCGAGCGCCACTGGGCCGAGACGGTGACGTGCTGCCCCCCACCCAGAAGGTTGCGGTGCTGCCAGTCCGCCTGCAGGGCCAGGCCGTCCTCGCGGGCCCATCCGGGCTGGACGCTCACGTAGCGCGGCAGCGCCTCCCGCACCCGTACCCGCACCGTCACCGTGCTGTCGCGCGGCTGATCCGGCGGCACCTCGACCAGCGCCACGCGGAACAGGTTCAGGCCGAACAGCTCCTGCTGCCCCCGCACCAGCCGCGTGTTCGAGAACCGCGTCCCCGGCTGAAAAGGCAATTCGCGGCGGACGATGCCCGGGTCCACGCGCTGCACCCCCTCCACGATGATGTCATCGAAATAGGCCACCGGCCCCGGATCGATGCGAAAACGCAGGTCCACGGCATGGTCCACCGAATCCACGTCCGTCTCGGCATCGACCCGGGCAAACGCATAGCCCCGGTCCATGAGCCAGCGCAGCACCTCGCCCCGCATCAGCACCAGCTCCGACTCGGTGAAACGACGCCCGATGCGCCCGCGCATCTGATCCCGGAGTTTGATCCACCGCGGCTGCAACGGTTCGGGAAACAGGTAGTAGGCAAAGCGCCCGTCCGGGCCGTAAAAGACCACATCCTGAATGATGAGCGGCGGCCCCTCCCGGATCGTGAAGACGACGTGCAGCGTGTTCTTCGTCGTGTCGAGCTGCGAGGCCGGATAGTCGATGGAAGGATTCAGGAACCCGTTTCGCTCATAGAACCGGCGCAGGCGCACGACGTCCCGTTGCAGTTCGATGGGGTCGAGCCGGTACGGCGTCGGGTCGAACGAGAGCAGCGGCAGGACACGCCGCAGGCGGTCCCAGAACCCCGGCGCCCGGGTGGCGATCTGCTGCCGGAGCTGGTCCTCCTCGAACGTCTGCGTCTCGACGAAGCGAAACGAGATCTTGCTCACCATCGTCGAGTCGTTGCTCAGGTACAGCGCCGTGGTGCGCTGCGCGCGGGCCGCCCCGCCGGGGCACAGCAGGCCCACGACCAGCCCCACGCCCAGGAGCCACCACCACGCTCCGTATTCGCTCCCTTCACGAGCCCGCATCCGAACGACGCTCCTTTTCGACCCTGTTGTCGTTGCCGTCGATGAATTCACCCGGCTGCTCCTCCGAGGCGGCGTCCCCCGGAGGCACGCCCGAACGTTCCGGCTCCGGCGCGAGTTCCTTACACGTCGGCGGCGGGTCCTGCTGCCGGTTCCGGTAGCGCCGCTCGTGCAGGAGCGTCACCAGCGCGCCAATGATGAAGACCAGCCCGGAATAGTAGGCCCAGAACACCAGCACGATGATGAGCCCGAACGTACCCGCCGCAATCCCCACGCCGCCGATGCGCCCCACCTTGGTAACGTAGATGGCGAAGGCCACCTTCACGATCTCCCACAGCCCCGCCCCTACCAGCGCACCGATCCACGCACTCCGCGCCGGCGGGCGCGGGCGCGGCGTGAAATAGATGAGTTGGAAGAACATGCTCACGCTGAGCAGGAACGGCAACACGATCCCGATCAGGTTGAACAGCCGCCGCCAACCCGCCCGAAGCCATACGTAGTCCAGCCCGATCCGCTGCAGGAAATCCACCCCGGCAGCGTTGAGCGCCTGCAGGCCGAACGAGACGGCCATCGACAGGATGAAGAAGACACCCACCTGCACCACCATCCGCATGTCGAACAGGTAGCCCTGCAGGATGGACCGGTGGTCGTGCCATTCCTCCTGAAACACGTTGCTCAGCACCGTGCGGATGGTGGAAAAGAGCGTCATCGCGGACAAAAACAGCGTGATGACACCGATGAACGTCAGCGTCCCGCCGGCGGCCTGAAACTGTTGCAGGAACGTGATGACTTGCTCACTCTGCGACGGAGGAAGGAAGTCACGGATGAAGCGGGAAAGGGCTTCGAAGGCCGCCTCCAGGGGGGCATCCTGCCGCAGCATCATGGCCAGGATACCCGTGCCCAGGAGAACCACCGGCACCAGGGTCACGAGCACCTTGAAGGCGATGGCCTGCGCCCAGAGAAAAACATCCTTATCATCGAGCAGATGGTAGAGGTCGACGAGGTATTCGACGAAAACGTCCCACGCACGACGAATACGGGCCGGAAGGATGTTCATACAGGATTCAGGTTCGGGTCGATCGCTTCCGGGACCCGGAAGGATGACGCCGGTCACGTAACGGTACCCTGCAAGATACGAAAAAGCCCCCTCCCGTCCGGGGAGAGGGCCGTGGGGCATGTGCGTCAGGATCCGTCAGGCGCTGGCTTTTCGCTGCTCGTAGATCGGCGCTTCGTTGTAGAGTACGGTCCCCCGTGTGATACGGCAGGTGCCCACATCCGTCATGGTGTGGACGTTGAACATGATTTCGAGCATCGTCTCCTCCATGACGGCACGGAGCCCGCGCGCGCCGGTGCCGAGCGCCCGGGCCCGCTCCACGATGGCGTCGAGCGCGTCCTCGTCGAAGTACAGGTCGATCCCGTCCATCGCCATGAGCTTCTGGTACTGTTTCACCAGCGCGTTGCGAGGCTGCGTCAGGATCGCCTTCATCGCCTCGTCCGAGAGCGCATCGAGCGCAGCGATGACCGGCATCCGGCCGATGAGTTCCGGGATCAGGCCGAACCGCAGGAGGTCGTCCGGCTCGACGTGCTGGAAGATGCCGGGATCGTTCCGGTTCACCGTCCGGGCTTCTTCAGCCAGGAACCCGATCGTGTTCTTCGAAAGCCGGCGTGCGATGATCTGGTCGAGCCCGTCGAACGCTCCGCCGCAGATGAACAGGATGTTGGTCGTGTCGATGTTGATGAGGCTTTGCTCCGGGTGCTTGCGCCCGCCCTTGGGAGGCACGCCGGCAATGGTGCCCTCGAGAATCTTGAGGAGGGCCTGTTGCACCCCTTCCCCGGAGACGTCCCGCGTGATCGAGGCGTTGTCCCCCTTTCGGGCGATCTTGTCGATCTCGTCGATATAGATGATGCCGCGTTCGGCCCGCTCGACGTTGAAGTCCGCCGCGTGGAGCAGGTGGGCCAGGATGCTCTCGACGTCCTCACCCACGTAGCCGGCCTCGGTCAGGGCCGTGGCGTCGGAGATCGAGAAGGGTACGTCGAGGATCCGTGCGAGGGTGCGGGCCAGCAGGGTCTTGCCCGTGCCCGTGGGCCCGATCAGCAGGATGTTGGACTTCTCCAGTTCGACGTCCTCGTACTGGTGGAGGTAATCCCGCGCGTCGATCCGTTTGTAGTGGTTGTAGACGGCCACCGAGAGCGCCTTTTTGGCATGCTCCTGGCCGATGACGTACTCATCGAGGGCCTGCTTGATCTCCAGCGGTGTGAGCCGCCGGCGGCCCGGCGACGCACTGCGACGCTTCCCGGACCCCGACTCACTCACGGCATAGGCCGACAGATCGCCACGAACGATCCCCGCCGCATCGTGGATGCACCGGTCGCAGATGTACACGTCGGGACCGGCCACCATGGAGGTCACTTCGTGTGCCGTACGGCCACAAAAGGAACAGCGGATCAGATCCTCCCCGCGTCGGTTGCTCATAATCTATGGAATGCCTGAAGGTCTTCGGAATCAATGGGACCGGCAAGACGTGCATGCCTGGTCATGGTACGTATATCGCTCCATATCCGCAACCGCTTAAGCCCCCCTCCTGATCCCCCCGGTGTTTTCCTCGTCGGAGCCTGCGCGGTTGCCCCGAGGTCGCAGATTTTTCACCCGCCGGCCTCGCCCTCCCGCCCCCGGCCGGCGTAGAAGGCCCACATCAACCCGCCTCGTCCATGACGCCCTCCCTCGACACGCTGCCGTTTCCGCCCGCTTTTCGGGAGCGTCTGGCCCGGATCGTCCCCCCGGATCGCCTTCCCGAGGTCATCGCAGCGTACCACCGGCCCGGGGTCGTGGGCTTCCGGATCAACACGCTGCGCGCCACCGCCGCGGACGTGGTGACACGCCTGCACGACGCCGGCATCCCTGTGCACCCCGTGCCGTGGAAGGCGGATGCCTTCTGGACGCCGCCGGCATTCCGGGCGCAGCTGCTGGCCTCGGAGGACGCCACACGCCAGCACCTCTACGTGCAGAACCTGGCCAGCATGGTGCCGGTGGAGGTCCTCGCACCCCGTCCGGGCGAGCGGGTGCTCGACCTGGCCGCCGCGCCCGGCAGTAAAACCCTGCAGATAGCCTGCCACCTGCAGGGTGAGGGGGAGCTGGTGGCCGTGGAGGCCGTCCGCAGCCGGTTCTTCCGCCTGCGCGCCAACCTGACCGCCCAGGGTGCCACGTTCGTGCGCACCCTCCTGCGGGACGGTGCCACGGCCTGGCACCATCGCCCGGAATACTTCGACCGGGTTTTGCTCGATGCGCCGTGTTCGAGCGAGGGACGCTTCCACGCCTCCGATCCCGCCTCGTATGCCTACTGGCGGCCCCGTAAGATCCAGGAGATGGCCCGCAAGCAGCAACGCCTGCTCTTCTCGGCCGTGCAATGCCTGCGTCCTGGCGGCGTGCTGGTCTACGCCACCTGCTCGCTGGCACCGGAGGAGAACGAGGACATCCTGCGCCGGGCCCTGGATACGTTCGGCACGGCCCTGGAGGTGGATCCCATCGACCTGCCCCTGGAGGAACGCCTGCCGGGCCTGACGGAATGGGACGGCACGCGCTTCCCGCCCGAGCTCACCCGGGCCCTGCGCCTGCTCCCGTCCCGCTTCATGGAAGGCTTCTTCGTCTGTCGCCTTCGCAAGGTGCGGTCCACGTTGCCGGCATCTACCGGCGGTCATGAAGCCAGCCGTGCCGTCAGGTTTGGTCCGTACTTGGCGAACAGAAAGCGTTCGCGGTAGAGATGGTAGGCGGCGCGGCAGACGCGGTCCGTATAGAGCAGGTTGAAGCCGCCTCCGAGGAGCGCCCCGGCCACCGGGACGACCTGCCCGAGTTTGGCGCCGGTCAGGCGCAGTCCCAGGGAACGGATCACCCGCTCGATGGCCTCGGCGAGGCCCAGTTGCTCGGCCGCACGCAGGCCCTGGCGACGCACCGAGCGTCCTGCCAGCACCGTAACGGGGGTCAGGGCCACGTCCGTCGCCTTGTCCCGCGAACGGGCCACCTGATCGAGCACGGTCAGGGCATAGAGCCGCTCCGCGGGGCGTGCCAGGTCGAAGCCGCACCAGGCGGCATGCTCTCCCACCGCCCGCAGGTTGAGCGCCACGAGGGCCACCAGATCCGGCAGGATCCCCGAGGCGCCCGCCAGGCCCGTCGCCGTCCCTTCGGCGGCGGCCAGCGCCCGGTACCGCCCGGCGAGGCCTTCGAGCCGCGCATCGACCACGGACAGGTCCAGCCGCAGCACGTCCGCCGCGCACCGCACGTCGTGGCCGGCCTCCCGATAGGCCCGGTACACCGGCTCGGTCCAGACCGTGTCCTGGGTGATCTCGTTGAGGACCTGCAGGAGCCCGGCCACCAGGTTGTCGATCGTCCAGGCGAGGCCGGGCACGCGCCGCACCTGCTCCGTCACCTCCTGCCACGTCGCCTGCACCCCGGCCGCCATCCGGTCGAGCCAGCCGTTTCCGGGCCGGCGCCAGGCCTGGATAGCCCGGAAGGCGTCGGCTTCGTAGGCCGAAGGGTGCGGTGCCGGAGCGGGTAAGGCGGTCATGCCGGAACGAGAACCGTGGAGTACGTGCAACGAACCGTTGGTTATACGACCCTGCCGAAAAAGGTTGTGCCGGGGGCGCTCCGGCTACCGGGAGGTACCCACCGAGAGGTATCAGTTGAAGATCGGCCAGAAGACGCCGAAGCGGAAGCGCCGCTCCGGGAGCGGGTAGTCCGGCACGATCAGGTTGCCCACGAGCAGCGAGGTGCCGCTGAGTGCGTTCTCGTAGGCCAGAAAGAGCGTGGCCGTCCGAACGCCGGCCTCCACATACACATCGAGCGTGGACGAGGCAGCAACGGGGCGCCCCCCCTCGCGCGGGATCACCAGCAGGCCCGTGGGCGGGTGCAGTTCGCGGCCGGCCATCCCCCCCCAGTAGCGAGCCCGGACCGCGACGTCCAGGTCCAGGTCGTTTTGAAAGAGGACGAACCGGGCGCCGAGGCGCGCCTCGCCGAACACGTCGGGAAGCGAGCCGGCCAGGCGCCGGTGTTCGGGCGTGTCGCGCTGATCCAGGTTACGGAGCAGGGTCGGGCGTGCCACGAGGTACAGCCCTCGTTCCTCCGCCTGCCGCAGCCCCACCTCGAGCGCCACGCCCCCCCACCGGACGGCCCCCGCCACCCCACGCGCCGCCACCGTGTCCCCATCGACGACGAACAGGTCCACGGGGCGATCCAGGGTCTGAACGAACGCGAACGCCGTCAGGTCGAGCGGGCCCAGGTGCAGGGTCATTCCGCCCCGTGTCAGCGTCACGGCGCCGGGGTGCGTGCCTTCCGGCAGCGGCTGCACCACCGCGCCGAAGCCGTGGCGGGCCACCCACGAGACGACCTGACCGGCCCGGCTCCCCTCGACGAACCCCAGCAGGCCGCCGGCACGCCAGGCCAGCCGGGCCCGTGCGTTTTCGTAGGTACGGCCCTCGTCGCCGGTGGCTCCGGCTTCGAACGCCGCCGACAGGCCGCCCCGGGCCAGCGTGTCCCGCACGCTCACCTGCCAGCGCGTCCGATGCAGGCCGAGCGTATCGGGCAGGGCGCGTCCCGCCCGGACCCGGTCGCGGTACAGTGTCGCCTCCAGCCACGGCCCCCGCTGCGTCAGGGGCAGCCGTTGTTCGAGGCGCAGGCCCAGCCGCCCCACCCGTGCCGTCAGCGTGTCGTCGGCGTTGCGGTACTGGAAGCGCTCGTGCGTCCAGAAGCCCGTAAGCCGGAGGGGATCCTCCGGGAGCAGGTGCCGCAGATGGAGCGTCGCCGTGAGGTCGTTGCGGAAGGTCTCACGCCGTGCCTCCTCCCGCTCGACCGTCGCGCCGAGCCGCTGGTAGATCGATGTATACGGCGCTCCGGGTACCGGAAGCACACCTCCGTGGGCGCCCACCCGCCGCCGGTTGAAGAGGTCGCTCACCTCCAGCGCCCAGCCCGGCCGCGCATAGCGTACGCGCAGCAGGAGCTGCCGCGCCCGGCGCAGACGGCTCCCCGGATACTCCCCGCGGGCCGCATGGCCGCCGTAGCCCAGGACCACGTTCAGCCGCGCCGGCGCACCGAACCACGCAGGCCGGCGCTCCTGGGCATGCACCACCGTCACGCTCTGCAGGCCCCGGTTGCTCGTGCGGTAACGGATCTCCGTCAGCGGCTCCGGCACGGCGTACGGCCGGACCCAGCCGCGCACACCCACCCCACGGCCCGCGCCGGGAACGACGACCCGGAGCGGCTCCAGCATCGTGAAGGGGATCAGGTCGTACCGGGGGCGCCCCGTCACCAGGTCGTCGAAGGGGAGCCCATCGACCTCGAGCCCCACCTCGTTCGGACTCATCCCGTAGGGCGACCACCCGTGCGGCCAGCCGGGCGTCCCGAAATCATAGAGAAACGTGCCCGGCAACGACGGCAACAGATGCACCGGCTCCACGGCACCCGTCCGCACCGGCCAGACGCTGCCGACGGGCTCGCCAGGACGCATCCCCTCGAAGGCCACAACGTGCCGCGGAGCGCGGGCCGTGTCTTCGTGCTCCACCCGGAGCGCGTCCTCGTGCTCCACCCGGAGCGTATCCGCCTGCCGGGCAGGGGCCGTCCCCGCCAGCAGGCAGCCCATCAGGCAGGCCCCGGCGCGGTACAGGACCCTCGCTGTGAGCCCGCCCCCCCTCATCCCGGAAAAAGGCCGTACAGCCGGCTCTCGATCCGGTGGATGATCTCCTGCCGGTCCTCCTCGCGCTTGACGAAGTCGAGCTCGTCCACGTCGATGATCATGCGGGGACCGAGGTCGTAGCGCTCGATCCAGTTCTCATAGTGCCCGTTGAGACGCTCCAGGTAATCGATGCGGATGGTGGACTCGTACTCGCGCCCGCGCGCCTGGATGTGCCGCACGAGGGTAGGCACGGAGGCCCGCAGGTACACCAGCAGATCCGGCGGGCGCAGATAGGAGGTCATGATCTTGAAAAGCTCCTGGTAATTGTCGAAATCGCGCTTCGCCATCAACCCCATCTCGTAGAGGTTACGAGCAAAGATCTCCGCGTCCTCGTAGATGGAACGGTCCTGCACGATCGAATAGGGAGCCTCCTCGATCTGCCGCTGATGGTTGAACCGGCTCGAGAGGAAGAAAACCTGGAGGTTGAACGACCAGCGGCGCATGTCCCGGTAGAAGTCGGCCAGGTACGGGTTGTCGTCCACCCGTTCATAGAAGGCTTCCCATTTGAAATAGTCACTCAACAACCGCGTCAGGGTGCTTTTTCCCGCACCGATGTTGCCGGCGATGGCGACGTACTTCTTCCCGGCGCCGGGCACCTCGGCTTCTCTGGCCATACGTGATGGTTGCGTTTGAATGGTTTCGGGTACGGATCGCGGGAAGGCGGCCACGAGCCGGCCCTCCCGAAACGTACGCTCGGGAGCCCCTTCAGGCGCGCTCCCGGACGTACGCCAGGGTCTCCGGCGTGAACGGCCGGTAGTCCAGATCGAAATCTCGATAGAAGGCCGAGGGATCGCCCGTGTTCCCCTCGATGAGCATTTCGAACTGGTCCGGCGAAACCGGTAGCAGGCCCACACGGCCGAGCGTGTGGACGATCGGGCGCACGAGCCAGAGCGGCTGGTACAGTTTCGGCTTCGGCTCCATCCCGAGTGCCCGCGTGATCGTGTCCAGGATCTCCACGAACGTCAGCGCCTCCTGGCCCACGGCCACGTAGGTCTGCCCGTGCGTTGCCGGCCGGTCGAGCGCCTGGACGAAGGCCGCGCTGACCTCCTCGACCGAAACGGGCTGCATGCGGTACTGGCCATCCCCGAAGACCGGTAGGATCGGGAAGGGTTTGATGAGCGTCCGGGCCAGCCGTGTGGCGAACTCCTCTCCGTCCGGGCCGGGGTCGCCGAAGACCAGCGACGGGCGGAGGATCGTCCATGCCGGGATGGACGCGCCGCGCAGATGCTCCTCCGCCCGCCATTTGGTCGTCTGATAGGCCGAGACGCCGTCCGGCCGGGCCCCGTTGGCGCTCATCAGGACGAACCGCTCGATCCCGGAAGCCACCGCCTCGTCGATGACGTTGCGGGCGCCCTGGAAGTGGATGCGCTCGAACGTGATGCCTTTCGACGGCTGTTCCTCGATGATACCGACGAGGTGAATCACGGCGTCACAGCCGCGCATCGTGCCGGCGAGGCTGCGCGGCTCGGTGACGTCGCCCCGCACACGCTCGACCCGCTCCGAGGCCGGTACGGCCAGCGGGGCTTCTTTGTCCCGGAGCAGGCAACGCACCGTGTGCCCCCGTTCGAGCAGTGCCCGAAGAACGTAGGAGCCGATGAAGCCGGTGGCCCCGGTCAGGTATACGTGCATGGCAGCTACGGCGTAAGGTCAGGAGATGGCAGGGGTTTCTTCGGTGCCCGAGAAATGCACGGGCAAGGCGCGCACGCCGAACGACGTACCCACGGCCAGGGCAGCCGCTACCATCGGGGCCTCCAGGGGGACACACCGCGTCTTGCCCGCCACGGCCTCGAGCGGGACGCTGGTCACGTGGTTCTCCTGCAGGGCCACCATCCGCCCGAAAGAGCCGTCGGCGACCATGGCGGCGGCATACGTGCCGAAGACCGTCGCCAGGTTACGGTCGTAGGCGGTCGGGGTGCCGCCGCGTTGCACGTGCCCGAGGATGGTCGTACGCACCTCGCTGCGGACGCGCTCGCGGAGTTGCATCTCCAGGTGCCGGCCGATTCCGCCGAGGCGTATCGGGTCCGGGCTCTCATCGACCACGTCGCGCACGACCATCTCCCCCCCCTTCGGCTTCGCCCCCTCGGCTACGACGATGATCGTGAAGCTGCGGCCGTAGCTCTCCCGCTCCCGGATGATGCGGACGACCTCGTCGAGCTCATACTCGAACTCGGGAATGAGGATGATGTCGGCGCCGCCGGCCACCCCGGCATACAGGGCGATCCAACCGGCATAGCGCCCCATCGTCTCGACGATCATCACACGCTGGTGGCTCTGTGCCGTGGTGTGCAGCCGGTCGATGGCCTCGACGACGATCGAGACGGCCGTATCGAACCCGAAGGTGCGGTCGGTCGCCATCAGGTCGTTGTCGATGGTCTTGGGCACGCCCACGATGTTGAGCCCCATCTGCTGAAGCCGGTGCGCGATGGACATGGTCCCGTCGCCGCCGATGGCTACGAGGGCATCGAGGCCGAGCGACTCGGTGTACTTGAGCACCTGCGCCGAGACGTCGGCCCCGCCCCGCTTGTAGAACTGGAAGGGGTTGGCCTTGTTGTGCGTGCCCAGAATGGTGCCCCCCCGCGTGAGGATGCCGCTCACGTCGCTGTAGGTCAGCGGACGCATCCGGCGCTCGATCAGGCCCAGAAAACCGTCTTCGAAGCCCAGCACTTCGGCGTTGTGCTCGAGGATGAGGCTTTTCGTAACGGCCCGGATGACGGCATTGAGACCGGGGCAATCGCCCCCGCCTGTGAGCACACCTACGCGAAGGGAACGGGACATGGATCGACCGGCTGGCTAGGGTGGGGTCCGGGCACTACCCGGCAGGGCATCGTCGGCTCCTATCTACGCACGAACCGCCTCTGTGTTGTCCCCGCACCGCCTTTTCTTTGCCATTCCATTTTTTACCCCGGTCCGTTTTACCCGGATGAGGCCGCGTCGATACCCCTTCCAGACCCCGGAAGATGTTTCACTTATTCAGACCGATGAGCCATGCGTAACCCCATCGACCGCGCCATCCGGTTTATGACCTACGGGGCCGGCATCGTCAGCCTGCTCGTCGTGTCGGTCTTCTCCGTACTCTGAGCCAGGCACGACGCAATCCGCCCCGGCCCTCGTGCGGGATCGAGGCGAGCTCCCCCCATGGCGTGCACCTGCCCGGTCGCCGTGCTCACACCGGCGGTCTGTTCAGGCCGGCTCCATCGAAAAGCGCAACTCTACCGGCTTTACCAGGCGCACGAAATCCGGGAACGCCATCTTGATGGCTTCCGTGTGGGTCCCTGCGTTGAAGACGATTTCCTCGTCTTCGGCCAGTGTCGCCGCCATGAAGACGTCGAGGCCGTACAGGTTGCCGAACGGCGGCATGGCCCCGGGCTCGCAGTCAGGGAATAGATCGCGGAACTCTTCTTCCGTCGCCAGCTCGACCGTACCGGCCCCCAGCGCCTCGCGCAGCAGGCCCAGGTCGACCTGGAAGGTGGCCGGCAGTACCGCCATCGCCATGCGACCGTCCACCTTGATCATGACCGTCTTGGCCATCTCCTTGCCGGGCACATGGGTCGCCGCCGCAACCTCCTGGGCCGTATAAGCCGGTACATGCCGGAGCGTCTCGTAGCGGACACCCTGTTCGTCGAGGTACTGCTTCAGTTTCTGCACAGGCATGACGCACCTCGCTGTTTGAATGAACGCACCCTTCGCCATCACTACCTTGTTTTTCCACGACGTACACCCCGTCACGTTCCCCTCGTCGGGATGGCCCTGGCTCCTTGCGCTCTCCTCCACGATCGCGCTCGTCCGGGCCTGAAGAGAGACCCGACCCGAAACCCGCGTTCCCCGAGACCGTAGCCAGCGTTACCGGATCTCTCTCCACCGGCTCGGAACCGCGCTGGCCATGCCCTACACGTTCCTGCTCCTCGTTACAGCCTCTTTCCTGCTCGCCTGGGAAGCCTCCGGACGCACGCGGCGCCCGCTGGTGGCCGCCTTCAGCCTCCTGCTGTTCGGCGGGGCCCTCGTAGGGCACCTCGTCGCGGGTGACTCCCTCCTGGCCTCCGTCACGGGGCTGGCGGCCGAGGTCGGGCTGGGCCTCCTGCTGGCAGCCGGGGTCATGGCCCTGCGCCGGGCCGCTGCCACGCCCTTCCTCCTGGCGGGGCTGCTGGCCCTCGCCGTCGCCGGCATCCTCTACGGCAGCCGTCTCCTGCTCGGACGCACCCTCGCAACGGGAGAAGCCAGTCTGCTGCTGGAACTCGGACCGGATGACGACATCACCGAGGTCCAGCCCCTCCTGTCGCGGTTTGGCGCCCGGTACGAGCGTGCGTTTCCGTCCATCACGCCGGAAGCCGACGAAGACCTCGCCCAGACGTACCTCGTTTTCGTCTCCGCCCGGCACCTCGACCGCCTGATGGAGGCCCTGCGAACCGATCGGGAAAACGTGGATTACGTCGAACTGAATGCGCAGGTACGCCTCACCCCTCCCCGGGCCGGCGCCACACCGGCACACGACGGCCCGCCGGTCCTCGAAGACGACCCGCTCGTGGATCAGCAATGGGCGCTCGACGCCATCGGGGCGCATGAGGCCCACGCGCTGCTCGTCGACCGGCAGCCCGTACGCCGTGCCCGCATCGCCATCGTCGATACGGGGGTCGATGGTGGGCATGAAGACCTGCAGGGCGTCTTCCACCCCAGTCCGGCCGCTCGGGACGGACACGGCCACGGCACGCATTGCGCCGGACTGGCCGGGGCCGTGACGAACAACGGCCTGGGTATGGCCTCGCTGAACTGGGAGGGGCGCTTCGTGGAGGTAGCCGGCTACCAGGCCCTCAACGATGCCGGCCTCGGCACCCTCGAATCCATCGCCCAGGCCATCCTCGACGCCACCGGGGACGGCGCCGACGTCATCTCCATGTCGCTCGGCCTCCGGGCTCCGACGCCACCGCGCGTCCTCGCCGAAGCCATCGATTACGCCCGCCGCCGGGGCGTCATCGTGGTGGCCTCGGCCGGCAACGCCAACGAAGACGCCCGCCTGCACGCCCCCTCCAACGTCGAAGGCGTCCTGGTGATCGCGGCCGTCGATGCCCACCTCCGCAAGGCCGGCTTTTCCAATACCAATACCCGCCTGGAACGCCCCCTGGCGGCACCCGGCGTCAACATCCTTTCGCTCCAGCCCGGTGGCTCGTACGTCGCCATGAGCGGAACCTCGATGGCCACGCCCATCGTCGCCGGTCTGATCGGGGTGCTGCGTGCCCTGGCGCCGGAGCTGTCGGACGCCGACGTCTATGCCCTCCTCCACGAAACCGGCAGCGACGGACCCGACACCGACCGGGTCGGGCGGCTCATCGACGCCGGTGCGGCAATCCGGGCCGTCCTCGCGCCGTCCCCTGCCCCGGCGGCACCAGCCCCGGCCCCCTGAGATGGTGATCCGTGACGCCGTCGCCGGTGACGCCGCGGCCATCGCGGCCATCTACAACGCCTCTATCCTGGCCGGAGATGCCACGATGGACCAGCGGCCCCACACCGCCGACGACGTCCTTCGCTGGCTTGCCACCCTGAGCGAGCGGGAAGCCCTGCTCGTCCTCGATGCCGGCGACCGCCTCCTCGGCTGGGGCATCGTCCGCCGGTACAGCGACCGCCCCGGCTATCGCTTCACCTGCGAGACGTCGCTCTATCTCGACCGGGCCTTCCGGGGACGCGGCCTCGGCACCCGCCTCCAGACAGCCCTCATGGATCGCTGCCGGACGCTGGGCTACCATCACATCGTCGCCAAGATCTGGGCCTCGAACACCGCCAGTCTCGCCCTCCATAGAAAATTGGGTTTCGAGCCCGTCGGGGTCCAGCGCGAAATCGGTCACTGCGACGGTCGCTGGATCGACGTCGTCATCCTGCAGTGCTTGCTTCCCCTCCCGCCCTCGGTAGCACGATAAACATTTTTCTTCCGCCGGGCCTTAAGGTTTTTTCGATCCGGCCGATACCCCGCATGTGATGCTTACCCGCAGCGCATGGCGACCCGCGGGGTCGAAGGTAGTCGTCCCCCGTGCGTGCCATTCCGAAAATATTCAGAAAGCGTACACACCCGTTTAAGCCATCGCGCCTCGGGTCGATCCTTTTTACAGATACTCTACCCACGTCGTACAGGGGGACGTTGACGCTATGATCTCCTACCAGGTTGTTCTACGCTGTTAAGCCATGCCCCAGACCCTGCTCGCCTTCGTCTCCATGCTGCTGGTGACGGTCTATTCGCTGAACGTGCAGCAACAGTACCTGGCCAACCAGCGGCGTGACATCGCGCGTGAGATCGAGGAAATGGCCGGTTCGATTGCGGTCGAGACCATGGAGATCATCCGTGCCCGGGCCTTCGATCAGGCCGTGGTCGATGGGACCACGACCGGCACCGCCGCTGACCTCCTTCTCTTCGAATACCAGGGCAGCCAGGACCACTTCGCCACGGGCCATCAGTGCAGCATCTTCGGCACCGGCTCGGACACGTGCGACGATATCGACGACTTTCACAAGATGGCCACCGCCACCCGCCCCTACGACATGGGCCTCGATACGCTCTATTTCTCGGTCGACGTCGAGGTCATGTACGTCGATGACAACTTCGAAAGATTCGACGGGCAGACGTTCAACAAGGCCGTGACGGTCACGGTACGCGACGTCTGGCCGGGCAGCACGATGGAGCCCTACCTTGCCCAGCCGGTCCGGCTGTCGCGGGTCTTTTCCTACACCTTCTAGCCGCACCACAGCCGCCTGACGACCCAGCCATGCACCTGATCTTCGACCACCTGAGCGCCGCCATCGTCGGCGCCACCGTCATGCTGATGCTGCTCTCCCTGCAGCTTCGCCTGACCAGCATGAACGTCGAGCAGGTCTCGACCTACATGGTCAAGAACCAGGCCTCTTCCCTGGCCACCTGGCTGGAAGAGGATCTGCTCCAGCTCGGCGAAAACATCGACAAGACCAAAGAGGTCCCCTTCACCAATCCCGTCGACTCGGCCGGGATGACGGTCTCCTTCACCTTCTCCCGCGACTCGATCGACATCAGCGTCGTGCCGCCGGACACGTTCAAGATCGATACCCGCCTCGAACTCAAACAGACCGGCTCCCACGTGAGCAAGGGCGATACGCTGAACGTCTTCCGCCTGGTTCGGTCGACGCGCATCAACGGAGGGGCCTGGACCGAGAGCGGGAGCAGTTCCCCGCTCCTGGGCTTTTTCAAGGTGGACCTGCTCGACGCCAACGCCCAGCCGCTGGCCGACCCGGTGGCGGCGGCTACGGCCAACCCGGATGCCGTGCGCAACACGCGTATCAAGTTTTTCATGGTCACACCGTTCGAAACGGCGACCTCGGCCATCCGAAGGGTCTATTACGGCTCGACGCTCCTGATACCCAACTAACCGGACTATCCTCACCGCCCGACGCCACGCCAGATACATGATCCAAACCTATCCAACAGGGAGGAACTACCATGGGTAAACTATCCATCATTCTGGCGGCGGCCACCATCGTCGCAGCCAGTTACATCATGGTCCAGAACAACACCTCGAAGGTGCAGACGGACCTGAAACAGTCCGAGCGGCAGGGGCAGATGGTCGCCCGTGAGATCGCACGCTCCGGACACAACGCCCTGCTTTCGAAAGCACGGAAGCTACAGAAGGATTATCCAGACCTGCCCCTGGCCGACATCGTCGAGATGGTCAACGGCGAGAACGGCTATGTGACGGGCACCTATCAGGGCGGCTCCTACAAGGCCAGCATCTACCTGACGAGTGCATCGACGTTCGGCGTGTCGTCCACCGGATACTATGAGGTGAACGAACACGAGGTGTATTCGGAGGAGGAAAAGATCGACGGCATCCTGGGTGATGGGGTGCTCGAGGTGCCCGTTCCCAGCACCCTGGAAGTCACGTTCATCGAGTCGATGGCCGGGTATTGCTCCGCCATCTTCCTGCAGCGCATGGTGCCCAAAGGCAATAACGGCCACGGCAAAGGGGCCTGGGATCTCCTAGAACCCGAGTTGATCTTCGCACCGGGCAA
>CAZKFR010000021.1:12549-26872 GCA_964552015.1 uncultured Rhodothermaceae bacterium | reverse complement strand
ACGGCAAAGGGGCCTGGGATCTCCTAGAACCCGAGTTGATCTTCGCACCGGGCAACAACCGGGACGGCGCCATGGCCAACTACTCGACCGTCATCAACCCGGGCGAGCGCGTCAACTTCATCCTGGCCGTCGATGCGGACTTCAACTGTGAGAAGCGCAACGACACCAGCGTCAAGATCAACGACCCCATGTTCGAGTACACCCGGGACGCCCTCGTCGTGGCCACCTCGGACCTGACCGACCTCGAAGAAGGCCAGTACGCCATGATCCAGGAGAACCCGTATCAGCCGGGCGTCTGGCGCATCGCCTTCGAGGACCTCATCTTCAGCAAACAGAAACTCGACGACGTCAAACAGAACGGGTACGGCACCACGAAGTGGAACAAGAAAAAGAAGACCTATGGCGGCTCCGGCTGGACGGAGACCGACAGCAAAGGCTACTGGAAACTGCAAGATTTCGGTCATATGCCGGACTTCAGTGACCAGGTGATCGAGATCCGCATGATCCCAGAAACGGGTGTCTGATCGACGCTTACCCTGGCGTGAGGGCAGGCTCTTCGGGGCCTGCCCTTTTTCGTTGTCCGGGAGGCCCGCATCGCTGCCCGGTTCTGGACAAGCGGGTGGCGAATCGGTTATCTTCATGACCCCGTGCCCGCCGGTCCCGGTGCGGCAACTTCGTTCGGCCGTCCCGCCACCCATCCCGATATGCCTTCCGGCACGCCGCCCACGTCCTCGCTCCCCCCCACCCGGCGCAGGGTCTTCACCGCCCTGATGCTGGCGTTGCCGTTGCTCTTCTTCGCTTTCCTCGAAGGTGCGCTGCGCCTGAGCGGCTTTGGCGAGGACTGGCCCCTGTTCGTCCCGGTGCCGGGGCATGAGGACTATCTGTATCAGAACCGTGAGGTCGCCCGGCGCTATTTCGTGCGCGAGCAGACGCTGCCGACCAGCATCAGCGACGCCTTCAAGGCCCGGAAGGACACCGCGACGTTCCGCCTCTTCGTGCAGGGCGGCTCGAGTGCGGCGGGCTACCCGTATTACTACGGCGGGAGCTTCTCCCGCATGCTCGAACAGCGGCTCCAGCAGACGTTTCCCGAACGCAGCATCGAGGTCGTCAACACGGCCATGGCGGCCGTCAACTCGTACACCCTCCTCGACCTGGCCGATGAGATCATCGAACAGGCTCCCGACGCCGTACTGATCTATGCGGGGCACAATGAATACTACGGGGCCCTCGGCGTGGCCTCGGCCGAGTCGCTGGGACGAGCCCGGTGGCTGGTCAACACCTACCTCCGCCTCCAGCGCCTCCGTGTCGTGCAGGCGCTACGGGTGTTGCTCGTGAAAGCCTCGGCGCTGCTGTCCGGCCGCAGGGCGGGCGCCCCGCCGGGCTCGACGCTCATGGAGCGCATGGTGGGCGAGCAGGCCATCCCCTATGGCTCGCGTCGTTTCGAGCAGGGGCTGGAGCAGTTTCGGGGCAACCTCCGCGACCTGCTCGCCCGCTACCGCGACCGCGGCATCCCCGTCTTCATCGGGACCGTGGCCAGTAACGAGCGGGACCACCGGCCCTTCATCAGCGCCCCCTCCCCCGGGGTCGACCGGGAGGCCTGGTCGGCCCGGTACCGGTCCGCCCGGGCACGCCTCGAGGCCGGCGATCCGGAGGTGGCCCTGGTCGCGTACGACGCCCTCCTGGCGCAGGACAGCCTGGATGCCAACGTGTTCTTCGACCGGGGCCGCGCCCTCGAACAACTCCATTGGTATCGCGAGGCCAGGGCCAGTTACCTGGCCGCCAAGGATCGGGACCAGCTCCGTTTCCGGGCGCCGGAAGCCATCAACCGCATCATCCGGGAGGAAGCCGCCCGGGCCGGCGCCACGGTCGTCGACACGCAGCGCCGGCTGGCCGACGCCGCCACGCACGGGATCATCGGGCACGACCTGATGCTGGAACACCTCCATCCCAACGTCGACGGGTATTTCCTGATCGCCGATGCCTTCTACGAGGCCCTGCGTGAGGCCGGGTTGATCGGCCCGTGGCAGCACTACGTGCCCTCACGCACGGCCCGCGCCGAGATCCTGCTCACCCCGGTCGATTCCCTCTATGGCGTTTACCGGGTACGCCAGCTGATGGGAAGCTGGCCCTTCCAGCCGCCGGGCGTGGTGGACCACGCGATGGATACGGTCCGTGCGACGAACGAGGTGGAGCGGCTGGCGCTGGCCCTCTTTCGTCGCGAGATGAACTGGCTCGAAGCCACCAGCCGGCTCCGGGACCATTACGCGGCCTCGGGAGACTACCACGCTGCGCTCCGGGCAGCCCTGGCCATCATCCAGCAGTACCCGTTCCTGCCCGAAGCCTATGCCGCCGCCGGCGACCTGTTGCTCCGGCAACGGCGCTATGCCGAGGCCCTGACGTACTTCGAGGCGGCCAACGACCGGCGTGCGTCGGCGCCGGTGCTGTACGTGATCGGCACGCTGCGCTTCGCCCTGGGCCGCCCCGCCGACGCCATCGACCCACTCGAACGGAGCCTCGCGCTCCGCCCCGACGACCCGGCCACCCTCAACCAGCTCGCCCGCGCCTACGGGGCCGCCGGCCGGACGGACGAGGCCCGGCGCACCCTCGAACGCCTGCTCCGGGTCGACCCCGACAACGCCGACGCCCGCGCCCTCCTCAACAAGCTCGCTCCGAACCCACCTTGACCGACACGGTTGAATACCTCAGTCACGGGCAGGCAGCGAGACACGCGCTCCCGGCCCCTCCCCACCCGTTCCCGTTCCCGTTCCCGTTCCCGCACTCCGGCCATGCATGACAGGGTCTTTCCACGCTGGCTCCCCCTCGTCCTGGCGCTGATCCACACCGGTGCCGCGGCCCAGGACCTTGCCTTCGAGGACCGTACCGAAGCCGCCGGGCTGGCGGGGGTCACCGGCTACGGTGTGGCCGTGGCCGACTACGACGGCGACGGATGGGACGACCTGCTCGTGACGACGGCCACCGGCGGCGTGCGCCTGTTCCATAACGAGGGCAACCTGACCTTCACCGACCGGACCGGGGAGGCCGGCCTGCCCTCCGACGGCCGTTACTTCGTCCCCCTCTGGGGCGACGTCGACAACGACGGCTTCCCCGACCTCTTCCTCGGGCGCAAGGGCACGGGCACGAACCGCCTGTTTCATAACCAGGGGAACGGCACCTTCGTCGACCGGGCCACACCGGCGGGGCTGGCCCCCGAGGCCGACGTGGCCGCCGCCACCTTCGGCGACTACGACGGCGACGGCTGGATCGACCTGTTCCTGGCCGTCGAACAGACCGGGGATCTGCTCTACCACAACCTGACGAGCGACGGTGTCCTCCGCTTCGAGGACCAGAGTGGCCGGGCGGGCGTCGCCGGCCCGGCGTATGCCGTCCCCATGCAGGCCACCTGGCTCGACGTCAACCACGACGCGCGCCCGGACCTGTTCGCCGTACACGACGGCGCCGTGGCGAGCCGCCTGTACCTGAACGAGGGCTTCCTGCCCCTGCGTGACGTGGCCCACGAGACCGGTCTGGACGACGTGGGCGCCGGCAACAGCATGGGCATCGCCTGGGGCGACATCGACCACGACGGATGGGAGGAAGTGTACGTCACCCGCATCGGGCGAGCCGGCCTGTACCGGCAACCGGGCGACGGGGTGTTCACGGACGAGGCCGTCGAGCGCGGCGTAGACCGCAACGGCATGGCCTGGGGCACCGTGTTTGCCGACTTCGACAACGACGCCGACCTGGACCTGTACGTCGTCAACACCTCGGGCTACGATGGCTCGCCGGCCTTCCTCTATGCGAACGACGGCACCGGCCATTTCACCGAACTAGCGGAGGCGGCCGGGGTCGCCCTCGTGGCCGACGCCTACGGGGTCGCCACCGCCGACTTCGACCGGGACGGACGGGTGGACCTCGTCGTCGGTGCGGGGAACGGGGTACGGCTGTACCGGAACACGAGCCCGTCCGGGGGGCACTGGGTGGCCCTCCGGCTCGAGGGCCGCACCGTCAACCGGATGGCGCTGGGCACCCGGGTGGAGGTGGTGGCCGGCGGGCGTCGGCTGACCCGTACCGTGAGCGGGGGCGACAGCTTCTGCTCGCAGACGAGCCCCACGCTGCACGTCGGCCTGGGCTCGGCCACCCGCATCGATACGCTGCACATCTACTGGGGAGCGGGCCGGGTGCAGACGCTGACCGACCTCGACGCAGACCGCCTCCACACCCTCCTCGAACCGATCACCGCTACGGCCACCGAGCCGCTTCCGGACGACACCGCCCTGCAGTTGCTGCCCGGCCACCCCAATCCCTCCCACGGCGAGACGACGCTGGCTTTCACCCTGCCCGCACCGTCCGACGTTCGCCTGACGCTGCATGACCTGCTGGGGCGCACCGTGGCGGTGATCGCCGAGGGTACCTACCCGGCAGGCCTGCACCGGATCACCTTCGGGACGGCAAACCTGCCCGCCGGCGTTTATCTGACCCGGCTCCGGGCCGGTGCCCACCTGCGTAGGGGCTCCCTGATCCTCGTGCGCTGATTGCATGGCCCCATGCGTCTCGTCCTCCTCTCGTTCCTCCTGCTGGTCCTCGCCCCGGGCTGCCACCGGCCGCCCGACGTGCCGGCCGAGAGCACCCGGCGTATGGCACAGCGCCTGGATGCCATCGCCGCACGTACGGAAGCCGACCCGCGACGCAACGTCCACGCCAACCGGGCGCGGGTCCGGCAGCTGCGCGCCATGCCGGTCCCGGCCGACCCGATGCAGCGCGCCCGCTATCTGTTCGAACTCGGCCGTGAGCTTCTCCGGGCCGGGGACAACGAAGCCGCCGTCGACATGCTGGAGGCCGTGCGGGCCGTGCTGGACAACCTGGGTGATGGCGTGCCCCCGGCCATCCGGCTGGGCGTGCTCGACGAGCTGGCCATCGCCTACCTGCGCCTGGGTGAAGCCGAAAACTGCCTGGACGGGCACAACCCCGATCGCTGCCTGTTTCCGCTCCCGCCCGGAGGTGTACACACCCGCACCCGCGGCTCGCTCCATGCCATCGCGCTCTACAAAGAACTGCTGGAGGCCCATCCGGACAACCTGAACGCACGCTGGCTCCTCAACGTCGCCTACATGACGCTGGGCCTTTACCCCGAGCGGGTTCCCCCTCGCTGGCGCATCCCCCCGGACGCCCTGGCTCCGGAGTACGTACTGCCCCGCTTCCCCGACATCGCCCCCGACCTGGGGGTGGACGTGCTGGGCCTCTCGGGCGGGGCCGTCATGGAGGACTTCAACGGCGACGGCTGGCTCGACCTCATGGCCTCGTCCTGGGGCCTCCGGGACCCGCTCCGGTACTTCGAACGCCAGCCCGATGGCACCTTCGCCGACCGCACCCGCGAGGCCGGGCTCGAAGGCCTCACGGGCGGCCTGAACCTGGTCCACGCCGACTATGACAACGACGGCCACCCCGACGTGCTGGTCCTGCGGGGCGCCTGGTTGCCCGAAGGTCATCCCAACTCCCTGCTCCGCAACCGCGGCGACGGCACCTTCGAAGACGTAACCGAGGCGGCGGGCCTCCTCACCCTGCACCCCACCCAGACGGCCGCCTGGGGCGACTACGACAACGACGGCGACCTCGACCTGTTCATCGGCAACGAGTCCAACCGGCAGGCCGGTGTCCATCCCTGCGAACTGTTCCGCAACAACGGCGACGGCACCTTCACCGACGTCGCCCCCGCGCTCGGACTGGACGTGCGCGGCTACATCAAAGCCGTCCTCTGGGGCGATGTGGACAATGACGGCGACCTCGACCTGTTCCTCTCCGACTGGGAGAACCCCAACCTGCTCTTCCGAAACGACGGCCCCGGCCCGGACGGCATCTGGCGCTTCACCGAGATTGGCGAGGCGGCGGGGGTGCGCGAGCCCGTCGAGAGTTTCCCCGCCTGGTTCTGGGACTACGACAACGACGGCGATCTCGACCTGTTCGTCTCAGGCTGGCGTGCCTCCTCGGGCGACATGGCCGCCGAGTACCTGGGCCTGCCCGTTCGCGCCGAGATGCCGCGCCTCTATCGCAACCGCGGCGACGGCACCTTCGAGGACGTCACCGGCGCCGCCCGCCTCCGGCGCGTACTCTACACCATGGGCTCCAACTTCGGCGACCTGGACAACGACGGCTGGCTCGACTTCTACGCCGGTACGGGCGATCCCGACTTCCGCTCCATCATGCCCAACCGGGCCTTCCGCAACGCCGGGGGGCGCTTCTTCCAGGACGTGACGGCCGCCACCGGAATGGGCCACCTGCAGAAAGGTCACGGTGTGGCCTTCGGCGACCTCGACGGCGACGGCGACCAGGACCTCTACACCGTGCTGGGTGGAGCCTTCGAGGGCGACGTCTACCACAACGCCCTTTTTCTCAACCCCGGCAACGCGAACCACTGGTTGACCGTCCGGCTCGAAGGCGTCACGTCCAACCGCAGCGCCCTCGGCACCCGCCTCCGCGTCGACGTCTCCGGCCCGGACGGTCCCCGCTCGATCCACCGTACCGTGACCACCGGCGGCTCGTTCGGCAGTTCGTCCCTCCAGCAAGAGATCGGCCTGGGCTCGGCCACCCGCATCGACCGGCTGACGATCACCTGGCCCACCTCCGGCATCGTGCAGGTCTTCGAGTCCGTCCCGCTCGACGCCGTGCTCCGGATCCGAGAAGACCGCAGCACGTACGACGTCGTAACCCGGCCCGTACATCCCCTGCGTGGACGGGACGCCACGCCCCCCGACCACGGACACTGAACGGACCATGAAGGCCTGTATCCTTATCGCCCCTCTGCTTCTGATCCTCATGGCCTGTCAGACCATGGACACGGCAGCGCTGGACTCGGGCGTCGAAGGCCATGTGCTGCGCAGCCCCGCACGCCCCGGACCGGTTCGCTCCGGGGAGGCGAATGAGGCACCGTTTTCGGCGACGTTCACCATCCTGGACGAGAAAGGGCGGCTGGTCGCGACGTTTGCGACGGACGACGATGGTTACTTCCGGGTGTCGCTGCCACCGGGTACCTACACCCTCGTCCCCTCGGCCGATGCGCCCATCATGAACCCCACGTCCCAGAAGCGCACGTTCACCGTCACGGCCGGCACCTACCACACGCTGCGGCTCGTCTTCGATACCGGTCTTCGCTGACGCTACCGGACCCGAAGAACGGTTTTCTGTTCGACGAAGTCCCCTGCGCGGAGACGGTAGAGGTAGAGCCCACTGGCCACATCGGGCGTCCAGAGGACCTCGTATCGTCCGGGTGCCTGCTGCTCATCAACGAGGGTCGCCACACGCCGGCCGAGCAGGTCGAAGACCTCCAGTGTCACCTCGACGGGACGCGGCAGACTGTACCGGATCGTCGTGCGGTCGCGGAAGGGGTTCGGATAGGCCTGATCGAGGGTGAAGCGTGCCGGTAGATCCTCCGCTCCGTCAACGCCCACAGGCTGACCGCCGGGGACCAGCGTCAGCGTCCCCCAGTAGGCCGGCGTGAACCGAGCCTCCCCCGGCAGGTCGGCCACGATGACCTGCGTCTTGTTGTTCCAGTAGAGGCGGCGGCGTGTCTCCTGACCATCTCCGAACAATACCCCGACATCCCCTGAGAGCCGCAGCCCCGGCACGGCTTCGATACCGAGTAGGTCGAGCGGGATCGCCACCTCGAAATCGCCCTCAACCTGGCGCAGGGCAACCCGTTCCGACACATCGGCCACGTAGTCGATATGCACTTCGTCGATCGGAGAGGTGTAGGTGATGCCGTCGGCGTCCCCTGCCTCCGGCCGCACCTGTTCGAACAGCGTAGCGCGGACCGGCCCTTCGTACGGGTCGCCCTGACGGGTAATGAACAGGCGTTTGTCGCCGGGCACGGGCTGTGTCCGCTCCTCCGTCATCCCCGGTGCACCGACCCAGAGATCGATGCCCCCTCCGGTGGACATGTCCATGCCCGGGCCATCCAGAGCCGCGTTGTCGAGCAGGTCGGGCATCCCGGTATGCAGGGCGAGGTAGAGCGAGTCGCCCTGGAGGACGAGGGCGGCCCGGATCCCCAGCGCGGCGTCCACGTCGAGCCATGCGGCTTCTGCCCACTCGTCCAGCGCCCCATCGACGGCCGGCGGGCGGTCCCAGAGACGCACCTCCCCGGCGAGCCGCTCCTGCGCCGGCAGCCCGTCGACCCGTGACGACGCCTTGCCGGCCACCTGTTCACTCGTCACCTCGACCGTCCCCACATCGACCCGACGCACCGTTTCGAGCCCCTCGACCCGGAGGATGGAACTGTGCTCCTTGCCCGCCACGAAATAGACCTCACCGTCGTCGGTCCCGTTGAGCGTGGGCCAGAAATGCTCCGCATCCCCACTGACGCCCTCGACCCGATCGCCCCGCGCGATCGTGCCCTCGGGGAAACGCCAGAGCGGATGCGTGCGGCTGTCCTCGAGAAGCTTGGTCAGAAAGAGCCCATCCCACGTAAACACGTAGGCCTGCCCGTAATCCGAGTTGATACCGAAGATGGGCCCGGCCTCCCCTTCGCCCGGTGTGATGAAATCGCCAAGCGGGCGAGCCGTCTCGAGGAGCTGGCCGGGATACTGCTCCACGGGTACAGGCGCCCCACCGAGGTTCCGATTGGGCCACTGGGAATGGTAGAGCGCGATGCGTTCACCGTGACGGAAAAAGGCCAGCGGGCCAAGAAAACTCACGAACAGCGAGTCGTCGGAGAGATGGTAACTGTCCTTGTCCTCTCCGAATTCGTCCGGCGCGATCGTCGTCATCGCCGCCAGATCGTACCGCGGGATGCCATTGGCCAGGACCTCCGGGGCCGGCACCTTGTCCCCCCAGATCGTGGTGATGGAGAGATCTTTTTCGACGAAGCATGTGCCCTGGAAATGCCGCTGGGCATGATACTGCACCTCGCCTTGCTCCGGCAGGCCGTCCCGGTCCAGGTCACTCCAGACGAAAAACACGCGGCGTGCGTCGCTGTCGTACGCGGCCCACGTCCCCAGGTCCTGGATCACGGGCCAGACCGAGACGATACCGGCCACGGCCGCGGGCCATAACCGTTCGTTCTCGTAGAGCCAGATGGCGCATGCCCGGTTGCCATTCGGTTCCTCCTGATTGTTATTGACCATGTACTGGCGTCCTCCCCGGTACCGGGGATATTCCGGAGCCCGGTATGGCAGGGGTACGCCATGGGCGAAGTGTTCGTCATCGAGCAAGATGCGCCGGACGCGATACGCGCCGGTCGTCCAGTCCAGTTCGAACTCGTAGGCACGTTTCACCGCGTCCTTACCGCTCTGGGCATAATAGAAGCGCGTCGGGTCTTTCGGATCGATCATGCCGCCGCCTCCGTACTTGGGCGGCCCGTACCAGGCGCGGTCGAAGGCGCCCGTGTCGGCCTGCCAGCGCGAGATCCGCTTCGGTGCCCGGTGACGCTCGGCAACCCAGAGCATCCCGCGGCTGTCGACGGCCACCCCGCGTGGATACCCCATGCGCGTCTCGTCGTACGGCCCGATCTGCGGCCCTCCCGGCGTACCGATGGTCCGGTGCAGCGTCCCGTCCATGCCAAAGACCAGCACCTGATGCCGCGTCCCCCAGTCGGCTACATAGACTTCGCCACCGGCCACACAGATGCCCTGAGGATCCTCGAGTCCCCCACCCACGATGACCGTTTCCTCCGTCAAGGTCCCCGTGGCCACGTCGACGTCATAGCGGAGTACGCGCGGTCCACTGACCACGTAGAGCTTTCCGTCCTCCGTGGCAAACAGGCCCCTCGGGCTGTCCACCTCCCGCACGGCGACCACCCGACCGGTCCGCAGATCGCCGACAACGAGGCGATTCATCGTGTTGAGGGCAACGATGGCGATCCGGTCGCGCACGGCCAGCCCCCGGACCTGTTCGTCGTTCCCCGAGGTGATGGGATAGGTGAACAGGGGACCCTGGGCCCCGCCGTTACTGAGATAGGCATATACCCGCACCTCGGTCCCATCCTCGACGGCCATGTAGCCGGCCACGTTACGATCCCGCTCCGTACCGACATCCCGGGCCACGTTGTGCCCGGCCAGGAAGCCCCCCGGCAGGCTCTGTTTCCCGTCGATCTTGCGGCCGTTCTCGTCGAGAACCACGATGCCGTGCCCGGCCTCGCCCGTTTTCGAGATGAACAGGAGCGCGGGTCCGTCCGTGCGCCGGACGTATCCGGGCGGTAGCCAGGTCACGTCCCAGGCGCTCTGGTGGTCCGATAGCCATCCACCGGTGCGGTCGTCCGTGTGCCAGGGCGTCTGTCCCGGACTCTGCACGCTGAACTCATACCGCAGGTCAATCCCCCTGTGAAAGAGGCCACGCACACGGTAGGTGCCCGGCAAGACCAGAAAGCGTTCGATGTCGTAGTTGCCCTCGGGCCGGTTCCGGTTGATCGCCTGCCCTTCGTCGTAGCCGTCCCAGTAGATGGTGTGCGTGCCTGCCGGGAAATAGGTCTCCTGGATCAGGTTACGCACCCGTCGTCCGCTGGCGTCCTCAACGACCAGGGTCAGGTACCCGTCTTCTTCCAGCGTGAACGTGATCGGTATGTTCTGCGCCCGGAGTGGGCTCCACATGGTGATGCTCGACATGAGCACGAGCATACTCCCCCGCACGATGCCACGGCACTTCAGCATCCCTCACCCTTTTCTCATCCCACATCGACGACGGTGAACCCGACCGGCGCCGCCACAGCACGGCAGCCTCCAACCGGCACGTTGCCGGCCTGTTGCGGGAATCGGTGAGGGTTTTGGCGAACTTTAGCCGATGTTGATGAATTGCCGCAGGCTCGTCAACGAATTGCAACATCGCGCCCGAATGCGAGGACGCCGCCCTGCCAGGAGCAAGGCGGCGTCCCTGTCGCATCCGGTCCTCGAGGCGCGTTACGCATCCCGTTCGGTTCGTTTCCCACGCCGGCGTGGCGAGGGCTCCGCCGGGGCGAGGGCTCCGTCGCCGGAGGGGCCGTACCGGGTCTGCATGCGGTCGAGCAGGTCGGCGATCTGATCGGGGGTGAGGCGTTCGAGTTCAGGCACGCCACAGTAGTGCCGGGCGGCCACGAGCAGGTCGGCACGCGTCAGGCCATATCCTTCGGCACGGCCGATCAGGTCTGCCAGGGTGGGCCCTGACGCTGCCGGCGGCGTTTCCTCCACCTCCAGCACGTCCGGTACCGGCTCTTCTTCGACCGGATGGGGCCCCTCGCCCAGCCGGGCCAGAAAATCGGCGAAGGTGGGGTTTTTGAGTTCGAGGCCGATGGGAAAGTCCGGGCTGTTCGATTTGATGACCCGCGCCACCCGCACCTGCTCGAACCCCTCCAGCCGGAGGTCGAGTTCGACCATCACATCGACGAAGTACTCGAGGCCGCTGGCCGTCATCGGCAGCACACGTCCCATCTCGTTCTCCTCGCGCTCCTCTTTGCCCCGTGCGGGAATCTGATCGGTGATGACCACACAGGCCCCGCTGTCGATGCACAGGCGGCGCAGGACTTCCTGGAGGATCATCTGATCGGCGGCAAGTGCCTCGGCCGGAGGTTGTGCCAGCGGATCACCCGTCTGCCGTCGAACCGCCTGCAGCGTCTCCCGGTGCTTGCGGGCGAAGTACATCGCCCAGGAATCCAGGGCAAAACACCCGTAGCCGCGCTCCTTACCGGGACCGTCGAGCGCCCAGTCTATGAAGGCCGGCAGTTCGTCCGGGTGTTCCACCTCCAGGGCATCGAACTTCGATCCATCGCTGCCCGGGAGCAGGCGGGCTTTCCGTTCGGTGTCGAAAAAACACAGGCGTCCCAGCCCGGCATCGGCCAGCGATGCGGCAAAAACACTCTTGCCCGTGCCGGCCGCGCCGCGAACGGCCACGACCAGGCGACGCCGCCGGGGGCGGCGGCTCAGGGGGTTGATGCGTGGGCTCGTCATGGTGTATTCCTCCTTGTCTTGGCTCCGGGGTAAGGGGGCCTGCACACGGCCGACCCCGCTTCTTCCCCAGGATACACCCGGAGCATGACACCATCATGTCATACCCGCTACACCTTTTTTTCCAACCCCATGAAGGTCCGGCAGGCCCCGCATGAAGGCATCGCCCCGATCCCCACGTCCCCGAAACCCGTTCCATGAACCCGGACGCCGGACGTCGAAAGCCGGACGTACCGGGAAACAACCTGCCCGGATCACGGATTATACGCTCCATTCCTCGCCGTATTATTCTTCCCCGTTGCATGGCCGGCCTCTATCTACACATTCCCTTCTGTACCCAGCGCTGCTCCTATTGCGACTTTTATTTCGTCACCACACGCCGGTCCCATACCACCTACGTGGAGGCCCTGCGCCGGGAGCTCGAACACTACGCGCTCGACTATGGTCGCCGCGAACCCATCGAGACGATCTACTTCGGCGGGGGTACGCCCTCCCTGCTCCACCTGGACGACGTGGGCCGCCTCCTCGATACCATCCACGCCCACTACGACACGGGCGGCGTGCGCGAGGTGACGTTCGAGATCAACCCGGAAGACGTGGATGAAGCCTATCTGACGGGCCTGAGGGCGCTGGGCATCAACCGGCTCAGCATCGGGATTCAGTCGTTCTTCGACGACGACCTCGCCTTCATGAACCGGTCGCACGACGCGGCACAGGCCGAGGCCATCATCCCGCTCGCGCGGCAGGCCGGCTTCGAGAACTTCTCCGTGGACCTCATCTTTGGCATCCCCGATCAGCCCCCGGAATACTGGGCGGCCAACCTGGAGAAGGTCGTACGCCTCGGCGCACCCCACCTCTCGACGTATATGCTCACGGTGGAACCGCGTACCCCGCTCTTCACCCGTGTGAAGAAAGAACTCGTTACCATGCCGGAGGAGGAAGACGTCGCGGAGCAATACCGTTTCACGATCCGCTACCTCCAGGAACAGGGGTACGAGCACTACGAGATCTCCAGCTTCGCGCGGCCCGGCTACCGGGCACAGCACAACCAGCTCTACTGGGAGCACCGTAACTACCTCGGTTTCGGTCCTTCGGCCCATTCGTTCTGGTGGAAAGGCCTGCCGGCCCGGCGCTGGGCCAACGTGCGCAGCCTGCGCCAGTACGAGAACCTGATCGCCCAGCGCCACGCCCCTATCGACTTTCGGGAGGACCTGGATCTGGACACGCTCGCCAACGAGTACATCATGCTCCGGCTCCGCACCGCCGAGGGCCTCGACCTCGATCATCTCGAAGAGCGCTACGGCGTCGAGTTGCTCGTCGACAAGGTGAACGAGCTGGCCTGGCTGGAAGAACAGGGCTACATCGCCCCGATCCGCAACAGCCGTGTCCGCCTGACGGAGCTGGGCAAGACGCTCTGCGACACGGTCACCGAATACCTGATGATCGACACGCTGAAGACGTGAAGCGCGCCCTGTCCCCCCGACCCTTCGGAGCCGGCGGGTCCCGCATGCCCGGGAAACGCCGCGCCTGTTCCACACTGCTCGCCCTGGCCTGCCTGCTCGGCGGCCTGGCCGCCTGCCGGGAGGCCCCGCCCCCGCCTCCACGCGACATTCCGTTCCGCGTCGACGGCTACCTGGATTTCTTCCGACCGGACAGCACCCGGATCATCCGGATCGCCATCGAGATCGCGGAGACCGACTCGGCGCAGGCCCGGGGCCTGATGGAGCGGCGTTCCCTGCCCCGCCGCGGCGGCATGCTGTTCGTCTACGACCGCGACAGCACCCGTACGTTCTGGATGCGTAACACCCCGCTCCCGCTCGACATCCTCTTCATCGGCGCCGACGGACGCATCGTCAACATCGCCCGACATACCAAACCCTACTCGGACGACCTGATCCGCTCCCGGGGACCCGCCCGCCACGTGCTCGAAGTACGTGCCGGCTTCACCGACCTGCTGGGCATCGACACGACCACCTTCGTCCGGTGGCGCCGGGATGAGACGACCCCGCCCTCCCCATGAACGATATCCCACACCCTTACCGCCCCATGTGTCCATCACGAACGCTGAGCCACCTGGCTGGGCGTCTCCTGCTCCCGGCCCTGCTCCTGGCCGGGCTGGCCGCCTGCACCCGAAGCGAGACGCCCCCCCCTCCCAACCCCGAAGCCTTGCCTGACATCCCTTTCCGCAAAGACGGTACCCTGACGTTCCTCCGCGACGGCGTGCCGATCGTCAGCATCGACATCGAGATTGCCGATAACGATTCCTCACGCACGCGCGGGCTCATGCAGCGGTCCGATTTGCCGGATCGAAGTGGCATGCTGTTCATCTTCCCTCAGGCCGAGCCGCAGAGCTTCTGGATGGCCAACACCCAGATCCCGCTCGACATCCTGTTCGTCTCGGCCGATTCCCAGATCGTCAGCAT
>CAZKFR010000021.1:0-12449 GCA_964552015.1 uncultured Rhodothermaceae bacterium | reverse complement strand
TTGCCGACCAGGTCGTCCTCCTCGATGATCTCCATGATCCGGTCGAAGCGTACCATGTCCACCAGGTTGCCGCCCCAGGTCGAGTTGATCCGGCTCCCGACGTGGAAGACGTTATCCTCGACCTCGTCGATACGCGGGCCGGCCAGGATGCCGCAGACCTGCGTCTTCTTCCCGAAGGCGATCAGGTCCGGCTCGACGCCAAGGGCCTGGTGCGCCCAGAACGCGCCCGTAAGCCCTACGCCCGTCTGCACTTCGTCGAAGATGAGCAGGGCCTCGTTCTCCAGGGCGAGGTCCTTGAGGGCCTGCAGGAACGAGGGACGGAAGTGGTTGTCCCCGCCCTCCCCCTGGATCGGCTCGATGATAATGCAGGCGATCTCGTCCTTGCGCGTGTGGAAATAGTGCTTGGCCTGTCGCAGGGCCAGTTGCTCCCGCCGCTCGATGTCCTCCAGATGCGCTTCGACCGGAAAGACGACTTTCGGGTTGAGGACCCGGGGCCAGTCGAATTTGGGGAAGTACATCGTCTTGCGCGGGTCGGAGGTGTTGGTGAGGGAGAGCGTATACCCGCTGCGGCCGTGAAAGGCCTGGTCGAAGTGCATCACCTGGAAGCCGATCTCACGGCGATAGCCCTTCTCGAAGTTCTTCCGCACCTTCCAGTCGAAGGCCGCCTTCAGAGCATTCTCGACGGCCAGGGCACCGCCTTCGATGAAGAAAGCGTACCGGAAATGGTCGGGCATGGCGACGCGGTAGAACGTCTTGAGGAACCGCGCCATGTGGACGGTACGCACATCCGAGTTGGTGATCTTGTTCAGGGCCGCTTCCGTCAGACGTTCCATGAACGCCTTGTCCGAAAGCATTTTCGGGTGGTTCATGCCCACGGCGCTGGAGGCATAGAACCCGAAGAAATCGAGCAGCCGCCGACCCGAAAGCTGGTCGTAGAGCTCGACGCCCCGGCTCCGCTTCATGTCGAGTACCATGGGCATCATGCCCTGAGCGTTCAGATGCTCCATGTAGATCGCCTGTACATCCTGCGGCGTGATGCCGTCGACTGCAACCGCTTCCATAATCCGAATCACGTTTTCAGGTGGTCATAAAAAGGAACGGCGTCGAAGCGCCTGGCTCTGCCCGGACAGGATAGGGAATCCCGGCCCGGAAAGTTACGAATTTCGTCCGAAACTTCACGTGGACCGGCGGACGGGGCCGGGATCATTCACCGGAGCCGGGGGTTGCCAACGAGGTCCGGTACGCCCGAGGCTCCGGACCGACCCTCTCTTCTACGACGAAAAACTGCGTGATTCATGGCCGACAACCGCACGCCGCAACGTCCCCTCCGGCCCGGTGAGATCCAGCTCAAGGCCGTCCGCAAGGAGGCGCTGGCCCCCGCCGGCGACGGTGAGTTGCTCGAGTTGCCGGTGATCGAGCCGCCCAGGGTACAGAACGCACGCGGCAAGCGCCCGGACTGGCTGCGCGTCAAGCTACCCTATGGTGAGACGTACCGGAACCTCGTCAACATCATCGAGGAGCACAACCTGCACACGGTCTGCCAGAGCGCCCGCTGCCCGAACATGGGCGAGTGCTGGACCGCCGGAACCGCCACGTTCATGATCCTCGGGAACGTCTGCACGCGGTCGTGTGGGTTCTGTGCGGTCCTCACGGGCCGGCCGGCACCGGACCTCGACTGGGACGAGCCGCGCCGCGTGGCCGAGGCCGTACGCCTGATGGGCGTCAAGCACGCCGTCATCACGTCGGTCAACCGCGACGAGCGTGACGATGGCGGCGCGCCCATTTTTGCCGAGACGATCCGCCTGATCCACGAGCTCGGCGCCACGGTCGAGGTGCTCACGCCCGACTTCCGGGGCAACCGGGAGGCCTGCCAGATGGTCTTCGATGCCCGCCCGGAGATCTTCAACCACAACGTCGAGACGGTGCCGCGCCTCTACCGCCGCGTACGCCCGCAGGCCAACTACCAGCGCTCGCTCGACGTGCTGCGCTGGGCCAAGGAAGCCGGCCTCAAAACGAAGAGCGGCATCATGGTGGGCCTCGGCGAGACGGACGACGAGGTGCTGGCCCTGATGGATGACTTCGTCGCCATCGGCCTCGACGTGATGACCATCGGGCAGTACCTCCAGCCCACCAAGATGCACCTGCCCGTCGAGGAGTTCGTTCACCCGGACAAGTTCCGCTGGTACAAAGAGGTGGGCGAGGCCAAAGGGATCGGGCACGTGGAGAGCGGCCCGCTCGTGCGCTCCTCCTACCACGCCGAGCGCCACGTCTAGCGCGGTGTCGCCCCGTCGACCACGGCCCGCGCCTCGTCGAGCAGGCGGCGGTGCAGGGCGACGTTCGCGTGCCGATCGGTGACGACCTCGATGAGCGCCGAGCGGCCGGCGGCGCAGGCGGCCTGGTAGACCGCTTCGAACGCCGGCAACGTGTCCGGCCGGTGGTACGGCAGGCCGAACAAGCGCGCGGCGTGCTCGAAGCCCAGGCCGTGCGGCGTACCGAAGAACGGTTCGAAGAACCGCTCGTGCCGCGCGATGGGCAGAAAGTGGAAGATGCCGCCGCCATCGTTATTGATGACGACGACGACGACCGGCACCTCCCGCAGGAGCATCAGGGCGTTCAGGTCGTGCAGCAGCGCCAGATCGCCGATGAGGAGCGTCACCGGGTACCCGCGTGCGCGCGCTACCCCCACCGCCGTGGCTACGGTCCCGTCGATGCCACTGGCGCCCCGGTTGGTATAGACCGGCACCGGTGCGCCCTCCGGCGTCGCGAACGTGTCGGCATCGCGCACGGGCATGCTGCTGGCCAGCACCAGGGCTTGCTCCGGCGGGATGAGGCGGGTGACGGCCCGGGCCACCGCCGGTTCGCTCAACCCGGTCCCGGACAGCGCCGTGCCGAGCCATGCCTTCAGCCGCCGGTCAGCGGCCGTCCAGGCATCCTGCCAGCCCGGTGCGGAAGGCGGAGCCGGCTCCGCCGTCAGCGCCTCGACGAACGGCACGACCTCCGTCTCCACCCGATGCGTCACCCGGTGCGAGGGGTCGAAGCGGAAGGGATCGGGTCGGATGACCGCCAGCACATCGGGACGCGTGGCATCCAGGAAGGCCGCCAGCCGTTTCGAGGTGGCCCGACGGCCGAGATAGAGCACCCCGTCCGGACGGTGCTCCTGCGCCCACGCGGCATGGCCCAGCAACAGGTCGAAGGTGTCGATGCGCGTGGGCGCTCCGGGCCCGAGGCGCGCCTGTGAGCCCACGTCGGCCAGGAGCGGCCACCCGAGGTGCCGGGCCAGACGCTGCACGGCGGCCCCTTCCGACGGCGTGTCGAGCCGCCCGGCGACGATCAGCCCGCGCCGTGCCCCATCGATCAGCGGCCGGAGCGCTTCGGCCCGCGCTGCCGCCCGCACCGCAGCATACGTCGTGTAGGGTGTGCCACGCTCAAACCATGCCCGCAGGTGATCCGCCCGTTCCAGAGGCGCCCCGTCCGACGGGTCGGGCGCCAGCGGTTCGCGAAACATCAGGTTGAGGTGTACGGGCCCGGCCGGCGACCGCATCGCCCGGTAGACGGCCTGGTCGACCGTCGTCAGCACCATGGCCGGATCGAGGCCCGGCTCGGGCGCCGGCAGGTCGAACCGCCAGCGCACGTAGTCCCCGAACAGTCCGGGCTGGTCGATGGTCTGGTTGGCCCCGGTCTGCCGCAGTTCCGGCGGCCGGTCGGCCGTCAGCAGCAGGAGTGGGACGGCGTCCGTGGCCGCCTCGACGACGGCCGGCATCCCGTTGGCGACGGCCGTGCCGGAGGTGGTCACCCAGGCCGCAGGGCGTCGGGTGGCGCGGGCATACCCCAGCGCGGCAAAGGCCGTCCCCCGCTCATCCACATGCAGGAGGGGCACCGCGTCCGCGTGGACGGCCACCGCCGTCACCAGCGGCGTCGACCGCGAACCCGGTGCCAGAAAAAAAGCGGTGACCCCGCAGCGCACGAGTTCCTCTACGAGCAGCGAAGCCCACAGGTGGTTGCTATTCGGCGCGTCGAAGATCAAGGCCCATCACCCGGAGGAAATCCACGATCTTGTGCTCGATCTCGTCCCACTCGGCTTCCGGCGTCGACCCGCGCACGAGGCCGGCACCGGAGAAGAGCGAGAGCTGCCGGCCGGCGACCCGGCCGCACCGCAGCGCGACGGCAAACTCGGCCACCCCGTCACCGACCCATCCGACCGGACCGGCATACCAGCCCCGGTCGAACGGTTCCAGCGTTCGGATCATGTCCAGCGCGGCATCGCGGGGGTAGCCGCCCACCGCCGGGGTCGGATGCAGCCGTTCGAGCAGGGTAAACGTGGACACCCCTTCGCGCAGGCGCCCCCGCATACCGGTATAGAGATGGCGCCCCCGGGCCAGCGGCATCTCGGAAGGCATGGCGTCGATCTGCAGATGCTCGGTGAGCGGCTCCAGGACGGCGCGGATGCTGTCACGTACGTAGGCGTGCTCGCGCAGGTCCTTCTCGCTGTGCAGCAGTTCGTCGCGCAACTGGTCGTCATCCCGGCGGGTCGTACCGCGCGGACGGGTGCCGGCTACGGCCTCGCTCCACACCGAACGCCCTTCCCGGCGAAATAGCCGCTCCGGCGTGGCGCCGAGGAACGTGTAGCCCGCCTCCGGCTCGAACAGGTAGTGGAAACAGTTCGGCGTCGCTTCCTGCAGCCGCTGTAGAAGCAGAAACGGATCGAGGTCGTCTTCGAAGCGGAAGCCGACCTGCCGGGCCAGAACGACTTTTTCCAGCGTGGTATCGTCAAACGCCCGCAGCGCCGTCCGGACGGCATCCTGCCACACCCGGAAATCCGGTTCATCCGTCCGGTCGACGGGCAAGGGCAAGGTACCCGTCAGCGGCGTGGCCGGCGTCGCCAGTCGTTCGATCTCCTCCAGAAGGTCATGAACCCGCTCCCGATCCCGGGGCAGGACCACGTTGCAGACCAACGTTCCCCCCCCGGCATTCCGGACCACCTCGAACCGGGGCAGCACGAAACGGTAGGCCCCGAACGGTTCCCAGGCCCGGTCGGCACGTCGCACCGCATCGAAGCGCAGGCCGCCAAAATAGCGGACCCCGGGCCCGGCCCATGCCAGCCGCGCTTCCAGCGCCTTGCGGAGCTCGCCGGTCCGTGGCGCGGAGCGGCCCTCCACCACGTCGGCTTCGCCCGACGCCGCTACCGCCTGCCCGTCGCGCCGCCCCGACCAGTAGCTCCGTGCGCCCTCCGGGCGGAGTCGCAGCCAGGCCAGCAGGTCCGGCGTCTCCTCCAGAGGAACCGTGATCCGCACGATCCCTTCGCGCCGCGCCGCCCCGTTCGTGGACGTCAACACGTCGGTTACCTTGCGCGCCAGCACCGAACGCGCTTCCCCCGGAACACCTACCCGTACGTCTGCTGAATGCGGCACTCTGCTCATGATCTCCGAAAGGACCTGTGCGGCAACCCGGCGTTTTCTCATGGAGCGCCCGATTGCTGTCGCTTCTTCGTGGTAGAACGTGCTGCGGCCGACCGGCGCGTACTCCCCGGCAGCGAGGCCAGGATCTCGGCACCCATCCGATCGAGCAGCGGCAACGAGAGTCGATGCCGGAGAGCCAGTCGGACGATCAGGGCACGCAACACCTGATCAGCGCGGGGCAACGGGTAAAGCCGTCCCAGCACCTTCCGGCTGATCGGGTGCAACACCCGGCCCGGCACATCCAGGCGAAACACCACGAAACCCGCCAGTCCGACACCCGCCGCCCCGGTGTGGCCATTCATGGCCAGCGCACTCAGCACCAGAACGTACCAGGCTGCCTGCAGGGACACGCTCTCGAAGAGACGCAGCGCCCGCAACACGACCAGCGACACCCATGCCGGTGAAAGCAGCATAACCACCAGGTAGGCCAGCACGGTCAGACCGGCCGCCTGCCAGGGAGCAAGCACCCAGAGCAGGGGGGGAAGAAGCCACAGGGCCAGCCATCGTGGCAGTTGCAGCCAGCGTTCAGCATCGGCCAGCAGATCCGCCAGGGAGACCCGCGCCAGGACGGGTGCCGCAAACGCCTTCAGGTCCGCCTCCCGGGTGCGAAAAACCGTACCCTGAACCGTCAGGATACCACCCGGTGTATCGACATAGGCGCCTGGATGTCCCGCTGTCGGCTCCTTCTTCATGGGCTGTGGGATCTCGTGCTCACTCGTCAACGCAACGCTCCATCGGTGGTTTCACTTTTTATTGAAAGTTGGGATAAGCCCCGGGCTGCCGTCCACCGGCCGCCCCTTTTCTCGCGGAACCCTCGGTCCTGACTTGACTTAAACCTTATTATGACGTTTCTATGAAGACGCCTGTCCCCACCCACATCCGGAGGTTCTCATGTACAGACCCATCGCTGACGTCCTCAAAAAGGGCGGTGTCATCGTGTACACGGCACCCCACGCCACGGTCTTCGAAGCGGTGGAGCGCATGGCTTTCCACAACGTCGGCTCCATCCTGATCCTGCGCAACCATCGCGTGCTCGAAGGCATCTTCACGGAGCGCGATCTGTTGCGGCGGGTCGTGCTCGAAGGCCGCGACCCCAGAACGACACCGATCTCGGAGGTCATGACCCGCGACGTCATCGTCGTCTCGAGCGACACGCCGCGGCACGAGGTGGAACGGATCATGCGGGAGCACCACATCCGCCACGTGCCCATCGCCGACGAGGAGCGGATCCTCGGCGTCGTTTCGCTGAGAGACGTCCTGCGCGTGGACAGGATGGAAAAGGACTTCGAGATCGACAAACTAAAGGAATACGTGCTGGACAAGCCCTATCCCACCTACCCGGGTTGAGGTACGCGCGTCCGGCCTTCCGGCCGGCGTTCCTCATTGATCGAGGAGTACGTTGAAATACCGGAGCGTCTTGGGCTCGTAGTCCACATCGCGGAGGACGAGGTCGGGGGGGATATGCAGGCGGGGCCGCACCCGGCCGGTCGTGTCCGCCCGGATCTCATCGTAAGGCACCGTGGCAAAGAATTCCTCGGACCGTTGCGCGGCGTCGTACTGGCTCAACGGTACCCGATAGCGGACCGTGATGACCGGGGGCGCCAACTGGACGAACTCTTCCCCCTGAGGAGCCCCGGGCACGAGTACCCGGATTTCCCGTTCCGCCTCCGTAAACTCCTCGACGACAGCCACCACGTCAACCGTATCGAACTCCCGAAGGACCAGGCCCGTGAGCGTATCGGCCAGCGGCACACGCACACGGAGCGTATCGCGAACGTCCCGGTATACCCGGTGCACCGTTGGCCAGAACTGCAGGCGGTCCAGGATGGAGGCCGCCCCGGAAACGGCTACCGAATCCGGGATGACTTCCAGCGGAGCGACCAGTTCGAACGAGGGCAGCGGATGGATCTCCACCCTCGAACGGACCGGCACGGTTCGCGAGACGCGGGGCTCCTTGCGAACGACGAAGGTGCGGGGGAAGACGCTCTCGACCTCGACGCCCCGCGCCATCTCGGATACGACGGCCTCGAAGTTGACCTCCCGGCTACCGGCATCGACCGGTATTTTGGGGGTGTTGTAGTAGAGGCGCAGGAGCTGAATCCCCTCCCCCTTGATCTGCAGACGCACCGTTCGCGGTGGCAGTTCGATCAGTGCCTCATCGGGGGGCAGGTTGCGGATCTCGGTCGGAAACTCGAGGTACACGGTGTGCACCTCGCGCATGGTGAAGATGAACCAGAGGAGAATCGAGGTCAGCACACAGACCCCGATGACGATACCATTCGGTTGCTGCTCATAGCCGTAGCGTCCCTCCCGGGACTCCCGGCGTGCGAACCGATCACGGAGCCAGGCCGGTATCCGAGATCCGAGGGCAAAAAGCGAAGGAAGTGCCACGGGTCAGACCATTGAACTTCATCGCATCGCTCAGGCGAGGTTGCGGAAGTGATGGAGCAGCGTGGCTTTGTTGGCTCGGGCAATCTCGCGCCCCTGGATCGGAAACGTGGGGATCTGCCGGGCCAGCGCCCGCAGTTCGCGCACCGTCATCCGCTCCAGGTCGGAAGGCAGCGAGGGCTTCGCTTCGTCGCCCGGCCGTTCGGAATCCGGCGCATCCGGCACCGCGGCGGGGCCACCGGCCTGCTGCATCGCCCGGACAGCGGGGTCGGGGCGGGGAATCACATGCACGGAGACGACCTCACCGACCCGCTCCGCAGCACGGCGGCCTGCCTCGACGGCGGCCTGCACCGCCGCCACTTCCCCCTCCACGTGCGCCGTCATCAGGGCGGCCACCGTCATTTCCAGCGCGACCAGGCGCACGTCGGCAGCCTTGAGCATCGCATCGGCCGCTTCAACGGCCGCAACGAGACCGCGCGTCTCGACCATGCCCAGGGCTTTTTCTTGAAGATCCGCCATCTCGTTCCCGCTTGGTTGCGCGGACGGGCCGGGACCGGACCCCATCCGGCTCCGGCAACAATCAGGAGCACCCGGCAGCGAACGCGCGGTAGCGGCCGGGTCGCTGCCGGACGCCGCTCACGGTACACGAAGGGTCTCACCCATCGTTCTTGCCGCCGGGCAGGATCATCTCCACATCGCTGTGCGGGCGCGGGATCACGTGCACCGACACCAGCTCACCCACCCGCTCGGCCGCATGGGCGCCGGCGTCGGTCGCGGCCTTGACGGCCCCGACGTCACCGCGCACCATCACCGTCACGTAACCGCCACCGATCTTTTCTTTGCCGATGAGCCGGACCCGCGCTGCCTTGACCATGGCATCCGCGGCTTCGATGGCTCCGACCAGGCCGCGGGTCTCGACCATACCCAGGGCAATACCGTAATCTTCCGCCATAAGGAAAACTCGTCAGGGTTTGCTTGATGAAGGCGCTCCCTGTGGTCATCACCCCCTGTGCGGAGCATGATCGCCCGGGAGCACCGGGTCACTCTCAAGCGAATATAGACGTGCCCATTTCCTTTGTCAACCAACCCGGTCAGGTTCACGCCCCTTTGATCCATACCGTTCGCTCCAGCCGGCTTTCACCTCCTCCCACCGGTAGAGGCGTAACCCGAAGAGCATGGGAACATAGACCAGCACCAGGACCAGCCGCAGAAGAAAACCATGAAGGGGTGCCAGTGTGCCGGACAACCCTCCCAGCGAGCCCAGCACCCCGACGAGGCCAACGGTACGGGCGTACACCGAGAAAGGAAAACGCACGGCGTGACGCCGGGTGGCCTGACGCACAGCCAGAAGGGCCAGCAGGGCATAGGCCATGTACGTGGTCAACGCTGCCCCGAGGGCGCCCAGCCAGGGAATCAACAGCAGGTTGAGTGCGGCATTGAGCAGCGCCGCCAGCGCCACGTTGAACCCGATCAACCCCGTATCGCCGGTCGCATAGAGGACGTTCGTGGCGATCATGTACACCCCGTAGGCATGAAACCCCAGGGCCAGGGGCAAGACCAACCCCTGCGCCCCCAGGTAATGCTCGGACACGTCCAGGTGGTCAACGAGGACCTGCATCACATCGTAGGTCAACAGCGACAGCCCGAGCACGGCCCAGCCGGTCCACACGACATAGTGCCGGTACACGCGACCGTGCACCCGGTCGTCCCCCGCGCCAAGCGCCTTCAACCCGATCACGTTGAACGCCAGCTGAAAACTCTGCACGAACAGCATGTTGATCACTCCGGCCAGACGCGCACTCCAGTCATAGAGCCCGGTGGTGACGGGATCTGCCAGCCATGAGAGCAGGTACCGGTCGCCCGCATTGAGGAACCACCCGGCCAGACCGGCCAGCACGAGCGGAGCACCAAACCGGATGAGCGGACCGACGAAGGCCCGCTCGAACCGCCAGGGAATGCGTGGCAGCAGGGCCATCAGTAGTACGACGGTACTCCCCCCCGCAGCCAGGGCATAGGCTCGCATGACCCCCTCCAGCCCTTCCCCCCGCATCACGAGCAGGACGTAGACGCCGGCCAGGAGAAGCCCCATCTCCACCATCACGGCCAGGGCGTACCACCCGGCCCGCTCCCGCACCCGTAACAGCACCATCGGCACCCCGCCCACCACCTTGAAGCCGATATATACCGCCAGCCACCCGATCAGGCGTGCCTGCCCGGCATCATCCAGCAGGAGCCGGGCCAGCGGAGCAGCCAGCAGCCAGAGCAGGCCGGCGCCGATCAGGGCCGCGAACAGCGTCGTGAGCAGCGCCGTGAACGGCAGGGCGTCACGGTGCTCCACGTCCCCGGCCGTCAGGTAACGCAACAGCCCGGTCCCCAGCCCCAGCCCCACGACGAAGATGCCGAGCTGCGCCGTCACGTTGAGCAGGGCGAAATAGCCGTACGCCTCGATGCTCAGATACGCCGGGTTGAGCAAGATGGGCGCCAGCAGCAGCCCGGCCGCCTTGACCGCCACGTTCCCCAGGGCGTAGAGGCCACTCTGCTTGACAACACGCCGGAACACGGTCGGCATCGCTCACCTCACCTCGTCCCGTTCGCGTTCCAACTCCCGGTACAGGTCGATCAGGCCCTGCACGGTCGCCTCCCAGTGATATCGTTCGAGCACCGCCGCCCGCCCCCGCCGCCCGCACGCGGCGGCCCGTTCCGGAGCGGATGCCACCTCGATCAGCGTCCTCGCCAGCGCGGCGGCATCGCCCGCGGGATACACCCACCCCGCCCCGGTGGCTTCGACAATCCGTGCCAGCGGACGGCAATCGCTCACCACGACCGGACGCGCGAGGTACATGTAGTGAAACAGCTTGTGCGGGATCGTGGCATCGGTGTGGACGGTCCTCAGGTGAGGCACCAGACCCACGTCGCTCCCCAGGATGTAGCTTTTCAGCCGGGCCTGCGGCTGCCAGCCGGCGAACACGACCGCGTCGTCAATCCCCAGGCGACGGGCCTGCTGCTCGAGTTCAGACCGGATGCGCCCGTCTCCCACCAGCACCAGCCGTGCGCCCGGCACCCGTTCCAGCACCGCGGGCATCGCCTCGATCACGGAGGCCAGCCCGCGGTGCACGTCGAAGCCGCCGGTGTACGTGATCGTCAGCGGCGAGCGTAACGAGGCAATCAGGTCCGGCTCCTCCGGATACCGGTCAAAATCTTCCCTCCGGATCGTGTTGGGTACGACCGTGATTCGCTCCGGCGGCACCCCCAGCGCCCGGTTTCGCTCGGCCGCCTCTTCGATCACCACGACGAGCCGATCGACGGCATTGACCCATGCCCGCTCCAGTCGCTCCCACCGCGGCAAACTCACCACCCATTTGCCCGGAAAACGGGTGCTCCAGGCATAATGCCGGAGCGCCTCGACCCAGTTCTCATGAAGGTCACCCACGACGGGCAACCCCAGCCGGCGCCCGGCCCGCAACCCGCCACCGAACAGGTAGAGGTCGTGCATGTGCAGCGCATCGAAGCGGAACGTGCGATGGAGCTGCTCAATGCGATGGGCCACGTACCCGGTGAGCAGGGGCACCGTCCCGGCCAGCCCCCGGAGCTTGTTGCGCACCGACGCCGGCAGCCGGTCCCGCACGATGCGGACGCCATCCATCTCGTCGCGCGGCGGTCGGTCATCCGGTCCGATGGCCAGCACGGTTACCTCGAAGCCGGCCCGGACCAGCGAGTGCGCCTCGTTCTCCACACGGACGTCGGGTGGAAACGCATGATCGAGTACCATCAGGATGTGCATGGCCTCCCGCGGGTTCGGATGAACGTTCAGGGTCAGCTCTTCCTTGAAGTTTAACCTGAAGGCATATCCGGTAATCTTCAGGTGGGCCGTACCGTACGGGCGGTTACATGCACCAGCACGGCTGCCAGCCGTTCGGTCAGGGCCGGGCGTGTATAGGGAAGGAGGGCCTCCGGACGGGCTCCCTCCCGGCGCCGGCCGGCTTCCCAGTCCGCATACTGCGCCGCCACGTAGGCCCGGATAGCGTCCGGGTCGTCGTGGGCGAACATGACCCCTCCCCCCGTAGCGCGCAGCAACGCGGCCGCATCGCCCTCCGGTGGGCCGAGCCCGAGAACCGGTCGCCCGGAGGCCAGGTACTCGAACAGTTTGCCCGTCACGATGCCCTCGGCCCCCGGAGCCCGGTTGATGCTCAGGAGCAGGAGGTCGGCCGCCTGCATGTACCCGATGGCTTCCCGATGCGGCACATAGGGGGTCAGGTCGAGGCGCTCGCGCAGGCCGGCCGCCTCGACACGGCCAAGCACGACGGGGTCCACCTTGCCGACGAAGTGCAGCCGGAGCGCCGGACAGGCCCCGGAGCGCTCCAGTGCGGCCAGCGCCCGCCAGAGGCCCTCCGGGTTCTGCGACGCCGAGAGGGTCCCTACATGCACGATCCGGAAACCCGTGTGCTCCACGATCGGCTCCCGAACGGCCTCGAAATCTTCGGGATCGAAGCCGTTCGGTATCACGGTAAGGGGACGGTCGGTCTTGGATGCGAGGAGCCGCCGGAGTGCTTCCCCGACCGTGACGACGTGATCCGCCGCGCGGAGCACGGTGGTCTCGAGATGCGC
>CAZKFR010000020.1:37334-47454 GCA_964552015.1 uncultured Rhodothermaceae bacterium | reverse complement strand
TGCATTTCGACATGCATGGCAACCCCGGTACGGCCATCCCGATGCCGACGAACAAGTCGCTGCAGTACACCATCACGACGACGGAGCCGGGTGGCGGCGGGGATACGGGGGTGCGGACGCAGACGCTGAACCTGGAAGAGGGGTGGAACACCGTGTCGTTCAATGTGGTGCCGACGAACCCGAGCGTCGAGACCCTTTTTGCCGGGATCAGGGATCATCTCGTGCTGGTGCAGAACAATGCCGGGCAGGTCTACTATCCCGAGTTCGAGATCGACGACATCGGTACCTGGAACGTCGCCGAGGCATACGAGGTCAACACTACGGCGCCCGTGACCCTGGCCGTGAGCGGGCTGCCGATCGACCCGGAAAGCACACCGATTACCCTCTCGGCCGGATGGAACCTGGTACCGTATTACCCGGACACGGAGATGGCGATTGAGGAGGCGCTGGCGTCGATCGCCGACAAGGTCGTCGTAGTCATCGATAATCTGGGACGGGTGTATTATCCCGAGTTCGACATCAACGACATCGGCACGATGAAGCCGGGACAGGGCTACAGCATCTACGTATCGGATACGGCCGTGTTGACGTATCCGCCTGATCCCTGATCTCGAAGTCATCCGCTTCTTCATGCGGGGCCCCTTCCACAACCGGAGGGGGCCCTTTTTTATTGGTAATACCGGGCAGAGGCCCACTGTGTAGGCGGCGGACAGAGCCTAAAAAATCATCGGGTCGACAACAACATCTCTCTTGAAGTTACCCACGTGGGCATGAAAGCGCATGTACTCTGTTCGCGCTGACAGGGACGTGAGTCCGAGCGGGAAGCAGGGAAGCCGTTGGTCGGTCCCTATGGCGGTGAGCACGTTTTCTGCACCTCGCCGATGTGATTTATTTCTTCGGTCTGTGCTATGGATCCATGTATAAAAACGTTTATTATCCAAATGCTTTAAAAACAACATTTTGAATATAAATTTTTTCTTTTTGGCTATAGTATTGACGAGTTGCTGCGTAATTATACATGAGGGCAAAAACCTTAACCAAACAGAGCCTAACCATGGAAAAGCAGCGCGTACTGGCAGCTCACCCCGAGCAGCAGTCTCTCGAGAAACGGTCCGAACGAATCAGCGTGTTTTGCACCCCTACGGAACACACTACGTGGTCCGAAAAAGCTGCAGCGAAGGGTGTATCCCTCTCTACGTACATACGCTCGTGTGTGAATCGCACGAAGATCCGTTCGCCACGTGCGGAGGATGTGCAGAAGGTAATAAGGCTGGCCTCTATAGCCGGACGCATCGAAAGACATCTGATAATAATGAGTCGATCAAGGAATATGTCTCCCGAAGCGTGTCGTAAACTTGCAGAAACATACAAAAGTCTGCGCGAGCTTCAGGCAGGTATTGCCGATGTGCTGAAGACCTTTCGCAATAGGGGATAGGATATCAACATAGCCAGCTAGAGCCATGATTGCAGTGGTTAATTATCGTGCCGGTAAGGGTCGAGATGGCGGTGTCGTGCACTACGTGATCGGGGATCTTGATGGTAGTGGGAATCCCAGGCCAGAGCCCCCGGTGATCCTGAAAGGCGAACCTGAACTGACGATCGAACTGATCAAGTGGGCGCCTGGCACCGTACGGGTCTTCCGGTCGTTCGTGGTCAGCTGGGCGCCGACCGATAACCCGACGGAGGAGCAACTTTATACGGTAATGAGGGCATACGAGGTGGTATTTTTTCCGGGCATGGATCCTGATCGATTTGCCCCCCTTTATACCTTGCACAGATGCAAAAATCCCCACATTCATATCATTACCCCTGCCATCGACCTAGGACTGGGCTACGCTCTCGACTACGTGGGAAAGAAGTCAGGATTCGATCGAGTTAGGGGATCTTTCCAACAAGTGTTCAATGTGATATTCAGGTGGTCGGATCCAAGCGGATTAATTGTGCTTCCCGATGGGAATGTGGACACAAAGCCGGGTTGGTCAAAAAAGGTGAGCACAGGCGGAAATCCCATCGGGTTCAAGGAGGCATGGGATGAGTTGGAATCAAGTCTGGAAATACTATTGAAATGGTTTGTTAATAGATATAACATTCAAAATGAAGAGATACGGCGGTGGAGACGTAGGTTGAATGACCTCAAGTTGGAACTTAGTCGAATGGCCATCAGACAGCAAGTATCTAATAAACCTTCTCCGGAGCGGCACCAAAATACTGATAGGCAGGCGACCACGTCTTCGGGTCGGATAAATGTGCCCGATAGAATGTATGGCAAACCTGTTGCAGGTACCCCGAAGGCAAGGGACCCGAGAATCCGAGATCGTGCCGCTTTCTCGGGGAAGGACCATCGGCATCGCGAGCAAGCTGCAGAACGATCGTCGTCAGCCAGAAAATCGACCCTGGATCGGAAACAGCGTTCATCGGAGGAGCCGGATTTTGATCTCGACCTATGATGCCGGGCATGCCTAAGGAGGGATTCTGCGGGCCCCTGTTAACTGCGGGTGTGCGATGGTGTCTGTGTGAAAGTGGTACAGCCGGGTTCAGGCAGGCTGCCGGCACGCCGATAGGTAGGCATGACGTCGTGCCGATAGGGAGTGACCGGGATGAAAGTCCGGGTTGCTCTTGGAGGGTGCGAGATGTGATGGGGATTCATATCGGCATGCGCTATGAGAGGAACGTTCGTTCTCTTCCTCCTGGCCATCCTGTTCGTATCGGGCGTGCAGGCCCAGACGAACGAGTGCGGAACCGAGGAAGGGTGTGCCTGCAAAACGAAAAAGAGCGCACGGGTCATCTTACCGTCGGATGTGATCACCGATCTTCAGAGCGGGGACGTAATCACGGCGCGATACGGGACGCTTTGCGTGGGGCAGGTCGAGTACACACAGGGCAAAGCGCTCAATCTGACCGTGTGGGGCGAAAATACGCTGACGGGCGATCCAGGCATTCCGGAAGGCGCAGTGATCGAGTACAGCGTCGTGCGACAGGGTAGCGGTACGTTCACCGATGACGTGGCCGTTCAGTATGCCACCGGGGACGGCACCTTCACGACCGGCAGCATCAGCCAGGTTTCGCCGTTCATGGTCGGGGGAACCCTGCCGGTGGAACTGGCGGCGTTCGAGGCGCTGGTTGACGGTGAGGATGTGGTTCTGACGAGGAAAACGATCTCGGAAACGAACAATGCGGGTTTCTGGGTGGAACGTTCGGCGGGCGACGACAGCGTGTACGTACCGGTGACGTTCGTGCCGGGGCAGGGGAGTGCGTCGCAGGCACCCACCTACCGCCACCGTGTCGAAGGGCTGCCTTCGGGACGGCACCGCTTCCGCCTGCGCCAGGTGGACTTCGACGGGCAGGTGTCCTACACGGAGTCGGTGGAGGTGACCGTGGGGATGTCGGGCGGGTACGTGCTGAGCGCGCCGTACCCGAATCCGTTCGGGAGTGCGGCACGTCTGGAGTTGGAGGTGGGGCGCCGTCAGCGGGTGGAGGCGGCGTTGTACGATGTGCTGGGGCGCCGTGTGGCGGTGCTGTATGCGGGGGAGGTGCCGTCGGGGCGACGGGTGGTGCTGTCGGTGCCGGGGACGGGGCTGCCGTCGGGTCTGTACGTGGTGCGCGTCCGCGGTGAGCATTTCGAGGCGGTGCGAACGGTGCTCCGAACCGGCGCGTCATGATGGGCGCCTGACAACGGTTCCAGCATCATTCCGCCATGAAATCGTAACATCCTGGAAGCGCGGTCGGGGTAGATTCGGGCGGCTCACGCGATGAGCCTGTGCCGGCTGGTAGGCTGGCATCGAGACACCCGGCGCGTGGACCGTCGGAGGCCCCGGAAAAAGGAGGCGTGTGCAACGTGCTTTTCCGGTAGACGGTCCCGCTCCCGGTGGGACCCATCGTTCTTACATTTCCTCGACGCAATGAAATACTGGGTGGGGGTGCTGGCGGTCCTGCTGACAGGAGGGACCGCCCTGGGGCAGAATTGTGCTGAACTGACAGGCCGGTCGGCCGTCGTCGTCGTTCCCGCAGCGGCGGCCGAGACCCTGCGTGCGGAGGACGTACTCGTGGCGCGTGCCAAAGGGTTGTGTGCCGGAAAGACCGTCTACGCGGGGGAAGGAGCCACCTACATCGTCGTGTGGGGTGATGACATCGTCACCGAGGAGACGGACGGCATGCTCGACGGCGATCCTCTTCTGTTTGGCGTGCTGCGTGCTTCGGAAGGGATCGTGTATCAGGCCGAGGTGACCTTTGAGGAAGGGGACGGGGTGTATGCCGATGGTGCCACCCACGTCGTGGGCACCATCACCCTGAAATCCCTTCGAAGTCGCCAGAGCGCACGGACCACGGTGCATCTCGCAGGAGAGGTGCAGAACAACGAGGTCGTTCTCACCTGGACGCCGGGAGGGCCGCATGCGGGTTTCTGGGTGGAGCGTTCGGCGGGCGACGACAGCGTGTACGTACCGGTGACGTTCGTGCCGGGGCAGGGGAGTGCGTCGCAGGCACCCACCTACCGCCACCGTGTCGAAGGGCTGCCTTCGGGACGGCACCGCTTCCGCCTGCGCCAGGTGGACTTCGACGGGCAGGTGTCCTACACGGAGTCGGTGGAGGTGACCGTGGGGATGTCGGGCGGGTACGTGCTGAGCGCGCCGTACCCGAATCCGTTCGGGAGTGCGGCACGTCTGGAGTTGGAGGTGGGGCGCCGTCAGCGGGTGGAGGCGGCGTTGTACGATGTGCTGGGGCGCCGTGTGGCGGTGCTGTATGCGGGGGAGGTGCCGTCGGGGCGACGGGTGGTGCTGTCGGTGCCGGGGACGGGGCTGCCGTCGGGTCTGTACGTGGTGCGCGTCCGCGGTGAGCATTTCGAGGCGGTGCGGACCCTGCTGCGGGTGGAAACCGGATTTTGAGTGATGGGAAAGGCCGGTTTCGATATCATTTCGCCATGGAATTGTAACAATTAGGCACCGGGGGCTGGCGGCACTTTACTTCCCCCCTGCCGATGTGTATCATAAGACCGGTTCAAACCGCCCTCAGCAGGTAAAATCTGCGAATCGAGGAAATGCCGGGGGTGGGATGGAAAAGGAAAGACCAGTAGAGTTCAGTTTTCTGTTTACTGGCCGCTCGTAACGTACGGGATGAATGGCCTCTGAAAGACCGTCCTCTATGGGTGGATCGTCAGCTGGCAGGGGCAGAGACTCAGAGATCGAACGGGTATCGTACGGCATGAAGTCTGTCCCTTGAAGGCCACATTGAGGGGACAAACAGACGGAATCAGCATTACGTATGATCTATCTGGTAGCAACGACCGTCTTTATGGCCGTGCTGGGGACGACGCTGCTCGTGACACCGGCGATCCGCCGGTGGGCCTTGCGCCGGGACTGGGTGGATAAGCCGGATGGCCGCCGTAAACTGCATGCTGCACCGATTCCTTCGCTGGGGGGGCTCGGGATCGTGGCGGGTTTCCTGGTCGGGATGGGGTTGCTGTATCTGGGTGCCACCTGGGACCTGCTTCCCTGGGAGCCGCCTTCGCCGCTGTTCTGGCTGGGGGGCGTGTTGATCCTGGGGACGGGTGTGTACGACGATATACGCGGGATGGCTTCGCGGCACAAGCTCCTGTTTCAGGTTCTGGTGGCCGGGGTGTTGTTCTGGGGAGGATGCCGTATCGATGTGGCCTGGCTCCCCTTTGCCGCCACGCACCCTGCCCTGGAACAGAGCCTCTCCTTGATCCTGACGCTGGTGTGGATCGTCGCCGTGATGAACGCCATCAACCTGATCGATGGGCTGGATGGGCTTGCGGCCGGGGTCGCCGTGATTGCCTTTGCGTACATGGGGCTGATCTTTAGCTTCCACGGTGGCCTGGGCATCGTGCTGCCGGCGCTGGTCATGGTGGCGGCGCTGGCGGGTTTCCTGGTCTACAATTTCAACCCGGCACGGATCTTCATGGGGGACTCGGGCAGCCTGTTCATCGGCTTCATGCTGGCGTTCTATTCGCTGGAAGGACAGGCCCATCTCGACCCGATGATGTCGTTCCTGACCCTGGTGGCCGTGATGGGGTTACCTTTCCTCGACACGAGCTATTCCATCGTCCGGCGCTTCCTGAACGGGCAGGCCATCTTTGCACCGGACAATGATCACATCCATCACCGCATGGTGCGGCGCTGGCATCAGCGGCAGGCGGTCCTGTTACTCTATGCGGCCGCGACGATCTTTGGCACAATTGCTGTTTGCATGTCCATCGCCACGCCGGCCAACGGGTTTCTGCTCTTCGGCCTCGCGCTCTCCCTGGCGTTCATCGGGTTGAACCGGCTCAAGAAGTACCGCCTGAACTATGAGGCGCCGGTCCTGAAGCCACCCGTGCCGGTGGACGGTCCGAGGGCGGTCGGAGACGGAGATGGCGCGGCTCAGGAGCACGGAAAACCTGTGGTCCCGGTCCCCGAAGTGGCGACGACCGAGGCGTAGGCTTCCCGGCCGGCGAGGCGCAGCAAGGTGTTTTTTTGCCCATTTTCTTATTCTTAATCTGAGCGACGTATGTACGATCCACACGAGGTACAGGTGGCAGCACAGCAGGGGGATGTCGGACGGTCCGATGCGGCCGAGGCACTGCGTAAGAAGCTGGAAGAGAAGACGGCCGTCATCGGCGTCATCGGACTCGGCTATGTGGGGCTGCCGCTGGCGATCGAGTACGCCCACCGCGGCTTTCAGACCCGGGGGATCGATCTCAATTCGGAACGCGTCCTGCGTCTCAATGCGGGACAGAACTACAACCCGGACCTCGACGATGCGGTCGTCCGGTCGGTCGTCGAGCAGGGCCTGTTCAACGCCGCGGATCATTTCGACGGGGCCGGTGAGGCCGACGTCCTCTTCATCTGCGTGCCCACGCCGGTGACCGAGTACAAGGACCCGGACACGTCGTACATCCGTGCGGCGACCGAGGCGCTGGCGCCGCACCTGCGTCGCGGGCAACTCGTCATCCTCAAGTCCACCACGTATCCGGACACGACCGAGGGGCTGGTGCAGCCCATCCTGGAACGCGTCGCCCGGGAGCGAGGGCTGACGCTGGGAGAAGATTATTTCCTCGCGTTCAGCCCGGAGCGCATCGACCCGGGCAACCGGCAGTTCACGACGGCCAACACGCCGGTGGTCGTCGGCGGCGTGACGCCTGCCTGTACGGAGGTGGCCGCGACGGCGCTGGCGCAGATCGTGGCGCACGTGCACCGGGTCTCGAGCCCGAAGGTGGCCGAGATGGAGAAGCTGCTGGAGAACATCTTCCGGAGCGTCAACATTGCGCTGGTGAACGAGCTGGCGCGCCTGTGCGACCGGATGGGCGGGATCTCGGTGTGGGAAGTCATCGAGGCGGCCTCGACGAAGCCGTTCGGGTTCATGCCCTTCTTCCCCGGGCCGGGGCTGGGCGGACACTGCATCCCGATCGACCCGTACTACCTGTCCTGGCTGGCCCGGCGGTACGACTTCGAGACGAGCTTCATCACGCTCTCGGCGCACGTGAACGAAGAGATGCCGTTCTATGTGGTCGAGCAGGTGGTCGAGGCGCTGGCGCGCGAAGGCGTGCGGCTCTCGGAAGCCCGCGTGCTCATCCTGGGGGCGGCCTTCAAGAAGAACGTGGACGACACGCGCCACAGCCCCTCGGAGAAGGTCATGGCGCTGCTCTGCCAGAAGGGGGTCGGCGAGGTGGCCTACAGCGACCCGCACGTGCCGGTCTTCCGGGTGCCGCTCGCGGACGAAACCCGGACCTTCGAGAGCGTCGACCTGACGCCAGAGACGCTGGCGTCCTACGACGTAACCGTCATCCTGACCGATCACGATGCGTTCCCGTATGATGAGATCGCCGCGCACAGCCGGGCGATCATTGACACGCGCAACGCCCTCAAAAACGTCGACGTTGATCGGACGAAAGTGTATCTTCTGGGAGGCGGCAACGCCTGATGGCTCGCGTACGGTATAAGCACAGGAAGCAAAACGATGATTCGAGAGGATAGCATGGTGACGGTGTCGGATGATCTGACGACGGCCGACCTGGGGGGAGAGGCCATCGTGCTGGACGTCAAGTCCGGGAATTACTTTGGCCTCAACGAGGTGGGTGCGTTCATTCTGGAGTGCATCCGGCAGCCGGTATCCGTTCGCGAGGTGATCGATCGCATGCTGGAGGAATACGACGCGACGCGGGAGCAGATCACGCAGGACGTCGTGCAGTTCCTGCAGCAACTCCAGGAGCAGGGCTTGATCCGGGTGACGGATGAACGCCTGGCATAAATGGCGCGCGCTGACGTGGTCGCAGCGGCGTTTGTTCGTCGAGGGAACGCTGCTGGTGATCGTCTTCCGGGTAGCGCTCTGGGTGCTACCCTTCCGGAAGGTGCTGGCCTTCGTGGACCGGATCCCGAAGGGGCACCGCTCCCTCTCGCCGGATGAAGCGGTGCGGGCGGTGCGGGCCGCGGCCCGCCGGCTCCTGGGCGAGCGCCCCTGCCTGCCGCAGGCCCTGGCCGTCCGGTACTGGCTGAAGCGATCCGGCCGTGAGAGCGTCCTCCGCCTCGGGGTGACGAAAGACGATGCGGGGCGGCTGAAGGCCCATGCCTGGCTCGAACTCGACGGCCGCGTGCTGATCGGCGGCGAGAGCTCCCGGCAACGCTATGTGACCCTCCAACCCCTCATGCCGGCCCCCGAGGCATGAGGCGGGGAAGGAATGTGAAAAAATGTTAGGCAGGGGGGCAGCCCGGGCGTTATTTTACCCTGAGAATTGCTTTTAGATCGAGGTTTTACGACAGATTACGGGTAGATAGAGATTCCGGGTCGTGGACGACCTGAGCAGGGGAAAGCATGAGCGGCATCGCAGGCATATGGCACCTGGACGGCAAGCCGGTCGCGGCGGATGAACTCCGGCGCATGACGGCGGCCATCGCCCATCGGGGACCGGACGGCACGGGCGTCTGGACCGAAGGGCCGGTGGGGATGGGGCAGCTCCTGTTCCGCACGGTGCCGGAGGCCGCGACGGAAGCGCAGCCGCTGATCTCCGACGACGGACAGGTCGTGCTCGTCTTCGACGGGCGGATCGACAACCGGGAGGACCTGCTTCGAAAGCTGGCGTTGCCGGACGCCTACCGGGAGGCACCTGACGAAGCCTTCGTGCTGGCCGCGTACCGCCGCTGGGGGGCCGAAGCGCCGGCCCACCTGCTGGGTGACTTCGCTTTCGCCGTCTGGGACGCCCGCGCGCAGCGGATGCTCCTGGCCCGCGATCACTTCGGCCTCCGCCCACTGTACTATGTCCACCGGCCCGGCGAGGTGCTGGCGTTCGCCTCGGAGATCAAAGCCCTCCGGGCGCTCGGCCTCGTTTCGGATGAACCGAACGAACGCAAGATCGCCGAGTTTCTGCTCGTCCCCGTGCAGGTCACGCCGGAGATGACCTTCTTCCGCGACGCGAAGGCCGTTCCGCCGGCGCACACCGTGCGCGTACCGCGGGAAGGGGCGCCCCGCGCGGAGGTGTACTGGGCGCTCGACCCCGAACGGGAAGTACGCTTCAAGCGGGACGAGGATTATGTCGAGCGGTTCAAAGAGCTGTTCGACGAGGCCGTGCGGTGCCGCCTGCGCAGTCTCACGCCGGTCGGCTCGATGCTCAGCGGCGGGCTGGATTCTACGTCCATCGCCTGCACGGCCGCACGCCAGGTGCAGGAGGCCGGAAAAGATCCGTTGCACACGTATTCCGCCGTGTTCGACAGCATCCCGTCGTGCAACGAGCGTCCCTACATCGAGGCCGCGCTCCGGATGTATCCGGAGACGATGGCGCCCCATTTCTATGCGGCGGATCAGGGCAGCCCGCTGGCACACAACGAGGAACTGACCTGGTACCTCGAACGCCCGAACGAGGGCATCAACGCCTATATGTCCTGGGATCTGCATCACCAGGCCCGGGAGGGAGGCGTGCACGTCGTCCTCGATGGCTTCGATGGGGACACGACGGTGTCGCATGGCGACGGGATCTTTTACGAACTGCTGTGGCAGTACCGGTGGGTGCGGCTCTGGAAAGAGGTTCGGGCCACCGTCCTGAATATGGGCGGAAAAGAGCGCCATGCCCGGCGCGCCTTCGTCAAGTGGATGAAAGGATTCGCCTACGGGCACCCCTGGACGTCGCCGCTGCTAC
>CAZKFR010000020.1:8301-37234 GCA_964552015.1 uncultured Rhodothermaceae bacterium | reverse complement strand
GTTCCGTCACGACCATCACGGGCAATCAGAGCTCGTTTGGTTGCGACCATCCGTGCGGTGGTAACAGTGTTGACAACAGCTTCTACAGCGTCGGTGTGAAGTAAGAAGCTGTTCGTTAGCGAGCTGGCGGCCTTTACATATCAACCCAAACCAAAACCGGAGGAGGGTTTATGGACACATCCATGAAAAAGGGGTACGAAGCCCCGGCCCTCACCATCTACGGTTCCGTCACGACCATCACGGGCAATCAGAGCTCGTTTGGTTGCGACCATCCGTGTGGTGGTAACAACATCGACAACACCTTCTACAGCGTCGGTGTGAAGTAGAGGCCGTTCGTCAGCCGGCCTACAGCGGGTTTCCTGCTGTAGGCCGGTTTTTTTTTGTACCAGGGTGCCGGTCGAGACGATCGCCGGCGCTTTCGCCATGCCCGTTTTTGTATCATGGGGCCGGCGGGGCTCCGGTTGCTTGCAGTGTATGCGTCCGGTGCGATCGCAGGGCAGGAACGAGCGCTCCGCCGGATCGTGCAAGGCCGGGCATGGATTATGCTCTGAAGTGCCGCGCTTCTATGGTTGGTTTTCGCCAGGATGATATGAATCAGCAGGCCGTGCCGGATGATGAAAGAAATGACGAAGCATTGCTACCGGTGTTATGGGCTGAACGTGGTCTCTGAATTGCCGATCCCCGAACTCGTCGAAATCCCGCCGGGCGAGCGTGCAGACGTGGTGATCCGGTATGATCACGTTTCCCCGCTACCCACGCCCCGGGAGGAAGTGGGCAGCTGGGAGGTAGTGACAGCGCCGGATGAGATTCATTTCTGGATGCGCGGGATTGGCGGGTTGGTGATCCGCTCCGGGCGTGAGATGATCATTGACCCCGCGCCCGGTGCGATGGAGCGGGGCTTCCGGTTTCTCGTTTCCGGTATCGGAATGGGTTTCGTGCTGCACCAGCGAGGCATCCCGTCGCTGCATGGCGCGGCGGTGGCCATCGACGGCGTGGCGGTCGGGTTCGTCGGTTGGAAGGGGATGGGGAAGTCCACGACGACGGCCGCCTTTCACCGGCATGGCCATCCGGTGCTGACGGATGACGTGCTGCCCGTCGTGGTGCAGGACGGCGAGGTGCAAGCGCTGCCGGCGTTTCCCGGCCTGAAGCTGCTCCCCGATGCCGTGGAGGCCGTGGGGCTGGACGACCCGGCGCGTCAGGTGCCGATCAGTCCGCTGGGTACGAAGCGTCTGGTGACGGTGCGAGACCGGTTCGTGACCGAGGCGTTGCCACTGGCCGGCGTCTACGTGCTCGACTGGCACGAGGACCCGGATGCGCCGCCCCGGGTCGAAGCCGTCCCGGCCCGCGAGGCCTGTGTCGAGTTGATGCGGCATTCCTTCGCGCTTCGCATGTTCGGCGAGCAGGGAGCCACGCCGCAGCACCTGGCCGAGAGCGCTCGTCTGGCCCGGTGCCTGCGGGTGCGACGGCTGCGCCGCCCACGGGACCTGGCGCGCCTGGACGAACTCGTGGACCGTGTGCGTGCCGACGTGGCCGCTCTGGCCGGAAAGGCCGTTGCCATGGAGGGCAACCAGCGTGGGGAGGCGAGCCTCGCATGAACGAGCAGGCTACATCGCAACGGGACACCGGGGTGGTCGCCCTGCCACACCGGCTGGACTGGGCCAACGTCCGGCGGAAGCTCGTGCACATCGGCCGGGCGCTGAAGATCGCCTGGGAGGCGGCCGGGCCGTGGACGACGGCCTGGGGCGTCATGCTCCTGCTCCAGGGCCTCTTCCCGGCGGCGACGGTCTACCTGACCAAGGTCGTCGTGGATGCCTTCACCGGCAGCATCGGGGGCGACGTGAGCTTCGAGCACCTAAAGCCCGTCATTGTGTCGGGCGGGCTGCTGGTGGCCATCCTGATCCTGGGGCAGGTCGTGCAGCAGGGTATCATCTGGGTCCGCAATGCCCAGGCGGAGCTCGTCACGGACCACATCAAGGCCCTGATCCACCGCAAGACGGCCCGCGTCGACCTCGAGTTTTACGACATCCCGGAGTACTTCGACCACATGGCCCGGGCCAACGAGGAGGCGGACCGGCGGGTGCTGACGATCCTTGAAGGCACCGGAGCCATCCTGCAGAACCTCGTCACCATCACGGCCATCTCGGGTATTCTGCTGGCCTATGGCTGGTGGGTGCCGCTCGTACTGTTTGGCTCGACGTTGCCCGCCCTTCGCACGCTGCTGGTACATCAGCGAATCTACCATGCCTGGTGGCGCGGCACCACCCAGCAGCGACGCTGGGCGCGCTACTTCGACCGGGTCATCACCGGGCGTGAGTCGGCGCAGGAGGTGCGGCTCTTCGGCCTGAGCGAGCAGTTCCTCGTGGCCTACCAGCGCGTGCGGAAGAACCTGCGCGACGCCTTCATCCGGCTGAGCCGGAGGCAGCGGACGGCCTCGCTCTTTGCCAGCCTGTGGGCCCTGGCCGCCACGGGGGGCATCATGGTCTGGATGGTGCTCCGCGCCATCCGCGGGCGGGCCTCGCTGGGCGATGTGGCCCTCTTCTACCAGGCCTTCACGCAGGGGCAGGGGCTCATGCGGGCCCTGCTGAGCAGCGTCGGCACGCTCTACGCCGACGCCCTCTTCCTCGAACACCTGTTCACGTTCCTCGAGCTCGAGCCGCGCGTCCGCGTCCCGGCGCAGCCGAAGCCGGTGCCGGATACGCTGCGGCACGGCATCACCGTCGACAACGTCTCGTTCCGCTATCCGGGGAGCGACTACCTGGCCCTCGACGGGTTCAACCTGTTCATCCCGGCCGGCAAGACGGTCGCCATCGTGGGGAAGAACGGCGCCGGCAAGAGTACCCTGATCAAGCTGCTGTGCCGCTTCTACGACCCCGAGGCGGGCGCCGTGCGGTGGGACGACGTGGACATCCGCGACGTGGACCCGCGCGACCTGTGGCGGCACGTGACGGTGCTGTTCCAGTACCCGGTCAACTATGCCGGCACGGTGCGTGAATCCATCGCCTACGGGAACGTCGAGGTGCCGCTCTCGGACGAACGGCTGCAATGGGCCATCGAGGCGGCGGGCGCCCGGTCCATCGTCGACCAGCTCCCGCGCGGGCTCGACACGATGCTCGGGAAGGAGTTCGAGGGCGGCGTGGACCTGAGCGGCGGGCAGTGGCAGCGCATCGCCCTGGCCCGGGCCTTCTACCGGGATGCCCCCCTCGTCCTGCTCGACGAGCCCACCAGCTTCATGGACTCCTGGGCCGAGATGCAGTGGCTCGACCGCTTCCGCGACCTCGTCCGCGGGCGGACGGCGCTGATCGTCACCCACCGCTTCACCACCGCCATGCGGGCCGACCTGATCTATGTCATGGAAAGCGGCCACCTGGTGGAGTCGGGTACGCACGAACAACTGCTGGCGCAGGGCGGCCTCTACGCCGAGTCCTGGCAGAAACAGATCCAGGCCGAGCGGAACCAGTTGCCGGCCTTCCAGAAAGTGGAAAACATCCTTCGTGGCGAATAGCCTATCTTCAGGGATGCCTGAAGGGCAGACGGAAAAGGATGATGACGTGACGACCATGAGCCGGCACGTCCCTTTTTTCTCAAATTCTGGATCCTGACCCAATCCTCTATGTTTCGACGTTTCCTTCGTGGTGTTGTACTGGGTGCGGGTGCCCTGTTCCTGGTGGTCCTGCTGCTCGAACTGGGCGGCCAGGCCCTTTTTCGCGTGAAGGAGGGGCGCTGGCTGTACCGGGGGCGGCCCGTCCCGCTGATGAGTCTGGTCTTCGAGCACCATCCCTACCTGGTGGGGATGCCGGCGGCCGGGATGCAGGCGCCGCTGTGGGGGCGCAGGGTGACCGTGACGATGCAGCGCACGCGGTGGACGGGCGCACCGGCGGACGCCGGGGAGCGCATCCGCGTCGCCGTGCTGGGGGGCTCGGCCGTCTTCGGGGCCTACCTGCCGGACGAAGACACCTGGCCGGCCCGGCTCCAGGAAGCCCTGGGCGACCGCTACGCCGTCTTCAACTTCGGCGTCCCCGGCTACTCGACGGCCGAGCACGTCATCCAGACGGCGCTCATCCTGCCCGAACTCCGGCCGGACGTCGTCGTCGTGTACACGGGGCTGGACGACCTGCGCAACTACCATCGCTTCGACGCCACGCCCGAGTACCGGGCGCACGGGCTGGAGCAGTACGAGAACCTGGAGGTCGCCGGTGGGCCCCCGCCCTCGTTCCGGGAGGAGTTGACGGGCCGCTCGGGGCTGGTGCGGCTCGTGGGCTTCGTGGGGCGGCGGCTCGGGCTCGTGGATGAGGACGGCAGGGCGGCGCCGGCGCCCGAGGGGGCCTACCGGGGGCCCGACCCGTACGTGGATCACGTCTACCGGCGTAACCTGACGACGCTCAGGGACCTGGTGCGGGCCCGGGGGGGCTATGCGGTCTTCGTCCCGCAGGTGGTCAACGAGGCGGCCTATGCGGGGCGCGACGCCACGCATGCGTGGACGCCCCGCATCGTCGACGACGCCCTGCCGGGTCTGCTGAGGCGGTTCCACGGGCTGGCCGAGGGCCTCTGCGACGAGGCGCCCTGCGTCGTGATGGCCGACCTGCCCGACCGGGGCTGGGCGCCGGAGCATTTTCTCGACGAGATGCATCTCAATGCCGAGGGCAGCCGGCGGCTGGCCGCGATGGTGGCGGAGCAGATCCGGGCGTTGCCCGTGCCGGCGGCCTCGGACGGCCCGGGTGAGTGAGCCATGGCGGTGCCCGTCTCCATCATCATCTGCACGCGCGACCACCGGGAGGCGCTGGCGCGCACCCTGGACACGCTGGCGCGTCTCGACGTGCCGGCGGGCCTGGCGCCGGAGGTGCTGGTGGTAGACAACGGGTCGACGGACGGCACCGCCGACTGGGCGCGTACGGTGCACCTTCCGAACCTGCCGGTGCGGGTCGTCGAGGAGCCACGTCCGGGGCAGGCCCATGCCCGCAACACGGGGCTGGCCGCCGCACGGGGCGAGATCATCCTGTTCACCGACGACGACGTGGACGTGCCGGCGAACTGGCTCGCGGCGATGTGCGCGCCAATCCTCGCGGGGGCGGCGGACGCCGTCCGGGGCACGTCGGTGCTGCACCCGGCGCTCGTGCGCCCGTGGATGCAGGTCTTTCACCGGGCGGTGCTGGCCGTCACCGAGGGGATGGACGAGGACCGCCGTGCGGACATGGTGGGCCTGAGCATGGGCTTCCACCGGCGCGTGCTCGCGCGGGTGCCCGGCTTCGACCCCGATCTGGGCCCGGGCACGTACTACGGCTTCTTCGACGACACGCTGTTCTCCTACCAGGTGCAGGCGGCGGGCTTCCGCGTGGCGACGGTGCGGGAGGCGCCGGTGGTCCACCGCCCCGACGCGAGCCGCCTGGAGCGGGCGGCCTACCTGCACGCGGCCCGGTGCCGGGGGCGCGGCCTGACCTACATCGCCTACCACTGGCGGCATGAGCCGGAGGCGCGGTGGACCCGCCGCAGCCGCCCGTGGCAGGTCTGGCGGCATCCGTGGGCCGTGCTGGCGATCCGCCGGCTCCGGCTGGGCCTGTGGCGCCTCACCCATCCCCGCGCGGTGCGCCGGAGGGAGGGCATCGACCTGGCCGAGTTCCTCCTCGTGAACCAGTACGAGCAGGTCCGCGAGTACGTGCGGCTGCGCCGCCGGCCCCGGGCGTACGCGCGGGAAGGGCTCGTCAAGCAGGCCGGCGAGGTGCCGTACGGGCCGGCGCCGGCTCCACGACCGGCGGAGGTGTCGCCATGAGCGGGCCGAACCTCTCCATCCTCATCTGCACGCGCGACCGACTCGGGGCCCTGAAGGAGACGCTGGCTTCGGTGGGGGGCCTCGTCCTGCCGCCCGGCCTCACCGCCGAGCTGGTGGTGGTGGACAACGGTTCGACGGATGGGACGGCCGCCTGGGTGCGGTCGGCGCGCCTGCCGAACATGCCGGTGCGCCTGGTGGAGGAGCCCCGCCCCGGCACGGGCTACGCACGGACGGCGGCCCTCTATGCCGCCCGCGGCGAGATCCTGCTGTTCACCGACGACGACGTGCGCCTGCCCCCCCGCTGGGCCGACGCCATGACCGCGCCGATCCGGGCCGGGCTGGCCGACGTCGTGGGGGGGACGTCCGTTCTGGCCCCGCACTTGGAGCGCCCCTGGATGACGCCCTTCCACCGGGTCAACCTCTCCGTCTCGGTGGAGCGCGGGGCGGGCGATCCGCATCCCATCACGATCAGCATGGCCCTGCACCGGCGCGTGCTCGAGAAGGTGCTGGCCTTCGACCCCGAACTCGGTCCCGGCTCGGCGTACGGCTTCCAGGAGGACACCCTCTTCGCGAAGCAGCTCATCCTGGCCGGCTTCCGGGTGGTGTGGGTGCGTGATGTGCCGGTGGAGCACCACCCCGACGCCGCGCGTCTGACCCGCCGGGCGTTCCTGGCGGCGGCCCGGCGGCGAGGACGGGCCATGACCTACCTGCGCTATCACTGGCAGCATGGTACGGAGGCGGACTTCACCCACCGGAAACACCCGTGGGAGGTGTGGCGGGCGCCTCATGTAGTGCTCGTGAAGCGATGGCTGCACCTCGGCCTGTGGCGCCTCACCCATCCCCGCGCGGTGTGGCGGACGGAGGGCATCGACCCGGTCGAGTTCGGCCTGGTCAACCAGCTCGCCCAGATCCGGCAGTACCTGCGGGAGCGGGGCCGGCCCCGGCATTATGACCGTTACGGGCTGGTGAAGAAGCGGGGCGTGCTGCCGGACGTGCCGGTCCGGGGTGATGCGCAAACCGTGCGGGAGGCCGGGCGATGAGTGGGGTGCGTCGCGTTCGGGCCGGGTTGCTCGTCGTGCCGGCGCTCCTGTTCCTCGGGGGCTATGCGGCGGCGTACGTGGCGCCGGGCCCCGGCGTGTGGGCACTCCAGCTCCTCGGGCCGCTCGTGCCGCCGCTGAGCCTGGTCGTGGCGGGCGTCGCCGTGGGGGTGTTCCTCCGCCGGGCGCCCCTCACGCTCCGGGGCCTCTATGCGGGGATGCTGGTGCTCGTGGTGCTCCGCTTCGGGGGCGACGTGCCGCGGCTGGGGCGGCCGGTGGCGGTGCCTCCGGGGGCGGCCGGGGATACGCTCGTGGTTCTCTCGCTCAACGCCCGCGGGCCGGAGCGGACCGTCTCCCGCGCGTTCCGTGACGTGCTGGCCGTGTACCGTCCCCACGTAGTGGGCCTGCAGGAAGCGGCCATCGCGTTCTACGGCAACGGAGAGCAGGGCTTTTCGGGCGAAGTGTTGCCGGTGCTTCAGGCCGGATACGGGCTGCCGGACCGGTCCGGCGAAGGGGTGCAGGGCGTCGGCCACCCCGTCTTCGTGCGTGGCCTGGCCGGGACGTTCGAGGTCCTCCCCGTCGGGCCGGCGGGGGAGGGAGGGCATGCCGTCCGGGCGGAGCTGTCGTGGTGTGGGCGTCCGTTCGTGGTCTACAACGTGCACCTGCGCTCGTACCTGAGCAAGATGCCCCTGGAGGAGCGGCGCGCCGGCCCGGGCCGTCTCGGGCAGGCGCTGCGCACGCTGCGCGACGACGTGCTCGTCCGGGCCGGGGAAGCCCGCGCCCTGCGCCGCCGCATCGAGGCGGAGACGCGCCCCGTGCTCGTCATGGGCGACTTCAACGCGACGCGGCACGAGTGGGCCTTCCGCGAACTCGCCCGCGGCTTCACCGACGCCGTCCGGGCGCGGGGGCCGCTCTACGCCGCCACGTTCCCCGCGCGGTGGCCGCTCGTCCGCATCGACCACATCCTGGCCGGTCCGGGCTGGCAGGTGCTGGCCGCCGGCGTCGGCCCGGCGATGGAGGCCGACCACCGCCCCGTGCTCGCCGCCCTTCGCCTCGACGCCCCGCCCAACGATTCGACCCGTGCCTGCCCATGAACGACCTGCCCCGTCGTCCCGTCTTTGCTGGCGTCCACGACCCCGACCGTACGGGCGTGGCCGCCCGGTTCCTGGCGCACGCCTGGCCGGAGGGCTACCGGGTGCTCGGCGTGCCCGCTGCGGATCCGGTGCTCGCGGTGGCGGCCCAAACGGCGCGGCCGGAGGTGGACGTGTACGCACCGGGCGACGACCACGGCGCCGTCTATTTCGGTGAGGTCTATGCCCCGGCGACGGACGCCCCGGCCCGGCTCCTGCGGACGACGTGGGACGCCGCGGGGCCGGAAGGCCTCGGCCGCATCGACGCGCAGGGAAGCGGCGTCGTCTGGTCGGAGGGTGGCCGGGAGGTGGCGCTCGTGCGCGACCGGGCCGGCGTGCCGCCGCTGTTCTACGCGGAGCACGGGACGGCCCTCCTCTGGGCCACCGACCTGGCGACGCTCCTGGCTTCGGGCGTCGCGCGGGCCATCGACCTGCACGCGCTCGATGCCTACCTGGCGATGGGCTACCTGCCGGCGCCCTGGACGCTGGTCGAGGCGATCCGCAAGGTGCCGCCGGCGCATGCGCTCGTCCGCCGCGGGCGCGAGGCGACGACGGTGCGGTACTGGCTCCCGGTCGTGCGGCCGAAGGTGCGCCGGGAGAAACGGCTCGTGCCGGCGCTGCAAGCGCGGATCGAGGCGAGCCTGGCGCGTCGGACGGCCACCGGCGGCCCCTTCGCCGTGCTGCTCTCCGGCGGCGTGGATTCGTCGCTCGTCCTGGCCGGCCTGCGGTGCTGGCTGGACGTGCCCGTGACGGCCTACACGTTCGACTACGAGGGGTACGAGGGGCCGTGGAACGAGTACGAGCGAGCCCACCGGCTGGCCCGGCATCTGGGCGTGCGCCACGAAAAGGTGCCGATGGGGCCGGCCTGGGTGGCCGACCGCCTGCCGTCGCTGCTCCGTCAGTACGAAGAACCCTTCACGTTCGGCATCCATACCGCCCGGCTGGAGACCCTGCGTGCCGACGGCATCGGCACGGTGCTGACCGGTGCCCTGCCGGGCTTTCCTGGGCGATGGGAGCTGTCCCGGGCCGAGACGCTGGGGCTCGAGCTGGGGGGATGGCCCCGGGTCCCGTGGCCGGTCGTGGTCCGACTCACCCGGCCGCTGGGTCGGTGGCGTCAGACGGAGCGGTTTCACGCCGTCACCCGGCTGGCAGCCGGGGGCGCGCCGCTGGTCTACCTGAAAAAAGGGGTCAACACCATCGTGCGGGAGGAAGACCGGCGCCGGGTATATCGCGATCCGGCGCTGTTCGAAGCCGGAAACGCGGCACGCCGGAAATGGCTGGAGCAGATGGCAGCCGAGATCGCAGGCCCGGATCGGTTTGCCGCTCTGGCATTGCTGACGAACCGGTTGCTTCAGGCCGAGCACAACCTCTGGTGGAACCACCGGTGGGGCGAGGCGCATGGCCTCTGGTTCCGTTTCCCCTTCCTCGATCTCGATGTCGTTGCGTTCCTGGCACGCCTGCGCGGCGATGCGAACAAAACGCTGTTACGGGAAGTAGCGGCCACGGTCATGCCCCGCGAGATCGCCTTTGCGCCGAAGCTGGGGCAGGCGGCGCCCCTGTGGCGCTGGCTCGCCATGCCGCCCCTGCGCGACCTCGTCCGCGCCACGCTGACGCCGGAGCGCCTGGCGGCGACGGGACTCTTTCGCCCGGAGCCCATCCTGCACGCCCTGGAGGAACACCTGCAGGGGCGGCGGGCGCATCAGTGGCTGCTCTGGACGATCCTGTCGTTCCTGCTCTGGCAGGAGCACGTGCTCGAGGCGCCCGCGCCGGGCCCCCGTCTCATCTGACTGAAGTGTCCCTATGGCCGATTTCTTCCTCATCGCCGATCCGGATCTGGAGCGCCGTCGGCAGTACCTGACGTCCGCGCGCCGCTGGCTCGAGGCGCAGCCGGGCGAGCCGGTCCGCGAGGTCGTCGCCGGGGAACGGCATCTGGCCGTCCGGGCGCCGGCCCCCGCGCCGTACCGGGAGCACCGCGACGCGGACGGCAGCGTGCTCGTGCGCCTGGGCGACGAAGCCGGCATGCCGACTCCCGCACCCAACGCCGGGGAGCCGGAAGCTGCGTTCCACGAATGGTTCGAAGCCGCAGACTTCGGTGTGCAGGTGTGGATGGGTGCCGACGGAAGTGTCTCGGTGGCAGCCGACCTGCTGGGCATCTTCCCCGTCTATTTCCTCGAGCATGCGGAGGTGTTGCTCGTCGCCAGCAGCCCGTCGCTCCTCCTGTTGCATCCGGCCTGCCCGCGGGAGGTCGACCGCGTGGGGCTGACGAGCATCCTCCTGTACTCCTTCCCGTGCGGCGAGCGGACGGTGTGGCGGGCGATCCGGCGGCTCCGCCCGCGCCACCGGCTGGTCCGGGAGGCCGGCGGGCCGCCGCGCTCCGAGGTGATGTGGGACGCGCGGGAAGACGTGCAGCCGGGCGACATGGACGCGCACGCCGGGACCTTCGACCGTCTCTTCAAGACGTGGGCGGAGCAGGTGACGAAGCCGGTGAACCTCCAGCTCAGCGGCGGGCTGGACTCGCGCCTGGTGGCCGGCTACCTGGCCGGGCGACCGGGGGCCGTCGCCGAGGCGTGGACGTACGGGGAGCCCTCCGACCTCGAAGCCCGCGCGGCCGCCCGGGTGGCCGCGGCCTGCGGGTGGCGCCACCGGGTCGTCCCCGTGCCCGTGGAACGCTATCCGGCCTGGATGGAAGCACAGATCGACGCCGGGCACCTGACCAACGCCGTGACGGACTTTGCCCTGTGGGCCCTGAGCGAGCACGCCGGCACGTCGCCTCTGGTCACGGCCACCGGCTACCTGGGCGACATCGTCATGGGCGGCAACCACATCGGCCGGGGGATCGGCACGGAGGATCCACGGGAAGCCTTCGCGGTGACGACGGCGCGGATCAACCAGGGCTACGGCCTGCCGCCGGAGAGCGTAGAGCGACTCTGGCGCGGCGGGGACGGCCCGGACCTCGTCGCCGCCTGCCAGGAGGAACTCTTCGCCACGTACGTCGCCCACGGTGCCACGACCGAACGCCGGGGCTGGTGGTTCGACCTGATGCACCGCGACCGGCACAACGTCGCCCGGCTCGTGCTCGTGATGGCCCGGCACACCTGGCCGCTCGTGCCGTACTGCCGGCCCGCCGTCGTCCGGGCGGCGCTGGGGGTGCCGATGGAACTCCTGCGGGCCCGGCGGCTCCAGCGCCACCTGCTCGCCCGGCGCTTTCCCGGCCTGGCGTCCCTGCCGCTCGACGGCGGGCAGCTGGCGCAGTGGGCCGTCCGCTATCCCTCGCGGTGGGCACAGCGCCGCTACATCCTGGCCGAGCGGCTCCGGGAGCACGTCCGGGCCTGGCGTGTCCGGCACACCGTCTACGAGCCCCGCGTGAACCACCGGCTCTGGGACATGAACCGCAACCCGGCCTGGGCCACGCTCCGCGAACAGGCCCACCGCCGGCTCGACGCCGTGTCCGACCTCTTCGACGTGGACGTCTTCCGGAGCCTGTTGCCCCCGCCCGGCGACCCCGTGCCGCTGGCCGACCCGCTCCAGGGCGCCGGGCTGAAAACCCTCGTGGGCGTCGTCCTCTGGGCGGTACGTCATCGATGATCCCGGATGAAGACGATTTTTCTCCATATCGGCACCCACAAGACGGGCACGACCAGCCTGCAACAGTTTTTCGCCCGGACGGCGTCGAGGCTGGCGCGGGAGGGTGTGCTCTATCCACGGACCGGGCGGACGGAGCGCCTTCCCTGGGCGCATCATGGCCTGGCCTGGTCGCTTCTGGGCTGGCGGGGGAGGCGCGGAAGGCAGCAGGGCGATGCCCTTCGACGGGAGATCGAGGCCTGGGAGGGCGACCGGGTGCTCATCAGCTGCGAGGACTTTTCGCTGCTTTCCTGCGATAAAATGAGACGCCTGGGGCGCTGGCTGGCCGGACACCGGATCGAGGTCGTCTGTTATCTTCGCCCACCGAAGGACTACGTGCTGTCCCTCTATCGGCAGCACCTGCTCTCGCGGGGCCACCGGGCGGCCGCGCGGTTCGTGCTTCAGGCAAGCAGGCGGGCCGATTACCTTCGTCTGGTGGAACGGTGGGAGCGGCTCGACGGGCTGGCGGCGATGCACCTGCGCCCGTTCGACCGGGTGAAGCGGGCGCCGGGTCTGGAAGCCGACGCAGCAGCCTGGCTCGGCATCGACATAACGCGGCTGGCGAACCATATCGGTCCGGCGGTCAACGTGTCGCCGCCGCCGGAAGTGTTGCGTGCCGTCCGGGCCGTCACGCGGCTCGAAAAGCGGCTGGTGCACGGATTCGGTATGCCGGCCCGGCTGGTCGGGAGCATGGCCCGGCGGATGCGGCGCACGTTCTACCGGACGCCCCCCGGAGGGATGAGGCGGAGGAGCTTAAGCCTGCTCGTTGGCCGCGAGCCGTTTCGCAACGACGTCCCCACCGAAGCCTGGGACGCTTTCCGTGAGCGCCTGGCCGCGCGCCACCAGACCTTCCTCGATCGCTACATCGATCCCGACGACCATCCGTATCTCCAACTATGAAGCAGCCGGACGTGCGTCTGATCTCGGTGGGCATCCTGACCCGCAACGGCGGCGAGGGCTTCCGGGCCGTGCTCGACATGCTGGCACGGCAGGTGTGCCCCGTGCCGCACCAGGTCGTCATCCTGGACAGCGGCTCGACCGACGGCACGCTGGAGGCGGCCGAGGCCGCCGGCGCGGTGATCCATCGCATCGCTCCCGAGGACTTCTCGTTCGGCGAGAGCCGCGACCTGCTCTTTTCCCGGTGCGAAGGGGATGTCATCGCCACGATCTCACAGGATGCCTGCCCGGTGGACGAGCACTGGCTCGACCGCCTCACGGCACCCATCCGCGCGGGGCAGGCCGACGTGGTGCAGGGCGTCGAGCGGCTGGGCGACAAGGATTTCTACTGGGACCGCATCGGGCGCTTCTATGCCACGAGCGAGTGGCAGCCGTTCTTCGAGCGGTACGGGTGGCCCGGTGTGCCCGGCCTCTCGACGGTCAACCTGGCGGCCAGCCGGACGGCCTGGGAGGCGACGGGGTTCGGTCCGATCCCGATGTGCTCGGACAAACTGTTCCAGAAGCGGGCGGCCGAACGGGGGCTGCGGGTGATGCTGTGCCGGGAGGCCATCGTCCGGCACGGGCACACGTATACCGTCCGGTCACTGTTCAAACGGTGCGCCAACGAGGGCATGGCGCTGCGCCTGCTGGACGTGCGCGTACGTGGCCGCCAGACGCTGCGCGATGTGCTGAACCGGAAGAACTACCGGGCGCTGGCACGGGGGCTCCTCCGGGGCGAGGTGCGTCGTCCGGCCGAGGTGCTCTTTCCCCTCCTGCGCCCGCTGGGGATCTGGTACGGGTATCATTTTGTCAGAGGGTACTGGCGTTGAAGGGGAGAAGAACCCTACCTTTGCCGGTGACGGGTCAGGATCCGAAAGGGAGCATCTTTTGACGGGTGAACACACGAACATGAACGGTATGGAGGGGGGAACGCGCGGGGGCACCCGGCCTTTCGGGATGCGGGAGCGGCTCCTGGCGCTGGACCGGGAGATTCCGGTGGCCATCGTCGGGGCCGGGGCGATGGGGCAGGGCTTGCTCTACCAGTGTACCGTCACGCCCGCCTTTCGGTGCGTGGCCCTCGTGGACATCCGGCTGGAGCGGGCCCTCGCCTGTGCGGAGGCGCTGGGGGTGCCCTACCGGGTCGTGGAGGATGAGGCCGGGCTGGAGGAGGCCGTGCGGGCCGGGCGGATGGCCGTCTGTGAGGACGCGACGTTGCCGGCCCGGGCACCGTCGGTGCATGTCTTCATCGACGCGTCGAACGCCATCCTGGAAGCCGGGCTTTTCTGCACGGAGGCGCTCGAACACGGCAAGCACCTCGTGATGATGAACGCCGAGGCCGACCTGGCCTTCGGCCCGTATTTCCTCCAGCAGGCCGAAGCCCGGGGGGTGACGTACGCCAGCTGCGACGGCGACCAGCACGGCGTCATCAAACGCCTCGTCGACGACCTGACGCTCTGGGGGTTCGAACTGGTCATGGCCGGCAACATCAAGGGCTTTTTGAACCGGTACGCCGACCCCACCTCCATCATCCCGGAGGCGGACAAGCGGAACCTCGACTACCGGATGTGCACGGCCTACACCGACGGCACCAAGCTGTGCATCGAGATGGCCCTGCTGGCCAACGCGCTGGGGCTCAAGACCGCCGTGCCGGGTATGTTCGGCCCTCGGGCCACGCACGTTCGGGAGGTGCCCGACCTGTTCGACCTGGAGGCCCTCCGAAACGAACACGGGGCCGTCGTCGACTATGTCCTGGGGGCCGAGCCCAACGGCGGCGTCTTTGCCGTCGGCTACTGCGACCATCCCTACCAGCGCCGCATGATGGCGTATTACAAGATGGGACCGGGACCGTATTATGTCTTCTACCGGCCCTATCATCTCTGCCACGTCGAGGCCATGGACGCCATCGCCGCCGCCTACCTGGACGGGCGCTGCCTCCTGCAGCCGCGGGCCGGGTTCCGTACCGACGTCTATGCGTACGCCAAGCGCGACCTGCAGGCCGGCGAGGTGCTCGACGGCATCGGCGGCTACACCTGCTACGGCCTGATCGAGAACGTCGCCGAGCAGGCGGCCGCGCCGGGCCTGCCCATGTGCCTGGCCGAAGACGTGACGCTGAAACGCCCCGTGCGAAAAGACGAAAAGATCCTCCTGGCCGATGTGGCGTACGATGCCTCCCGGCTCGATTTCGACCTGTATCACCGTGCGCAGGCGGCCGCTGAAACCCGGGCGGCGCCGACGTCCGGGTAATGCCTGTAGTTGATCCACCCTGCTGCTCATGGAGACGTCCCCCGCCATGCCGGCCAGTCCACGCGAACGAGCCCGTACGTCGCCGTCCCCGGGAGAGGACCGTGCCGGCGAGGCGTTCGAGCTCGTCGTGCGATGTGCGTGGCCGCGGCGTGCGGAGGCGGGGGAGGAGCGGATCCGTAGCCTGCTGGCCGGGCAGCCCGACTGGAACGCGGTGCAGCGGGTCGCCGGCTATCACCAGATGCGGCCGCTGCTCTACCGGACCCTCAAGACGGTGGCTCCGGAGGCCGTGCCGGCCGGCGTGATGGAGACGCTGGCGCGGCAGGCACGCAACACGGCCGCCTTCAACACCTTCCTGGCCACGGAACTCGTCCGGTTGCGTGGGCGGCTGGAGCAGGAAGGGATCCCCGTGCTGACGCTCAAAGGGCCGGCCGTGGCGCTGCTGGCCTACGGCGACCTGAGCCTGCGCCCGTTCGTCGACCTGGACCTGCTCATCCGTCCCGCCGACTATCCGGCCCTCGAGCGGATGCTGCTCGAGGAGGGCTATACGCTGTTCCGCCGGCACGCGGCACGGAGCCCGGTGATGCAGCGCGTACACCTGCTCCTGTCCCGTCAGGCCCCCTTCACGCGGGGGGGCGTGTTCAACCTGGACGTGCATACGCACATCATGCCGCCGCTCTACCACTACACGCCGCGCTTCGAGGAACTGCGGGGGCGGGCCGTGCGCCTGGCGATGGGGAACGGCGAGGTGCCGGGCCTGCACCCCGAAGACCTGGTGCTGATGCTATGCTTCCACGGGGAGAAGAACCGCTGGGAGACGTTGAAGTACGTCTGCGATCTGGCGTGGCTGATCGAGCGCCATCCCGAACTCGACTGGTCGCGCATCCTGCAGCGAGCCGACCGCACGCAGGGCCGGCGTATCCTCCTGCTCGGCCTGGAGCTGGCCCGGCACTACTACGACGTGGCGCTGCCCGAGACGGTCCGGGAGGCGATCCGCCGGGACGGCAAGGTGGACGGCCTGCGCAGGCACATCACCGGGCGCCTGCCGCGCCAGCACGAACTCGGCGTGGCGCCGTTCGGCGAGCGGATGCGCCTGCACATGGCCCTGCAGAACGCGCTCCGCACCAAAGCGCGTTACCTCTTCTTCGCCCTGGTGCGCCGCGTGGTCGACTTCGAGGCCTGAGGCGGGGTGAAGACCTCTCCAATTTCGGCGGGGAGCGTGGACGAAGTGGCGCTCTTTTGCTAGCCTGCCACACGTGGCGCCGGGGTCGTCCGGCAGGCGGGTGGTCCGGCGCCGTGGAAAGGCGTCGAGCACGTTGTCATGGCTACGAACACGGTGGAACCTCGCGACCCTGATGCCCTCCTGGCCGAGCTGGCCGAAGCGTACCGGCGGCATGCACCGGCGTCGGCGGCGTGGCAGGCGCGGGCCGAGCGGTACCTGATCGACGGGGTGAGCAACGCCCTCCGGCATGTGGCGCCCTTCCCGCCCCGGGTGGTGGCCGCACGGGGCGCCTGGGTGACGGACGAGGACGGCCACCGCATCCTCGACTTCTGGCAGGGCCACTACGCCAACCTGCTCGGGCACAACCCGCCCGTGGTGACGGAGGGGCTGGCGCGGGCCCTGCACGAGGGCTATGGCCTGCAGACCGGCTTCGTCGACCGGGTGCAGGTGGAGGTGGCCGAGCGGCTGTGCGCGCGAACGGGCGCCGATCGGGTGCGCCTGACCACGAGCGGCACGCTGGCCACGCTGGCCGCGGTGACGCTGGCGCGGGCGTTCACCGGGCGCGACCTCGTCCTGAAGGTCGGCGGGGGGTGGCACGGCAGCCAGCCCTGGGGGCTCAAGGGGGTCGCCTTCCGGGAAGGCTTCGACCACCTGGAGAGCCGTGGCCTCCCGGCGCAGGCCGGCGAGCAGGTGCTCCTGACCCGCTTCAACGACACGGACCACCTGCACGACGTCTTCGCCCGGCACGGCGACCGCCTGGCCTGCTTCATCGTGGAGCCCGTGGTGGGCTCCGGCGGCATGATCCCGGCCCGGCGTGCCTACCTGCAGGCCGCACGCGAGCTGACGCACCGGCACGGCGCCCTGCTCATCCTCGACGAGGTCATCACCGGCTTCCGGTTCCGGGCCGGCGATGCCGGGGCGCTCTACGGCGTCCGTCCGGACCTGGCCACCTTCGGTAAGATCATCGGCGGGGGGATGCCCGTGGCGGCCGTGGCGGGCCGGGCCGACGTGCTGGCGCTCTGCGGACGGGGCGGGACGGTGAAGTTCGAGGGGGGGACGTTCGCGGCCCATCCGGCTTCGCTGCTGGCCGCCCGGGCCATGCTCGACCACCTGATCGCGCACGAGGATACGATCTACCCCGCCCTCCGAACGCGGTCGGTGCGCCTGCGCGAGGTCGTCACCGCCGCGTTTGCCGAGGAGGGCGTGGCCGTTCGCTTCGCCGGCGACCGCGTCGACGACCTGCCGGGATGCTCGCTCCACATGCTCCTCGTACCGCGTGCCGGGCACCACGCGCGCGCGTTCGACACGCCGGACGAGGCCCTCGACCCGCGCTTCAGCCACCGCGACCTGAGCGAGCGGGTGCTGCGCCTGGCGCTTCTTCTGGAGAACGTACATATCGTCCACGGGCTCGGTGCCGTCACGTGGGCCCATACGGACGAGGACCTGGACTACCTGGCCGGGGCCTGCCGGCGTGTCGCCCGGCGGCTGCGGCCGTACCTGACCGACTGACCCCGGCGCCGCGACGGTACGCGCCGGGCCGGTTTCAACCCCAACCCCAGACAAGGAGGAAATCCCCTGACATGACCCGACCGATCCGTGTGCTTCAGTACGGGCTGGGCCCCATCGGCTGTGCCGTGGCGCGCCTGGCGGCTTCCCGCGACGGCCTCGAGCTCGTCGGCGGTGTGGACATCGACCCGGCCAAGGTGGGCCGGGACGTGGGTGAGGTGGCCGGCCTGCCCGCCCCCCTCGGCGTGCCGGTGGCCCGGACGCTGGGCGAGGCGCTGGCTCGCACCGACGCCGACGTCGTCCTTCACACCACCAGTTCGTACTTCGACCTGTTCAAGCCGCAGATCCTGGAGATCCTCGAAGCCGGCCTCGACGTCGTCTCGACGGCCGAGGAGCTGTCCTTCCCCTGGCGCGACCACCGGGCCGAGGCCGAGGAGATCGACGCCGCCGCCCGGAAGGCCGGCAAGACGGTCCTCGGCACGGGCGTCAACCCGGGCTTCCTGATGGACACGCTGCCGCTGGCGCTCTCGGGCATCTGCCAGGAAGTGCGCCACGTCGCCGTCACCCGCGTCATCAACGCCTCGACCCGGCGCGGACCGTTCCAGAAAAAGATCGGGGCGGGCATGAGTGTCGCGACGTTCCGGGAAAAGATGGCCGCGGGGCGCATGGGCCACGTGGGCCTGCCCGAGTCGATGGCGATGCTCTTCGATACGCTCGGGCGGACGCTGGTGCGGTACGAGGACGGGGTCGAACCGGTCGTGGCCGAGGCGCCCGTCGAGACGGAGCACGTGCGCGTCGAGGCCGGGCAGGTGCGGGGGCTCCGGCAGGTGGCCCGCGGCTACACGGACGAGGGCGAGTTCGCCGTGCTGACGTTCATCGCCGCCCTGGGCGAAGAAGACGACGGCGACACGATCCGCCTGACGGGACGGCCCGACCTGGAGGTGCGTCTGCGCGGAACCAACGGCGACCTTTCCACCGTCGCCATCGCGGTCAATGCCGTCCGCCGCGTCCATGAAGCGTCGCCGGGCCTGAAGACGATGCGCGACCTGCCGGTGGTGACGGCCTGGTAGCCACGGTCCGTCTCAAAACGAGATTCAGTGCGCGAGGTAGCGGCGCACCAGGCGCGGTTTCGCGGAGGCCGCCGACGGGTTCCAGTACCTGGGTTGCACCGGGCGCAGGGAGACCGTGCCGGGGGTGGTCGAACGCATCCGCCGGGTCTGCCGGCGGAACGGGCGCGGGTGCGCCGGAGACGACGGGATGCGCAGGCGCACCGTACCGGGACGAACCGGCATCCCCGCGCGACCCTGCCCCCTGCGGCGTTTTCGGGCCGAAACGAGGTGTTTTCGGGCCATCGAGGTGCCGGGCCGGGAGGCCTGACCCGGGTTCCAGAACCGGGGGGTGACCATGCCGGGTGCACGCCCGGACGGCGGGCGATGCTGTGCCTGCGCAGGCACGGCACCGATCAGAAGGAGCACGGCAACACAGATCAACGCGCGCATGGAACAGAGCGGGTCCGGTGGGGGTGGATCTACCGGGAGGCTGCCCGGCAACCCGCGTGCCGGGCTCGATCCGGGACGGGTCCCTCGAGAGGACCCTCCCCCTTGACAGACTGCTGTTTTTGTGTACCTTGGAGGACGTATACGGCGACCATCGGAGGAGGCACCATGATGGTTCATGAGACCGACAGGGCGGTGGCCCGGCAGATCGAAGAGGGCTTTGCCCGGATCCGGCAGACCATGCAGACCCTTGCGCGTCCTGAAGGCTGGGAGGTGGAGCCCCCGGATTTCATCGCCTGGAAGCTGGCGAGGCTCGGGGACCTTCGCGACCTGCAGAACCTCCTCCACAAGCAGTTCGATCGGGAGGAGGAGGGCGGGTTCTTCCACGATGTCCTGCGGATGGCGCCCCAGCATGCGGTCCGGGTGGAAAACCTGCTGGAAGAGCACCACAAACTCATCGCCGACCTGGAGCACATCCTGCGCATGCTCAAGGGCGTACACGCTCCGGCCTCGCCGCGGCTCGCGCGGATCCGCGATCGCTTCACGGACCTGGTGGCGCACTTCGAACGGCACGAAGCCGAGGAGAACCGTCTCCTCCAGGACGTCTACATGCAGGACTACGGGAGCGGGGATTGAGGCCGGACCGCCGGCCGGACAGGCACCTCCGCAAAAGGACGCGGCCGGGCGGCGAAGGGCCGCCGGGGGACCCTCGCGGCAGCGACGTTTTCGTGGCCGTGGCGTCCTCCGAAGGAAGCCATGCATCTCCTGTATACATGGATAGTTGGAGTGATTTGAGCCATTTCGAGGTCAGCGAAGGCCGACCCCGTGTCGGATATGTCTTACCCGAATTGAAGGGGAATTGTGACGGAATCTTGACATGAACGGTCCTATCATGGACGTCCGAAAGGTGGTTGCATGCAATCACCACACCGGGCATGAAAGCAACCGTTTTCGGCAGTCCGGGAGGCGACGTCCTCCGTGTCTGCAAATACGCTAGCCTTTGTGTCCACGTTCAGTAACCAACCTCTGTGTAGTTATGAAGCCAGATTTTTGGAAGCATTGCAGGTGTTAAAACGCTTGCTATTCTGCTTGTTTTTGCGATCACCCTCTGGGGATGCGACAGCAGCGATGATATGACCGGTGTCGGCGGTGGCGAGTCCGTCCGCGTGGAAGGGCAGGTGACCGACGATGCCGGGTACGGTAAGACGATGGCGAACGTCGAAGGGGCCGTGGTGACGGCCGCGGCCGTCTCGGCGGACGGGTCGACGCGGGCCCTGGATGGCTCGGCTACGACGAACGCCGAGGGGCGTTTTGCGCTCGACGTCGAGACCGACGCCGACGTGATGGTGCTCACGGCGGCCAAGGATGCGTTCACGGCCCGGGTGCTCGTGCGGCGTTCCGGGACGGCCACGGTGCGAGCCATGCCCATGACCACGGAGTCGACGGGGGAGGCCGACGTGTACGTGGCGGCCAAAGCGCGCGACGAGGATGAGGTCACGGAGGCCGATGTGGCCGTGCACGTGGATGCGGACGTCGCCGCCGAGCTGGCGGCCGGCACCACCACGGCGGCCGAGGTGGCGGCTGCCATCGCGATGGGTGTGAAGGCCGAGGAGCGGTATGCCCGGGACGAAGGCGAGGCCAACGACGAGGAGCTCCGCAGCGCGCGTGAGCAGCGGCGCCAGTCGTTCCTCGACCTGCAGGCGGCCCTGTATGCGGCCACGACGGCCAGCGCCGAGGCCTCGGCCGTGCAGGCGTTCGAAGAAGCCGTGGCGGAGGCCTACGTGGCGGCCGGGCTGTCGGCCGACGTGCAGGCGAAAGCCCGCCAGGCCGGTAAGGCGGCGCTGATGAAGTTCGCGGCCGGCACCTCGGCGAAGGCCCGGTTCGCGCTTCGCAAGCGGGCGACCCTGCTGGTGGCGCAGGCCCGTGCCCGGGCCATCGAGGCGGCCTTCGAAGCCTCCGGTGCCGCGCAGGCCCGTATCAACACGCTCGTGAGCGCCCGGACCGAGATGATGGCGCGGCTGCGTGCAGCCCTCAACGAGGCGGCGCTGACCGAGGCGGAGGCCGAGTATGCGGCCACCGTCGAGGCCGAGCTGGCGGCCGAGCTGCAGGTCGACACCACGCTCCTCAACACGGCGAAGACGTCGCTGCTGAATCTCAAGGTGGCGCTCGACAATGCCATCGCCAGCGCCGCTTCGGCCGACGTGATCGCTTCGGCGCATGCCACCTACTTTGCCGAGGCCGAGACGGTGGCGTCCAGCACCCTGTCGACCAGCACCAAGGCCGACCTGGGTGGGCGTGTGATCGCCCTCCTGTCGATCGAGTAACGGACGCATCGGATCGACGGCCACCCCGGCCGCTTCGCTGTACGCCGTGGGGTCCGGCGCCTTCGAGGTGCCGGACCCCTTCTTTTGGCCGGGTTTCGCCGTGCCGGCCCTTTCATTTTTGCCGGGGATGCCGGATCATGGCAGGGCGACAGGCATCGTTTCGTCAACCTTGCAACAGAAGGGCCGCATGGAACCCATCTCCAGACTACCCGGGCTTCGCGACGAGACCATCCGTGCCCGGGCGACGGCGGATTCGTACGAGCGGGGCCGTGCCTATTACCAGGAGGGGGCCGTGCGGGCCATCCGGCCGGTGGGGCGTGGCGTGCTCGAGGCGTTCGTGCAGGGAAGTGCGCCGTTGCCGTACACGGTGCGCCTGCGCTACGACGAGCACGGCATCACGGAGGCCCGTTGTACCTGCCCCTACCATGCGGGGGCCTGGTGCAAGCACATCGTGGCCGTGGCCCTGGCCTGCCTTGCGGCGGAGAAGCGCCAGTCGCTGCGGGACGTGCTGGCCGGGCTCGAGGCGCCGGCGCTGCTCCTGCTGATCGAGCGCCTCGTCGAGGACGACCCGCTGCTGGCCGAGCGGGTGAAGGCCGAGGTCGAACGGCTCCTGCGCGGCGAATAGGCACGGCCGGGGTCACTGGCGGCGGATGAACACGAACTCCCCGCCCTCGTGCCCGGTCCCCTGCACCACCCCGTACTGCGGGACGGTGGCTTCCAGCTCCGGCGGTGCGTTGCTGATGACGGGCTCCTGGAGGCGGTCGAAGACGGCCCGGGCCGTGAGAAAGCCGGCCTCGCTCTCGCGCAGCGTCTTGAGCAGGTACTCCACGAAGACGCTCTTGTCCGGCACCACGGTCAACGTGCCGCTGGTCATGGCCTGGCGGCTGGGGATCTTATAGAGCTCGCGGATGGCCCGGTCGGCGGTGCTGAAGGCGTCGCGCGTGCGGAAGATGCCGCCGCTGAAGCAGGCATCGGAGATGAGCAGCGTGTGCCGGGCCGGGATCCCCTTGACGTAGGTCTGCAGGGTGTTGTTCGAGACCCACTTGGAACGCCGCTCCTTCTCTGCGTCGGCCGGCAGCCAGAAGCCCTGCTCCATCCGGTCATCCCAGGTGCCGTGCCCGGCGTAGAAGATGAGGAGGTTGTCCTGGTCGGTCACCGTCTGGGCCAGCCGGTCCAGCTCGTCCATGATGTCGTCCTTGCTCGGATTCTCCAGGAAGACGACGTCGTCCGGCTCGAAGGTATACTGCTCGGTCAGCGTCTGGATGAGGTTCCGGGCATCTTCCAGCGGGTAGGCGAGGTCGTTGATGGCCTCGGAGGCATAGTCCTGCACGCCGATGACGAAAGCGTAGTACGTGCCGACGGTGGCGGGGTCGAGGGCATCATCGCGGGTCGCCTCCGGCGCGAAGTCGCGTGTGGCGGCGGCCGGCGCGAGGAGGGAATCGGGCGGGGGGGGAATCAGGTGGATCTGGGAGGGGGCGTCCCCGGCCTCGTAGGTGTCGATGAGCGTATCGAAGAGTTTCAGGCGCCAGGTGTGGGTCGGCAGGGTCTCCTGGAGGCGGATCGAGTCGCTGGGGACCACGCCGTATTCGCGCTCCACGCCGGCCTCATCCACCCAGAACAGGTCCAGGGGGACGCTGGCGGTGTTGATGAACGTGACCGCCACGGGCCGGGGCGGCTCGGATTCGGGCAGGTCGAGGGGGGCCGGGTCGTCCGGCAGGACGGTGGCGTCGTCGGCCGGTACGTCGCCGGGGTCGTCGGCCTCAGCCTCGGGCGGCACCTCGATGAAGTGGGCCAGGGCCACGGGGCGGGCCGTCCGGTAGTGCACGTTGCGGAAGGCCTGGCGGGTGTCGGCCAGGGCTTCGTTGCCGAAGACGACGAGGCCGGCATACCCGCGCGGCGCCAGGCGCGTGCCCTCCAGGCTGGCCATGGCGACCTGACGTCCGTCGACGGAGACGGACAGGGCGCGCGGCGTGAGGGTCACCTCGTAGTGCTGCCACGAGCCGGCCCGGACGATCTCCTCGCCCTCGTTGACGTCGAGCCAGGCATCGAGTCCCTCGGCATAGAAGCCGGTGCGAAACCAGAAACTCTGGTCGGCGGGCGTGGTGCGGACGGTGATGGCGTCGGCCGCGGGGTCGCCCCAGGGGCGGCGGCTCTCGGAGAAGGCGACGATGAGCTCCTGGCGGGGATCGTCCAGCCGGGCCTCGAAGGCCAGCGTGAACGCGGCGGTGGCGTCGAAGTCGTAGACGGGGGTATCGGTCCAGAGGTAGCGGGGGCGGTAGGGGACCGTGAAGCCGTCGCTCGTGGCCTCGATGCCCTCCGCCGTGGGCTGGAGCTCGAACCGGTCGAGGGGCAGGGGCACCGGGTCGTCGGGCACGAGCTCCGGCGCCGGGGTGGCCTCCACCAGGTCGCTGCCGAAGTGGTCGGACACGGCGATGTTGCGGAAGGCGATCGTCGTGCCGCCCAGCTCCTCGTGGCCGAAGACGATGAGGCCCAGGTGGCCGCTGCGCGGGATGTCGGCACGGCGCAGGCTGGCCCCGGCCACCTGCCGGCCGTCGATCATCACCTTGAACTCGGTGCGGGTCAGGATCAGTTCGTAGTGCTGCCACTGGCCGGCCCGCATCACCTCCTCGCCGCTCTCGAAGTCGAGCCATGCGTCCAGCCAGCCCTCGTAGAAGTTGGTGCGGAACCAGAAGTCCTGGTCGGAGGGGGAGGCCCGCAGGGTGAGGGCGTCGGCACCGGGGGTGCCCCACGGAATGCGGTTCTCGGAGAAGGCAACGATGAGTTCCTGGCGGGGGTCGGCGAGGAAGGCGTCGAAGGTGACGGAGAAGGCGGGGTTGCGGTCGAGGTCGTAGAGGGGCTGCCGGCTCCACAGGATCATTGGTCGATAGGGAAGCCGGACCTCATCGTCCGGGTGTCCGAGGGACGGATAGGGGGGGCGGGCCACGAAGGCCGGCGGCTTCAGCTCCCGCAGGGGGGCGGTCCGGATGACCACGTCCTGCCGGGGTTCGTCGGTAGCCACGTAGGTCATCAGCAGGCGGCCCTCCTGCCGGAAGCGCCATGTGTGGGTGGCGAAGGTGCCCTGCTCCCACGTCATGTCGGGCTCCAGCACGCCGTAATCCTGCTCCTGGCCGGAGAAGTCGAGCCAGAAGACCTGGACGGGGGCCCCGGTGGCGTTGGTGAGGTGGAGGGTGACCGCGGCGTCGTCCGTCCGGAAGCGCTGGGCGTCGGCGGGCGGTGCCGCCAGCAGCAGCAGGGCCAGACCGGCAAGGGGGAGCAGGATACGGGGAGCGCACATGGCGGGCCTCCGGGAGGATGGGTTCCGGGAACGGGTGGATGTGGGGGTCAGCGGCGTCGGACGATGTACGCCGTCTGGGCGGTGAACCAGTCGCCCACGGCTTCCGGCGTGAAGTCGCGGGTGGCGTTGCCGGTGGCCTGCAGGAGCAGGCGGCCCAGGGGATCGTCGGCCAGGCGGTCCGAGGGATCGTCTCCGCGAATCCCTTCCTGCATCAGGGTGCTGAGGTCGACCGGCGTGGTGGTAGCGAACACCTTCAGGATGTCGCGGGTGTAGGGGCGGTCGTCCCCCTCGGGCAGCGTCAGGTTGCGGATGCGGAACTCGTCGCTCGTCTGCCCGGCCTTGAGGCGCTCGCCGGCGCCGGGCGGGAACGGGTAGAACGGCTGGATCTTGCCGGTGGCAAAGAGGGCCACGCCGGTGATGTAGAGGTCCTTCTCGGTGCGGTTCTCGAACGAATAGAACAGCGTGGCGCCCTCCGAGACGTCGTTCCACGGGCGGCTGCCGTCGTGGTTGGGGTCGTCGAAGCGCAGGTGCAGCACCACCTGGGCTCGGTCGTCGGCGGCTTCGAGGGCCAGTACGTTGAACCACCTGGCCCACTGGCTGACCTGGCGGACGACGTGGTCCACGGCGTCGGCTTCGTCGAGCGGGACGGGCGTGGAGAAGACCACCTCGTCCTGGCCGACGTGGATCCGCCCGTCGCGTTCGTAGAGGCGCAGGTGGTAGGTATCGGCGTCTTCGGCGACGGCCTGGATGTGGGGCAGGGTGTCCAGCCGCTGCTTGACGGCCTGCAGGGTGGGCGAGGCCGCCAGCCCTTCGTAGCGCAGCTGCATGTGCAGCTCGGGGTAGCGGTGCTCCCGTTCGACGGCCCGCGCCGCCGCGGGCAGGCCGTCCGGCGGGGCGGAGAGGACCTCGGCCTCGGAGGTGAAGGCGTCGACGTGGGTCAGCCGGAGCGAGGCGATGGGTTCGGCGGGAGGGGCGAACCGCTTGGTGCCGGGCGGGTAGACGTCGAACCGGGAGCCGGCGGTCATGCCGTGCACGGCCCCGGCCTGCAGGCGGGCCCGGCCGTCGGCGAGGGGCTGCACCAGCAGGTGCGGCTCGGCCAGGCTGGAGGCGTCGCTGAAGGCATAGCGCTCCCGCCCGGTGCCCTCCAGCTGGGGCGTCTGGCTGGCGAACTGCTCGTTGACCCGGCCCCGCACCACGTCCATCAGGTCGGTATAGGTGAGGGCCGAGTCGGCGCGGCTCAGCGTCTCGGTGAGGTAGTAGGTGAGGGCCCCGTTGGGCCGGTCCTTCAGCTCCCTGGCCTGCTGGTCGGCCCGGGCGCCGGAGATGAGCACGTAGTCGCGGACGGGAGCATCCAGGGTGGCGGCGTCGGCCCCGGCCAGGCTCCGCGTGCCGGCGGCCAGGAGCAGGCTGTCCCGGTCGAGGCGGCGGGGGCGTCCCCCTTCGAGGTCGCGGGTGGCGGTGCCGGAGTGGCAGCTGTCGAAGATGAGGGTCAGGTGCACGCCCTCGGGCAGCCGGCCCAGCAACGCCTGGATCTCGTCGTCCCGGATGTCGCGGGCGCCGTGCCGGTCGCTGTCGCTGGGGACGAGCGTCTCGTCGAGCCCGTCGAGCTCGTCGCCGGAGGCGTCGGGGAGCATCGACCCGTGGCCGCTGTAGTGGAAGACGACGATGTCGCCGGGGCGGGACCGGGCGATCAGGTGGTGCTCGAAGGCGTCGAGGATGCCCTCGCGCGTGGCGTCCCCGTCACAGAGCGTCCACACGTTTTCCGGGGGGAAGTCGAACCGGGTGGTGAGCATCGCCTGCATCCGTGCCACGTCGCTCACGGCTCCTTTCAGCTGGGAGAGGCGGGACAGGTTGGGGTAGGCGTTGACCCCGACGAGCAGGGCGAGCCGGGTGGGTCCGCCGTCAGGGGGGCGGACCATCGGCGTGCCGTTGCCGCCCGGCGCACAGGCGGCCGGAGCCGGTCGGGGCGCGGACGGCGTCGCATCCGGGGACTGGGGCGTCCGGGGGTGTTCCGGAGCGAAGGTGGCGGCCGTCGTCGGGGCGGCTTGCGGAGGCGGCGTCTCACCCGGCCTGCAGCCCGTGAGGTGCAGGCCGAGGACCAGCAGGGTCGTGGTCGTGAAGCGGGAAAGCATGGGTCGGTCGGGGTTGGCATCGGAGAGGACGGTGGTCGAGCCGTGGCACACGATGCCCCCGACGGATGAGGAAGGCGCACGCCAGTACGAGTCGGCCGCACGGGCATCGATCACGGGCCGGTTCGCCCACCGCCTTCGCCCCCCCGTGCGCCCACGCAGTCGGCCGAGAGGTCGCCCAGGATGGCTACGTAGGCAAACGAAATATGGATGGCCTCGGGCTGCACCTCCAGCGGCAGGGTCGTCCCCGCCGGGATCTCATAGCGCTCGCCGCCAAAGAGGGAGGCCGGCTCCACGCACAGGACCACGTCGGTCCCATCGGCCATGAACGCGACCGTGTCGCCGGGGTTGGGACTGATCGGGTCCGGGGAGAAGGTGCCGTCGGACGAGATGGTGACGGTCAGGGTCCGGGGCGCCGTGGTCATGGCGGAGGGGTCGGGAGCGTCGGAAGGGGTGGGGGTGCTTTCCTGGCGCGACTGGCAGCCGGCGCCGAGCAGGAGGGTGGCCAGCAGGAGGGCGAGGAGCGGGCTCTGGAGACGGTGTTTCATGGCGGGAGTGGGTCGGTGGTGGTGGGAGGGTGAGACAGGGAGATGGGGGTCAGGAGCCTGGCAGCGTCTGCCGGAGCAGGCGGGCGTAGGCCGGGTCGGTGCGGAGGTCGTCGAGCCAGGCGGAGAAGGCGAGGACGGCCGGGGCGTGCCCGCGCTCGAGGGCGCTCTGGAGGTAGTGGAGGGCACGCGGGCGGTCGCCCAGGATCTCCCAGGCCTTGGCCAGGTCGAGCAGGGCATCGGTCGAGAGGTCGGCCCGGGGCGTCAGGTCGGCCAGCAGGGTGCGGGCGCGGGCCCGCTCGCCCAGGCGGGCCAGGAGCGCGGCCAGCAGGGCGCGGGCCTCGAGGTCCTGTGCGTTGACGGCCAGGCGCTCGTCTACGAGGCGCTCCGCCTCGTGCCAGGCGGTCGCGGCTCCCTCGGGGTCGCCGGCCCAGAAGCGTGCGTCGCCCAGGTCTATCCACGCCAGGCGGTCGGCCGGCTGGTTCATCACCGCCTGCTCGTACATGCGGGCGGCCTCGGCAAACTGGTCGCGGGCGTAGTGGATACCGGCCAGGTTCAGGTAGGCGAAGGCGGTGGCCCGTCGGGCGTCGGGGTTGGCGCGGGTGGCCCGCTCGTACCAGGTGATCGCCTCGTCGAGCCGGTCCATGCGGTTGTACTGGACGCCCACGTTGTTGTAGCCCCAGGGGTTGTCCGGCTGCAGGGCGATGACCTGCTTGAAGGGCGGGATGGCTTCTTCGTGGCGTCCGAGGCGGCTGTAGAGCTGGCCAAGGGCGTTGTGGTAGAGCCAGTACGAGGGCTTCAGGTCGATGGCCCGGAGGTAGCTGGCCTCGGCCCGGTCGTCCTGACCGAGGTGCGCGTAGACATCGCCCAGGAGGTAGTGGGCCGAGGCGCTGCGCGGGTCGAGGGTGAGGGCGCGCTGATAGGCCCGCTCGGCTTGCTGCGGAAAGCCCGTCTCGGCGTAGATCATCCCGAGGGTCAACTGTACCGGGGCCAGCCGGTCGTTGAGCGCGACGGCCTGCTCCCCGCTACGGACGGCCGCGTCGATCCACGAGCGGTCCTGGTGGGCCTGGTACTTGTGCAGGTACGCTTCTCCCAGCCCCGCGAAGGCGAGTGCGTAGCCGGGGTCCTCCTGCACGGCCAGTTCGAACAGGTTGATGGCCCGGTCGATGTTGGCTTCCTCCTCGAACCGCTGGAGGTAACCGAGGGCACGGGTGTAGAACTCGAAGGCGAGGGGGACGGTGGTGCCGCCGGCCGTGAGCGTGGCCCGGGCGTCCGGGTCGAGCTCCAGCGCCAGCAGCTCGGCCAGCGTGAAGACCACCCCCTGCTGCAGCGAGGACAGGTCGGTCAGGGGGGCCTGCAGCTGCCGGCTCGCCAGCACCTTTTCCCGGTGCGGATCGATCAGTTGCAGGGTGAGGCGAAGGTCGGTCGGCGAGCGCTCGACGCTGCCGGCCACCACAAGGTTCACGTTGAACCGCTCGGCCGCCTGCCGCGTGCCGATGAGGCCGGCCTGGAGCATGTCCCGCGCAGGCACCACCGAGAGCGCCGTCTGAAACGCCTCCATCTCGGTCAGCTTGCTCGTGACCGTATAGACGAGCCCGTCGATGAAGGCGCGGTTGGCCTCGTCGCCGCCGACGTTGTCGAAGGGGAGGACGGCCAGGCTCTGCTGCTCCGGCAGGCCGAAGCCGGG
>CAZKFR010000020.1:0-8201 GCA_964552015.1 uncultured Rhodothermaceae bacterium | reverse complement strand
TAGCGGAGCGCGGGGTCCTTCTCCAGGCACATCGACACGACGTGCGCCATGCCCTCGGGCACCCCGGGGTTGATGGTGGTCACCGGCTCCGGGTCGGTGTTCATGATGGCGTACAGCACGGCCATCTCGTACTCGCCGCCGAAGGGACGCCCTCCCGTGAGCATCTCGTAGAGCACCACGCCAAAGGACCAGATGTCGGTACGGTGGTCGACGGCCTCCCCGCGCGCCTGCTCCGGACTCATGTAGACGACGGTGCCCGGCGCCATGCCGGTCTGGGTCAGGGCCAGATCGCGTGTCTTGGCCAGGCCGAAATCCACGATCTTGAGCAGGCCGGCGGGGTGTGCGGGCGAGGGCGGGGTGACGATCAGGTTGGCCGGCTTGATGTCCCGGTGGATGATCCCGCTGGCGTGGGCCCGGGCCAGGCCCCGCGCGATCTGGACGGCATAGTCGAGGGCGATGGCCGGCGACAACGGACCCCGCTCGATTTTGGCATGGAGGGTCTCCCCCTCGTAAAGCGCCATCACGATGAACACCAGCCCGTCGGCTTCGCTGATGTCGTAGATCGTGCCGATGTTGGGGTGGTCGAGCGTGGCGGCCGTGCGGGCTTCCTGCATGAAGCGGGCGCGGGCCGTGGGGGTCCGGCTGAGTCCCGGGGCGAGAAACTTCAGGGCGACGGTGCGCTTCAGGGTATGGTCCAGCGCACGGTAGACCGTGCCCATGCCGCCGGCTCCCAGGGTTTCCTGTACCTCATACTGGTTCAGCACCCGTCCGGTCATGTCGCCCGGGAGCGAAGCCGCAGCGGACGTGGGGGGCGGGGTGGTGAGGGGTTCCAGCAGCGAAACGACCAGCGCCCGCAGCTGCTGGTCTTCACCGCAGACCTGCGTGATCCGCGACGCACGCGCTGCCGGATTCAGCGAAGCAACTTCCTGGACGATCCGCTGGATCTGCTCCCATTGATCTGGAGATGGAGGAGGTTGCATGCATGGGCACCCAGAGGCCCGGGGAGGTGGCGAGGCGGGAGCAGGGCGGATACAGCCCTGTTTTCCAGGCCATTAACAGGACAAGGTAAGGCGTGGCCCTCCGGCGTGCAAATGTGGCGGGACGAACCGCGGGGGTCGATCATGTTCTGAACAGCCATACAGTACGTACGGTGCCGGGAAGCAGTTGCGTTTCAGGCGAAACGATCCGGGGCGAAGGGGGCAAGGTCGAGGGGCGGCGGGATGCCCGCGAGCAGGGTCGCGACGGCCTTGCCGCTGATCGGAGCGAGCGTCAGGCCCATCATGCCATGGCCCGTGGCGACGAACAGGCCGGGCGTGCCGGGGACGGGACCGAGGTACGGGAGGCCGTCCGGCGAGCACGGGCGGAAGCCCGCCCAGACCGGCGCGCCGGCGTCGGGCGCGTAGGTCCGGGCCAGGCGGCGCAGCGGCTCCACCCGGCGCGGGTCGATGCGGGCGTCGAAGCCGACCAGGGCCAGGGTCCCGGCGAAGCGGAGCCGCCCGGGCATCGGGGTGACGGTGAGCTTCTCTTCGGTGAGGATCATGGGGAGGCGGGGGCCGTCGTCGGGTGCGGGGACGGTGAGGCTGTAGCCGAGGGCCGGCTGGAGCGGCAGGCGCAGGCCGGCGTCCCGTACCAGCCGGCCGGACCACGCGCCGGCGGCCAGCACCACCTGCGGCGCCCGGAGCGCGCCCGCATCGGTCTGCACGCCGGCCACGGCGCGGCCCTCCCGCAGGAGCCCGGTGACCGTCCGCCCCGTGTGGAGGGTCACCCCCCGCGCTTCGAGGGTGGTGGCGAGCGCGCGGAGGAAGGCGTCCGGGTCCACACGGCCATCGTCGTGGTAGAGCACCGCGCCCGTGGCCGGCGTGCGCAGGGCCGGCTCGCGTTCACGCACGGCTCCGGCGTCGAGCCGCTCGACGCGCAGCGCGCAGCGTTCGGCCAGGTCCGCCGCCTCCAGGTTTGCCCGCCGCCCCTTCTCCGTATGAAAAAGCATCAGCAGGCCCGTCTGTGCATAGCCGACGTCGCCCAGGTCGGCCTGCAGGGCTTCGAAGAGCTCGACCGAAGCCAGGCTCAGGTCGCGCAGCAGGGGGGCGCTGCGGGCCACATGCGCCTCGGTGCCGTGCCGGCGGAACGTCCACAGCCAGCGCGCCAGGGCGAGGTCGGCGCGGGGGCGGAGGTAGAAGGGGCTGTCCGGGCGGAGGAGCCAGCGGAGCCCCTGCTTCACGACGCCCGGCGCGGCCAGCGGCACCACGTGGCTCGGCACGATCATCCCCGCGTTGCCCGCCGAGGCGCCCGTGCCCACCGGCTCCCGCGCCACCACGGCCACGTCGAAGCCTTCTTCCCGGAGGAAGTACGCCGTGCACAGCCCCACGGCCCCCGCTCCTACGACGATCACATCTGGCATGGCGTTTTTGTGTTTCGGGTTTAACGTTCAAGGTTGAACGTTCGGACTTCAGGCAACGTGAAACGTTCAACGGTCAACGTTCAACGACGGCGTGTCACACCACCTGAAACCCGTGGGCGTACGGGTCTTCGTCGTCGATGAAGATGGTATTCAGCCCGGTGACGAGGGCCCATCCGGCGATGCTGGGGATGATGGCCTCGCGCCCGCCGACGGTGGTGCGTCCCTCCACGCGTCCGTGGAAGAGGCTCCCGATGATGCTCTCGTGCACGAACGTGTCGCCCACGTCGAGGCGTCCCCGGGCGGCCCATTGCGCCATGCGGGCCGAGGTGCCCGTGCCGCACGGCGAGCGGTCGATGGCTTTGTCGCCGTAGAAGACGGCGTTGCGGGCGTCGGCCTCCGGCTTCGTGGGCGCGCCGGTCCAGAGGACGTGGCTGAGCCCCCGGATCGTCGGATCCTCGGGGTGTACGAACGTGTGCGCCTCGTTCAGCCGGGCCCGGATCACGGGGCTCCACCGGATCAGGTCGGCGGCGGTGTGGTCGGCCAGGTCGCGGTAGTTCTCCTGCGGGTCGACGATGGCGTAGAAATTCCCCCCGTAGGCTACGTCCACGGTCAGCGTCCCCAGGTCGGGGCATTCGACGGTCAGCCCCTCGGCGGCCAGGAAGGCCGGCACGTTGACCAGCCGCACCGACCGGACGCGCGCGCCCTCCAGCGTGTAGTGGGCGTCGACGCGGCCGGCGGGGGTGTCCAGCCGGACCACGCCGGGGGTGCGCGGGGTCACCAGCCCGTGCTCGATCATCACCGTCACCGTGCCGATGGTGCCGTGGCCGCACATGGGCAGGCAGCCGCTCGTCTCGATGAACAGGATCGCCACGTCACAGTCGTCGCGGGTGGGCGGGTAGAGGATCGCGCCGGACATCATGTCGTGCCCGCGCGGCTCGAACATCAGCCCGGTGCGGATCCAGTCGTACTCGGCCAGGAAGTGCTGCCGGCGCGCGCGCATCGTGTCGCCTTCGAGCGGCGGCCCGCCCCCGGCGACGACCCGCACCGGGTTGCCGCACGTGTGGGCGTCGATGCAGAAGAAGGTGTGGCGGGACATAGGGTTGTGCGTTTCGGGTTACACGTTGTGCGTTTCGGGTTACACGTATGCGTCGTTCGGGAACCTCAACGTGCAACGTTTCAACGTTCAACGTGCAACGCCTCCCGCGTGAACGTGCCGTCGACGAGGCGCCAGAGGCCACGCGGGTTGTCGTCGCGGAGTTCGGGGGGGAGGGCCGCCTGCGGGAAGTTCTGGTAGCAGACGGGCCGGGCGAAGCGGAAGATGGCGGCGGTGCCGACCGAGGTGGAGCGCACGTCGGTGGTGGCGGGGTAGGGACCGCCGTGGTGCATGGCGTGGCACACCTCCACGCCCGTGGGGAAGCCGTTGAAGATGAGCCGCCCGACGCGGTCCTCGAGGATACGGATGAGACCTGCGTGGGCGCGGAGGTCGTCCCCGGTGCCGTGGAGCGAGGCCGTCAGGTTGCCTTCGAGCCTTCGGGCGAGGCGCTCGAACGTGGCGGGGTCGTCGCACTGTACCACCAGCGTGGCCGGGCCGAAGACCTCCTCGTGCAGGTGCGGGTTCCGGGCGAAGGTCTCGGCGTCGGTGGTGAAGACGGCGGGCCGGGCCGGCGTGGCGGTGTCGTCGGTCGGGCCGGCGGCGACGGGGCGGACGCCCTCGGTGGCCTGCCAGCGGTCGAGGCCGGCCTCGTAGGCGACCCGGATGCCGGCGTGGAGCATCGTCCCGGCGGAGGTGGTGGCCAGCACGGCGCCCAGGTGGCCGAGGAAGGCGTCGAGGGCGTCGCCGCGCGGGGCGAAGACGAGGCCGGGGTTGGTGCAGAACTGCCCGGCCCCGAGGGTCACGGAGGCGGCGAGCCCTTCGGCCAGCGCCTCGCCCCGGTCGCTCAGGGCGCCGGGGAGGAGGAAGACCGGGTTGACGCTCCCCATCTCGGCGTAGACGGGGATGGGGTCGGGACGCGCGGCGGCGGCGTCGAAGAGGGCGCGGCCAGCGCGGAGCGAGCCGGTGAAGCCCACGGCCCGCGCCTGCGGGTGCCGCACCAGCGCCAGCCCCGTCTCGGGGGTGGCGCCGTGGAGGAGGGAGAAGGTGCCGGGCGGGAAGCCGGTGGCCGCCACGGCCCGGTCGATGGCGCGGCCCACCAGTTCCGAGGTGCCGGGGTGCGCCGGGTGGGCCTTGCACACCACCGGGCAGCCCGCCGCCAGCGCCGAGGCGGTGTCGCCGCCGGCCACGGAGAAGGCCAGCGGGAAGTTGCTGGCGCCGAAGACGACCACGGGGCCGAGGGGGAGGAGCATCCGCCGTACGTCCGGCTTCGGCACGGGCCGGCGGTCCGGGTCGGCCGTGTCGATGCGGGCGCCGACCCACGAGCCCTCGCGGACGACCCCGGCGAAGAGGCGGAGCTGGCCGGTGGTCCGGCCCCGCTCGCCGCGCACGCGCCCCTCGGGCAGGCCCGTCTCGGCCATCACACGCTCGATGAGGACGTCGCCGAGCGCTTCGATCTCGTCGGCGATGCGTTCGAGGAGCGCGGCCCGTTCCTCGGGCGTCCGCGTGCGCCCCGCGTGGAAGGCTTCCGTGGCGGCGTCCAGCGCCCGGTCGATGTCGTCGGGTGTGGCTTCGGGGTAGGCCGGCGCCAGCGCCTCGCCGGTGACGGGGTTGACGGCCTGGATCACGGCCGGCCCCGCCCCGGAAGGGGTGCCGGCGATCAGATGCTGTCCGTGGAGGGTCATGCGTTGCACGTTACAGGTTGGGCGTTTCACGTTACAGGTTGGGCGTTGCGCGGTGCACGTTCGGGTGGGTTAACGTTGAACGTTCAACGTTAACCCGTTTACGGTGCCACGCCGAAGGTGACGGTTCGGGCGAAGGCGTCGAGGTAGTCGATGAGGGCGTCGGAGGCGGCGACGGCGGCGTCCGGGTCGCCGGCGGCTACGGCGTCGAGCAGGCGGGCGTGGAGGTCGGCCGAGCGGCCCAGGTCGCCCTCGTGGCGGTACTGGTACCAGAACCGGCGGCTGTGGGTGTGAAGCGGGGCCAGCGCCTGCGCGGCGAACGGGTTACGGGCGGCGGCGGCCAGCAGGTCGTCCCCGGCATGGTCGGCCCGCATGAAGGCGTCGAGGTCGTCGCGGGCGGCCGTGTCGCGGAGGAGAGCGGCACAGGTGGTGAGGGCCTCGCGCTGCTCCGGGGTGGCGCGGCGGGCCGCCTGACCGGCCACGAGCCGGTCGAGGACGCGGCGCGTCTCCAGCAGGGCGAAGATGTCCTGGAGCTTGATCTCGGTCACCATCATGCCCCGGCGGGGGAGGGCCACCACGAGGCCCTCGGCGGCCAGCCGCTGGAGCGCCTCGCGCAGCGGCGTCCGCCCGATGCCGATCCGGCGGCTCAACGCGGCCTCGGAGAAGACGTGACCGGGCGGCAGCTTCAGCGTGACGATCATCTCCTCGACGACGTCGTAGGCGCGGGCGGCCAGCGTCGGCGCGGGGGCGGCAGGCGTCTCGCTCATGGCGCCACCGGCAGGGCGGGGCGCTTCGCCAGCGCCGCCGCGATGATCTCCCGGACCCGCGCCCGCTCCTCGCCTTCGAGCGGCAGGCGCGGGGGACGGACGTGTTCGGTGCCCAGCCCCACCATCGCCTCGGCCAGCTTGATGTTCTGCACCAGCTTCGTCGAGACGTCCAGGTGCAGCAGCGGCATGAACCAGCGGTAGAGGGCCCGGGCCTCCGCCAGCCGCCCCGCCCGGGCCAGCTCGTAGAGGGCCACCGTCTCCTCGGGAAAGGCGCAGACCAGGCCGGCCACCCACCCGTCGGCGCCGAGGAGGAGGGCCTCCAGCGCGATGTCGTCCACGCCGCAGAAGATCCGGTAGCGGTCGCCCACCAGGTTGACGATGTCCGTGATGCGCCGCACGTCGTCCGACGACTCCTTGATGGCGACGAACCGGGGCTCGTCGGCCAGCTCGGCGAACATCTCCGGGGTGACGTCGACCCCGTAGGCGACAGGGTTGTTGTAGAGCATGATGGGCCGGTCGGTGGCCGCGGCGACGGTGCGGAGGAAGGTGAGCGTCTCGCGGCGGTCGGACCGATAGAGCATGGGCGGCAGGAGCATGAAGCCGTCCGCGCCTTCGGCTGCCGCCCGTTCGGCGAAGCGGCAGGCGTCGGCCGTGGCGCGCTCCGCGATGCCGCAGAGGACCGGCACGCGCCCGCCCGCCGCCTCGCGGACGGTGCAGAGCACCGCCAGCTTGTCCTCGGGCGAGAGGGTGCTGCTCTCACCCAGCGAGCCGCACACGATCAGGCCGTGCACGCCGGCCGCGATCATGGCTTCCGTGTGGCGCACCTGGGCCCCGGGGTCCAGGCGACCGTCTTCCGTGAACTTGGTCGTGACGGCGGGAAAAACGCCTTGCCAGTGCGTCGTCATGGGTCATGGGGTCGGGTGAAGGATGGATCGAATATACACAATTGATATATCAGTTGCATTCGAAAGCGAGATTTTTTTGCTCCGTGGCAGGGCGGCATCCGGCGGCGGGATCCCTGTGTTCTTTCCGGGATACCCCTATATTGGCGCGGATCAATCAGCAGAGCAGCATGATGAATCGACAGATCACGGTACGCGTGGGGCACCTGGTGGTGGCCCTGTTGATCGGTGTCCTCGGCTTCGTGAGCGGGGCGACCTGGCAGTCGATGGCGCGGCAGGCGGCGCAGCAGGCGGCCCCGCGCCCGGTGACGCCGCGGGCCGACCTCACCGAGGCGGAGAAGGCCACCATCGCCCTCTTCGAGCAGGCCTCCCCCTCGGTGGTCTACATCACCTCGCTGACGGTGCAGCGCGACTTCTTCTCGTGGAACGTCACCGAGATCCCCCGGGGCACCGGGACGGGCTTCGTGTGGGACGACGACGGCCACATCATCACCAACTTCCACGTCATCCAGGGGGCCAACAAGGCGCTCGTGACGCTGGCCGACCGCACGACCTGGGAGGCCTCGCTGGTGGGGACGGCGCCCGAGAAGGACCTGGCCGTGCTCCGCATCGACGCACCGGCCGAACGGCTCCGTCCCATCCCGGTGGGCACCTCGTCGGACCTGCGAGTGGGGCAGTCCGTCTTCGCCATCGGCAACCCCTTCGGCCTCGACCAGAGCCTCACGACGGGCGTCATCAGCGCCCTGGGTCGCGAGATCGAGTCGGTGGCCCGCATCCCCATCCGCGACGTGATCCAGACGGACGCCGCCATCAACCCCGGCAACTCGGGCGGGCCGTTGCTCGACTCGGCCGGTCGCCTCATCGGCGTCAACACGGCCATCTACAGCCCCTCGGGGGCGTACGCCGGCATCGGCTTCGCCATCCCGGTGGACGTGGTCAACTGGGTGGTGCCCGAACTGATCGCCTACGGGCGGGTGCGGCGGCCCAGCCTGGGGATCGAGTTCGCCTCGGCGCAGGTGACGCGGCGGCTCGGCATCGAGGGGGCGCTCGTCATCCACGTCGAGCCGCGCAGCTCGGCCGCCCGGGCCGGCATCCGTCCCACCATGCGCGACCGCTTCGGCTACCTCCGCCTGGGCGACATCGTCGTCGCCGTCGACGGGCAGCCCGTCCGCTCGCCCAACGACGTCATCCTGGCGCTCGAGCGCCGCAACCCCGGCGAGGTGGTCAACCTGACGCTCCTCCGCGACGGCGAGGAGGTGACCGTGCCGGTGACGCTCGAAGCCTACCGGTGAGCGGGGCGTCGCCCTGTCAGACCGCACGCTGACAGTGCGCCCGACGTTGCCCTGTCGTCCCCAACGGGGC
>CAZKFR010000019.1:47715-49881 GCA_964552015.1 uncultured Rhodothermaceae bacterium | reverse complement strand
TACGCGCCGGACCATGTTGCACACCGCGGTAGGGGTCGGAGCAGGGCTGCTGGGAGGCGGCCTGCTGACGGGCGCCGTCGAAAAGGCGGCCTGCCGGACCCCCGAACAGGCCTCCGGCCCCTTCTACCCGAAGCGCGATCAGCCGGACAAGGACCTCGACCTGACGCGCATCGCGGGCCGGGCCGACCGGGCCCAGGGCAAGGTGGTCTACATCAGCGGGCAGGTGCTCGACCAGGACCTGGCGCCCGTTGCGGGGGCCCTGGTGGAGATCTGGCAGGCCAACACCCACGGCCGCTATCACCACGAGGACGACCCCAACACGGCCCCCGAAGACCCGGCCTTCCAGGGGTGGGGGATGATGCGGACCGATGCGGAGGGACGGTACGGGTTCAAGACCATCGTTCCCGGGGCCTATCCCGCCGAAGAGGGGTGGGTGCGTCCGCCCCACATCCATTTCAAAGTGGCCCGGCGTGGCTACCACGAGCTCATCACGCAGATGTATTTCGACGGGGAGGCGCTGAATGCGAAGGACCGGCTGTTGCAGGAGATCCCCGAAGCGGAGCGGCAACGGCTGGTGGTGACACTCACCGAGGGCCGCCCGGACGACGAGCCGGGCTCCCGGCGGGGGACCTTCAACCTGGTCCTCCGGCGCGTGAAGCCGGGCTGATAGGCCCCGGTACGCCCCCTTTGCCCACAGTATAAACTGGAGAAGAAGCATGAAGACGGTTCTGATTACAGGATGCAGCACGGGGTTTGGTCGCCTGGCGGCCGAGGAACTGGCGGCGAGAGGCCACCGGGTTTTTGCCACCATGCGAGACCCCGAAGGCAAGAACCGCAAACCGGCGATGGCGCTCGCCGACCAGGCCCGTACCCACGGATGGAAGCTCGACGTTCTCGAACTGGATGTGACCTCCGATGCCTCCGTCGCCGCGGCGCGCGAGGCGGTGCTGGCGCAGTCGGACGGCCCGGACGTGGTCATCAACAATGCCGGGCAGATGTTCACTGGCATCACGGAAGCCTTCACGCCGGCCGAGATGGCCCGGCAACTCGACGTCAACGTGGTGGGCATCCACCGGGTCTGCCGGACCTTTCTGCCGGCCATGCGGGCGCGGGGCCAGGGGCTGATCATCAATGTCAGCTCGATAGCCGGGCGTATGGCGGTGCCGTTTTTCGGGCTCTATCACGCCAGCAAGTGGGCCGTCGAGGGTTACTCGCTGGCGCTCCGGCATGAGCTGGCCTGCACCGGCATCGACGTGGTGGTCGTCGAGCCCGGGCCGTTTACCACGGAACTGTTTGTGCAGAGCCCGCAGCCGGTCGACCTGGAACAGCGGGCGGGCACCTATCCCCCGGTGGCACATGAGACGCTCCAGGGGATGGCGGCCAGCTTCGAGGCCCTGTTCGAGGATGCCGACGCCCCGACCGGGCCGGAAGCGGTGGTCGACTGCTTCGTGTCGCTGATCGAAAGCCCGGAGCGGCCGCGTCCGTTCCGCCACGTGGTGGGCCTGGACTTCGGCGTACGCGAGCGCAATACCGCCGATGCCGTCTTCGACCCGCCGCTGTTGGAAGCCATGCAACTCACGGAATTCACCCGGCTCAAGGCCGCCCAGCCCGCCCACTGAGCCTGCGCCTCTGTATTACCGGGCAGCCCCGGCCCGGCTGTCTCCCCGGTGGGGGGCGCCTGCCCGGGGCTGCGAACGCGCCAGACGTCTCGGCAACATGCCGGTCGTCCAGGCACGGGACGGTTCGTACCGTTCATCTCCCCGTGCCGCAACCCGCCGGTACCGGGCGGTCCCTTGCACGGTCCGCCGGTGCCTTCGTGCCCGCCGTCTACCCGGCAACGGCCCTTGGATCGGGGCAGGGTAGGGGCTCAGCCATAAGAGTGCCAAAGAAACCTGCTTTGGATAGAGCGGCGCAGCCGTGCGCAACCCGAATCGAGGGTTTGTGAGGTGCTCTATAACAGGAGAGGACCATCATGGGGCACAAGAAAAACAGGGGGTGGTACGGCGTACTGGTGTGGGGGCTGATCGTGTTCGGGCTTGCCGGGGCGCCGCCGGCCACGGCACAATCCGCCTCTTCCCGCTACCTGGCGGCCGGCACCACGGGCCCGCTGCCGCAGGTGACCGCCAACGACAACCGGACCCCGGCCGGCACGTGGGTGGGGCAGAC
>CAZKFR010000019.1:44159-47615 GCA_964552015.1 uncultured Rhodothermaceae bacterium | reverse complement strand
CCCCGGCCGGCACGTGGGTGGGGCAGACCCTGGAACTGGCGCTCGAAGCGGTGTGGGGGGACTGGCGTATCGAAGGCGGCCAGGGGCCGGGGCTGCGGGTGGTGGCGCTGGCGGAAGCCGGCCAGCCCCCCATGATCCCGGCACCGCTCATCCGGGTGGAGGCCGGCACGCGTATCCGGGCACGGATCCATAACACGCTGGCAGATTCCACCCTCACGGTCTTCGGCCTGCAGACCCGCCCGGCCCGCACGCCGGACAGCCTGGTGGTGCGCCCCGGCGAGACGAAGACGGTGGCGTTCGAGGCCGGCGCCCCCGGCACCTATTTCTACTATGTCCTCTTGGGGGATGGGAGTGCCCCGGGGGGCGGGGAGCGCGAGCACCTGGCGGGGGCCTTTATCGTGGACCCGAAGGGGGGCAGCCCGCCGGACCGGGTCTTCATGATCAACATCTTCAGCACGCCGGTGGATACCGCCTGGCACCCGCACGGCTGGCTCGAAGCGCTGACCATCAATGGCCGCTCCTGGCCGGAGACGGAGCGGCTGCGCCCGGCCGTGGGCGACACGGTGCGCTGGCGGGTGATCAACGCCTCCAACCGGAACCACCCCATGCACCTGCACGGCTTCTTTTATGATGTCACCTCACGTGGGACGGCCCTCGAAGACGACCGCTATGCGCCGGCAGACCGGCGGAAGGTGGTGACCGAGATGATGCGCGGGCGGTCTACGATGGCGATGGCGTGGGTCCCCACCCGGCCGGGCAACTGGCTCTTCCACTGCCACCTGTCCTACCACGTCGCCCCGAACATCCGACTACCCGGGGCTGACGGAGCCGGTCATGGGGGGCACCGCCCCCATATGGCCGGGCTGGTGCTGGGCATCGAGGTGCAGCCTGGCCCCACCGACCTGGTCTCGCACGGCCCCCCGCGCCACCTGACCCTCTATGCGAAAGCCTACCCTTCGGACACAACGACGGCGTACGGCTTTGCCCTCGACGAGGCGTTCGTGCCGGATGAGGAGCAGCTTCGTACGCCGGGGCCGGTGCTGCTCATGCGGCAGTACGAGCCGACGTACGTCACCGTCCGGAACGCCCTGCCGGTACCTACGGGCGTCCACTGGCATGGCCTCGAGCTCGACAGCTGGGCCGACGGCGTGCCGGGGTGGAGCGCCTCGGACGGCCAGGTTTCCCCGGTCATCGCCCCCGGCGAGGCGTTCACGTACAAGCTCTCGCTCATGCGGCCGGGCACGTTCATCTACCACACCCACCTCGACGACGTGCGGCAACTGACGAGCGGGCTCTACGGGGCCCTGATCGTGCTGGGCGAGGGCGAGACGTATGACCCGGCGACGGACCACATCTACATCGTGGGATGGAACAGCCCGGCCCCACAGTCGCCGGCCGACCTGGAGCTCAACGGGCGGGCCGAGCAACCGGTGCAGCACGCCGTGGTGGGGGAGACCCACCGGATCCGGGTGATCAACATCGCGCCGGCGGGTATGATCACAGCCCGCATGGTGCAGGGCGAGCAGCCGGTCCCGCTCCGGGCGCTGGCCAAAGACGGCGCGGACCTGCCCGTGCACCAGCAGGTGCCGGTGGAGGTCAGCCCCCGCATGGGGGTGGGCGAGACGGCCGATTTCACCTTCACCCCGGAGAAAGCCGGAACGTACGAGCTCGTGATCGGCTACCGCCGGTTCGCCTGGCGCCAGCCGTGGGTGGTGCGGGCGCCGGAGAAGTCGCGGTGAGGGACTAGCGGACGATGACGGTCCGGCTACCCCGCCCGCGGGTGTCGAAGGTGCGGAGGCGGACCGGCCCGTCGACGGCGACGGGGGTGGTGTAGACCATGGAGGCGGGCGTGGGCTCGGTGCCGTCGGTGGTGTAGCGGATCGTCAGGCCCGGGAACGCCACGTTGGCGTGGAGCCGGCCGTCCTCGATGACGGCGCCGGGCGGGGGCAGGCGGTAGCCGATGCCGCCGTGCAGGTGGTCCAGGCGGGGTAGCTCGCGGCGGCCGAGGCGGTGGGCGAAGGCGCTCCAGGCTCCGTTCAACGCGGCTTCCCGTGCCTCGGGGTCGTCGAGGCGGGCCCAGGCAGGCTCGGGGGCCCACGCCCGCTCGGCCAGGCCCAGCAGTTTGGGGAAAGCCATGTACTCGAGCCGTTCGGGGTGCACCAGCGTCTCGCTCCAGAGCTGCCCCTGCAGGCCCAGGATGTTGCGCCGGCCGGCGTCGGTCAGGCGCGTGTGCCCGGCGAAGGCGGCGGGTGCGAGCGGGCGGCCCAGCGCATCCCGGCGGGCGCTCTTGAACAGGTCCAGCGGCACGAAGGCATACGGGCTGCGCGTGTCGGTGAAGCCGGCCCAGTAGAAGCCGGGCTCGTCCGGGTGCTTGTCGTAGGCGAAGTCGAAGTACAGGTTGGTGGCGTTGGCGAGGACGACGGGGAAGCCGGCGTTGGCCAGGCGGTAGGCCAGGTCCTCGGCGCCCCAGCCCCACACGTTGTTCCACACATAGGCCCGGAAGCCGCGCCGGGCGAAGGCGGCATCGGGCGTCTTCACCGTGCGGCCGTCGCGCGTGGTTTCCCGTAGCGCGATCTCCTCCCAGCCGGCCGTCGTCAGGCCCCGCGCCGCCAGCAGGTCGCTCGTCCGGCGGAGGAAGTAGCCCCAGAGGTCGTGCGTCGTGTGCAGGTCGGGCGAGGCCTCGATCAGCGCCGCGCACGCCGGCGACCGCTCCCAGACCCCCGCCGGCACCTCGTCCCCGCCGATGTGGACGGTCGTCAGCGGGGCGCCGGCTTCGGCATACACGGCCACGAGCGCGTCGAAGACCGCCTCGAGGAACCGGTAGGTGCCCGGGACGCACACGTTCAGGACGTTGTCGTTCCAGAGCTGCACCGACCGGTACGTGGACGTGTCCTCCGGGTCGATGAGGCGGTACGCGGTGGCCTCGTCGGGGCGTCCTTCGGTGAGCAGGCGGGCGTGGCGGGCCTCCATCGCCCTGATGGCCGCGCGGGCGTGGCCGGGTACGTCGATCTCGGGGATGACCTCGATGTGGCGGGCCGTGGCGTAGCGTAGGATCTCGACGAAGTCGTCCGGGCTGTAGTGGCCGCTGCCGGGGAGGCGGTCGGGCAACGGGCCGGAGCCGTAGCTGGGGAGAAGACGGTCCCGCTCGTCGGTGGTGTGGCCGCGCCGCCCGCCGACGCCGGTCAGTTCGGGCAGGCCGGAGACGGCCAGCCGCCAGCCCTCATCGTCTGTCAGGTGGAAGTGGAAGCGGTTGAGTTTGTAAAAAGCCATCAGGTCGAGGAGGCGGAGGACGGCCTCCTTCGGCTGGAAATTGCGGGCGACGTCGAGGTGGAAGCCGCGGTAGGGGAAGCGGGGGGCGTCGAGGAGGGTGACGGCCGGCACCGCGAGGGTGTCGCGCGGGGACGCATAGGCGTCGACGGGGAGGAGGGCGCGGAGGCTCTGCACGCCGTAGAACAC
>CAZKFR010000019.1:34489-44059 GCA_964552015.1 uncultured Rhodothermaceae bacterium | reverse complement strand
AGGCCCCTCCCGGACGACGTAGAAGCCGCGCGGGGCATCCGACCGTTTGATGGCCCAGTACCGCCCCTGCATCGCCAGCGTCAGGCTGTCGCCCGGCGCGAGCACAGGGAACGCCGCCGCCGGACGCAGGCGGAACAGGTCGCCGTTGACGTGCTCCACCGTCACCGTGGGCGGCACGCTCTCCGGCACGATGGCCCGGAGGCTGTTGAAATACAGCGTCCACCCCGATGCGGGCCAGGCGGCGTCGCCCGGGTTGGTCATCGTCAGGGTAAAGTCGAACACGTCGCCGTGGTTTTCCACGACGCCCCACGTCAGCCGGAGGGGCGGCGGGTCCGGCGCCTCGTCGCAGCCGAGGAGAAGCAGGGCAGAAAGCAGCAGGAGGGCGGGGCGGGGCATGGGGGTGTTTGGGTGGATGGGTGTTTGAATGGATGGGTGAGGAGGCGAGGCGGCGTCACGAAGGCGGGCGGGGCGGCAGGAGGGCGAAGACCGCCAGCGGCCCGTCGTTCCGGGCGGCGACAACCAGGGGGGCGGCCCGCGTGCCGACGCCGATGAGTCCGCGCACCTCACCCGGCACGAGGAAGCCGCTCTCGGTGCCGGGCACGGGGGTGAAGGTGCCGTCGCCCCGCCCGCGAAGGAACAGCCCGCGGCTTGCGTTCTCGGCGCCCCACTGTGCCCGCACGTTCAGGTGGTTGCCTGCCAGCAACAGGTCCATCACCCCGTCGCCGTCGAGGTCGGCGGGCAGGACCGCATTGACGGGGGCCAGCTGGGCCTCCACGGGCAGGGGACGTGGGTGGAAGGTGCCGTCGCCCCGGTTCTCGAAGACCGTCGTCTCGGCCATGCGGGCGTACAGCAGGGGCATCCCTTCGCGCTCACGTGGGGGCACGACCTCGTCGAAGGTCGCTTCGGCATAGGCGGCGTACGTGGGGAAACGCTCGGCGAAGGCGGGCACCTGGGCGAGCAGTTCGTCGCGCGTGGCGACGGGGTAGGGGCGGCCGTCCAGGTAATGGCCGATGAGGGGATCGACGAAGCCGTTCCGGTCGAGGTCGCCGCCGAGGATGAAGGCGGGCGTCCGGGGCGCGACGCGCAGCGGGCCGTTCAGCCCCCGGTTGCCGGCCACCAGGTCGGTGTCGCCGTCGCCGTCGAGGTCGGCGGCGGCCAGCGCGTTCCACCAGCCGTCCGTGCCGGTGAGGCCCGCCGCGTCCGTGGTCTCCACAAGCGTGGGGCCGGGTGCGGTACGAAAGACGCGCAGCGGCATCCATTCGCCGGCCAGCACCAGCTCCTTCACGCCGTCGCCGTCGAGGTCCACCCACACGGCGGCGGTGACCATGCCGGGCGTGCGGAGTGGCGGGGCGAGGCGGTCGGTGGCGTCGGTGAACCGGCCCGCGCCGTCGTTCAGGAGGAGGTAGCTCCGTGGGGCGAGGGGGTAGCGCCCGGCCAGGACGCGCCCGCCGACGAACAGGTCGGTGTCGCCGTCCCCGTCGACGTCGTGGGCGGCCACGGCCCCGCCGCTGACCGGCATGGGCGGGAGCGCGTCGAGGGCCCGCTCGAAGGCGCCGAACCCGTTGTTGCGGTAGAGGCGGTCCTGGTAAACGGGGGCGTCGGCCGGGACGTCGTAGCCGCCGCTGACGACGTACAGGTCGGCGTCCCCGTCGCCATCGGCGTCGAAGAAGAGGGCGGCGACGTCTTCGAAGGCGACGTCGGCGTCCAGGGCGGGGACGTTCGCCGGGCGGAACGTGCCGTCGAGTTGCTGGAGGAACAGGCGGGCGGCCTGCCCTTTCGCCCCGCCCACGAACACATCCGGGAGGCCGTCGCGGTTGACGTCGGCGCGGGCCAGGGCCGGCCCCAGGCGCGAGGGCATGTAGGGCAGGAGCGGCTCCCGCTCGAAGTCGATGAAATCGTCTTCCCGGTGCGTGAAGGTCAGCCCTCGCCCGTCGGGCAGGTAGGCGAACAGCGGTGGGGGCGCGGGGGGGGGAGGCGGCGGCGTCGCGTCCCCGGCGTCGGCGTGGGCGAGCGTCACCGTCTGATCGGCGGCCACGCCGTCCCGCCGCTCCCGCCGCCCGTCGGGCCAGACGACCTCCAGCGCGACCGACGTCGCCGCGCCGAGGCCGAAGACCAGCACGGGCTCGACGGACGACTGGTAGCCGCGCACGGGCATCATCTCCTGAAAGAGCGTCTGCCCGTCCGGGGTCGTCACTGTCACCTTCGCGCCCGTGCCGAAGCGGTTGCCCGGCGGGCCTTCGAGCCACACCTTGAGGAAGTGGCGGCCGGACCGTCCGGCGGCGTGGTTCTCGTAGACGAACGCCGGCCCGTTGATGTTGTTGACGACGAGGTCGAGGTCGCCGTCGCCGTCCAGGTCGGCATAGGCGGCCCCGTTCGAGTAGGCCGCCTCGTCGAGCCCCCAGGCCCGCGTCCGGTCGGAGAACCGCAGGGTACCCTCGTTGCGGAAGGCGTAGTTGATCAGTTCGGAGGTGGGCATGTGCTGAACGAGCTCGTAGGCGTGCAGCTTCTTGCCCTCGGCCTGCGCGGCCCGGTAGGCCTCCCGCAGCGTGACGTTGAGGAAGTCGAGGTTGGTATAGTCGCGCAGGTAGCCGTTGGTGACGAAGAGGTCTTTGAAGCCGTCGAGGTCGAAGTCGGCCAGGAGGGCGGCCCAGCTCCAGTCGGTGGCATCCACGCCGGCCAGGCGGCCGATCTCGGCGAAGGTGCCGTCGCCCCGGTTGCGGTGGAGCATGTTGCGCATATACTGCGGGGCATAGCCGTAGCCGCGGAGGCGGGTGAACATGGCGTGGTCGTCCGGCCCTTTGAGGAGCATGCGGCGGCGGTGGTCGGGCGGCAGCATGTCCAGCGTGAAGAGGTCGGGGCGTCCGTCGTTGTCGATGTCGGCGGCGTCGGCGCCCATCGACGAGTAGGAGGCGTGTGCGAAGGCCTGCCGGAACGCCTCGGTGAAGGTGCCGTCGCCGTTGTTCCGGTAGAAGTAGTCGTCCTCCACGTAATCGTTGGCCACGTAGAGGTCGATCCAGCCGTCGCCGTCGACGTCGGAGGCGGTGACGCTGAGGCCGAAGCCGATGGGGTTGCCGATGATGCCGGCGGCCTCGCTGACGTCGGTGAAGCGGTCGCCGTCGTTGCGGTAGAGCTTGTCCCCGGCCAGCGGGTCGCGCTGCCGGCGGACGAGGCCGACGTCGAAGCGGGTGAGGCGGCGGATGGGGTGGTTGAGCAGGTAGAGGTCGAGGTCGCCGTCGCGGTCGTAGTCGAAGAAGGTGGCGTGGGTGGAGTAGGCGGGGTCGTCGAGGCCGTAGGCGGCGGCGCGCTCGGTGAAGGTGCCGTCCCCGTTGTTGAGGTAGAGGGCGTTGCGGCGGCGGGCCTCGGAGACGCGCCCGGAGCGGCAGACGTAGAGGTCCAGGTGGCCGTCGCCGTTGACGTCGGCCATGGTGACGCCGGTGTCCCAGGTGGCGCTGGTGCCGAGAAGGCCGGCGCGCTCGGTGGCGTCCTCGAAGACGAAGCCGCCCCGGTTGAGGTAGAGGCGGTTTGGCCCCGCGTTGGCGGTGAAATAGAGGTCGGGCAAACCGTTGCCGTCCACGTCGCCCACGGCCACGCCGCCGCCGTTATAGAAGTACTCGTATTCGAGCACGTTGAATCCCTCGTCCTCCACGATCCGGTTGACGAACGTGACGCCCGAGGCCTCCGGCGGCACGCGTGTGAAGAGCGGGGATTCCCCGGACGGCGACGTACCGCAGGCCGCGGCGACGAGGGTGAAGAGGGACAGCAGGTACGCTCGTGGGGTACGCATGGACGACGTGAGGGAACCGGGGGGCTGAATGGCGAAAGCGTGGGCCGGGGAGAAGATCCCGGCCCACGCTCTGTCGTCCCGCCCGGCCGGCCGTTGCTCAGGCGACCGGCCTATTCGTGGTGAAGGAGAACCCGGCGGGGTCAGGGGGCATCCCACCAGACCGGGGTGGAGAGGTCGAACTGACCGGAGAGCCCCTGACGCTCCATGGCCTCCCGGGCATTCGGGTTGAGGACCAGGTCGCCCCAGAAGCCCAGCCGGCGGGGGATCTGCCCGCCAGTGACGTTGCCCGGCCAGTCGACCGGTTGCAGCACCGGGAAGCCGCTACGGCGCCAGTTGGCCCAGGCTTCATGGCCCTGCAGGAAGGTGGTGATCCAGATCTGGGTGTTGATCTGTTCGAGCGCCCGCCCGGCGTCGTACGGGTTGGCAGCCAGGTAGGCATCCATGTCGGCCTCCGTGATCGCCGGTGCGCCTTCATAGAAGGCCAGTTGCTGCATCGAGGCCCGCACGCCGTTGGCGTAGTTCGTGGCCGGATCGCCGCCGAGGCCCCAGCGTACGCCAGCTTCCGCCGTCAGAAACGCCACTTCGGGATAGGTCAGCAGGAAGGTGGGGGCCGTCTTGCTGCTGACCCAGTCCGTCGGCACGGAGTAGTCCGCGAAGCTCGTGAAGTCCGGGTCGTACCAGGGCCAGGTGGGGTCGCTGATCGTATTGGCATCGTTGCCGCCCGGCATGCCCTTCTGCTCGGCCAGCGGGGTCAACTGCCCGCCCACCCCGCAGTAGACCGTCAGGCGCGGGTCGGATGTGTTTTTGAGCAGGTCGACGAACGTCTTCGTGCATTTGGGGCGGCCGAAGTCGGAGAGGACCTCACCCACGCCGTTCGTGTTGAGGCCGTTGGGTCCTTCGCTGCCGCCGCGCTCGTGCCGTACCATGAAGTTATCGTCGATGCTCTGCATGACCCCACCGTTGAGGGCTTTCTGGGCCCATTGCTGGGCGAGGGCAGGGTTGCGCTTGACCAGGCGCATGGCCAGGCGGAGCATGAGCGAGTTGCCGAACCGCCGCCATTTCTCCACGTCGCCACCGTAGATGACGTCGGCGGGGCCATAGGTGGGGAAGGAGGGGTTGAGTTGCGCGACGGCCTGCTCCAGCTCCTTGAGCATGTCCATGTAGATGGCTTCCTGCGTGTCGTAGCGCGGGGTGATGATGCCGCGCAGGAAGCCCATGCCGGCCTCGAAGTAGGGCAGGTCGCCGTACATGTCGGTGAGCCGGTGGAAGACGAAGACGCGGAGCATCCTCGCCGCGGCGATCTTGTTGGCGTTGGTCGCCGGGAACGGCGGGCACTCGGTGAAGACCTCCTGCGTCTCGCGGCAGTCGGGGTCCACGTTGTTGTAGATCAGGTCCACGAGCAGCTTGATCGGGGCGCGCTGCCCGTCGCCGTTGCCGTTGTAGGAGACGGTCCACAGGGCCGAGAGCCAGTCGGCGTTCGTGGTGTACTTGTCCCCGGTGTACCACGTCTCGGCCAGATGCTGGATCATGGCTTCCGGGTAGATCAGGTTCGAGCGCCATTGTTCGTAGCGGGTGCCGGCCGTGGCCAGCTCCGCCGTGGTGAAGAGGAAGTCCGGCGGGATGGTGCTGGCTTCCGTGGGGTTGGTGTTCAGCTCGGTGAAGTGGTCGTCCTGATCGCAGGCGGCCAGCATCAGGAGGGCAAAGGCCAGGAGGGCCGTGCGCGTCAGAACCGTGGTCATATGCTTCATCATCGTCAGGATCCTTTTGCGTTCGAACGGGGCTTGCGGGGCGTGCTCAGAAGCGCAGGTTCAGGTTGAAGCCGATGCTTCGGACCTGCGGCACGCCGGCAAGCTCGGTCCCCTGGGCATTGCCGACGTTCAGGTTCGACTCGGGGTCGACGTTCGGGATGTTCTTGTGCAGGATCAGCAGGTTGCGGCCCACCAGCGAGATGGTCGCCATGCGCACGGGGGTGCGGGCCAGCCAGCGCGTGGGCAGGCGGTAGCTCACCTGGAGCTGGCGCAGCTTCACATAGGAGGCGTCGTAGACGAACTCCTCGGCGATCTGGCTGACGATGCGGCCGTAGTAGTCCTCCGGATAGACCTTCGTGGTGTTGGGCGTGCCGGCTTCGAACACCTCGCGGGTCAGGCCATTGCCTTCCCCTTCGTCCGGGCCGGTGTAGCCGGCGTCGCCCGGGCCGAGGCCGTCCCGTCCCTTGTCGCCCACCTCGAACGGGATGCCGTCGGGGAAGACGACGCCGGGCGCCGTCCAGCAGGGCGCATCATAGCCGGCCGCGTCACACTCGGCCCGGCCCACGAGGGTGTTCTTGTGCAGCCCGGAGGCGTAGGCCTGGGCATTCGTGCCGGAGAAGATCTCCCCGCCGACGCTGATGTCCAGCAGAGCCGACACCGTGATGTTTTTGTACCGGAACGTGTTCGTGATGCCGGCGGTCCAGTCCGGGTTGCCGTTGCCGAGTTCCTCGAAGGCCCCCTGTACGGGCAGGCCGGCGTCGTCGAGGATGATGTTGCCGTTGGCGTCCCGGGCATACTTGAAGCCCTTGATGATACCGTAGGGCCGGCCCACCTCGGCGAAGATGCCCATGGTGCTGCCGCTGGCAATGCGCGAGCGGCCGCCCAGGTCGAACGAGCCGAGGAACTGGGTACAGTCGACATCCTCGGGCGGGAAGGGTTCGGCACAGGCCGGGTCGCCCAGCAGCTCGGTGACCTTGCTGATGTTGCGGGCGAAGTTGACGTCGAGGTCCCAGCGCATGCGGGCGGTACGCAGCGGCGTCAGGTTCAGCAGCACCTCCACCCCCCGGTTCTGGATGGCTCCGGCGTTGATGATCTTGGCGCTGTAGCCGGTGGTCACCGGGACGGTCGTGCTCAGGATCTGGTTGTCCGTCTCGGAGAAGTAGTAGGTGAAGTCGACCCCGATGCGGTTGTCGAAGAGGCGCGTGTCGAAGCCAACCTCCCAACCGGTCAGCGAGGAGGGCTTCAGGTCCGCCAGCGGGATCGACGTCTGTGCGATCCGCCCGACGGGCTGGCCCTGGTGAGTGAAGTTGCCCAGGGCATAGGTCAGGCTGAGGCGGTAAGGATCAGTATCACCACCGACTTCGGCCCACGAGGCCCGCACCTTGCCGTAGGTAAGCCACGTCGGCACCGTGAAGGCGTCCGAGAAGACGAAGCTGGCACTGACGGAGGGGTAGAAGTACGAGTTGTTGTCGACCGGCAGCGTCGAGGACCAGTCGTTCCGGCCGGTGACGGTGAGGAACAGGTAGTCCCGGTAGGCGAACTCGGCCGAGCCGTAGAGCGAGTTGATCTCTTTCTTGGAGACACCGAAACCGTTGCTGGTCTGGGAGGCATTCGAGATCGTTTCCAGGCCGGGGATGCTGAAGTTGCTCCCGTTGAGGCTCAGCTGCTCGAATTCCCGCCGCAGCTTGTTACCTCCCACCGAGGCGTTGAGGTGGAGATCCTGCGTCAGGGGCCGGTCGGCCGTGAAGAGGAAGTCGAAATTGCGCTCCTGGACCGTCCAGTCCACCTCGTCGATGGAACCGCGGGGGATGAAGGCGGTGCCGTAGGGCTGCACACGAGTACGGCGCATCTTGTACCAGTCCTGCCCCACGCGACCCTGCACGGTGAGCCAGTCGAGCAGCTTGTAGCTGAGCAGGGCATGGCCGATGATGCGATCTTTCGTGTCATCGGCCGTGAACTTGAGAGCGGACCAGTAGGGGTTCTGCTGGAAGACGCTTTCGCTGATGCGGAACTCGGCGTTCTCGTCGGTGCCCTGGGGGCAGATGATCTTGTTCGGGTCGGGGTCGCCGACGCAGTAGCCGGGCTTCATCGTCTCGACGTTGACGTTTGGCGGGAGGAACGCCACAGACCAGTTGGCGTTGCGCGGGGCATCGCTGAGTTCACTCCGGTTGTTGGTGATGTCTCGGACGTAGTTGATCTTGACGTCCGAGGAGAGCCGGCTGCCGAAATTGGACGTGCCGCGCAACGAGACGGTATAGCGCTCCAGGCCCGAGTTGGGGACGATGCTCTCGCTGTTGAGGCGCGAGAAGGAAGCCCGCAGGGCGGTCGAGCCGACGGTGCCGTTGAGCGAGAGGGTGTTCGTGTTCGTGATGGCCGTCTCGTAGAAGCGCTCCATGTTGCTCCCGACGGCCTGGTAGGGGCGGGCCACGCCGTCGAACTGGACGACGGGCGAGCCATCGAGGCGGGCCCCCCAGGCGCTGAAGGCCTGCGCCAGCGCCTCATCCTGCGTGGCCGGCTTCTTGCCGCGCGTACCCTGACCGTACTGGTCCTGGAAGTCGTAGCGGACCAGGATGTCCTCGAACGTCACGTTGGCGTTGTACTCGACGCCGATGCCGCCCAGGCCGGTCTCACGCCCGGTTTTGGTGGTGATCAGGATGACCCCGTTCTGGGCGCGCGTCCCGTAGAGAGCGGCTGCCGCCGGGCCCTTGAGGACCGTGATCGTCTCGATGTCGTCCGGGTTCAGGCTGGAGATACCGTCGCCCAGGTCCTGGCCGCCCCACATGCCGGCGCTGCCCAGGTTGCTGTTGTCGATCGGGATGCCGTCGACGACGTAGAGCGGCTGGTTGTTGCCTTCGAGCGACGTGTTGCCGCGGATGACGACCCGGCTGGAGCCCCCCGGGCCGGAGGCCGGCTTGCTCACCACGACGCCCGCCACCTTGCCCGAGAGCGAGAGGGCCACGTTGTTCTCCCGCGCCTGCCGCAGGTCCTCGCCGCTGACCTCACCCACCGAGAAGCCCACGGCCCGTTCCTGCCGTTCGATGCCGAACGCCGTGACCACCACCTCTTCCATGGCGGCCACGTCTTCCTGCAACCGGATCGTCAGTTCGGACTGCCCGTTGACGGGGACGTTCTGTGTCAGGAAGCCGACGAACGAGACGGCCAGCGTGGCGTTCGGGCTGGACACGGTGAGGCGGAACCGGCCCTCGGCGTCGGTGGCCGTGCCATTCTGCGTGCCTACCTCGACGATGTTCACACCGGGCAGCGGTGTGCCATCGACGGCGGAGAGGACGATGCCCCGAACGGGAAACGCCTGCCCCAGCGCCAGGCCGGGGAGCATCAGCAGCAACAGGCTCAGGCATCCGAGGAGGCACCGTGCTGGAGGAAGGGGGATGTGTCGTCGTACGCAATGCTTCATGGTGACTCTACACATGGGTTGAGGGAAAGACGCGTCTTCGGTCAGGATAGTGGAGGGGGAGCCTCGCGAGCAGACCGGTTGTAGGCAGCGTCGCTCTTCATGATAGCACCATGAAGAACCGTTAAAAAGGTGGCGGGCGAGATTGGAATCGGTTCCATCGCAGATTGGAAGCGATTCCAGTTTTCCCGTAGTGCGAGCGGCGCAGTGAGGTGCCGAAGGCGCGCGTGCGGGCCGTCAGTCCTGTTGCCCGGCCTCACGGGCACGGCGTTCCGTCTCGGCATCGAGCACGGCGCGGATCGCTTCGATGAGCGGATGCCCGTGGGTGTACCGCCGGCCGTAGTCGAGGTTGAACCGGTAGTCGAAGTCGTCGGGGTTACGGCCCTGGTTGTGCTGGAGGATCGTTTCGAGCTTGTCGAGGGCCTTGGCCAGCCGGGCCTCGGGCGTGGCGGCCTGCTCGTATTCCTCCCACAGCGCCAGGATCTCGTCGCGCAGGGGAGGCGGGAGCGGGGCGAGGAGCGTCCGGAGGTCGCGGCGCTCCCGGTCGGTCTTGGCGCCGGTCTGCAGGGGGGCGGGGATGTCGCCGGAGAGGGCCTCGCCGAGGTCGTGGACGAGGCAGATCTTGA
>CAZKFR010000019.1:24275-34389 GCA_964552015.1 uncultured Rhodothermaceae bacterium | reverse complement strand
CCACGCTCTCACGCCGACCCTCGGACGTGTAAGCCGTCCGGGTCGTGTTCTTCAGGCGCTCGGCTTCGCGCAGGAATTCGAGCAGGCCGTTCAGTTCGTCGGATGTCAGCATGAACGTAGTGGGTCAGGTAAGGACATGAACGACAGGGGAGGCTCCGTGTTCGGTGTTCCGATGTTCAGGGCGGGGGAGGGAAGACGGCGGCGCCTCGGTTCCTCGCAGCCGGGTGTTGCCCTGGCAAGGGGCGGCGGGATCCCGTATCTTACGCCGCCCGTGCTTTTGCCAACCACCATCGCCGATGCCATGAAACACGTCCGTGTCCGCCTCGAACGCCTCGACGAGGCCTTCCATTTCCGCGCCACGAACGCCCACGGCCACACCGTGGACATGGACGATGCTTCGTCCAGCGAGGACGGCCGGGGGAAGGGCGTCGGCCCGATGGAACTGCTCGTGATGGCCGCCGGTGGATGCAGCGGCATCGACGTCGTCTCGATCCTGCAGAAGGGGCGGCAGCGCATCGACACGTTCGCGATCGAGGTGGAGGGCGCCAAGCCCACCGGCGTGAGTCCCTCCCTCTACCAGCACATCCATCTCCACTACATCCTCACCGGCGACCTGGACCCCGCCCGGGTGCGGCGGGCCGTGGCCCTCAGTCTGGGAAAATACTGTTCGGTCTCGAAGACGCTCGAAAAGACGGCCCGGATCACGGCGTCGTGCACGGTCAACGGCGAGCGCTTCGACGCCTGGCCGGAGGAAGACGGGTGAGGCGGGCCTGCGTTACGGGTTCGGACCCCGGCCGCCGCGGTCGCGGGAGAAACGGTTGAGCAGCGCGTCGAAGGCGGTCATCAGGTCGGCCTCGTCGAGGTAGACGTTGAACTCCGTCATGGTGGAGGCCACTTCGACGACGTTGATGTGAAGCAGGACCAGTTGCTGGAGGATGCCATAGAGCAGGCCTGGCGCTTCGGTGTAGTCGGCCGCGAACTGGATCCCCAGCCCGGCAATGCGGCGGGCGATCTGCCGGGGTTCGGCCGGAACGATCTCCCGCGCCAGGGGCAGGTGCCGCTCTTCGATGATGGCCGTGATTTCGGTGTTGCCCTCCGTATAGGTGATGTACCCCTCCTCGGCCTGGATGCGGTTGAAGAGCTGGTTCATCGCCTGGTGCGTATCCGCCTCCTTGGCGTAGGTGATCGAGCAGAGCCCCGCATGGACATTGATGCGGTCGATGTAGAATGCGGGCGAGGCCGACGCCATCGGACGCTCGTGGAGCCGTTTCTGGAGGCGGGAGAGGCTCATCAGGATGGCCGACGGGCGCACGGCCTTACGGCACCGGGCCTCCACCAGCGGTTGGAGAAAGCGGGCCACCTGGCTCAGGTTGAGCAGCCGGTGATACAGGCCGAAGCGCAGAAACGCATTGCGCTCCACGACGGCCTCGACGGCCTCGGAGATGGTGCGCATGGGGAACTCGGGGAGCAGGGTATGGTCGTGATGTTGTAAACATAACAATAATCGTTGTATTCAGATATACCCGTCGAAAAATTTCCATGGGACCGGGCCGTGGTGTTTCTTCGGCGTGCGGAGAGACAACCGGATGGAGCAGGACAATGCGACTGGCTTTGATCGGGACGGGACAGATGGGTGCGGCGGTCGAAGAGCTGGCACGTGCGCGCGGCGACCAGGTGGTGGCCCGTTTCAACCGTCGCCATCCGCTCGATGCCGACGGGGCGGAGGCGCTCGCCCGCGCCGACGTGGCGATCGACTTCTCGCGGGCCGAGGCGGTGCCCGGCCACGTGACGTGGTGCTGCCGGAAGGGGGTACCGCTGGTCATCGGCACCACCGGGTGGTACGACGCGCTGGAAACGGTGCGGGCCACCGTGGCCGCGCACGACGGCGCCGTCCTCTACGCCGCCAACTTTTCGATGGGGGTGGCGCTGCTGATGCAGGCCCTGCGCGGCCTCGTGCCCCTGCTCGAACGCCTGCCCGGCTACGATGTGCAGGTGCACGAGGTGCACCACGTCCGCAAGGCCGACCATCCCAGCGGCACGGCGCGCGCGCTCGCGCAGGTGCTGCTCGACGGCCTCTCGCGCAAGACTCACCTGGCGACCGACCTGCCCGATGGCCCCCTCGACCCGGCGGCCCTGCAGGTGACGGCGGCGCGGGTCGGGTGCGTCTTCGGCGTGCACACCGTTACCCTCTCCGGGGAGCACGACCGGCTCACGTTCACGCACGAGGCCATGAGCCGCCGGGGCTTTGCCGAGGGCGCGCTCACCGCCGCCGCCTGGCTCCGCTCCCGGCGCGGCCTCTTCACCCTGGACGACCTGCTGGCCGACTGGTGGGCGCACCCTGTCCACGATTCACCTACGACTCACAACACTGAATAGCCATGCGTAGTATCCCTCTGTTCACCGGGACGGCCACGGCCCTTGTGACGCCGTTCACCGCCGACGGCGCCGTCGATGAGGTGGCCTTCCGCCGGCTGATCGACTACCAGATCGACCACGGCGTCGAGGCGCTGGTCGTGCTCGGCACCACCGGCGAGAACCCCACGGTCACCGAGGCCGAGCGCGCACGCCTCGTCGAGATCGCCGTCGAGCAGGCCGGCGGGCGTGTGCCGGTCATCGTCGGCACGGGCGACAACGACACGCGGCGGAGCATCGCCCTGGCCCGGCAGGCGGCCGCCGCCGGCGCGGACGGGCAGCTCCTCGTCGGGCCCTATTACAACAAGCCCACGCAGGACGGCTTCCGGGCGCACGTGGCCGCCGTGGCCGGGGCGGCCGATCTGCCGATCATCCTCTACAATGTCCCCGGGCGCACGTCGTTCAACATGACGGCGGAGACGGTCCTCCGGCTGGCCGAGGAGGTCCCGCTCGTGCGGGGGATCAAGGAAGCTTCGGGCAACCTGGTGCAGATCACCGACCTCCTGGCCCATCGCCCGGCTTCGCTGGCCGTCTACGCCGGGGACGACGAGATGGCGCTCCCGCTGGCCGCCCTCGGCGCCGACGGGGTCGTCTCGGTGATCGCCAACGCCCTGCCGGGGCCCTTCGGGGCGCTCGTCCGGGCCGCCCTCGCCGGCAATCTGGCGGTGGCACGGCAGCGGCACTTCGCGCTGTTGCCGGCCATGCGGGCGTGTTTCTTCGAGACGAACCCGATTCCCATCAAGGCGGTTCTCGCCGAGATGGGGCTGATCACACCCGAACTCCGCCTGCCGCTCCTCCCCGCCGTCGGGCCGACCCGCCGCCGCGTGCTCGAGGCGTTCGCGCCTTTTCTTCAGACCGTCGCATGAACGGTCTGGAGCGAGTGCTTTGCACGCGGGGTGATCGGGGCCTTATTTCCCGTCATGCCGTCCTGGCGAAAAAAGGGGCGGATGACGTATCGTGAGGCGAACGTGTGATCAACCGGAGCCAGGGACATGACGACGGACACGACGATGGAGGATCTGCCCGCGCGGGTGGCGCGCCTGCGTGATGCGTTCGAGGCGGCCGAGGCGGAGGCGGTCGTTGCCCGGGTGCTGGCCGGGCTGAACGACGGCACGATCCGCGCCGCCACCCGCGGCGACGACGGTCGCTGGCACGTGCATGCCTGGGTCAAGGAAGCCATCCTGCTCGGCTTCCGGCTCGGGCGGCTGGCGGACTATTCGACCGGCCCCTTTGCGTTCTTCGACAAGCATACGTACCCGCCGAAGCCGCTGCGGGCCGAAGACGGCGTGCGGGTGGTGCCCGGCGGGTCGGCCATCCGCACCGGGGCCTACGTGGCGCCCGGCGTCGTATGCATGCCGCCGATGTACGTCAACGTCGGGGCGTACGTGGATGCGGGGACGATGATCGACTCGCACGCGCTGGTGGGCAGCTGTGCCCAGATCGGCCGGCGGGTGCACCTGTCGGCGGCCGTCCAGATCGGCGGGGTGCTCGAGCCCGTCGGCGCCATGCCGGTGATCGTCGAGGACGACGTGTTCATCGGTGGCGGGTGCGGCCTCTACGAGGGCTGCCTGGTCCGGGAGCGGGCGGTGCTGGCCCCGGGCGTCACGCTCACGCGCTCGACGCGGATCTACGACCTGGTGCGTGAGCGCATCCACACGGCCGGCCCGGACGGTGTGCTCGAAGTGCCGGCCGGCGCGGTGGTCGTCCCCGGCAGCCGTCCCGCCGCCGGCACGTTCGCCGCCACCTACGGCCTGGCTCTCTACACGCCCGTCATCGTCAAGTACCGCGACGCGAAGACGGACGCAGCGACGACGCTGGAGTCGGCCCTGCGTGAAGGCTGGGGAGGAGTCCGGCCGGGCTGAACGGCGCGTGCCGATGGTGTTATCGGCGCCGTGTCGTGCGGGGACGGGCCGGCCGGCGCGGTGCCGTGCGGCCTTCCGGGTGAGCGGAGTCCATTTCGAAGCCGTCGTACACCTTGCGGGGTATGTTCTGCGCGGTGTGGCGCTCGATGTTGCGGAGGTAGCTCCGCTCGTCGTGGGCGACGAACGTGAGGGCATCGCCTTCCGTGCGGGCCCGGCCGGTGCGGCCGATGCGGTGGATATAATCCTCGGCCTGGGTCGGGATGTCGTAGTTGATCACGTGCGAGATCGTGTCGACGTCGATCCCACGGGCCGCGATGTCGGTGGCCACCAGGATCTGGAAGCGTCCCTGCTGGAAGCCCCGGAGGGCGCGCTGCCGCTGGTTCTGCGACTTGTTGGAGTGCAGCGCCGTGGCCGAGAAGCCATGCCCGATGAGCTGGCGCGTGATGCGGTCCGCCCGGTGCTTCGTCCGGGAGAAAACCAGCACGTTGCGGACCGGCTCGTTCTCCAGCACATGGACGAGCAGGTCCATCTTGCGTTGTTGCGGGACCAGGCAGGCGTGCTGGGTCACCGTTTCGGCCGGATTGCGTTGCTCGCCGACCTTGACCGTGGCGGCGTCGTTCTTCATGATGCTGCGGGCGAGGTGCTGCACGTCGCGGGACATGGTCGCCGAAAAGAGCATCGTCTGGCGCGTAGCCGGTGTGCCGGCGACGATCTTACGGATGTCGTGGATGAAGCCCATGTCCAGCATGCGGTCGGCTTCGTCGAGGACGAGGCAGGCTACCTGCGAGAGGTCGGCATGGCCCCGGTTCATGAGGTCGAGGAGGCGGCCGGGTGTGGCGACGACGATGTCGACGCCCTGCCGGAGCCGGTCGATCTGAGGCCGCAGGCCGGCGCCGCCGTAGACGGTCAGGCTGCGGAGGCGGGTGTGCCGCCCGTAGGTGCGGACGGCAGCCTCGACCTGCAGGGCCAGCTCCCGTGTCGGCGTCAGGACGAGGGCCCGGGGGCGACGGCCCCGCCGGGACGGGGTCGGCCCGGCCAGCCGGTCGAGCAGGGGCAGGACGAAACTGGCCGTTTTGCCCGTGCCCGTCTGCGCGCAACCGATGAGGTCACGGCCGGCGCAGGCAACCGGGATGGCGGCGGTCTGGATGGGGGTGGGGGTGGTGTACCCGGCGGAGATGACGCCGTTGAGGACGTCGCCGGTGAGCCCGAGGGCTTTGAACGTAGGCATGTGGTAAACAGGAAAAAGGAACGAAAAGGAAGCTACCCGGCCGTATGCCGGTACTTCGCGGAGATAGGCTGACGCGGAACTGCAATCGGAAGAGGCGCTGCTCGCAAGCAGGGCACACCCTCCCGGTACGATCTCGTTGATGAGCGAGGCGGCGGGGCGGTGGACCGGCATACGGTCCGTAGGCCCCGGCAGGCCCGGTGAGCGGTTCTGGTGAGGTCCGCTACCGGGACAGAGAGGAACCGGGAACGGGTGGTCTGGCCCTTCCTACCGGATGGGACCCCTTTTGTTGCTCCCCCGGTCGGAATGTGTGCGAAGATTTGACGTGGAACGACCGGAGAGCCCGGGATGTCTCGTTCCTGGCCATGCCGGCCGGTGCGGCCGTGTTCAGGCGGCGCGGCGCAGGGGAACGGGCCGGGCCGGAGCAGCCACCCGGGGGAAGCGTACGGTGAAGACGCTGCCTTGGCCCGGGACACTGGTCGCCGTGATCTCGCCCTGCATCAGGTCCACCATCTTCTTCACAATCGTCAGCCCGACGCCGTTGCCGCGATAGCGGCGCGTCTCGCCCGTCGAGGCCTGCCGGAACGGCTCGAAGAGATGGGGTAGGAACGCCGGATCGATGCCGATGCCGGTGTCCCGGATGATGAAATGCACCCACCGATCGTCGGAGCGTACTTCGAGGAAGATACCGCCCTGTTCCGTGAACTTGATGGCGTTCGAGAGCAGGTGGAACAGGATGAGGTTGAGCCCCCGTGCATCGAGCAGCGCACAGGCCTGTTCGTCCGCGATGTGTACGTCGAGGCGTAATCCTTTGCGGCGAGCCTGTTCCTGGAAGGTGGTCAGGGTGGGCTCCAGGAGGGGGGCGGCTACCGTGGGCTCGGGGGCGATCCGCACGGCTTCGCGTTCCAGGTAGGCCAGCGTGATGAGCGCATTGAGCGTCTCGAGCAACTGCTCGGCGTTGGTCCGGATGGGCTGGGTGAGGGAGCGTTCGGGTTGCTCCAGCAGGTCTTCCAGAATGGAGACGTAACCCAGGATACCCGTCAGGGGGGTGCGAATCTCGTGGGTCAGGTTTTCCAGCAGGGTCGTCTGGACGTGTTCCAGATCCCGGCGCTGCCGTTCCAGCGCTTCGAGCGCCTCCCGGTGTTTCCGGGCGTGTTCGTGCTCGAGGCGGGAGAGGGCCGTCAGCGCGCGACGCCGCACGACGTCGGGGTGTTCGCGCAGCTCACTATACCGGCGCCGGGCCTCGAGGAGGAGCGCCTGGCTACGGCGCAGCCGGTGGTACAGGTGCCCTACGTACAGGCCGGTGGCGGAGGCCAGACCCAGGCCCATCAGGAACACCGACACGCGGGGGTAGCCGGACCTGAAGGCGAGCACGCCAAACACGATGATCAGCATCGCCGGGACGACAGGGAAGCCCCGGAGGCGAAGACGGGATTTCCCGAACGAGGCAGCGATACGTCGAAGGGAAAAGAGAAAGGGGAGACGTCGAGCCAGGTAGGTGGTCGGGGATAGGGGGGCGTTTGTCGTCGTGGACATCGGCAACCGGGCGGGTAAGGGTGGTGGGTGATGGCGCCGGGGTGAGCGTCGTACGGCCCGCCCGTCAAATCACGTACCATCCCGGTGTGCCGGTCCGAGGGTAGGTGAGAGCGCCCTGAAGGCGCGGGATCGAGGTAAGGATTGCTCGATGCCGGTAGGAATTGCCGTGCCGGGCCCGGACGCAGGTTGCCCGGGGACAGCAAGGCATGGCTTCAAGATGAACTCATCCCGGTTCGCGGCTCATGCACAGCGCGTTCCGGATGGTTTCAAGCAGTTCCTGCTTCATGAACGGCTTGCTCAGGTAGAAATTGAAGCCGCAGTTGAGCAGGCGCTCGCGGTCGTCGGGCATGGCATAGGCGGTGAAGGCGACAGCCGGCACCTCGGCATAACCGGGCATCTTCCGCAGGTCCGCCAGCAGGTTGATCCCGCAGTCTCGCTGGCCCAGGTTGATGTCGACCAGAAGAAGATCGTAGGGCTGGGTGCCGGCTTGCCGCAGGGCGTCCTCGGGACGAGAGACCGTGTCAAGTACGGTGATGTCGCGGAGCCAGTGCTGCACGAGACGTTGCGTCTGGTAATTGTCCTCGACAAGCAGAATACGCGGCTTGAGAAAGAGATCCATCGGACGACAGGGTAAGGAAATCTGAAGGCCGTGTAGCCGTTTTTTTAACAGGGTACAGTAACCATGACGGAGTATCGGCCCGAATCGGAGAAATTTAAGCGGGCAGGTGAAAAATTTGAGGCGGCTACCCTGCGGCTCCGTCGCGAGGGTACATAGACGGCGCCGATCGCCCCATTCAGGTGAGGCGCTACGAACGTACGGATGTGGAGGGGAGGGGTGTACGGGCCGTACGAGCGAGGGCGTCAGAAGCCGAGGCCCACGGTCTTGAGCCGGATGCGAAGCAGGTAGGCATCGGCCGTGGCGAAGAGCGTGTGGCCGTCTTCTCCGAAGGCGACGTTGGCCGTAGCCTGTCCGGTGACGAGCGTGCCCAGGTGGGAGCCATCCGGTGCAAAGACGAGCACGCCGCCCGGTCCGGTGGCGAACAGGTTGCCTTCCCGGTCGACCGCCATGCCGTCGGGCAGGCCGGGGAGGCGGGCCGCCACCCGTTCCGTCGCGTCGGCGAAGAGGCGGCCGGGACCCAGGCGGCCATCGGGGCGCACCGCGTAGGCCATCCAGATGGGGCGGTCCGGGTCGGCATTGGAGACGTAGAGGGTCCGGGCGTCGGGGGAGAAGGCCAGACCGTTCGGGCGGGTCAGGTCGTCGATCAGAAGGTCCACCTTGCCGGCGCGTGTGAGGCGGTAGACGCCGTTGAAGGGCAATTCCTTGGCGGCATCGCCATCCTGTCCTTTCAGCCCGAACGGCGGGTCCGTGAAGTACAGGGTGCCGTCGGGGCGAAAGACGAGGTCGTTCGGGCTATTGAACCGTTTGCCTTCATAGCCCGAAGCCAGGATCGTCTTGGTATAGTTGTCCTCGTTCAGCCGGGCGACGACCCGGTTGCCGTGGTCGCACAGCACGAGGCGGCCCGCCGGGTCGAACGCCAGCCCGTTGGCGCCCAGTTCGGGACCCGGCGGGTCGGAGCCGGTATAGCCCGAAGGCCGCAGAAACACGCGCAGGCCTTCTTCTTCGGACCACCGGTAGATCGTGTTCCTGGGGATGTCCGAGAAGAGGAGGTACCCTTCTTTGCTTCGCCAGGCCGGTCCTTCGGCCCATGCAAAGCCTTCGGCCAGGATCTCGAACGTGGCGCTGGTATCCACCAGGGCGTCCAGGCGGGCGTCGAAGCGCTCCACGTGGCCCACGAAGCGTGGGGGTGGGGGCGCCTGTTCGTCGGGCGGCGTGGCCTCCGGGGCACCACAGCCGAGCGTGCCGGCCAGCAGAACGATCAGGGTGCGTGTCGCGTGACGGAACATCGGGCGTCGTCGTAGGCGGTGACGGGGAACGCGGCGGGCGGGCGGTCAGGTGATCTCCCACGTCTCGCCGGAGCGGAGCAGCGCCTCCAGGTCGCCGGGGCCGCGCTGCCGGCGGACGGCCTGGAGCTGGTCGTGCAGGAGCTGCTCGTAGGTGGGCCGCTCGGCCCGGTAGAACACGCCGAAAGGACGCGGCACATCGGGCTGTCGGAACAGTTGCCCGACGAGGACGGCCATCTGGTAGTCCGTCTCATCGTACACCAGGCAGTCCGCGACGGACCAGGGGCCCGAGGCCAGGTCGATGATCTCCAGGCGGAGCCCCTCGAGGCGCAATCCCTTCTTGCCCCCGGCGTAGGTCAGGGGCTTGCCGTGTTCGAGGAAAACGACGTGCTCCGGCTTGGAGTCCTTCTCGGTGAAGGTGAAGAAGGCGCCGTCGTTGAAGATGTTACAGTTCTGGTAGATCTCCACGAAGGCCGCGCCCGGGTGGTCGTGAGCGGCCTTGAGGATGTCCTTCATGTGCCGTGGGTCGCGATCCATGGTGCGGGCCACGAAGGTGGCTTCGGCACCCAGCGCCAGGGCGACCGGGTTGAAGGGGTAGTCGATCGAGCCGAACGGGCTGCTTTTGGTGATCTTGCCCAGTTCCGAGGTGGGGCTGTACTGTCCTTTCGTGAGGCCGTAGATCTGGTTGTTGAACAGGAGCAACTGCACGTTCACGTTGCGGCGCAGCAGGTGGATCAGGTGGTTGCCCCCGATGGAGAGGGCGTCGCCGTCGCCGGTGATGATCCACACGTCCAGGTCGGGGCGGCTGGCTTTGAGCCCCGTGGCGATGGTGGGCGCGCGGCCGTGGATGGAGTGCATCCCGTACGTGTTCATGTAGTAGGGGAAGCGGCTCGAACAACCGATCCCGCTGATGAAGACGATCTTTTCGCGGGGCACCCCGAGTTCGGGCATGAGCCGTTGCACGGTGGCCAGGATGGCATAGTCGCCGCAGCCGGGGCACCAGCGCACGTCCTGGTCCGAGGCGAAGTCTTGCCGTGTCAGCCCGCGCGAGGCGCCGTCACCGCCGGGCGTGGCGGGTCGGGCGCCGGGGGGCATGGTGGGCCTGGCGCCCTTCGGTCCTTCGGCGGGTCGGGCGCCGGGGGGCATGGTGGGCCTGGCGCCCTTCGGTCCTTCGGCG
>CAZKFR010000019.1:0-24175 GCA_964552015.1 uncultured Rhodothermaceae bacterium | reverse complement strand
GGCGGGTCGGGCGCCGGGGGGCATGGTGGGCCTGGCGCCCTTCGGTCCTTCGGCGGGTCGGGCGCCGGGGGGCATGGCGGGCTTGACGCCCTTCGGCTTCTTTTCGGGTTGCTGGTCGGCCATGGTATGCAGCGTGATGTGGTGAGCGCGAGCGTACCGGACTCAGGCGAGCAATTCGTCGATTTTCGCGGTGATCTCGCTTTTCGTGAAGGGGAGCCCCTTGACCTTGTTGAGCGGGACGAAGGGCCGCAGGTATCGGTCACGCAGGAGGCGCACGAGCTGACCGTTGTTGAGTTCCGGCACGAGGTGGAGCCGGAACCGGGCAAAGATCTCCTCCAGGTCGCGCGGGAGCGGGTTCAGGTAGCGCAGGTGGATGCTGCCCACCCGTTGACCGCGTCGCCGGGCCTCCTCGACGGCGGCTTCGATGGTGCCACGCGTCGAACCCCATCCGATGACGAGGAGGTCCCCCTCGGGATCTCCGAAGACTTCCGTGGGCGGGTAGTCCTGGGCCACGCGTTCGACCTTCTCGGCACGGAGGCGGGTCATGAACTGGTGGTTGTCCGGGTCGTAGGAGACGTTGCCCGTCTCGTGCTGCTTTTCGAGCCCGCCGATGCGGTGTTCGAGGCCCGGTGTGCCGGGGCGGGCCCAGGGGCGGGCCAGGGTGGCCTCGTCGCGTTGGTAGGGCAGGAACACGGCGTCCCCGTTGGTGCGGTGGTTGGGTTTCTCGGCAAACGGTGGTTGGAAGGGCCGGAGCGCCTTCAGGTCGGGCAGGCGCCAGGGGGCGGCGCCGTTGGCCAGGTACCCGTCGGAGAGGAGGATGACGGGGGTCATGTAGGTTACGGCGATGCGGCAGGCCTCGTAGGCCGTCTCGAAGCAGTCGCCGGGCGTGGAGGCCGCCAGGACGGGGACGGGGGCATCGCCGTTGCGTCCGTACAGGGCCTGCAGGAGGTCGCTCTGCTCGGTCTTGGTGGGCAGGCCGGTCGAGGGGCCGCCGCGTTGCATGTCGATCACGACCAGGGGCAGTTCGGTCATCAGGGCCAGGCCGATCGCCTCCGTCTTCAGGGCGACGCCGGGGCCGCTGGTGCCCGTGACGCCCAGGCTGCCGCCGAAGCTGGCACCGATGGCCGCGCCGACGGCCGCGATCTCGTCCTCGGCCTGAAAGGTCATCACGTCGAAGTTTTTCAGGCGGCTCAACTCGTGCAGCAGGTCCGAGGCGGGCGTGATGGGGTAAGAACCGTAAAAGATGGGCAGGCCGCTGGCCTGGCTGGCGGCTACCAGCCCCAGCGCCAGCGCCTCCGCCCCCCGGATGGCGCGGTAGACGCCGGGTGCCAGGCGGGCCGGCCGTACCTCGTAGCGGACGAGGAATTGCTCGGTGGTCTCGCCGTAGTGATAGCCCTTGCGGAGCAACGCCAGGTTGGCATCCCGGATCACCGGCTTCCGGGCGAACTTCGTGCTGATCCAGGTGAGGGCCGGCTCCAGCGGGCGGTCGTAGAGCCAGAGCGCCAGCCCGAGCGCAAACATGTTCTTCGAGCGGTCGATCTCCTTCTGGTTCAGCTCGCTGTCTTTGAGCGTCTCCCGCGTCAGTCGGGTCAGTTCGACCGGAATGACCTGGAAATCGCGCAGGGAGCCGTCTTCGAGCGGGTTGGTCGCGTAGCCGGCCAGCTTGAGGTCCTTCTCCGTGAAGGCGTCCACGTTGACGATGATCGAGCCGCCGCGCCGGACGCGGCCCAGGTTCACCTTGAGTGCGGCCGGGTTCATGGCCACGAGCAGATCCACTTCGTCGCCCGGCGTGCGGATGGGCACCGAACCGAAGTGGAGCTGAAAGCCGCTGACCCCGTAGGTGGTGCCGGCCGGGGCGCGGATCTCGGCCGGGAAGTCGGGCAGCGTCGCCAGGTCGTTGCGGGCGTAGGCCGTCGCCAGGGTGAACTGGGTGCCGGTCAACTGCATGCCGTCGCCGGAGTCGCCGGCGAACAGGATGGTGGCCTCGGAGAGAACCTCGACCTTCTTTTCGGGAGGAGAAGTGTTCATGGTGGAGGGCGCAGGGAGGCAGGATGAAGAACGGGGGGCCGGCGACCCGGAGGGGGAGGCCGGCCGCCGAGACGATCCAACGCGGCAGCGCACGTCTTGATTCGCCAAAGATACGGCGGCCGGCACCGGGTGCAAACCCGGGGTGGGGCACGGCGCAGGGGGGGTACCTCCGGGAGGGAGGAACAGGGGGCAGGGGCGGGCTGTTCATCCTGCGTCGGGGGCGTCCGGCCCGCCGCTCAACCCGCACGCGTCATGCCACTTCCGTTCTCTGAACTGTTTCCCCGGCGCAAGCCTCTCATCGCCATGATCCACACCGGGCCCAGCCCCGGCGTACCCGGCTTCATCTGCGTCGAGAGTGCCGTCGAGCGGGCCGTGGCCGAGGCCGAAGTGTACCTGGCCGCCGGTGTGGACGGCATGCTCATCGAGAACATGCACGACTTTCCCTGCGTGCCTGAGCGGACGATGGGGCCAGAAGTCGCCGCCTTCATGACGCGGGTGGCCTACGCCGTCAAGCGGCGTGCGGGCAAGACGCCCGTCGGCCTGCAGATCCTCTTTCAGGCCAACCGGACAGCGCTGGCGGTGGCACTGGCCGCCGGGTGTGACTTCATCCGCGCTGAGGGATGGACCTACGCCCACGTAGCGGACAAGGGGCTCGCCGAGGCCTGTGCCGGCGACGTCGTCCGCTACCGTCATCACATTCGCGCCGACCGCCTGCCCGTTCTGGCCGATGTGAAGAAGAAGCACGCCGCGCATGCGCTGACGGCCGACGTCAGCCTGGCAGACATGGTGCGCGGCATGGCGCTGCACCGCGCCGATGCCGTCGTCATCACTGGCGGGCATACCGGGGAGGCCCCGCTCGTCGATGATCTCGACGCCGCCGGGGCGGCCACCTCGCTGCCGGTCCTCGTCGGCAGCGGCGTCACGGCCGACAACGTCGGAGACCTCTTTCACCGGGCCGACGGTTTCATCGTCGGTAGTGCGCTCAAGGAAGGCGGCGTGTGGGATGCGCCCGTCTGTGCCGACCGGGTGGAAGCGCTCGTGGGCGCCCTGGAGCGGTGCCGTGCGGCCCACCGGAGCCGGCTCATGGAGAATTGAGTGGGCGCCCGGTCCAAGGCGGCCCAACGGCACGCCCTCGAACCTCCCCGTCCCCACCGGCGTTCTACGGCTCGACGTGAGCCATCGTCCCTTCTCAGCCAGCAACATGATACCCTACGTCGCAACGACCGGCGAGATCACCGTCACCGTCCGCCCCGTCTATCTTGACGGGCGGTCCGACCTGATGGCGAAGAAGTTCGTCTTCGGCTACCTGGTGCGTATCGAGAACCACGGGCCGGATGAGGTGCAGTTGCTCCGCCGCCACTGGATCATCGAAGACGGGCGGGGCCATCGCCGCGAGGTGGAGGGGCGGGGCGTCGTGGGGCAGCAACCGTGGATCGCGCCCGGCGGCGTGCACGAGTACAACAGCTTCTGCGTCCTCGAGACGTTCGAGGGCAGCATGGAAGGCACCTACCTGATGGAACGGGCCAGCGGGGAGCGCTTCCGCGTGGCCATCCCCCGGTTCGATCTGCGGGCGGCGGCCAACTGAGGCGGCCGCCGCGGCTCACAGCATCTCGACTTCGATCACGTAATCGGGCGTGGTCAGTTCGATCGTCCGGTTCTCGTTCGTCAGGCGGAAGGCCTGGATGGCGTCGGGGAGCAGCTCCCGCGGGGTCTCCATGCGAAAGAGCGTGTCGGCCACGACGTGCCAGTCTTCCACCGTCAGGTGCACCGTGGCGCGGTCGCCCTCGGCCACGAACGGGGCGTAGTTGAGCACCCGGTTCAGGTGGTTGATGCCCATTTTCTGGTGCAGGTTCGGATCCATCGTCAGCGGGTGTCTTGCCGGGATGCGGGAAAAAAGTACGCGCCGGGAGGCCGGCGGAGAACAAACCGGCCTTCGGGGTCGGGCGTTCCATCCGGACGAAGCCCCGGGCGGCATTTCATCCGAAGTGCACGGCCCGCTGCGTTGCAGGTTTGTCCCTGCCGCTGTAGGTTCTCCCCACGTTTCACGGTTCCGCCCGGAGTTCGACGTGATACGCGCACCCTCTGACGTGTAACGCATGCAGCCCTACCTGGACCTTCTCCGACACGTCCTGCACCACGGCGTGCGCAAGCAGGACCGCACCGGCACCGGCACGCGCAGCATCTTCGGCCATCAGATGCGCTTCGATCTGGCCGAGGGGTTCCCGCTGGTGACGACGAAGCGGGTCTGGTTCCGCGGGCTGGCGCAGGAGCTGCTGTGGTTTCTTTCCGGCGAGACGAACATCCGCCCGCTGGTGCGCGAGGGCATCTCGATCTGGACGGACTGGCCGCTGAAGCGCTATCTGGAGGCCACGGGCCGGCCCGTGCCGCCCTCCGACAGCCCGGAATGGGCCGCGCTGAAGGCCGACTTCGAGGCCCGCATCCGGGAGGACGAGGCCTTTGCCCGGCAGTATGGAGACCTGGGGCCGGTCTACGGACGGCAGTGGCGCCACTTCGGCGGGGTGGACCAGATCGCCCGCGTCGTCGAGAGCCTGCGCACCGACCCGGACAGCCGCCGCCACATCGTCAACGCCTGGAATGCCGCCGAGGTGGACCGCATGGCCCTGCCGCCGTGCCACATGATGTTCCAGTTTTACGTGGCCGAAGGACGGCTTTCGTGCCTGCTCTACGTCCGCTCGAACGACCTCTTCCTGGGGGCCCCGTTCAACATCGGGCAGTATGCGCTGCTCCTGCACATGATGGCGCAGCAATGCGACCTGGCGCCGGGCGAACTCGTCTACACCATCGGCGATGCACACATCTACGAGAACCACGTCGAACAGGTGACCGAACAGCTGGGCCGGGAACCGTATCCGCTGCCGACCCTGCACCTGCGCCGGAGACCGCCCTCGATCTTTGCGTATACGTTCGAGGATTTTGAACTCCGCAACTACCGGCACCATCCCCCCATCAAGGCGCCGGTGGCTGTATGAACGCCGAGCCGACACCGGGGGAGCGGGCCTTCGCCGACCGGCCGCCGCCCGCGCGACCGGCAGGGCCGGAGATCGTCCTGATCGCGGCGCTGGCCGAGGAGAACCGTGTCATCGGGCGGGACCTGTCGCTGCCCTGGCACCTGCCCGAGGACCTGCGCCGCTTCAAGCGGCTGACGATGGGCCATCCGCTCGTGATGGGCCGGCGCACGTTCGATTCGCTCCTGCACCAGTTCGGCGGACCCCTCCCCGGCCGGCGTAACGTCGTCGTCTCGACCCGGAGCGACCTCGATCTGCCGCCGGGCGTCGAGCGCTATGCCTCGCTCGAGGCCGCCCTGCAAGCCCTCCGGGATCAGCCCCGCATCTTCATCGGCGGCGGCGGGACGATCTATGCACAGTGCCTGCCCGTGGCCGACCGGCTCGAACTGACGCTCGTCGAGGGACGCTACGAGGGCGATGCCTTCTTCCCGCCCTACGAGCACCTGATCGGTTCCGTCTTCGAAAAAACGGCCGAAGAGCGGCACGAAGGCTTCCGCTTCGTGACCTATCGACGGACCGATCGGGCGGGCGGGGACAGGAACCGATTTGAATTGTGAAAAAGTTGTATCCTGCAAGCAATTGAACGGACGAGCCTGTTTATTGGAGACGGTGATATGCCTCGCCGCGAAGACAACGGTTTTTTGCAAGTTCTGACATCTTGAACGGGGCGTTTCGCTCGCCTTGACCCGCTTCCGGGTGGATAACCTCACGTCGTCGTTTCCGGGTGAGCACATCGAAGTTACCGGAACGTGGGATCTGAAACCGGATCGGCATCGATCACAGTGGCTGCGGCCCTGTGTTTTTGCAACGGCCCATTTGCTCAACCAACCCCCATCTTACCATTATGAACGCTACGATACGTCCCATGCGTACCTTTTTGCTCACCCTGTTGCTGGGCATGCTGGGCTTCTCCACGGCCCGCGCCCAGTTCTTCACGCCCGTCGAGACCACGGCCGGCGTCAACTTTGTCCATAACAACGGCTACACCCAGGCCGACAATGGGAGCGACGACGTGATGATGAACGTCGGCACCGGGGCGGCCTGGTTCGACTACGACAACGACGGCGACCTGGATCTCTACGTGACCCAGCGCCGGGATGCCAACGGTACGCTCCCGAACAAGCTGTTCGAGAACAACGGTGACGGTACCTTTACCGAGGTCGGCGCGACCCGTGGGGCGCAGGACAGCGGCAACCAGGGCTGTGGCGTGGCCATCGCCGACTACGACAACGACGGCGACAAGGACATCTACCTGGCCAACTGCACCGAGGACGTCCTGCTGCAGAACCAGCTCATCGAGACCGGCACGCCGAACTTCGTGGATGTGACGTCTACCGCCTTCCCGGGCTTCACCAACTTCCTCCCGCAGCGTGGTAACTCGGCCTCCTGGGGCGACTACGACGAGGACGGGTGCCTCGACCTCTACGTCGCCAACCATATGCCCATCGACCCGGATGCCGGAGCGGCTACGGATCCCAGCTCGAGCCAGGACTTCCTCTTCCACAACAACTGCGAGTCGGCTTCGGGGGGCACCACGACCTTCACGGATGTCTCCAACCTGCTCAACGGCGATGCCGATGACGTGAATGCGGACGGGACCCCCGACGGCGACGGTGTGGCCGACCTGACGGGCTTCGGCTTCATCGCCGCCTGGACGGATTTCGACCGGGACGGCGACGTGGATCTGTACCTGATGAACGACTGCCCCTTCGGTGTGGCGCAGGGCTTCGGGCGCACCGAGGACAACAAGCTCTGGCGCAACAACGGCGACGGCTCCTTCACCGAGATCAGCGATACGTACGGCCCGTTGACGACCACCGGCAAGGACGCCAACGAGGGGGATGGGGCCAAGCCGGATTGCCAGAACGCCATGGGTATTGCCATCGGGGATCCCGATCGGGATGGCGACATGGACTACTATTACACCAACCTGGAGCCCGACGCCCAGGACCCGCCGAATACGTTCAGTGCCACGATGATCGAGAACCTCCGGACCTCGTTCAGCGACGTAACGACGGCTGCCGGCTTGTTCGATGCCCGGTACAACGACGGGACGAATGACGTCGGGCGGATCACCTGGGGCGCGGTCTTCCTGGACTATGACCTGGATATGCTCCTGGACCTGGCCGTGGCCTCCGGCGCTATCTTCGACGACAAGAACCTGCCGAACCTGCTCTATCACAACGCCAATACAGGATCCGCACCGGGCATCAATTTCTCGGATGGGACCTCGTTTACCGATGTGTCGACCGGCAGCGGCATCGATGACGACTTCCTGGGCGGCTTCAAGACGATTGTCATGGGCGACTATGACAACGACGGCGACCCCGACCTCTTTGCCGTAGCCTTCGGCGAGCAGGTGCGGCTCTACCGCAACGACAACAACAACGGCAACAACTGGCTGATCATCAACCTTGAGGGAGATGGGCCAGCTCTCGGAGGCAGCAACAAGGATGGCATCGGGGCCCGTATCCGTGTGCGTACCAGTAGCGGCTCTACCGTAAACCAGTTCTGGGAGACGCGGAGTGGTAGCAGCCTGGGCGGCGGCGATGACATGGGGGCCTATTTCGGCCTGGGCGATGCGACCGAAGCCGATGTCATCATCCAGTTCCCCAATCAGAATACCCCTCTGCCCTCATTCACGGTGCCGGCCAACCAGCGCATCACCGTCAACGAGCAGGGCGTGCAGCTGCCGGTCGAGATGACGTCGTTTGAGGTGCTCGTCGAGGGCGATGGTGCCGTCCTCCGCTGGACCACGGCCTCCGAGACCAACAACGCCGGCTTCGAGATCCAGCAGGGCCTCGGCGACGGGACGTTCCGCACGGTCGCCTTCGTCGAGGGGGCGGGCACGACGACAACCCCGCAGGCCTACGCCTACACGGTGGCAGGCCTCACGCCCGGGACCCACGTGTTCCGCCTGCGCCAGAAGGACTTCGACGGACGCCTCTTTGCCACCGAGGCGCTCGAGGTCTTCGTGGAGTTGCCCGACGCCTACCTGCTTTCGGAGCCTTATCCGAACCCGTTCAACCCGCAGGCGCAGTTCACGCTGGCTGTGCAGCGGACCCAGTCGGTGCGCATTGCCCTGTTCGACCTGCTCGGCCGTCAGGTGGCCACGCTGCATGACGGCGTGCTCGCCGGCGAGGAGACGCACCAGTTCACCATCGACGGGAGTGGTCTCTCCAGCGGCATCTACCTGGTCCGCGTCGTGGGCGAACAGTTCACGGCGACCCGGCAGGTAACCCTGCTCAAGTAACCCTCGCCCATGCTGACACCTTATCGGTCCTCCCGGGTTGTCCGGGGGGACCGATTTTTTTCTCTGGCTCCGATAGGGGAGAAACGGTATGGCGGAAAGGTTCTGTAGTTATTATGTTTGGGACATGGTGTGCGCCCGGTCGTAGTGCTATCAGAGAAACCATCTGTGGACCGGGCTGTGGATGTTTTTCATGACGAGGGAGGGCGTGGCGCTATGCTGAAGCGGAGTGTTTTCTGGATTGGGGTAGGGATTTGTATCGGAGCTGGATGGACGGGCCGGGTGGAGGCCCAGCCGTACCTGTTCGACCGGGTCACGAGCACGTCCGGGATCGGAAACCTGATCCATGGTGGGATAGGGAACGCCGACCTGCGCATCGGGACCGGGGCCGTGTGGTTCGACTACGACAACGACGGCGATCTGGACCTGTTCATGACCCAGCGCAACGGTCCCAACCTGCTCTTCGAAAATGACGGGACGGGATCGTTCACCGACGTGGCTGCCCTCCGGGGGGTCACCTTCGACACGCATGATGCCGCCGGGGCCGCCGCGGCCGACTACGACAACGACGGCGACCTGGACCTCTACCTGGCCAACTCCGACGGGGATCTGCTCCTGCGCAACGAACTGGTCGAAACCGGATCGCCCGACTTCTCGGACGTTACCGCGACCGCTTTTCCGGGGGAGACGCTACCCCTGCTCGATGCCCGCGGCGCCTCCGTTTCCTGGGGTGACTACGACAATGACGGGTACCTCGATTTCTATGTGGCGCATCACCTCTACGTCGGGGCCGATCGCTTCGACTACACCGCCGACAGCCAGGACCGCCTTTTTCACAACAACGGTGATGGCACCTTCACGGATGTCTCCTACCTGATTGCCGGTGTGGACGACGCCAACGGCAACAACGACCTCGACGGGTACGGGTTCATTGCCGGATGGACCGATTACGACGGAGATGGCGACATCGACATCTTTCTCATGAACGACTGTCCGTATGGCCCGAAGGGGAACAAGCTGTGGCGTAATGATGGCGGCACGGACCCGTTCGCCTGGAATTTCACCGAAATGGCCGAATCGGTCGGTCTGACGGATGAAGCGACGTGTGTCAATGCGATGGGGCTGGCCCTCGGCGACTATAACCGCGATGGCCTCTGGGACTATTTCTACACCGACATCGGGACGGCCACGCTGATCCGCAACGACGGCGATACCGGTAGTGGCACGACGTTTACCGATGTGACGATGGTGGCAGGTGTCTTCGAGGATGTCGTACCGGGCACCGACCCGCCCCAGAACCGCGTCACCTGGGGGGCGGTCTTCCTCGACTACGACCTCGACGGCTTCCAGGACCTGGCCGTTGCCGCGGGTACGCTGGGACATAACAGCAACGCCAACCCGCAGCCGAACCTGCTCTATCACAACAACGGCGACGGGACGTTCGCGAAGGTGGAGACGGACGCCTGGGAGGAGGATACGCGGCGCGGGCGGACCATCGTGCGCGGGGATTACGATGGGGATGGCGACCCGGACCTCTTCCTGGTCAACTATGACCAGGGGGTCGAACTGCTGCGGAACAACAACGCCAACGGCAACAACTGGCTCATCCTGGATCTGGAGGGGGCCGGCCCGGCAGCCGGAGGAAGCAACAAGAATGGCATTGGCGCGAAGGTGCAGGTGACGACGCCCGATGCCGTGACGCAACATGAGGAGGTGCGCAGCGGCTCCAGCCTGGGGGGGGGCGATGACCTGGCCGCCTACTTCGGGCTGGGCATGAACACGACGGCGGACATCGAGGTGACCTGGCCCTCGGGTATCACGCAGACGCTGGTGGACGTCCCCGCCGGACAGCGCCTGCGGATCAAGGAGGCCGTCGGGGACTACACCATCGACGCCACACCTCAGAACCCGCCCATCGTCATCGACGCGGCCGGCGGGTCGTTCTCGTACACGTTGACCGTCGCCAATTATGCGGCAAGCGCACAGACGCCGGACGTCTGGGTGAACATCACCGGGCCGGGTGTCAACCTGGTGCGCGGTCCCATCGCGGCGACGATCGCCTCGGGGGGCCTGCTCTCGAAGACGCTCTCGCAGAACGTCCCGGCCGGAGCCCCGGCCGGGACCTATACGATCACGGCCAAGGTGGGTAGCTTCCCCATCGCCTCGGCGACGGATAGCTTCGTCTTTACGAAGGCGGCGGCCAAGGGCGGGACGGCCATGGCCGGGGGGGCGTGGTCCGACACGTGGGCCGAGGCTTCGACGGAGACGATCGGCGGCCAGGCCCTGCGCTTCCACCTGGCGGCGAACCACCCCAACCCGTTCGACGAAGCAACCACCATCACATTCGATCTACCCGAAGCCCGTCACGTGCGGCTGCGGGTGTACAACCTGCTGGGGCAGGAGGTGATGCGCCCGGTGGACGGCTTTCACGAAGCCGGACGGCACCGGGTGCGGATCGAAGCCGAGCGGCTGGGGGCCGGCGTCTACCTGTACACGCTCGAAGCCGGCGACTTCCGGGCCACGCGCCGGATGGTGCGCCTGCGTTGACTCCGTCTCAGCGCAGACGGGTCACGAGGCGTGTCTCGCGCAGGTCGTCGCCGAGGACTTCGAGAAGGTAGAGTCCGGCCGGCAGGGAGGGGTCGTCGAAGCGTACCGTCCGGGGGATGCCGGCTTCGAGCAGGCCGTCGTACAGACGGGCCACGCGGCGGCCGAGGGCATCGTACACGTGGATACGTACGTGCCGGGTGCGGCGGCTCGTGAGCGTCAGGTGGGTCGCCTCGCGGAACGGGTTCGGGTACGGGGCGGCGACGAGCAGCGCCCCGGGGACGTCGAGATGCACGGAGCGCTCCGGTCCGTACACGGCCGTGCCGTCCGGGCCGATCTGCCGCAGGCGGAACCGGTGCGTGCCGGGGGCGAGGTCCGACACCGTGAAGGCATAGACGCCCGCTCCCCCTTCCCGGGCGCCGGCCACGCCGATGGTTCGCCAGCCGGCGGGTTGCTCGTCGGCGCGATGCTCCACGAAAAAGACGCCCGGAAGCGTGCCGGGAGGTGTTTCCCAGCGCAGGCGTACGTCCTGTCCGTCCGCCACGGCGTCGAAGCGGGTCAGCAGGACCGGGAGCGGATCGGAGAAGAAGGCCCGCTCGACGAGCGTCGGGTCGATCACGTACGGGTTCTCCTTGCCATCCTGGTACGCGGCGATGGCCTGGGAGCGGGCACGCTCGGCCTCGTCGGGCGGGTCCGCCTGGTGCCAGGCCAGCAACGTCAGCTTCTGCATCTCGAAAAACTCCGTGCCGGTAAGGCCCGAGCCGTCGACGGCTGCGTCGGCCTCGGCCTGGTACATGGTGTAGAAATAGAAGAGGGCCCGCGCGATGTCGCCTTTGCGCTCATCCCGGGGCATGAACACATCGGCGTCGGCATCGAAGCGAGCGTAGGTTTCGGGGTCGGCGGGGGGCGCGGTCAGCGTGCTCGTACGGCGGTACCACCGGTCGATGTCCGCCGCGTCGATCTCGGCGAAGGGATGGTTGCCGCGTGTGCTGTTGACGTCGGCGCGGGCCGGAAAGAGGTGGTGCATGTCCTGCCGGGCATGGCCGCTCCCGGCACCGTAGGACTGGGGCCAGGCGTGTTCGGTGTTGATGTTCAGGTTGCCGTTGCAGGTGCTGGCGTTGTTGTCGCCATCGCCGTTGCAGGCGGCCTTCGTCGGGTCCTCGGCGGGGTCCAGGTGGAGGGCATAGCCGGTATAGACGCAGCGCAGCGAGTCGGTCCATCCCCCTTCGATCCGGGCGAACAGCGTGTCCCGCGCCTGGTTGTACGAAAGGGTGACGCTGGTCTTGTAGTGCAGGACGAGGCTGTCCCGGAGGGCCTGGCCGGTGACGCCGGGAAAGAGGGTCTGTCCGGCCGCCGGGAGGGCCAGGAGCAGCCCCAGAAGCAGTAGCCCGGTGGCATACCGGTATCGAATCATCGTACGGAGCATGGTAGACGGCAACACGGGGTCGGGTGCGTGCGAAGGGGGTGTGCCCCGGAGATCGGCCGGTAAAGGGCGTTTCTTTAGCTCCTTATGGAGAAAGCGGTGGGCGATCAACGAGCATAGACGCGCACCTGCCACAGGAGCGTGTGCCGGTGGACGCGCAGCGTGAGGCCGTGCGCCCGGACGAGGGCGTCCACGCGGTCGGGGGGATGGAGGAAGATGCGGAAGGACGAGCCGCGCAGCCGGAGAAACGTGTTGAGGAGATGGAAGCCGATCCGGGTAAAGAGATGCACGCGGGGAAAGACCAGACCATAGGCCAGGCGTGCTTTTTTCGCCGAGCCGGTGACGAGGGCCTCCATGTCGTCGAAGCAGCAGATGACCCGGTCGAGGGTCACGACGTCGCAGGCGGGCAGCGTCGGGGCCAGGGTGGTGAAGTCGCCGAGGTGATAGGTCATCCGGTGGGCATAACCGCGCGCCTCGGCCTCCCGGCGTGCGGTCTCCAGGTAGGCCGGCGAGGCGTCCACGCTGATGCCGGCCTCATAGCCGTTGCCTACCAGGGCGTGCTGGATCGCCCCGACCCCGCCCCCGATGTCCAGCAGCGTGCGCGCGCCGGGCGCTTCCTGGCGGAGGGCCTCCAGGAGCCATTGCGTCGTCCGGGAAGGACCCCGACGCCGGTAACGCTTCAGTTCACGCTGCGCGATCCGATGATCGAAGAACGAGGCCACGCCCCGGCACTGGGTACACGACATGGGAGTCTCCGCGAACTGGTGGGGAATCACGGGAGTCCGGGACGACGAAGGGGGGGCGTCCGTTCCCCTGGCCCTTGCCGACGGTAGCGCAGCCTGCGAGCGGAAGGGGCCGGATCATCGTGCCGGGCGCGGGGAATCCTCCCGCCCGGTGCCGGCATTAAAGGCGCACAACCAGGCGACATGGCACGGTGGAACCACGGGGCAACATAGCGCGGAAGGAAATCCTGCGGGAGGTCTTTGAGGACAACCTGCGGACCGTGCGCGGGGAGCCCTCGGTGCGACGACCGAAACGCACGCTCCGGCCCTCCCGGCAGGGGACGATCCTGGCCGTGCTCGCGGGTTTTCTGCTGCTGGCCTCCGGCGCGATCTATATGGGTGGCCTGATCCGGTCCGTGGATGCCGGGGCCGAGCCCTGGGTGGGTCGCCGGACGGCCGGGTTGCCCCCTGTGACGGAGCGGGCCACGGCGCCGCCGGTCCTGGAGCCGGCCGGCGACGAGGCCGTGCCCGGTCTGCCCTCGCGCCCGACCGTGGCTCAGCTCTACGGCCTCACGCCCCGTACCATCGTCATCGACCCGGGACACGGCGGCATCGATCCCGGCACGTCGGGCCAGGGGGGGCTGACGGAGAAGATGGTTACCCTGGACGTGGCCCATCGTCTCCGGGCCCGGCTGGCCCGCTATCCCGGCTACCGGGTCCTCCTCACGCGCGAGGCGGACGAGCGGATGAGCCTCCGCGAGCGGATCGACTTCGCCAATGAACACCGGGCGGACCTGTTCATCTCGCTGCACGTCAACTGGGTGCCGGATACCTCGCTCGTGCCCATCGAGACGTACTATTACGGCCCCGGCTCCGATGCCCGGGCCACCCGCCTGGCCCAGCGCGAGAACCGCAACGCCGGCTATACGCTGGCTGAGTTCAACGAACTCACGCGCCAGCTCGGCCTGGAACTGAAGATCCAGGAGTCGAAAGCCCTCGCGGGGTCGATTCAGAACGTTTTATATCGTAATATGCGCCGCATCGACGAGCGCGTCAGCAACTGGGGCGCCAAAACGGGCGACTTCATGGTGCTGCTCGGGGTACGGGCGCCCAGCGTGCTCGTCGAGATCACCAGCCTGAACAGCCCCGGCGAGGAAGCCCGTCTGAACACGAGCGCTCACCGGGAGGAGCTGGCGATGTTTCTGGAACAGGGCATTGTCGCCTACCTGCAACCGCACGCCAACGAGAACGAACCAACCGATCATGCCGCCGAAGAAAAAGACGAAGGAAGCCGCAGAAATCCTGTACGTGGGCGTTGACCTGGGCACCTCGCGCAGTGCCGTCTCGGCCAGCAACGGCAAGCGCCAGTGGGTCGAGAGCTACGTCGGCTGGCCCCGCGACTTCGTTTCCCGTAAGCTCCTCGGCAAGCCGGTCCTGTTCGGCGAGGAAGCGCTCAAGAACCGCATGGCGCTCACGCTCGTGCGACCGCTCGAGTACGGGGTGATCCGTGACGGCACGGCCCGCGAGGAGGAAGCCATCCGCGAACTGGTCCACCATCTGATGGATCTGGCCGAGGCGGCCGAGGGCATGGCCATCTATGCCGCCGTGGGGGTCCCCGCCGAGGCGCTCAAGGTGAACAAGCTCGCCATCCGGGACGCCGTCCGGGAATTCGCCGACTCGCTCATGGTCGTCTCCGAGCCGTTCGCCGTGGCCTACGGCCTGGGGGCGCTCAACAACGCCATGATCATCGACATCGGGGCCGGTACGGTCGATTTCTGTGTCATGCACGGCACGATGCCCGGCGAGGAAGACCAGCGCACCCTCACGACCGCCGGCGACTTCATCGACCGCCAGCTCTACGACCGGCTCACGGAGAAGTATCCGAATGCGCGGCTGAGCCTGCCCTTCGTCCGTAAGCTCAAGGAGGAGCATGGCTTTGTCGGAGAGACGCAGGGCAAGGTGACGATCAAGGTGCCTGTCGAGGGCAAACTCGTCGAGTACGACGTCACGGAGGACGTCCGGCACGCGTGTGAGCGGATCCTGCCGCCCATCGTCGAGACGACCATCGACCTGATCAGCCGGTACGAGCCCGAGTTTCAGGAACAGCTCCGACGGAATATCTATCTGGCGGGTGGGGGTAGCCAGATCCGTGGTATCACGACGGCCCTGGAGGAGGCGCTGCGCGAGTACGGGTCGTTCAAGGTGAGCACCGTGGAGGACCCCCTCTTCGCCGGCGCCGACGGGGCCCTGGCCCTGGCCCGCGACATGCCCGAGGAGTACTGGGAGGAGATGAGCTGATCGCCGGCCGAGCCCTGGCCGGACATTGTGGATAAAGGTTGAACTTTCTCCGACCGGGCGGAGATGGGCTGGATCCGGGCTCCGGGCGTTCGTAGTTTCCGAATCCTTCGGCGCCGGTGCGGCGTTGGAGGCATCGGGTTCGGGGTGTAGCGCAGCCCGGTAGCGCGCCTCGTTCGGGACGAGGAGGTCGTGGGTTCAAATCCCGCCACCCCGACAGCAAAGCCGCTCCCTCAGGGGGGCGGCTTTTTCGTTGGTGCCGGTTTTCCAACGGCATATCTTGCCGTGTCCGTGGAGGAGAACGCCTCGTCGTACCCTGTTCTTCGCGATGGCACTGCGTTTGTGTGGTCGGGAGTCAGGACGCCGACCACACAAGCCGAGGGGGGGACCCGATGATACAGGTGGCCGTGATTATCGACGAGCGGTGGTCCATTCGCCTGGACCTGACCGAGGATGAGTACTGCGAACTGACGGAGGTGGCGCCGGAAGGGCCGCGCCTGCGGCGTGGGCTCCGGCTGACGATCGAGGAGGAGGGGGTCACGCGGGTGGTCACCGGTGATCGGTGCCGCCTCGTCCTGCTCTGACACGGCCAGACGGCGGCGTTCAGCCGGAGACGCGGCGGTGCGGGGCCGGGGTGCGGCCGCCGGGTACGGGACCGCGCACGGGCGGCGGCGACGGGCGGAAGCGGTGGCGTCGGGGGGTGGAGGGGGCAACCGGCATCGGAGGACCGGGATCGGGCGGCGGCGGCGGATCGTCCGCGTCGTCGTCGTCGCTCTCGCGCATCATGCGGATGGCATAGAGCCCCACCAGAAAGGGGAACGCACCGATGAGCAGGACAAGAATCTCGAACATGGTGTGGCTCACGCTGGAGGGACGTGGATCCGATGTCGCCTGTGGATCCGTATCACATCTTGATTCTCTCTTCATGAATAACGGTTCCTTTCGAAAAGGGCAAATAAAAAATCACATGCCGGCAGGGTATTTTAGCGGATACCTCACGAGGGGTATCCAGACGGCGATGTGAGGGGGTTTCCCCGTGACCGGAGGAGCGCATGACCGACATGAAACCTGGGGCGGGCGAAGACGTGCCGATCATCGAGTCGGCACGACCCGCAGATTGGAACGCGATCCGGGCGCTGGTCGAAGCGGCGGGGTTGCCGGTTGATGGGCTTCATCGGGTGCTCGGGACCGCGCTGGTGGCCCGCCAGGGGGCGGAGGTGGTGGGTACCGCTGCGCTGGAACTTTACGCGGACGGTGCCCTTTTACGGTCGGTCGCCGTGGCGCGGGCATGGCGGGGCCGGTGCGTGGGTCGCCGCCTCGTGCAGGCAGCCAAAGCACTGGCCCGCGAACGCGAGATGCACGCCCTCTACCTGCTGACCACCACGGCGGCCCCGTTCTTCGAGATGCTGGGCTTTCGCCGCATCGCTCGGAGCGACGTACCTGTTTCTGTACGCACCTCCGCCGAATTTACGGACCTCTGTCCGGCCTCGGCGGTGGTCATGATGCTCGACCTGACACCTTGATCATCTTCAGGAAACCATGGCCAAAAAACGTAAAGACCGGCAAAGACCGCGTGAGAAAAAGACCCGTCGTGTGCCTCCGCCGCTGCGGACCGGACCGCTGTGGGGTGCGCTGGCGCTGGCGGTCCTGGGCGGTGGGCTGGCGCTCTACGCCACCGATCTGACGTTCGAAATCGCGCGGCAGGGCGTGGTCGATCCGAGTGGTTGTTCGCTCAATGACTTCATCAACTGCGACGTCGCGCACGCATCGAGTTACGCCTACTTCCTGGGAGTGCCCGTGGCCTGGTGGGGGTTCCTGTTTTACCTGTGGACGGCCGGCGTGGCCTTCTATGCGACCCGCACCCAGAACCGGGATGCCGCCACCGGCGTCGTGGCGCTGACCTGGGTGCTCAGCCTGGGAGCCGTCCTGTTCTCGGTCTACAAGGCATGGCACCTCGTCAACCTGGGCGTACTCTGCCTGGTCTGCCTGGGTATGTACGTCGCCAATCTGGGGATCGCGTTGCTGCTCCCTCCGGCCATCAACCTGTCGTATGGTGAACTCGGGACGTTTCTGGTACGCTACCTGCGAGGACTGGCCGGCGAAGAGGCCGGACTGCCCTTTACCCCGAAACCGGTTCGGTACGGTATGTTCGCCGCCGCGTTCTTCGCACTGGGATTCGTCGGGATCCGGGGGTACGACAATGGAGTGGCCCGGCAGCCGGACGTCGACGTGGAGCAGGCGGTTACGCTGCATTTCCGGCAACCGCCCGTCGAGATCGACGTGCCGGAGGATGCTCCTGTGTGGGGCAATCCGGAGGCGCCGATCCAGATCGTCGAGTTTGCCGACTTTCAGTGCCCGGCCTGCCGCGAATCCGCCTTTCACCTGCGCGGTACCCTCTACGAGTTCCGGGACGATGTGGCGCTGTACTTCATGAATTACCCGCTCGATCGGACCGTCAACGAGCGGCTCCAGCGCCAGATTCACCCGCTGGCCGGTCCGGCGGCGCGCGCGGCAGTCTGCGCCGCCCGGTTCGGCGACTTCTGGGGGTACCATGACGACCTGTTCAAGCACCAGACGACGCTCGGCGACCGCCTGTTCGCGGAACTGGCGACGCAGCGGGGCTGGGACGTCGATGCCTTCGCGGACTGTATGAACAGCGAGGAAACGCTGGCGCGCGTCCGGCAGGACGTCGAGGCGGGGCTGGCCATCGGTGTCTCCGCGACACCCTCGATCTATGTCAACGGACGGCGTGTGGCCCTCTGGCGCAACAGCGACGTGATCCGGGCCGTGATCCGGGAAGAGTTGAAGCGTACGAATTCCTGATGCCGGTACTGAACATCGAAATCAAGGCTCGCTCCGCCGCCCACGAGGCGATCCGGAACGGGCTGGCCGAAGACGGCGCCCGCTTCGTCGGCGAGGACCACCAGGTCGACACCTACTTCGACGTGCCGCGCGGGCGACTGAAACTGCGGGAGGGGACCATCGAGAACGCCCTCATCTTCTACGACCGCGCCGACGAGGCCGGTCCGAAACGCTCGGACATCTGGCTCTACCGCGCCGCCCCGGACCCGGCCCTCAAGGCCCTCCTCACGGCGGCCCTCGGCGTCCGCGTGGTGGTGGACAAGCGCCGCGAGATCTATTTCATCGACAACGTCAAGTTTCACCTGGACCGGGTCGAGGGGCTGGGTACGTTCGTCGAGATCGAGGCGATCGACGAGACGGGCGCCATCGGGCCCGAGCGGCTGCGCGCGCAGTGCGAGCACTATCTGAGGCGCTTCGGCATCGGGCCGGACGACCTCGTCTCCGTCTCGTACAGCGACCTGCTGGCGGAACGGCAGGCGGCCGGGTGAAAGGGGTACGACGGCGGTCGGTGGGGTTGAAAATCGACCACCCGGGGGATGAATTTCAACCAACAATAGGAGCTACCGGACGGCCGGCACCTGCTGCGTCAGGCAGTGGAAGGCGCCCAGGCCCCAGACCAGCTCCCGGCAGTCGATGCCCACGACGGTGCGATCCGGGAAATGCCGCCCGATGATTTCGGCGGCCACGGCGTCGTTCGGGTCGTTGTAGACCGGCAGCAGGATGACTCTGTTGCCGATGTAGAAGTTGGCGTAGCTGGCCGGCAGCCGGTGCTCGCCGTAGTAGACCGGTGCAGGCATCGGCAGCGTCTCGACGCGGAGCGGGCGGCCGTCCACGGTGGTCATCTCACGGAGGCGGGCCAGGTTTTCCTGGAGGGGTTCGTAGTTCTCGTCCGCCGGGTCGTCCTCCACGACGGCCAGCACGGTGTCCTCGCCGACGAACCGGGCGATGTTGTCGATGTGGCCGTCGGTGTCGTCGCCGGCGAGCTCGCCCCGGATCCAGAGGATCTTCTGCACGCCCAGATAGTCGCGCAGGGTCTGCTCGATCTCCTCGCGGGAGCGGCCGGGGTTGCGGTTGGGGTTGAGGAGGCAGTCGGTGGTGGTGAGCAGGAGGCCGGCCCCGTTGACCTCGATGGAGCCGCCTTCGAGGATCATGTCGACCTCGAAGCGGGGGACGCCCAGCGCCTCGGCCATGCGGCGGGGGATGGCGTTGTCCAGGTCGTAGGGCGGATACTTGCCGCCCCAGGCGTTGTAGCCCCAGTCGGTGGCGGCCAGCTCGCGCTGCCCGTCGCGTTCGCGCACGACGAAGATGGCGCCGTGGTCGCGGCACCAGGCATCGTTGGTGGGGAAGCGGTGGTAGACCACCGGCCCCTCGACCCGGCGGAGCAGGGCGCGGACGTGCGCCTCGTGGTCGGCGTCGAGCACGTTGATGTGGACCGTCTCGCTCCGGGCCAGCGCCTGCACCGCCGCCACCATCACCGGCTCGACGGGCTCGAAGTTGCCCGGCCAGGTGTCCCGGTTGTGGGGCCACGAGAGCCACACGCCCTGGTGCGGCTCCCACTCGGCAGGCATCCGGTAGCCCAGGGCGGCAGGCGTCAGCACGCCGGTCGCGTCGTTCGTCGGGTGGGGCATGGGGGCGTCAGGCCGGGTCGATGAAGCGGCGGGTGAGGTCGGCATAGGCATCGATACGGCGATCGCGGAGGAAGGGCCAGCCGGTGCGGGCCTGCTCCATGCGGCCGAGCTCGAGGGAGCAGACGATCACGGCTTCCTCGTCGACGGGAGCGCGGACGAGCACCTGTCCGTCGGGGCCGGCGATGAAGCTCTGCCCCCAGAACTCGATGCCCTTGCCGGGGTCGGTGGCGCCCGGTTCCGGCTCGAAGCCCGTCCGGTTGACGGCCACCACGAAGCAGCCGTTGGCCACGGCGTGGGCCCGCTGGGCCAGTTCCCAGGCTTCGTGCTGGGCCTTGCCGTATTCGGCCTTCTCCTCGGGGTGCCACCCGATGGCGGTGGGGTAGAACAGGATGTCGGCGCCCTGCAGGGCCGTCAGGCGGGCCGCCTCGGGGTACCACTGATCCCAGCAGACGAGCACGCCCAGGTTGGCCTGCCGCGTCGGGAAGCTCTTGAAGCCCAGGTCGCCCGGCGTGAAGTAGAACTTCTCGTAGTAGCGCGGGTCGTCCGGGATATGCATCTTGCGGTACTTGCCCAGGTAGCCGCGCTCCCCGTCGATGACGGCGGCCGTGTTGTGGTAGAGGCCCGGGGCGCGCCGCTCGAACAGGCTCACCACCACCGTCACGTCCAGCTCGCGGGCCAGCGCCTCGAAGGCCTCGGTCGTCGGCCCCGGGACGGGCTCGGCCAGGGCGAAGTGGGCGTGGTCCTCGGTCTGGCAGAAGTATCGGCTCAGGAACAGTTCGGGCAGGCAGATGACCGTGGCGCCCTGTTCGGCGGCCTCACGGGTCAGCTCCAGGGCCCGCCGGCGGTTGACGGCCGGGTCCTCGGCACAGCGCATCTGCACCAGCCCGACCTGGACGGTTCGCGGGGAAGAAGGCATGGTATCGTGGTCGGCTATCGGAAAAACCGGGATCAGAGACGGGACGGCGGGGTGTAGTAGGTCGAGTCGCTGAAGGTCTTGAGGTATTGCTCCAGCAGGCGCACCCCGGCACGGGGCCGGATGACGCCGGCCTCGACCTTGGAGCGGATCAACGCATTCATACGCCGCTCCAGGTCGTTCGGGAAATACTGCACGAGGGCGAGCATCTGCTGGACGGTGGTGCCCGGGATCATCTTCTCGATGTAATACCCTTCCGGCTCCTCGTCGTCCGCATAGACATGCACCTCCGTGACACGGCCGAAGAGGTTGTGCATGTCGCCCATGATGTCCTGGTAGGCGCCCATGAGGAAGAAGCCCAGGAAATAGGGCTCGTCCTCGTGGAGAGGGTGGACGTCGAGGTAGCGCTTGTCGTCGTTGGCCGTGACGTACCGGCTGATCTTGCCGTCCGAGTCGCACGTCAGGTCGACCAGCACGGCGCGGCGGCTCGGGGCTTCACGCAGCCGGTGGATCGGCATGATGGGGAAGCGCTGGCCGATGGCCCAGTGGTCGAGCACGGACTGGAAGACCGAGAAGTCGCACAGGTACTGGTCGACCAGGTGTTCGTTGAGGGCCAGGAGTTCGTTCGGGAGCCAGTCCACGTCCAGGCGCTGGACGCGGGCGTTGATGGTGCGGCAGATGGACCAGTAGAGGCGTTCGGCCAGGGCTTTCTGCTCGATGCGGAGGTAGCCGAAGCTGAAGAGCGAGTCGGCCTGCTGGCGCTTCTCGACGGCGTCGTGGTAGGCTTCGAGGAGTTCGGCCGGACGCATCGCGGGCGTCTCGCGCACCCACTGCCAGGTGGCGAAGAGTTCGTGCACGAGCGCGTGGTCCGTCTCAGCCGGCACAAAATCCGGGTCGATCTCGTTCTTGCGATAGGCGCCGAGGACCTCCACGATCAGCACGGAGTGGTGGGCGGTGATGGCCCGTCCGCTCTCGGAGAGGATGGCGGGGTGCTCCACCTGCTCGGCCTCACAGACCTCCATGACCGAGTGGACGACGGCGTTGGCGTACTCCTGGAGCGTGTAGTTGATGCCCTCGTTCATCCCGGCGAAGTCGGCCTCGTAGTTGACGCCGAGCCCGCCGCCGACGTCCAGGTACTGGATGGGCACGCCCCGCTGCCGCAGCTGGGCATAGATCTGGGTGATCTCCTTGACGGCTTTCTTGAGCGTCTGGATGTTGGCGATCTGGCTGCCCAGGTGGAAGTGCAGGAGGGTGAAGGCGTCCAGGCGGTCCATCTCCTCCAGGCGGTCGAGCAGGGTGAGCAGCTCCGGGATGGAGATGCCGAACTTGGAGAGGTCGCCGCCCGAGTCGGCCCAGCGGCCGGCGCCGGAGGTGGTCAGACGCACGCGCACCCCGAAGCGGGTCCGGAGCTTGCGGGCCCGCGCCAGCTTCATCAGGTGCTCGAACTCGTCGTACTTCTCCAGCACCGGGATGATGTTCTTGCCGAGCTGCTGCCCGCTCAGGATGAGCTGCAACATCGTGCCATCCTTGTACCCGTTGCAGATCAGCAGCGTCTCGTCGTCCTCGAGGTGGGCCAGGGCAGCGACCAGTTCTGTCTTGGAGCCGCATTCGAGTCCCATGCCGTACGGCTTGCCGGCTTCGAGCACCTCTTCGACGACCTCGTGCAGCTGATTGACCTTGATCGGGTAGACGCCTGTATACCGGTTCCGGTAGCCCAGTTCGGCGATGGCGTCCCGGAAGGCCTCGTTGAGCTGCTGCACCCGCCCGCGGATCACGTCCTGAAACCGGATTAGTACCGGAAACGGCACCTGTTCTTCCTGCAGGTGGCGCACGATCTCGTAGATGCTGACGGGAGCCTGTCCGTTGCGGTCGGGTCGGACGGCTACTTCCCCCGCCTCGTTGACGAAGAAATAGCCGTCGCCCCAGCCCCGAACGTGGTAACGCTCTTCGGCGTCGTCCGGTGTCCAGGTGGACGCGTCGAGGGTCGGGGCGGCAGGAGGGGCCGAGGTTTCGTTCATGCGTTACGGCAGATAGCGAAAGAGGAGAGGGCGGGCGTCAGGTACGGGCTGTCTCGGCGGGCATGGCTTCGGCCCAGGCACCGCACTGTTCGAGGACGAAGGCAAAGATCAGCGGGGCCACGATGGTGGCATCGGACTCGATGATGAACGAGGGTGTGTCCACGGCAAGCTTGCCCCAGGTGATCTTTTCATTGGGCACGGCGCCGGAGTAGGACCCATAGCTGGTCGTGCTGTCGCTGATCTGGCAGAAGTAGCCCCACAGCCGCGTAGGCTCCTGCAGGTCCTGCTCCAGCATGGGCACGACGCAGATGGGGAAGTCCCCGGCGATACCGCCGCCGATCTGGAAGAAGCCGATCGAGTGCCCGGCCGACTCGCGCCGGTACCAGTCGGCCAGCCACATCATGTACTCGATGCCGGTGCGGACGGTGTGGACGTTCTGGATATCTCCCTTGAGGCAGTGGGCCGCGTAGATGTTACCGAGCGTCGAGTCCTCCCAGCCAGGCACTACGATGGGCAGGTTCTTCTCGCAGGCAGCCACCAGCCAGCTGTCCTGTGGATCGATCTGGTAATATTTTTCCAGGCGCCCGCTGCGGATGAGCCGGTACATGAATTCGTGCGGGAAGAAGCGTTCGCCGGTGCGGTCGGCGGTCTGCCATTCGTCGAGGATGGCGTCTTCGATCCGGCGGATGGCTTCTTCCTCGGGAATGCAGGTATCGGTCACGCGGTTGAGGTGCCGTTTCAGGAGGGCCTGCTCGTCCGCTTTGGTCAGGTCGCGGTAGTGGGGGAGGCGGACGTAATGGTCGTGGGCCACCAGGTTGAAGAGGTCTTCCTCCAGGTTGGCGCCGGTGCAGCTGATGATGTGCACCCGGTCCTGCCGGATCATCTCGGCCAGCGAGAGCCCCAGTTCGGCGGTGCTCATGGCCCCGGCCAGGGAGATCAGCATTTTGCCGCCCTGATCCAGGTGGCGGACGTAGGCCTCGGCGGCATCGACCAGGGTGGCGGCGTTGAAGTGACGGTAGTGGTGGCGGAGGAAGTCGGAGAGTGTCGCTTCTTTCATCGGTCCGGGATAGGCTGGAAGGCTAGAGCAAAGATGAAACGAGCAAGGGGCACAAAAGTTGGCCCCTTGCTTCGCTCCACGTTTTTTTCAACCCTTGACCCGTGCCGTACCGGTGCGGTCAGTCGTCGTCAAGGTCGTCGTCGATATCGTCGATGCTGTGCGCTCGTCCCCGGGCGCGCTGGGGTTTGTTCTTGCGTGGCCGGGTCGGGATGTCGTCCTCGCGGTAGCGCCGGGGAATCCGCGGGGGATCGTCGAAGATCAGGGTCCGGCGAAACCGGGCCTCCAGGGTGATATCGTCCTCGTCGTCGAGGTCGTCCCAGTCCTCGTCTTCCTCATCCTCATCCCAGTCTTCGTCGTCGTCGTCCCAGTCTTCGTCCTCGTCGTCGAGGTCGTCCCAGTCTTCGTCCTC
>CAZKFR010000018.1:48852-51215 GCA_964552015.1 uncultured Rhodothermaceae bacterium | reverse complement strand
CCGGAGGACGTACGCTTCGGGCGTGAGCCGGTCGGCGTAGCGGTGGTAGTTGGGCAGGCGGGCACCCGCACGGATGCGGAGCAGGCCCAGCCGCTCGGCAAGGGCGCGGCGGGCCGCGTAGATCCGGGCCCCGATGCGGCGGCGGCGGTGGGCCGGGTGGACCATCACCTCGGCGCCGTAGAGCGTGCGTCCGGACGGGTCGTGGTTGCTGAAGCGCCCCTCGGCGGTGAACGTGGCGTAGTCGTCCCGGTGGTCGTAGTCGTCCCAGGCGACGATGAGGCTGGCGGCCATGCCCACCACCTCGCCGGTGCGGGCGTCCACGGCGACGAACTGCCCTTCGGGGAAGGCCTCGCGCTGGGCCGCGAGCGTGCGTGCAGTCCACGGCGGCTGGTCCGGGTAGACGGCCCGGGTCAACCGGGTGATGGCGTCGAAGTCTTCCGGAAGGGTGTTGCGTACGAAGATGCCGGTGACGGGCTGTTTCCGCCCGGCGCGATGGGCGTTCATAAAGGAACGACGTCGAGGTCGCGGATGAGTTCTCGGGTGCGATGGCTGTCGTTGAGCGGGAGGACGGTCCCGAACGTGCGGGCTTCCTCGATGGCGTGCATGTCGAGTTCGCCGATGACGATGTCCTCCTGGTTGAGCACGCCTTCGGCCAGGATGCCGTCCCGGGCGAAGGGGTAGTCGGACGGGGTCAGGATGGCCGCCTGGCCATAGTTGAGCGACATGTCGGCCACGCGGGGGAGGGTGCCCACCGTCGGGCTGTGGAGGACGTAGAGCTGGTTCTCGATGGTGCGGGCATGGGCGCAGTAACGCACGCGGAGGAAGCCCTTGCGGTCGTCGGTGTTGCTGGGCACGGCCAGGAGGTGGACCCCCTGGTGCGCGGCCGCCCGGACGAGCTCGGGAAACTCGACGTCGTAGCAGATGGCGATGGCCAGCCGCCCGAAGTCGGTTTCGAACACTTTCAGCCGGTTGCGGGGCGAGACGTGCCACTCCTCGCGCTCGAAGCGGGTCATGTGCAGCTTGCCCTGCACGTCGAAGTCGCCGGAGGGAGAGAAGAAGTAGGCGTCGTTGAACACCCGGTCGTCCCCGTCGTCCATGGCCGGGATGGTGCCGGCGACGATGTATAGGCCGTGCTGCCGGGCCAGGTCGCGCATCAACTCGACGAACCGGTCGCGGTGTCCTGCCACCTCCAGCACCAGTTCGGCAATGGGCCGCCGGATGTCGTGCAGGGTCAGCAACTGCATCGTGAAGTATTCCGGCAGGACGAGCAGCCGGCACCGGTAGCCCGCCACGACCTCCACGACGGCCTCCACCTGCTCGGCAAACTGCTCGAACGTGCGGACGGGACGGACGAAATACTGGGCGGCGGCGACGCGGATGCGGCCGGAACGAGCACGATGCATGGAGTTCAATGTCGATGGGTGAGAGGCGAAGGTCATGCGGTGGTACGTCGATGCACCCGAAAATATTCCCGGCCATGTGGTACAGGTACCTCGACCTGCAGAACGGCGTTTTTTTCGTTCACAAAAACCCCTTCCCATGCGAAGGGGCGGTGTCGCGGAGCGACGGAGGGGTAGGATCGGTCAGGTTGATCATGCTTAGGGTAGCTGCCTCGAGGAAACCGACGATCTGGAGGACCGTTTGATCAGGAGATCGTTTTACGCATGCCTGATCGATCCAATGCCAACGGTTAAGATTTCTCCTAAATTCCAGGTCGTCATTCCGCAGCAGGTCCGGGAAAAACTCCAACTCAAAGCCGGACAACAGGTGGAAGTCCTGCTCTATGACAACCGCATTGAACTCGTGCCGGTCAGGCCCATGCGCCAGTTGCGGGGCTTTCTCAAAGGCATTGATACCACCGTTGAGCGCGAGCCAGACCGTGTCCTATGAACCTGGTGGACTCCTCCGGATGGCTCGAATACTTCGCCGATGGGCCGAATGCAGACTTCTTTGCCGAGGCCATAGAGCATACGGCGCTGCTGATTGTGCCCTCGATCAGCGTCTTTGAGGTCTTCAAGCGCGTGCTGATGCAGCGCGGCGAGAGTGAAGCCTTGCAAGCGGTGGCCCAGATGCACCAGGGGCAGGTCGTAGACCTGGATGCTGCCCTGGCGATCAGTGCAGCCAGGCTGAGTTGGGCGTTGAAGCTACCGATGGCCGACAGTATCATTCTGGCTACGGCGCGTTGGTACGGTGCTACATTGTGGACGCAGGACGCAGACTTCATGGGCATCGAAGGCGTGCAGTACAAGGAGAAAGTGAAAGGAGCCCGTTGACAGGTGGGGCAACGTGTTGTAATGCCTGCGAACATCGCGCCTACCACGTCTGCGCCATCAATATCTTCTCTCGCGGGATACAAGTAGTGC
>CAZKFR010000018.1:0-48752 GCA_964552015.1 uncultured Rhodothermaceae bacterium | reverse complement strand
GTGCCGCGCCTGCCTGCCGTACGCCCGGGTATCAGACCCCGGCGCAGTACGAGGCCCTGTGTGCCGAGCACCCACCTACCCCCCAGCGAACCCACGCGACGTAACGCACTATCTTTGAAGCCGGGGTAGCCGTCTCACCGCCCAGGGGGCAAAGGAGAACGTCGAACTTTCCCCGGGGAAGCGCGTCCGAGGCGCCGGCTTTCGGGGGATCGGGCGCCTCAGTCGCTCGATTCTGTACGCGTCACGCACGACACAGGACCATGCCGGACCAGGGAACGACGGAGCCGCTCGTGCGGCTGCACGGATTGACGAAGACGTACCGCGAAGGGGAGCACGAACGGACGGTGCTGCGCGGCGTCGATGCCGCCATCGCGCCGGGGGCGCTGGTGGTGCTGCTCGGGCGCAGCGGCTCGGGCAAGAGCACCCTGCTCAACCTCATCAGCGGCATCGACCGCCCGGACGCCGGTGAGGTCGTCGTCGACGGCACCAACCTGACCCGCCTGGACGAGCAGGCCCGCACCCGCTTCCGCCGCGCCCACATCGGCTTCGTCTTCCAGGCTTTCAACCTGATCCCGACGCTCACGGTCGAGGAGAACGTGCTGCTGCCGCTCGAACTGAACGGGCGCAACGACCCGGCGGCCCGGCAGCGGGCGCTGGCGTTCCTCGACGAGGTAGGGCTGGCCGACCGGGCCGGCAGCTTTCCGGACCGGCTCTCGGGCGGGGAGCAGCAGCGCGTCGCCATCGCCCGGGCCCTGGCCCACGCGCCGCGCCTGGTCCTGGCCGACGAGCCCACGGGCAACCTGGACTACCGGACCGGCCGCCGGGTGATGGACCTCCTCCACCGGCTTGTCCGCCGTACCGGTACCACCATGCTCGTGGCCACGCACGACCGCGACTTCCTCGACGCCGCCGACCGCATCTTCACGCTGCACGACGGGCGGCTGCACGAGGGCACCCCCGCCCACCTCCACGACTGATCTCATGGCCCCGCTGCTTCTCCGTGCCGGTCTGCGCTATCTGCTGCGTCATCCCTGGCTGCTCGTGCTGTCGGTGCTGGGCGTGGCGCTGGGCGTGTCCGTGGTCGTCGCCATCGACCTGGCCGGCGGGAGCGCCCGCCGTGCCTTCGAGCTCTCGGCCGAGACGGTCACGGGGCGGGCGACGCACCTGGTCGTCGGCCCGACGGAGCGGGGGCTGCCGGAGGACGTGTACCGGCGGCTGCGCCTGGAGGCCGGCGTGCGGGCCGCCGCGCCCGTGGTGGAGGGTTACGTCGCCGCCGTGGCCGACTCGGGCCGGACGTTCCACCTGCTGGGGGTCGACCCGCTGGCGGAGGGGCCGTTCCGCAGCTACGCCGGGCGCGAGGCGGGGCTCGACCTGGGCGCGTTCCTGACGCAGCCCGGCGCGGCCCTGATGGCGGGCACCACGGCCCGGGCGATGGAGCTGGCTCCGGGCGACACGCTGGCCGTGCGCGTCGAGGGGCGGCCGGCCCGGCTGCATCTGGTCGGGCTGATGGAGGGGACGGACACCCACAGCGCGGAGGCGCTCGACGGCCTGCTCGTCGTCGACATCGCCACGGCGCAGGAGCTGCTCGGCCGCACCGGCCGCCTGAGCCGCATCGACCTGATCGTGCCGGAGGGGGCGGCCGGCGCGGCGCTGCTCGAACGGGTCCGCGCCGTGTTGCCGCCGGGTGCCGAGGTGGTCCGCTCCGCCACCCGCACCGAGACGGTCGAGCAGATGACCCGCGCCTTCGAGCTGAACCTGACGGCGCTGAGCCTGCTGGCACTCGTCGTCGGCATGTTCCTCATCTACAACACGATGACCTTCTCGGTCGTCCAGCGGCGTCCCCTGCTGGGGCGGCTCCGGGTGCTGGGCGTGACGCGGCGCGAGGTGTTCACGCTGGTGCTGGGCGAGGCGCTGCTGATCGGGCTGGCCGGCACGGTGCTCGGCGGGCTGCTGGGGGTGGTGCTCGGGCAGGGGCTGGTGCGGCTCGTCACCCGCACGATCAACGACCTCTACTACGTGGTGACGGTACGGGAGCTGTACCTGGCGCCGCTGACGCTGGCCAAGGGCGTTGCGCTGGGGCTGGGGGCTACGCTGGCAGCGGCGTTCTTCCCGGCCCGGGAGGCGGCCGAGACGCCGGCGGGGATGGTGCTGCAGGCGTCGGTGCCGGAGGCGCGGGCGCGCCGCCGGGCGCCGCGGCTGGCCCTGGCGGGCGTCGCCCTCGGCGGGGCGGGCGGCGTCCTGCTCCTGCTCTCCGGGCGGAGCATCGGCGGGAGCTACGCCGCGCTGTTCTGCCTGCTGCTGGGCTTCGCGCTGGCGACGCCGTGGGCGGTACAGCGGATGGCCCGGATGGCCCGGCCGGTGATGGGACGGCTCTTCGGCCTGACCGGGCGCATGGCGGCCTCCGGCATCGTCGCCGCGCTCAGCCGCACCGCCGTGGCCATCGCCGCGCTGACCATCGCGCTGGCGGCCACCATCGGCGTGGGCGTCATGGTGGACAGCTTCCGCCTGACGGTGGATACCTGGCTCGGCTACGCCCTGCAGGCCGACGTGTACGTGCAGCCGCCGAGCCTGGTCCTGCGCGAGGGCGAGGCGACGCTCCGGCCCGAGGTGCTCGAGCGCCTGCGCACGACGCCCGGCGTCGCTGCCGCGTACTCGGTGCGCCGCCTCGACGTGGCCTCGAACCACGGCCGCGTCCGCCTCGTCGCCGTCGACCGGGGGCCGATGACGCCGTCCACTTTCCGCCTCAAAGCGGGCGACCCGGACGTCGTCTGGTCCTCCTTCGAGGATGGCGCGTCGGTCCTCGTCTCGGAGCCCTACAGCTACCGCCACCGCACCGGCGTGGGCGACACGCTCCGCCTGCAGACGGACCACGGCGAGCGCCCCTTCGTCGTCCGTGGCATCTACTACGACTATGCTTCGGACCGCGGCGTGGTGCTGATGAGCCGCACCACGTTCGAGCGCCACTTCGACGACCGCCTCCGTTCCGGCCTGGCCCTCTACGCCGCGCCGGGGGAGGACCTCGATGCCCTGATGGCCCGTCTGCGCAGCCGGGTCGAAGGGATGCAGGAGGTCTTCATCCGCTCGAACCGCGCCCTGCGCGAGGCCTCGCTGGAGGTGTTCGACCGCACCTTCACCGTCACGGTGGTGCTACGGATGCTGGCCGTGCTGGTGGCCTTCGTCGGGGTGCTCAGCGCCCTGATGGCCCTGCAACTCGAACGCGCCCGCGAGTTCGCCGTCCTGCACGCCGTCGGCATGGAAGCGGGCCGGCTCCGCCGCCTGGTGACGCTGCAAACGGGCCTGATGGGCCTCTTCGCCGGGCTGCTCTCCCTCCCGCTGGGCCTGCTGCTGGCCGGCGTGCTCGTCCACGTGATCAACAAACGCTCGTTCGGCTGGACGCTCCAGCTCGAGGTGCCGCCGGAGATGCTCCTGCAGGCCGTCGGCGTGGCCCTCGTCGCCGCCGTCCTGGCCGGGCTGTATCCCGCCTTCCGCATGGGCCGGTAGGGGCGGGGGCGCGTTTTGCGTTACACGTTTTGCGTTGCACGTTCGACGTTCAACGTGAAAACAGGAAACGTTCAACATGAAACTTTCCCCTTTCCTTGTCATCGCGACGCTCGCGTTCCTTGCCGCTGCGGGGTGTGCCGGCGATAACGTGCCCGTCCGGGCGACGGTCACCGTGGCCGAGGCCATGGCGGCGGACACGGTCGGCTATGCCCGCGCCACGGCGGTGCGGCCGTTCGTCTTTCCGGAGGATCACGGCCCGCACCCGGACTTCAAGAGCGAGTGGTGGTACCTCACCGGCAACCTGGCCGCCGCGGACGGCCGGCGCTTCGGGTACGAGCTGACGATCTTCCGCTTCGCGCTGGCCCCGCCGGACGGCACGGTGCGGGCCTCCGCCTGGGCCACGCGCCAGCTCTACATGGGCCACTTCGCCGTCACGGACGTGGCCGGCCGGCGCTTCTTCCCGTTCGAGCGCTTCAGCCGGGGGACCGCCGGGCTGGCCGGCGCGCAAGCCCGCCCGTTCCGCGTCTGGCTCGAAGACTGGCATATCGAGGCCGACACCACGCAGCCCGCGCCCGACCCCGCCCGCCCGGTGATGCGCCTGCGGGCCCAGGAGGACGGTACGGGCGTCGATCTGGTGCTGCGGCCGCTGAAGCCCATCGTCCTGCAGGGCGACCGCGGCCTCGACGCCAAGGGCGACGAACCCGGCAACGCCTCCTACTACTACTCGATGACGCGCATCGCCACCGAGGGCACGGTCACCGTCGATGGGGCGACGTTCCCGGTCGAGGGGCTGAGCTGGATGGACCGGGAGTGGAGCACCAGTGCCCTGGGGCCGGATCAGGTCGGGTGGGACTGGTTCGCCCTGCAACTCTCCGACGGGCGCGAGCTGATGTTTTACCAGCTCCGGGAGCGGAGCGGCGGCATCAGCCCCACCAGCGACGGCGTCCTCGTCGACGTGGACGGCACCCCGCGCCGGCTCGACCACACGGACGTGGTCGTCGACGTGCTCGACCGGTGGACGAGCCCCCACAGCGGCGCCGTCTACCCCGCCCGCTGGCGGCTGCGCGTGCCGCGCGAAGCCCTCGACCTGACCCTCACGCCGCTGCTGGCCGATCAGGAGATGAACGTGTCCGTGCGCTACTGGGAAGGCGCCGTGCGCGTGGAGGGCACCACCGCCGGCCGCCCCGTCGACGGCTACGGCTACGTCGAGCTGACGGGCTACGACGAGGCCGGCGTGACGCCGGGCGGGTGAGGCGGCCGGCGTGCGGGCCGGTTCGATGCCCCGGGCCGGGACGGATGGCGCGGGGCACCGGGCATGTCGTACTTTCCCGGGAAACCCGCCACACCCCCCCAACCCCATGACCGACGCCACGGCCCGGCCGCCGCTCAACCTGCCGCCGTACGACTTCCTCGTGCGCGAGATCGACGGGAAGGCGATGATCTTCGATCCCGTCCGGAAGAAGTACGTGCGGCTGACGCCGGAGGAGTGGGTGCGCCAGCACGTCGTGCAGTACCTGATCCGGGACCGGGGGGTGCCGCCCGGGCTTGTGGCCATCGAGGCCGCCTTCACCTATGCCCGGATGCCGCGCCGCGCCGACGTCATCGTGCACGACCGGTCCGGCCGCCCGCTGCTCATGGTCGAGTGCAAGGCGCCGGACGTCGAGATCCGGCAGGCCGCCTTCGACCAGGTCGCCCGCTACAACACCGTCGTCCGGGCGCAGTACCTGATGGTCACCAACGGCCTCGTCCACTACTGCTGCCGGATCGACCACAGCGCGGGCACCTATCATTTCCTGGACGCCCTGCCTCGCTACGAGGCGCTGGGCTGAACGTTTGCGTTTCGGGTTGCGCGTTTCGCGTTGAGCCGCACGTTACGCATGTTCCGAACCGCCACCGGCCCGGTGTTCCGGAAGAACATCCGTTCTGATCCGTCCTCCTCCGTGAGCCATGTGGGGTTCGAGGGGGATGCACAGAGTCCTTCGAGTCTTCATGTCTTCGTGGCAAAACACCTTTTCCCGATCCTTCATCCCGCCTTCGTTGCATAGGTCGGGAGGAGGGGCTATACTCGGAAGCGACCGGTTCGCCGGGGCTTCTCAACAGCACCTACCCTTCACTTCATGGAAAAGACCCCGTATCACCACGAGCGCAGCGTGGCCGTTGCCGCCGTGCGCGAGGCCGCCCGGCTCTGCCAGGCCGTGCAGGCCGGCATCTCCCCCGACGTCATCCAGAAGAAAGACCGCAGCCCCGTCACGGTGGCGGACTATGGCAGCCAGGCCCTCGTCTGCCGGATGCTGGCCGAGGCCTTCCCCGAGGACCCGGTCATCGCCGAGGAGGATGCGGCCGCCCTGCGCCAGCCCGAGAACGCCGCGACGCTGGAGAAGGTGGTGGGCCACGTGCGGGCGTTTCACCCCGCGGCCGGCCCGGAAGACGTGCTCGCCTGGATCGACCACGGCGGGGCGCAGGAGCACAGCGCCCGTTTCTGGACGCTCGACCCCATCGACGGGACGAAAGGGTTCCTGCGGGGCGAGCAGTACGCCATCGCGCTGGCCCTCATCGTCGAGGGGGAGGTGACCGTGGCGGCGCTGGCCTGCCCGAACCTGCCGGTGGAGCCCGGTGCGGCGGAGCGGGGCGTGGTCTATGCCGCCATCCGGGGGCAGGGCGCCGTGCGCGTGCCGCTCGCGGGCCCGGGCGCGATGGTGCCCGTCCACGTGAGCACGCTCGAGGACGTGACGAAGGCCCGCTTCTGCGAGTCGGTCGAGTCCGGCCACAGCTCGCACGACGACGCCGCCCGCGTGGCCGAGGTGCTCGGCATCACGGCCGAGCCCGTGCGCCTGGACAGCCAGGCCAAGTACGCCGTGGTGGCCCGGGGCGAGGCCGACATCTACATGCGCCTGCCCACCCGGCCCGGCTACGTGGAGAAGATCTGGGACCATGCCGCCGGCATGCTCGTCGTGACCGAGGCCGGGGGCATGGCCACCGACGTCTTCGGCGCGCCGCTCGACTTCGGCCAGGGCTACCGCCTCGAAAAGAACACCGGCGTCATCATCTCGAACGGCCGCTTCCACGACCGCATCATCGCCGCGCTGGAGGCCGTCGGGGTAGGGCGCACCGCCGGGTGATCCCCGGGCCATCATGTCCCTCTCGGATCTCGTTGCGACGCTCCAGCTGGCCATCGGGCCGGTCATCCTCATCTCGGGGGTGGGCCTGCTCCTGCTGAGCATGACCAACCGCTTCGGGCGCGTCATCGACCGGGCGCGGCTGCTGCGGCAGGACCTCCTGCTCGGCGCGGAGGCGGATCAGCGGCAGGTGCACGCCCAGCTTCGTATCCTCTGGCGGCGGGCGCGGATCGTCCGGGCCGCCATCGCGCTGGCCGCCGTGAGCGTGCTGCTGGCGGCGCTGCTGGTCATCACCCTGTTCGTCGGGGCGCTGCTCGGGCTGGCCGTCACGGTGGCCCTCGTGGTGACCTTCGTCCTCTGTCTGGGCGCGCTCATCGGGGCACTCGTGCTTTTCATCGCGGACATCAACCTGTCGCTGAAGGCGCTCGGGTTGGAGATCCCGCCGGAGGATCGCTTGCCCGGGTGAGCGACCGGCCGGGTCCGTGCACGGTGTAGCCCTCGCGGCGCAGGGCGTCGGCCAGGGGCTCGGCCGCCGGCGCGTCGAGGCGCAGGATCACGTCGAGGTGCCGCTCGTCCGCGGGGTAGGTGAGCACCGCGTGCAGGTTCACGCCCCGGGCCGCGATGCGGGCCACCAGGGCCGTCAGGCGATCCCGCTCCGCGTCCAGCCGCACCCCCAGCCGGCTCCCCGGCAGGGCGACGCCCGCCAGGCGGACGAGCGCGTCCAGCAGGTCCGTCACCGTCACGATGCCCAGCACCTCGCCGTCCCCGACCACGGGCAGGCAACCGATCCGGTAGTCGCGCATCTCCAGCGCCGCCTCCTCGACGGGCGCGTCCGGCGCCACCGTATGCGGGCCCCGCATCATCACGTCGGCCACGCGGGCTTCGGGCGAGAGCGGGGCCGGATGCAACGCGCTCGTGGCCAGGCGCAGATCCCGGTCGGAGACGATGCCCACCAGGCGTCCGTCCTCCACGACAGGCAGGTGCCGGATGTCGTGCTCGTTCATGGTCCGGTAGGCGTTGGCCAGCGTGTCGTCCGGCGCGACCGTGACGACCGGGCCGTACATGATCTCACGTACCAGCATGGCGTTACCCTCCGCATCCCGTTGATGCCGTCGAGGGGGCCAATGGGCAGGCCCCCCGAGCAAAGGTCGGGACATGCCGGCGGGAATGTCGTGAGGGAAAGCCGGTACGCGGGTGTAGGACGGGTCCCTACAGCGAGGCGCCTTCGAGGTCGATCTTGAGCGAGAGGTCGAGGGCGCGGACGGAGTGGGTGAGGGCGCCCGAGGAGATGAAGTCGACGCCGGTGGCGGCGATGGCGGCGACGGTCTCCGGGGTGACGTTGCCGGAGGCCTCCGTCGGCACGGCCCCGCCGATGCGGGCGACGGCCTCCCGGAGGAGCGACGTGTCCACGGTGCCGTCGTCGCGGCGGCGGGCCATGTTGTCGAGCAGGATGACGTCCACGCCGCCGGCTTCGAGGATGGCGTCCACCTCGTCGAGGGTGCGGGCCTCGACCTCGATCTTCAGGTCGGTGCGGCCCGTGGCGCGGCGGTAGCGGTGGGCGGCTTCGATGGCGGCGCGCACGCCCCCGGCGGCGGCGATGTGGTTGTCCTTGATGAGGATCATGTCGAAGAGGCCGATGCGGTGGTTCTCGCCGCCGCCCAGGCGTACGGCCCACTTGTCGAGGAGCCGCAGGCCCGGTGCCGTCTTGCGCGTGTCGAGGATGCGGGCGGGGCGGGCGGCCGCGGCCATGCGGTGGGTGGCTGTGGCGATGCCGCTCATGCGCTGCAGGAGGTTGAGGGCCGTCCGCTCGGCCGTGAGCAGGCTGCGGGCCGCCCCGTCGACGGTGCCGAAGACGGTGCCCCGGGCGACGGCGTCGCCGTCGGCGGCGTGCCAGTGGACGCGTACGGCGGGGTCCACGGCGGCGAAGACACGCTCGGCCACGTACAGGCCGGCCAGCACCCCGTCCTCCTTGGCGAGGAAGGCGGCCGTGGCGCGGGTGCCCTCGGGGATGGTGGCGCGTGTCGTCACGTCGCCCGGGCCCACGTCCTCGGCCAGGGCACGGGCGATGAGGTCGTCGAGGTCGGCGTCGGTGAGGTAGGGTGGGAGCATGGGCATCAGGAGGAGGCTTCGGCCAGGGCGCGGGCGAAGACCTCGGCGATGGCGGGTGGGGCGGTGATGGGCCGCTGCCGGCCCGGGTCGAAGAAGCACAGGGTGACGTGGCCCGTCACGAGCACCTCGGGCTCGCCGGCGCGGCGCACCTCGTAGTCGATCCGCACGCGCACTCGGGGCGTGACGTCGCGGAAGATCGTCGTGATCTCGAGCAGGTCGTCGTAGCGGGCCGGGCGCCGGTACTGCACGGCCAGGTCCACCACGGGCATGATGATGCCGGCGGCCTCCAGCTCGCGGTAGGGCAGGCCCATCTCGCGGAGGGCCTCCGTGCGTGCGGCCTCGAAATAGTCCAGGTAGTGGGTGTGGTAGACGATGCCCATCGGGTCGCACTCGCGGTAGCGAACCCGGTGGTGGTAACGATGGACGAGCATGGGCGAAGGGGAAGGAACGAACCGTGCCGGAACGGGGGGGGACGGGCGTCAGGCGCCGGTCGGGACCTCGGCGGGCGGGGTCTCGACGAACTTGCCCATCGCGTCGAACTTGGCCAGCCGGGCCTCGAGCAGGTCGGGCGTCGGGATCGGCTCCAGCTCGGACAGCGCCCGGGCGATGGCGGCTCCGGTGTTCTGGAACGTGGTCTCCGGGTCGTGGTGGGCGCCGCCGATGGGTTCGGGGATGATCTCGTCGATCAGGCCCACACTCATGAGGTCCTGGGCCGTGAGCTTGAGCGCCCGGGCCGCCTCCTCCTTGTAATCCCACGAGCGCCACAGGATCGAGGAGCAGCTCTCGGGCGAGATGACCGAGTACCAGGCGTTCTCGAGCATCAGGATGCGGTCGCCGACGCCGATGCCCAGCGCGCCGCCCGAGGCGCCCTCGCCGATGACGACGACGACGATGGGCACCGGCAGACGGGCCATCTCGAAGAGGTTGCGGGCGATGGCCTCGGCCTGCCCGCGTTCCTCCGCCTCGATGCCGGGGAACGCGCCGGGCGTGTCCAGCAGGCACACGACGGGCTTGCCGAACTTGGCGGCCAGACGCATCAGGCGCAGGGCCTTCCGGTAGCCCTCCGGGTTGGGCATGCCGAAACGGCGGTATTTGCGGCTCTTCGTGTCGCGCCCTTTCTGGTGGCCGACGACGAGCACGGTGCGGTCCCGGTAGCCGAAGCGTGCGCCCCGGAACGTGCCGAAGCCGCCCACGATGGCCGGATCGTCGCCGAAGAGGCGGTCGCCGTGCAGCTCGATGAAGCCGTCGGTGAGGGCTTCGATGTAGTCGAGCGTGTAGGGGCGGAGCGGATGGCGGGCGATCTGAACCCGTTGCCAGCGGGTCAGGTTGCGGTAGATCGAGGTGCGCAGCTCGGCCACGCGCGCCTCCAGTTCGGCGATCTCGCGGGAGAGGTCGACCTCGTCGTTGTCCGCGTTGAAGGCCCGCATCTCGTTGAGCTTCTCTTCGAGCTCGTAGAGGGGCTTCTCGAAGTCGAGCAGGTAGCGGGGCGGGGATTTGGCCATGATCGGGGGAGTGAAGTCGGAGCAGGTGGTAAGGTTACGGTCGGGAAAAATAAAGGTTTTTGATGGAACGTACCAGGACGTCCCAGTCCAGCGAGGCGGACTGGCGGCTCAGGTAAAACCAGTAGGCGCGATTTCGTTCCTCGGGGCTGGGCCGGTTGGTGCGCAGGGTCTCGGTGATGTCGAAGACGGCCGGTGGCAGATCCCAGGCCTCGGGGGGCGGGTGCCCGGTCTCGGGGCGGTAGCCGACGAGGGCGCGGTGGCCGCGGAGGACGTCGGGCATCAGGCGGGTGCGGGCGGCCAGGCGGGCGGCGCCGGAGCCGGGGCCTCGCCACCGGGCGGCCAGGGCCAGGAACGGGTGGGCCAGGAGCAGGCCCAGCGCCACGGGCACCTCGAAGGCGCGGCGGGCCAGGCGGGTGCGGGGCGGGGGCAGCACGGCCTCGGCCTCCACCAGCGGCACGGTCAGGTCGTCGATGGCGGCCTTCCCGATGAGGTGGGGGCGGTCCTGCGCCAGCATGCGGAACTGCACGGGCAGGTCACGCAGTTGCTGCATCAGGGTGAAGGTGGTGCGCAGGGGGAGCCCGTCGCTGGAGAAGACCACCTCGTCGAAACGCCGGAGGCGGACCAGGTCGCGCAGGTGGTGCGGGGCGCCCAGGCGGGGCAGGGGGCCGGCCGGGGTGTCCACCGGCTCCGAGGCCACGTAGCCGGCCAGCGTGAAGGGCGGGTCGGGATGGCCGGCCAGCGCACGCCAGAGGCGCTCCGCCTCGGCGGCAGGGCCGACGAACACCGCCGTGCGCCCGGCCGTCTTCCGCGGGCGGAGCAGCCGCCGCACGGCCAGCACCCCTATCGCCAGCGGGAAGCTCACCAGCACCACCATGCGCGAAAAGGCGATCTCTTTGAAGAAGAACGACGCCGTGCCGACGAGCAGGAGGCCCAGGGTGGCGCCCGTGAGCACGGGGCGCAGGCGTCGTTGCCGGTGCCACCGGTAGCCCCCGCTCAGGGCGATGCCCGCCACGGTACCCAGGGCGTAGCCCGCGGCCACGGTAGCGAAGAAGAGCGGGGCCGGATGCCCGCCGGCCAGCTGCGCCCGCAGCGCCCCCACGATGGACACCACGGCAAAGACGAGCAGCAGATCCACCAGCGGGGCCCGTAGCCGGCGCAGGCCACCGGCCAGTACCGTCAGGGTGGCCCGGGCCATGATGCCGGCCTGCAGGAGGGCGGCGAACAGGCGCGAATAGCGGTCCTGGAAGTGCTTGCGCGTGAACAGGATCATCGCCCCGTAGAAGTGCCGCACGTAGCGCAGCTCCCCTTTCTTCGTGCTCTCGCCCTTGTAGTGGATGATCTGCGTCGCGGGCGTGTAATAGATCTTCCATCCGGCTCGCTGGATGCGGAAGCACCAGTCCAGGTCCTCGCCGTACATGAAGAAGTCCTCGTCGAACAGGCCGGCGCCTCCCGGGTGCGGATCGCTAACGGCGCCGGTCGTGCAGGAGGGGGGGCGGACGTCGGGGCGGGCCTCCCAGGCGGTGCGGTCGTAGTAGAGGGCGGCGTGGCGGACCATCATGCACGAGCCGCTGAGGGCGTCGACCTCGGCCACCCGGTCCTCGGGCAGGTACGTCAGGTTGTAGCGGCCGAAGCGGCGGCTGCGGGGAAAGAGGCGGCTCAGGCCCGTCATGCGGTAGAAGGCGACGGCGGGCGTGGGGAAGGCGCGGCGGCTCTCCGGGGCGAACGTGCCGTCGGGGTTGAGGATACGGCAGCCCACCGCGCCGGCCTCCGGGTGCTCGTCCATGAAGCGCACGAGCGTCGTCAGCGTGTCTTCCTGGACGAGCGTGTCCGGGTTGAGGATGAGCAGGTAGCGGCCTCGCGCCCGGCGGATGGCCTGGTTGTTGGCCCGCCCGAACCCCACGTTTTCCTGGTTGACGATCAGCGTTACCTCGGGAAACAGGGAACGCACCATCTCCACCGAGCCGTCGACGGAGTTGTTGTCCACCACGAACACCTCCATGCGGAGATGGCCCCGCGCGCGAAAGACGGAGCGCAGCGCCTGCTCGAGAAACTCCCGGACGTTATAATTGACGATGATGACCGAGAGGTCGAGCGCTTCGGACGGGGGGGGCGATATGGGCGAGGCGGGTGCGGGCATGGCAGGGAAACCACGCTCCCGTCAACGCCATGGCCGGGGTAACGTTCTCGGTCGGGCGGCGGGCCTGCCGGGCGGTGTCGCGAAAAAAAGGCAAAGGCGACGACGCACAGAACCCGGTGCCGTATCTACCGTAAGCGCGGCCCTCCGACCGACCTTCCCGACGCGACGATGCTTCTCCTTCCACCCTCGTTACGCTTCGAAGTGCGGCAGACGCTGGCGCTGGCGGCGCCGGTGGCGCTGACGCAGCTGGCGCAGATCTCGATGGGCTTCATCGATACGGTGATGGTGGGGCGGCTCGGGCCGGAGGCGCTGGCCGGCGTGGCGCTGGGCAATGCCGTCTTTTTCATGGTGCTCATCGTGTGTATGGGCGTGGTGATGGCCGTCGGGCCGATGGTGTCGCAGGCCTACGGGGCGGGGACGTACGAGCCCATCGGGCGAAGCGTGCGGCAGGGGTTCTGGCTCGGGCTGATGATGGCCGTGCCGGGGGTGTGGCTGTTGCACCACATGCCCCCCCTGCTCGTGTGGGCGGGGCAGGACCCGGAGACGGCGGCCCGGGCCGGAGGCTACCTGTCGGCCATCGCCTGGGGGTATCTGCCGTTCCTCGGGTTCGTCGTCCTGCGCAGCTTCGTCGAGGGCGTCTCGCGGCCCCGGCCGGTCACCGTCATCGCCTTTGCCGGCGTGGTGCTCAACGTGGCGGCCAACTACGTGCTCATGTTCGGCAAGCTGGGCTTCCCGGCGCTCGGGCTGGTCGGTACGGGCTGGGCCAGCACCGTGGTCTACTGGACGATGTTCCTGCTGTTGCTGGCCTACACGGTCCGCCAGCCCGATTTTCGAGCCTTCCGCCTGTTCGAGCGGGTGGGCCGCCCGGATGCCCGTTACCTCCGGGAGATTTTTCGGATCGGCTGGCCGATCGGGGCGTCGCTGGGGGTCGAGATGAGCCTGTTCATGATGGCGGTCATGATGATGGGGTGGATCTCCGAGACGGCGCTGGCGGCGCATCAGGTGGCCATCCAGTGTGCCGCCTTCACGTTCATGGTGCCGCTCGGGATCGGTATGGCGGCGTCCGTGCGGGTGGGGCAGGCGGCCGGCCGGGGGGACGCCGACGGCGTGCGCCGGGCGGGGCTGGTGGCGCTGGGCCTGGCCGTCTGCTTCATGGTCGGCACGGCCCTCGTTTTCTGGCTGGCGCCGCGGCCCATCGTGGGGTTGTACCTCGACCTGGAGGATCCGGCCCATGCGGACGTGGTGCATCTGGCGGTGTCGCTCCTGGGCATCGCGGCCGTCTTCCAGGTCTTCGACGGGATGCAGGTCACGGCCATGGGGGCGCTCCGCGGGCTCAAGGACACCCGGGTGCCGATGCTCCTCGCCATGGCGGCGTACTGGGGCGTGGGGCTGGCGGGGAGCTATGGGCTGGGCTTCATCCTGGACCTCGGACCGCAGGGGCTCTGGTGGGGGCTGGTGCTCGGGCTGGCGACGGCGGCCTTGCTCCTCACCGGGCGGTTCCTGCGCCGGGCGCGCCGTGGGGTGCCGGGGCGGATGCCGGTGGCCAGCCCCTGAACGAGCCGCCGGCGCAGAAAAAACCACGCGAAAAAGCGTCACGAACAGGGGCATGGCGGCCCGATGTGCAGGTTTTGATCGTTTTCAAGAGGGGGTGAAAATGGTCATTTGTCGCTAAATTCAACCTCAGGTTCTCGCTTCCACGCCGATAAATGGTTAGGTTTGGCCAGTCTGTGAACACGCCACCGTCACGAACCACGCCCACCCACGCGTTCGTATGCCGCAGATTTTTCCGAAAAAGGCCAACATCCTGCCGCACCTGTCGCTGGCCGGTGCTCTCTTTGGCGGGGTGTTTCTGATCTTCGTTGTCTGGTACTACTTCTCGCCGGAGTATACCGACGTGGGCTATGCCCCGGAGCAGCCCGTACCGTACAGCCACCGCCTGCATGCCGGGCAGCTGGGGATCGACTGCCAGTACTGCCACAACTGGGTCGAAGTGGCCGACCACTCGAACGTGCCGCCGACGCAGACGTGCATGAACTGCCACACCCAGGTGCGTACCGAGTCCCCTCGGCTGCTGGCTGTGCGTGAGAGCTGGGCCACGGGCGAGTCGATCCCCTGGGTGAAGGTGCACAACCTGCCCGACTATGCCAACTTCAGCCATGCCGTGCACGTGAACAACGGCGTCGGCTGTGAGACGTGCCACGGCCGGATCGACCAGATGGAGGTCGTCTTCCAGGCCGAGCCGCTTTCGATGGGTTGGTGCCTCGAATGCCACCGCCAGCCGGAGTTGTACCTGCGTCCCAACGACGAAGTGACAACGATGGGGTACGTGCAGCCGGCTGATTTCGTCGAGCGCAACCTGGAGCGCATCCGGGTCGAGCACATCGAGCCCCCCACCAACTGCTCCGCGTGTCATTACTGAGCCCTCAGGTGTCGTTCGGGCCTACGGTCGGCATCCCGCGGATGTGCGACCCGGGGCCCGAAACCCGAAACCGTATTGCACATGATCGAACTTCCCGTCATCGATGCGGCCGCGTCGCACGAAGAGAAGACCCGGCCCCGGTTCTGGCGTAGCTTCAGTCATCTCCACCGGGATCCGGAGTTCGAGCGGATCGCGGCGAACGAGTTCATGCCGGGTGCCAGCGAGCCGCCCTCGGGGGCCTCGCGCCGTCAGTTCCTTCAGCTCATGGGGGCCTCCATCGCCCTGGCCGGGCTGACGGGCTGCCGCCGCCCTGTGCAGCACATCATGCCGTTTGCCCGCAAGCCGGAGGAGATGATTCCGGGCATCCCGATGCAGTATGCCACGGGGATGCCGTTCCGCGGGGTGCTGCGGCCGCTGCTCGTCGAGAGTCACGACGGGCGCCCGACGAAGATCGAGGGCAACCCCGAGCACCCCGAGAGCCGGGGCGCCAGCGGTGTCTTCGAGCAGGCGTCGATCCTGAACCTCTACGACCCGGACCGCTCGCAGCACGTCCGGCAGGGGAGCGATCAGCGGACGTGGCAGGACTTCGTCCGGTTCTGTGAGGGCTTCCGCGCCGGTGCGGCGACGAAGCGCGTGGCCGTGCTGGCCGCGCCCACGTCGTCGCCCACGGTGGCGGCGTTGCGGCGGCGGCTGGCCGGCGCCTTCGGGCAGGTGCACTGGGTCACCTACGACGCCGACCCGGTCGCGGCCGGTATGCGCCTCGCCTTCGGGCGGCCCCTCCGGCCGCGCTACGACTTCTCCGAGGCCCGCACCATCGTCAGCCTCGACGCCGACTTCCTCGGCCCGGCCGACCGCGACATGCTCCACAACACGCGCACGTTCGCGGAGAGCCGCCGGGTGGAGGATCGCGCGGAGATGAGCCGCCTCTACGTGGTCGAGAGCGGGTATTCGATCACCGGCGGGATGGCCGACAACCGGCTGCGCCTGCGCTCGAGCGAGATCCCCGCTTTTGCCGCCGCCGTGGCGGCCCGTCTGGGCGTGAACGTGGGTAACGCCGGCGCGGCCTTCGCCGACCACCCGTATGTCGTCGAGATCGCCAACGACCTGCGGCAGGCCGGCGCTCGCGGTGTCATCCTGGCGGGTGAGACGCAGCCGGCCGAGGTGCACGCCCTCTGCGCCGCCATCAACGGGGCGCTCGGGAGCGTGGGCCGCACGATGCGTCTGCTGGAAGCCGACGCGCCGGCGGACGACCTCGCGCTGGCCGACCTGGTGAGCGCGATGCGCGCCGGCCGCGTGGATGCGCTGCTCATCCTCGGGTGCAACCCGGTCTACGACGCGCCCGCCGACCTGGACTTCGCCGGCGCGCTGGCGCAGGTGCCCGAGACGATCCATCTGGGCCTGCACGTCGACGAGACGGCCGTGGCCTGCACGTGGCATGTGCCGCAGGCGCACTACCTGGAGGCCTGGGGCGACGGTCGGGCCTACGACGGCACCCTCTCCGTCATCCAGCCCCTGATCGCGCCGCTCTACGACGACGCTCACTCCGAGATCGAGGTGCTGCACGCCTTCATGACCGGCGAGGACCGGCCGGGCTACGACCTCGTCCGCGACACCTGGCGGGCGTACCTCTCTGGCGACTTCGAGAAGGCCTGGCGGCGCGTACTGCACGACGGCTTCCTGCCCGGCAGCGCGTACGCCGCCGTGACGGCCAGGCCGTCTGCACCGGCCGGTTACACGGCGCCCGCCGTCGGGGCGGACGACATCGAGGTCGTCTTCCGCCTCGACCCCAAAGTGCTCGACGGCAGCTTCGCCAACAACGCCTGGATGCAGGAACTGCCCGATCCCACGACCAAGATCACGTGGGACAATGTGGCGATGATGAGCCCCGCCACGGCCGAGCGGCTGGGCGTGCGGACGTGGCTCTCCAAGGGCCAGCACTTCGCCGACCGCATCCGTCTCACCGTCGGCGGCCACACGGTCGAGCTGCCCGTGTGGGTGCAGCCCGGCTACGCGGACAACTCCATCGGCCTGACGCTCGGCTACGGGCGCACGATCGTCTCGACCCGGCCGGAGCGTAAGACCAACTTCTTCGACCTGGACGATTACACCGACATCTACGGGCACGGGGCCGTGGCCACGGGCGTCGGTGTCAACGTGGCGCCGCTGCGCAGCCGGCCGGCCCTGTACGCGGCCGTCGGCGCGCAGGTGGAGAAGGCCGGGGGCGAGTACATGATCGCCACGACGCAGGACCACGGGGCGCTGCCCGAGGAGATGGAGCAGGTCCGGAAGCGCCACATCTTCCGCATGGCGACGCTCGAGGAGTACCGCGCCAACCCCGCCTTCGTCAAGGAGGACGAGCCCGAACCCATCCGGGAGCCGTGGGAGGACTACCCCGCCCTCTGGCAGGAGAACCACCCGACGACGAAGGACGCCTACAAGGACAATCCCTACAACAAGAACCAGTGGGCGATGGTCATCGACCTGCAGGCCTGCACCGGCTGTAACGCCTGTGTGGTGGCCTGCCAGGCCGAGAACAACATCCCGGTCGTCGGCAAGGAGGAGGTGGCCCGCGGGCGCGAGATGCACTGGATCCGCCTGGACCGCTACTTCGTCAGCGACGACGACAACGTGGACGAGGCGCGCATGGTGATGCAGCCGGTGCCGTGCATGCACTGCGAGAACGCCCCGTGCGAGTCGGTCTGCCCGGTGGCCGCCACGGTGCATTCGCCCGACGGCACCAACCAGATGATCTACAACCGCTGCATCGGCACGCGCTACTGTGCCAACAACTGCCCCTACAAGGTGCGCCGGTTCAACTTCTTCAACTGGACGAAGACGCTGCCGGTGACGGTCCAGATGGCGCAGAACCCGAACGTGACGGTGCGCTCGCGCGGTGTGATGGAGAAGTGCTCGTACTGCATCCAGCGCATCCGTGAGGTCAACAAGCGGACGAACCTGGAGAACCGCCCGATCCGCGACGGCGAGGTGCTCACGGCCTGCCAGCAGGCGTGCCCGGCCCGGGCCATCACGTTCGGAGACCTCAACGATCCCGACAGCGCGATCAACCGGGCGCGGGCCAGCCAGCGCCGCTACCAGATGTTGGCCGAACTGGCCGTCAAGCCGCGTACCTCGTACCTGGCGCGGGTGACCAACCCCAACCCGCGGCTCGCGGCCGAAGTCTGAGGTCGCCCCATCCGTCGTACAACCTAAACCGCGATATCTGTGAGCACGGCAAGCACAGAGAAAACCCTCGCCCTCGCCGGCGACGGGTACCACGACGACCCGCCCCTGGTGGCCGGCAACCTGTCGTTCCACGAGATCACCGAGATGGTGGCGGTGCACACGGAGAAGAAGACGCCGCTGGCCTGGTACGGTGCCTTCTCCATCGCCAACATCGGGTTGATGATCCTCCTGCTCTCGGTTGCCTATCTGTTCTGGAACGGCATCGGGGTCTGGGGGCTGAACAACCCGGTGGGCTGGGGTTACGCCATCGTCAACTTCGTCTTCTGGGTCGGTATCGGTCACGCCGGGACGCTCATCTCGGCCATCCTGTACCTGTTCCGGCAGCAGTGGCGCACGGCCATCAACCGCTCGGCCGAGGCCATGACGCTCTTCGCCGTCATGTGCGCCCTGCTCTTCCCGACGATCCACGTCGGGCGCGTCTGGGTCATCTACTGGACGCTGCCCATCCCGAACCAGATGGAGATGTGGCCGCAGTTCAAGAGTCCGCTCCTGTGGGACGTGTTCGCCGTCTCGGTCTACTTCACCGTCTCGCTCGTGTTCTGGTACGTGGGGCTGATCCCGGACCTGGCCACGCTGCGCGATCGAACGCCCTCGACGAAGAAGCTCCGCCAGAAGGTGCTTGGCTTCTTCTCGCTTGGCTGGAGCGGCGCCAACCGGCACTGGCGCAACTACGAGAAAGCCTACCTGCTGTTGGCCGCCCTCGCCACGCCGCTGGTGCTCTCGGTCCACTCGGTCGTGTCGTTCGACTTCGCCGTCTCCATCATCCCGGGTTGGCACACCACCATCTTCCCGCCCTACTTCGTCGCCGGCGCTATTTTCTCCGGCTTCGCGATGGTGATGACGCTCATGGTCATCGCCCGTAAGGTGTACAAGATCGAGAACATCATCACCATCAACCACCTGGAGAAGATGAACATCATCATCTTGCTCACGGGGACGATGGTGGGCTTCGCCTACATCACCGAGTTCTTCATCGCGTGGTACTCGGGCGTGCCGTACGAGCAGTATGCCTTCATCAACCGGGCCTTCGGGCCGTATGCCTGGGCCTACTGGACCATGATGTCGTGCAACCTGCTCTTCCCGCAGTTCTTCTGGATCAAGAAGCTGCGCCGCAATATCCCGTTCATGTTCGTCGTCTCGATCTTCGTCAACATCGGGATGTGGTTCGAGCGCTTCGTCATCACCGTGACGTCGCTCCACCGCGACTACCTGCCCTCGTCGTGGGACTACTACACGCCCACGTGGGTCGACATCTCGACGTTCATCGGGTCGTTTGGCCTGTTCTTCACCCTGTTCCTGATCTTCCTCCGCTTCGTGCCGATGGTCGCCATGGCCGAGGTGAAGATGGTCTTGCCGCAGGCCGACCCCCACTTCTACGACGGGCACGGCGACGGGCACAACGGCGACCACGAGGTGAAAGCCGGAAAGCATACAGGAAAAGCGTAGTACGTATTTCGTAGGGTGTATGGTGATGTCAGACAGCGCCATGACGCACTACGCAATACGAGCTACCTACCACGGATAACGAGATCGCCATGTTGAACGAACTGCTGCGCGAGATCAAGGCCTCGATGGGGATCTACGAGCCCCGGCCGGACAAGGTCTACGGCCTGCTGGCCGAGTTCTCGGATCCCGGGGCGCTCCTGCACGCCGCCGAGCGGGTGCGGGCGGCCGGCTATACCCACTTCGATACCCACTCGCCCTTCCCCATCCACGGCATGGACAAGGCGATGGGGCTGGGCAACTCGAAGGTAGGCTTCATTGCGCTGGGAGGCGGCCTGACCGGCCTGGCCCTGGCTACCTGGCTCCAGTGGTGGACGGGCGGCGTCGACTACCCGCTCGACATCAGCGGTAAGCCGTTCTTTGCCGTCGAGCCGTCGGTGCCGATCATGTTCGAGCTGACGATCCTGTTCGCGGCCCTCTCGGCCGTGGCCGGGATGCTGGCGCTCAACGGCCTGCCCCGGCCCTACAACCCGCTCTTCTATGCGGAGAACTTTGCCCGGGCTACGGATGACGCCTTCTTCCTCCATGTTGCTGCCAGCGACAAGAACTTCGACCTGGAACGGACCGAGCAGCTCCTGCGCGACCTGGGGGCGCTCTACGTCCGGGTGATCCAGGATCACGGGGTGGCCGGTGACGAGGCCGAGGTAGCTGCCCGGACCGAGGCCGTCGCCCCGACCGAAGCCTGAGCCTGCCCCATGGATCTGGTGCCACGACCTACGATGTTCATTCCGATGAAAAAGCTCTCTCTTGGTAGCCTGCTGCTCGTGGGCCTGCTGCTGGCCGGATGCCGCGGGACGATCTCGAACCAGCCGCCGGTCCACATCAACCCGAACATGGACATGCAGCCCCGGTTCGAGGCACAGGAGGCCAACGCCTTCTTCGAGGACGGGCGGGCCATGCGGCCGCCGGTGCCGGGCACGGTGGCCCGTGGCTTCCTGCGTGAGGACACCCGCTTCTACGAGGGCCGCGAGGCCGACGGCTCGTACGTGGCGACGAACCCGGTGCCGGTCACGCGCGAGGTGATGCTGCGCGGCCGTGCCCGCTTCAACGTCTACTGCGCGCCGTGCCACGGCCTGGCCGGCGATGGCCAGGGGCCCGTCGCCACGGGGGGCTACGGCATCATCCAGGTCAGCTACCACAACGATCGCCTGCGCAGCATCGAGGACGGCTACCTCTTCGACGTCATCACGAATGGCATTCGCTCGATGCCCAGCTATGCCGCCCAGATCCCGGTGGCGGATCGCTGGGCCATCATCGCCTACCTCCGCGCTCTGCAGCGAAGCCAGCACGCCGGTGCCGAAGATGTGCCGCAGGACGTGCTCAACAGCCTCAACCGGCCCTGACCGGCGTTCCCTTTTTCACGCGAACGGAGCCCGGCCTGCCGGGCCACGCTAACAGCATCCAGCAATGGCGAATACGGTTAGACGAAGCTCTCCCCTGACGTGGCTGGTGGATCCGATCCAGCCCACCGACGCCGAGAAGGCGTTCCGCTTCTCCGGCGATGCCCGCTGGTGGATGGTGCCCACCCTGATCGGCGCGGCCCTCCTGGTCGTCAGCCTCGTAGGCTGGGCCGTCGATGCCCACCAGTTCTATTTCTCCTACCTGGTCGGCTGGACGTTCTGCGTCTCGGTGGCCCTCGGCGCGTTGTTCTTCGTCGTCATCCAGCACCTGACGAAGGCGCGGTGGAGCGTCGTCGTGCGCCGCATCCCCGAAGCGCTCGTCTGGGCCTTCCCGATCCTGGCGCTGCTCTCGGTGCCGATCCTGATCGGGATGCACGACCTCTACCACTGGACGCACCACGAGCTGATCGACCCGGAGAGCCCCGAGTACGATCCGGTGCTGGCCGGCAAGGCCCCCTACCTGAACGTGCCGTTCTTCATCGTGCGGTTGGTCTTCTACTTTGCCGTATGGACGCTCGTGGCCTACCGCCTCTACACCCTTTCGGTCCGGCAGGACGTCACGGGCGACCCGGAGATCCCGGCGCGGCAGCGGAGCACGAGCGCCTGGGGACTGGCCCTGATGGCCGTCACCACGGCCTTCGCCAGTTACGACCTGCTCATGTCGCTCGACCCCCACTGGTTCTCCACCATCTTCGGGGTCTACTTCTTCGGCGGCTCGTTCTGGGCGGCGTTCGCCTTCATCACGCTGACGGCCATCCTGTTCCAGAAGGGAGGGATGCTGCGCCACACCATCACCGGCGAGCATTACCACGATCTGGGCAAGTTCCTGTTTGGCTTCACCGTCTTCTGGGCCTACATCGCCTTCAGCCAGTATATGCTCATCTGGTACGGCAACCTGCCCGAGGAGACGGTCTGGTACCGCCACCGGCTCGAGCATGGCTGGGAGGTGCACAGCGCCGTGCTGCTTATCGGCCACTTCATCATCCCCTTCTGGGTGTTGATTTCGAAGGGGGCCAAACGCATCCCGGCCCTGATGGCCGTGATGAGCGTCTGGGCGCTGACCATGCACTGGTTCGACTTCCACTGGATCGCCATGCCGGTGCTGCATCCCGAGCACGCTGGGTTCCACTGGCTCGACTTCACCTGCTGGCTGGGCCTCTTCGGCCTGACGATGGGGCTGTGCTACTACCGCCTCAGCCGCCACAGCCTGGTGCCCCAGCGCGATCCCTACCTCCAGAAGTCGATCCACTTCGTCAACGCATGACGTACAGGGTAACGCCCTGTTTTCACGCTGCTTTCATGCGGGGCGTCGATCCCGTATCTTGATGGCGCGTTGCAGAATGACCGTAGACCACTTGTAATAACATGTCGGAGCAGAGCAAGGTAACGGATTCGCCGGAGCCGGCAGCGGCGGCCGGTCTGCACGAAGTCGCTGGGGAGGATCCCGCGCTGGCGGAGGCCCTCGCGATGGGGGTCGAGCCCGAAGGCGTCGACGCGGGGCCGCTGCTGAAGGCGATGCTGGTGCTGGCCCTGATGGTCGCCGCGGCCGTCGTGATCGTCTTCCAGTGGCGAAAGCTGGTCTATCAGGAGACGATGGTCGAAGCCATCGAGGCGTCCGGCTATCCGGCATTGCGGGAGTACCGGGCGGCCTCGGCGGCGAAGCTGTCGCAGTACGAAGTGATCGATGCCGGGGCGGGGGTGTACCGCATTCCGATCGAGCGGGCGATGGAGGTGGTCGTGCGCGAGACGGGCACGCGCACCGGTACGTACACGGCGGAAGTGAAACTGTTGCCCACGCCATAAGTACGGTGCCTACGGGCGCAGGCGATGGAAAGGGCAGCGTGAGATGATGCGGAGCAGACGCATAGCGAAGGTTGCATGGATGGCCGCCCTGCTGGTCGGGGCGACGGTGGGGGCGGTGCAGGCGCAGCGCGCCGGGGAGCTCCCACCGGTCTTCGAGGGCGTCGGCATCGAGGAGCGGCTGGGCGACTACGTCCCCGCCGACCTGACGTTCTTTGACGAGACCGGCGCGGAGGTGCGCCTCGGCGACTTCTTCGACGGCCAGCGCCCCGTGGCCCTGAACCTGGTCTACTTCGACTGCCCGATGCTGTGCAGCCTCGTGCTCGACCGCTTCACGCAGACGCTCAAGCAGATGGACTGGGCGCCGGGCGGTCCGTTCGAGGTGCTCACGATCAGCTTTGCCGCCGGCGAGACGCCGGACCTGGCCGCCCGGGCGAAGGAACGCTACGTGGCGGCGCTGGGACGGCCCGAAGCTGCCTCCGGGTGGCATTTCCTCACCGGCACCGAGGAGAACATCCAGGCGCTGGCCGGGGCGGTCGGCTTCTCCTTCAAGTGGGTGGAGGAGGCCGGCGAGTATGCCCACCCCACCGCGCTGATCCTGCTCGGCGGCGACGGCAAGATTACCCGTTACCTGCACGGCATGGACTATCCCGCCGCCGACGTGCGGAAGGCGCTCGTGGAAGCCTCCGAGGGCAAAGTGGGCACGACCGTGGATCGGGTGCTGCTCTACTGCTTCCGGTACGATCCCGCGGCCAACTCGTACGTCCCGCATGCCGTCAACCTGATGAAACTGGGCGGGCTCCTGACCGTGCTCGTCCTCGGCGGTATGCTTGTTTTCTTCTGGCGTCGCGAGCGGCGTCGCCAGCAGGCGCAGGTCCCGGCCTCGGTCTGAACGAAGGCCTGCCGGGCCCCATCCCCGATTTATCCAAGCCTAAACACGACTGATACCATGGGTGAGAACGGAACGGTGTGGCTGCCGGACCCTGCCTCGACGCTCGCTCCGGAGCTGGACAGCCTGTTCTACTTCGTCTATTACGTCAGCCTGCTGATCTTCCTCGGCGTCATCCTGTCGATGGCGTACTTCACGTTCGTCTATCGCCGTCGCCAGGCCGACGAGATGCCGGCGTTCACGAAGGACAACAAGATCGTGGAGATGGCTTCGGTGGTCATCCCGACGATCCTCGTGCTGGTGGTCTTCACGTGGGGCTTCCAGCTGTACGTGAAGCTGTACACGGCACCGCCGGATGCGTACGAGATTCAGGCACGGGCCCGGCAATGGTCCTGGGAGTTCGAGTACCCCAACGGCAGCCGCTCGTTCGGGGAACTGCACGTCCCCGCCGATCGCCCCGTGCGCATGGTGATGAACAGCCAGGACGTGATCCACAGCTTCTTCATCCCGGCCTTCCGCGTGAAGATGGACGTGCTGCCCAACCGGTACACCTCCGTCTGGTTTCAGGCCACGAAGGAGGGCGAGTATGACCTGTTCTGCACCGAGTACTGCGGCACGGCGCACTCCGGCATGATCGGCAAGGTGATCGTCCACAACGAGGCCGGCTTCCAGCAGTGGCTGCAGGAGTCGCAGACGGGCGACATGACGCCGGTGGAGCGGGGGCAGCTCCTCTACACGCAGCAGACGTGCAATGCCTGCCACAGCGTCGACGGTTCGGCTGGCGTCGGCCCAACGTTCAAAGGACTTTTTGGTAAGCAGGAACAGTTGGAAGGAGGCGGTACCGTTCTGGCTGACGAGGACTACATCCGCGAGTCCATCGTCAACCCGACGGCCAAGGTCGTCAAAGGGTACAATCCGGTCATGCCCGCCAGCTACGGCAGCCTGCCCGCTGAAGATCTCGATGCCCTGGTGGCCTACATCAAGAGCCTGGGCGAGGGGGGAAACTGATCCCGGCCCGTTCCGGCGGGATGCATTGAATGAAGTCTGAGAATCGACCATGAGCAACCTGGCACACGCGACGGCGCACCACGGCGCCGGACACACGTACCTGAACCACGCGAAGAGCCTCAAGTCGTGGCTGCTGACGCTCGATCACAAGCGCATCGGGCTGATGTACATGGTGACCGTGGCGTTGGCGTTCCTGGCCGGCGGCATCCTGGCGCTACTGGTGCGGGCCGAACTGATCGCGCCCGGGCAGACCATCATGGATGCACAGACCTACAACCAGGTCTTCTCGCTCCACGGCATCATCATGGTCTTCGCCTTCATCATCCCGTCGATCCCGGCCGTGCTGGGCAACTTCGTGCTGCCGATGCACCTGGGGGCCAAGGACGTGGCCTTCCCCCGGCTGAACCTGGCCAGCTACTACATCTACGTGCTCGGCATCGGCATCGCGCTGGCGGCCATGTTGGTGGGCAATGTGGACACCGGCTGGACCTTCTACACCCCCTACTCGAAGAGCGTCGGCGACTCGGTGCTGCTGCTGACCTTCGGTGTCTTCGTGGCCGGCTTCTCGTCCATCCTGACGGGGCTCAACTTCATCGTGACGGTCCACAAGATGCGGGCGCCGGGGCTGACGTGGAACCGCCTGCCGCTCTTCGTCTGGTCGATCTATGCCACGAGCATCGTGCAGGTGCTGGCCACGCCGGTCATCGGGATCACGATGCTGCTGCTGTTCCTCGAACGGCTCCTGGGCATCGGCATCTTCGATCCGGCCCTGGGCGGGGACCCGGTGCTGTTCCAGCACTTCTTCTGGTTCTACTCGCACCCGGCCGTCTACATCATGATCCTGCCTGCCTTCGGCGTGATCTCGGAGCTGATGGCGACCTTCTCGCGCCGGCCCGTGATGGGCTACAAGTTCGTGGCGCTCTCGTCGGTGGCCATCGCGTTCCTGGGCTTCCTCGTCTGGGGGCACCACATGTTCGTCTCCGGGCAGTCGGCCGTCTCGTCGATCATCTTCTCGCTGCTGACCTACCTGATCGGCATCCCCACGGGGGTGAAGGTGATCAACTGGGTGGGGACGATGTACAAGGGGTCGGTGTGGCTCCGCACGCCGATGCTCTACGCGCTCGCCTTCCTGTTCCTCTTCTCCATCGGCGGCTTCACCGGCATCATGCTGGGCGTGCTGGCCGTGGACGTGCACCTGCACGACACCTACTTCGTGGTGGCCCACTTCCACTACGTGATGATGGGCGGCACCGTCATCGCCGCGCTGGGCGGGCTGCACTACTGGTGGCCCAAGATCACGGGTAAGATGTACAACGAGACGCTGGCCAAGATCGCCGTCGGGCTGATCTTCGTCGGCTTCAACCTGACCTTCTTCACCCAGTTTCTGCTGGGCAGCCACGGGATGCCGCGCCGCTACTACGACTACCTGCCCGAGTTCCAGCCGCTGCACGCGCTCTCGACCTACGGGTCGTGGATTCTGGCGGCGGGTCTGTTCCTGGCGGCCTATACCCTGATCGCCTCGCTCTTCCGCGGCGAGAAGGCGCCGGCCAACCCCTGGGGTGCCGCCACGCTCGAGTGGACGAACGCCACCTCGCCGCCCGACCCGCACAACTTCACCCGTACGCCCGTCGTGACCCGCGGGCCCTACGACTTCCACCGGGTGGACGACCTGTTCGGAGACGGCGCCGGCGACGGTGGTGCGACCGCGCCCGTGCCGGCCGTGCCCGGCACCACGCCGCAGCATTCGTAACCCGTAAACCCGGGTGCTCCGTGCACCCCTGCCTTCCTACGAGAGACTATGGCATCGACGACGGCAACGGCGGACGCTCCTGCGCATCACCCGCCGCACCTGCAGCACCACTTCGTCTCGTCCGAGCAGCAGTTCGACGCGGCGAAGATGGGCATGTGGCTCTTCCTGATCACGGAGATCCTGCTCTTCAGCGGGATGTTCGTCGCCTACACGGTCTACCGCGTCTGGCACCCCGAGGTCTTCGTGCGCTCGGCCGAACTGCTCGACTGGCGCCTCGGCGGCCTGAACACGCTCGTCCTGCTGGCCTCGTCCTTCACGGTGGCCCTGGGCATCCACTTCATCCAGACCGACAACCGCAAGGGGCTTCTGATCAACCTGGTCCTGACGCTCCTCTTCGCGGCGACGTTCATGGTGGTGAAGTACTTCGAGTACACCGGCAAGTTTGCCCACGGCATCTTCCCGGGCGAGCACTTCCACCCGCACGAGGGCTACGAGCAGTACAACATCCCCTACGCGCCGCAGTTCTTCAGCATCTACTTCGTGATGACGGGGATCCACGGCTTCCACGTCCTGGTGGGGATGGGGATCTTCGTCTGGCTCACCCTGCGCACGCTGAAGGGCCACTTCTCGAGCGAGTACTACACGCCGGTCGAACTCTCGGGCCTGTACTGGCACCTGGTCGACATCATCTGGATTTTCCTCTTCCCGCTGCTGTATCTGATCTAGGTGGGGACGGGAACGCTCCCGACTCGCGCCGTTCCATGCAGAACGCCAACCGCTAGCAACCATGTCGCACGCCGCTCATCACGGACACCACATCATCCCGATCCGGACCCTCGCGACGGTGTTCGGGGCCCTGGTCTTTCTGACCATCCTGACCGTCGTTACGTCCCGCATTCACCTGGGAGCCCTGCACGTACCGATGGCGCTGACCATCGCCGGCGCGAAGGCCTTCCTCGTGGTGGCCTACTTCATGGGGCTCAAGTACGACAACCGGGTCAACCTGGTCGTGATGCTGCTGGGCATCGTCTTCGTCGTCATTTTCCTCACCTTCACGCTGTTCGACACGGCCTACCGGGGCGACCTGAGCAACGTCGACCCGGTGACGATCGCGGACCTGGAGCGCATGCAGGCACCGGGAGGCGCCGAGCCCGCCGCCGCGGCTGCGCACGGGGCCACGACGGAGGAGGCGGCGCCGGCGGATACGGTCGATGCCATGGCGCTGCTGAACCAGTACATGTGTACCTCCTGCCACGCCATCGACAACCCGGCGACGATGGTCGGGCCGAGCCTCTACGACGTGGGCAGCCGGCTGAGCAAGGAGGAGATCCGGCAGTCGATCCTGGAGCCGGACGCGGTGGTGGCCGAGGGCTTCTCGGCCGGCGTGATGGGGGCGACCCTCACGGCCAATGGCTTCTACGACAAGGTAACGCCGGAGGAACTGGACGCCATCGTCGAGCTGCTGGCGGCGCACCACGGGAACTGAGCCGGGGTTGGCGACGCCCCCCGGTCGGAGATCGTGCCACGTCAGCGTTTGGCGGCAGGCGGTGCGGGCGGCCGGAAGCGGCGGTTTCGACGACACCATCCGTAGCGTGTGATGGCGGGCTTCATCCTGCTTTTCCTGGTGGCGGTGCCGGTGCTCTTCTTCATGATCGCCTGGGTGATCGTGACGGCCTGGCGCATCCTGCACCCCGAGGAGCCGCGCCCGTTTGCCGAAGAGCCGGTGGCGGTGCGCCGGCGTGCCCGTGCCCGGGGCGTGCCCGTGCCGGTGGGCGCACGTGACATCCGGGACGACCAGCGCTTTCGCGACGACGACCCGCCCTATCATTTCTCCCCCGCCGGCTCGGACGGCTTCCCGATGGCCTGGCGCGAAGACCTCTGGATCCGCCGTAACTGAGCGCGGCGGACGGCCTCAGACGGCATCCGGTCCGGACGTACGGAAGGCACTCCGGTAGACGAAGAAGAACAGGCCGAAGATGAAGAGGACTGTGCCCGTCACCACGGCCAGTTCTTCGAAGCCCAGGCCCCGCTGGAACACCGGCACGGCATCCATCAGGATGAGCGAGGCCAGCAGGAGGAAGGCAAAGAGGAAAACGCCGGCATACTGGATGGTACGCTTCACCGACAGCGCGGCGTCGTCGGTGGGAGCCAGCCGGGATACGGCAGCCGGGGCGGGGGTGGTCTGTTCCAGCGTGGCCACGCCGCCTGCGGGTTCGCGCACGGGGGCCGCATACGTTGCCTCGGCCCGCTGCCGCCCGGCGGTGATCTGTCGGGCGCGCTGATCCCGCGCCGCCGTGCGAAGGGCCTCGTCCGGCGCGTCGGCGACGGACGGCTTCCAGGTGTAGAAGTAGTAATCCAGCGAGAGGTGGCCCGGGCCGTAGACGTAGAGGATGACGAGCAGGAACAGCACCAGCACCGACAGCTCCAGCGACTGCCCCTGGGCCAGCAGGCCCTCCGAGAAGTGCAGGTAGACGGCGCCGGCGAGGACGGGGATCTGGACGAGCGCCGCGATCCGCGTCATCAGGCCGAACGTCAGCAGGAAGCCCCCGTAGAGGTGGGCCAGGATGACGTAGTGCAGGAGGATCCCCCCCGTCAGGAAACCACGTTCCGCGATGAACTGGTGGAGGAGCGCCTGGTCCGTCATGAACAGGTAGCCGCGGACGAAGAGCGCGACGCCGAGGAAGATGCGGATGAAGTCCAGGCCATAGTTGGCATGGGGTTCGCGCAGGGCAAGCGGGTTGAGCGTGGGCTTCATGACGATCGGTGGGTTGGACGAACGGGGGGAGGAAAAACGGGATGGTGAAAAAAGAGTTAAAGCACTATACTGATTTGGTAATCGCTTGTCAATGTGTGGTTTCATGGCAGGCCGGCGTTACGATAAAAGGGTTGGAAAGCAGCGATGCGCGTCCGCACGATGGCCGTCGCGCTGGGGATGCTCCTCGCAGGGGTAACCCGGGCGCAGGAGATGACGGGCGTGGGGTTGGCCTACGTGCCCGATCCCTCGGCCGGCGACGTGACCGAGGTGGCGTTGCCCCGCCTGCTGGCGCCCGGCGACCGGCTGGAAGGGCGCTACGTGCGCGTGCACAGCGACCGCCTGCAACCCGACGGCCAGGCGACACCGGCAGCCGGGGAGCCGGGCGACTTCCGCTACCACCCGCTCACCGGCTACCTGCCCGAGTGCCTCTACGACCTGGCCGGCTGCGACATCTTCGATACCGTCAACGTCTATTATCACGTCGATCACGTCGCCCAGACGTTCTGGCATGACTACCTCGGGGTGGACATCGACTTCCAGGCGGACGTGTTCGTGCACATCTCGGGCGACGGCGCCTTTGCCGACCCCGACCGGTGGCTGATCAAGCTGGGCGTGGGCAAGCTGTTCATGAAGAACGCGGCCCTGGAGGACGAGATCATCTACCACGAGTACGCCCATCTGGTGCACGCGGCGCTGGGCTTCCGGATCGATACCGACTCGCCGATGGAGGCCCGTGCCCTCGATGAGGGGTACGCCGACTACTTCGCCACGAGCTTTACCGACGACCCGCGCTACGGCGAGTGGGTGATCACCTGCCCGCCGCGCCTGCACTGCACCGGCCCGCCGGACGACCGCGAGGTCCGCACGCTCGCCACGGACCCGGCCGTGTGGAACTGGAACCATGGCGCCCCTTCGACCTCGCTGAAGTATGGCGTCTGTACCCGCTTTTTCGAACTCGACACCAAGTGCAAGACGTCGTACCTGAACTTCTCGCCACCGCATACCTGGGGGATCATCTGGGGCAGTGCGCTCTGGGATCTGCGCGAGCGGCTGGGGGCCGAGGTGACCGATCGCCTGGCGGTGGAGAGCCTGCGCCGCCTCGATGGACGGACGGCCACGATGAGCCGGGCCGCCGGTGCCCTCGCCGAAGCCGACGTAGCCCTCTTCGGGGGGCGCCACGTCGAGGTCATTCAGGAGGTGATGGCTGCACGGGGTATCCCGCCGGAGAGCGCCGTCTCGCGCACACCGACCGGGGCGCCGTCGCAGGACGACCTCGAGATCGTGTCCGTCTATCCCAACCCCGCGCAGGGGGCCGTCGTGGTGCAGGTGCACCTGGGGACGCCGGCCCGGGTGCGCGGCGGACTCTACGACATGCTCGGGCGTGTGGTGGCCCGCCTGCCGGCCGCGACGCTGCCCGCGGGCCGGCACGACCTGCGCCTGACCCCGCCCGAACCCGCTGCCGGCGTGTACGTCTTCTGGATCGAGGCGGGCGGGCAGATGCGTACGGCACGGCTGGTATGGCGGCCTTGACCGCGCACGGCGTCGCTCGCATTGACATCATGGCGGTGATTCGATATCGTAGGTCGGGGTAAGTACTCATTTTTCGGCACCAGACCGACGGATCCATGATCGTTGACACGTACCGCCGTATCCTGCGCTGGCAGTGGACCCACAACACGACCGCCACCGAGCTGGTGCGCATCTTCCTCGGCACGGCGCTGTTCGTGCGGGGGGGGTTGTTCCTCATCGACCCGGCCCGGCTCGAGACGCTCATGCAGGAGCAGGGGCTGGGCTGGTTCGCGCACTACGTCACCTGGGGGCACATCCTGGGCGGCCTCCTGCTGGCGCTGGGGTTGTTTACCCGCATCGCTGCCCTCCTGCAACTGCCGATCCTCGTCGGAGCCGTCGCGCTGGTCCACCTGCGCGAGGGGTTGCTCTCGCCCACGCAGTCGCTCGAACTGGCCGTGCTCGTCCTGTTCCTGCTCTGCGTCTTCCTCGTCTTTGGTCCGGGGCGTCTTTCCCTCGACTACCGCTTCTGGGGGCAAAAGATCGAGCCGGGAGAAACGCCGCGCGGGGCCGCTACGACGGCCACGGGCTGAGCCGCTCCCACCGGTTCTGCGGGGCGTCGGAGCCGGGGGACTTCCGGCGGAAACACCCTTTTCCGGCCCACGTTTCCTCCGGTGTAGCCATCGTGGCCCATGGACCGGATGACCCCTCAACTCGAAGAAAAACTCGCCCATCTGCCCGCCCGGCCCGGCGTCTATCAGCACAAAGACGCCGAAGGGAAGGTGCTCTACGTCGGTAAGGCCAAGAACCTGCGCAGCCGGGTCCGCTCCTACTTTCAGGAGAGTCGCCCGAAGGACGGGCGCTTGCAGGCGCTCGTCAGCAAGATTGCCGACGTGGAAGTCATCGTCACCGACACCGAGGCGGAGGCGCTGATCCTGGAGAACAACCTGATCAAACGCCTCAAGCCCCGGTACAACGTCAACCTGCGGGACGACAAGACCTATCCGTTCATCTGCATCACGAACGAACGCTTTCCCCGCGTCTTCCCCACGCGACGGGTGCGGAAGGACGGCTCGAAGTATTTCGGCCCGTACACCGATGCCAGGAACATGCGCCTGGTGCTCGACACGATCCGCTCCCTGTTCCAGCTACGCGACTGCACCCTGCGCCTCGACCCCGAGCCCATCGCAGCGGGCAAGTACCAGGTGTGCCTGCAGTACCACATCAAGCGGTGCAAGGGGCCGTGTGTGGGCCTGCAGACGGAAGAGGACTACAACGAGACGATCCGGCAGGTGGAGCAGCTCCTCCACGGCAAGACGGGGGCGCTCGTGGAGCAGCTCCGGGCCGAGATGAAGCGCCTGGCCGCGGCGATGCAGTTCGAAGAGGCCGCCGCCCTGCGGGACCGCATCCGGGCGCTCGAGCAGTACGCCGGCCGCCAGAAGGTCGTCAGCCAGGACTTCGAGGACCGCGACCTGTTCGCGCTGGCCATCGACCGGACGGAGGATGTGGCCTGTGGCGTGCTGTTCAAGGTGCGGGAGGGGAAGGTCGTCGGGCGGCAGCACACGTACCTGCGCCGCCTCGAAGGGCAGACGGACGAGGCGCTGATGCAGGTGCTGCTCGAAGCGTATTATGCCGAGGCCGCGTTCTTTCCCGACGAGGTGCTGCTCTCGGGGCCGGTGGCCGATCCCGGGCCGCTGGAAGCGTTGCTGCGTGAGCGCCGGGGCAAGAAGGTGTCGCTGCGCGTGCCCGAGCGCGGCGACAAGGCCGGCCTGATCCGTATGGTGGCCGCCAACGCCCGCCTCCTGCTCGACGAGTGGCGCCTGCAGAAGGCCCGACGGGAGGAGGGGCGCATCCCGCACGCCGTCAAAGCGCTGCAACGGGACCTGAACCTGCCGCGCCTGCCGCGCCGCATCGAGTGCTTCGACGTCTCGCATCTGGGCGGCACGGGCATCGTAGCCTCCTGCGTGGTCTTCGAGGACGGGCGGCCCCGCAAAAAGGAGTATCGCACGTACAAGGTGCGCTCGGTGGCCGAAGGGCGCTCCGACGACTACCAGGCCCTGCGCGAAGTGGTGGCCCGGCGGTACCGGCGCGTCCTCGAGGAGAACGGCCCCTGGCCCGACCTGGTCGTCATCGACGGGGGGAAGGGGCAACTCGCGTGTGCCGTCGAAGCGTTACAGGCCGAAGGGGTCTATGGTCGCTTTCCCGTCGTGGGGCTGGCCAAGCGGCTCGAGGAAGTCTTTTTTCCCGGCGACCGGGACAGCGTGGTCATCCCCCGCACCAGTTCGTCGCTCCAGCTCCTGCAGCGCGTGCGCAACGAGGCGCACCGCTTCGCCGTGACGTTCCAGCGCAAGCAGCGGCAGAAGCGGACGCTGCACTCCGAGCTGACGGCGATCCCGGGGGTCGGCGAGCAGCGGGTCCGCACGTTGCTGCGTACCTTCGGCTCGGTGCGCCGCGTGAAGGCGGCCCCGGAGGCGGCGCTGGCCGAGGTCGTCGGGCCGGCCCTGGCCGCCCGCATCCGCGCCCACTTCGACGCCCGGGACACGGATGGCGCATGAGGGATTTTTTTGCCGATCCGGTGGCGAATGGAGCAGGAAATCGGTACCGTAACGTGTGCAGAATCAATTTTTTTAGGACAGGTCGCGACCTGCCCTGCACGTTGCCCATCACCATGTCAACCGGGAGGGAAGGATTATGCAAAAGGGACAGTATGGCCGTAAGGACCGCCTGATCAAGACGAAACGTATTGATGCGTACCGGTCGCGTGAGAAGTGGCCGGAGCCGACCCGGTGCACCGGGTGCAATGCGGTCTACACGAAGGGGCGGTGGACGTGGGAGCCGCCCCCGGACAAGGCGAACGAAGCGCTCTGTCCCGCCTGCCGGCGCATGGCCGAGCGCTACCCGGCGGGCTACATCGAACTGCGGGGCCCCTTCTTCGAGGCGCACCGGGACGAACTGCTCAACCTGGTGCGCAACGTCGAGCAGGCCGAGAAGTCGGCCCACCCGCTCGAGCGGCTCATGGAGATCCGGGAAGAGAACGGGCAGACGGTGGTGACGACGACCGGGGTGCACGTGGCCCGGCGCATCGGCGAGGCGCTCGCGCGCTCCTACGAGGGCACCTGGACGTACCAGTACGGCGACGGGGCCAAGACCTTCCGCGCCACGTGGGAACGCTGAGCGGCGAACCACCGGGCGCACAGGATACCCGCGGGGCCTGCCGGAACGGAGCGGGCCCCGCGGCTTTTTGCCGGGGCCGTACGCCGCCGAACACGCGGATCATCCCGGCCTCCCTTCCCGAGCCGAGGAATTTTTGCGTATCATCCCCCGGTCTGCTTCCCGGTATCATCTCCGATACGTCCCATGCTGAACTACATCTGGGCCGGGCTGATCATCTTCAGCCTGGTCTTTGCCCTGGCCTATGATGTCCGCGACCTGGCGCGCGATACCTACCGCAACGGCGATCCGCTGCCGGTCACGGTCATCTTCCCGGAGGGTTACGACCCGGCGGCCCGGCGCGTGCCGGTGCGGGTGCACCTCGACGCCGAGACGTACGCCGGCTTCTACGGCAGCGACGCCCGCCCGGCCGAGACCTACGAGGGCGTGCTGGTGCAGACGCAGGAGGGCCGGCAACTCCGCTTTGCCGTCGATGTGGCCGTCCCGGAGCCGCTGGCGACGATCCGCACCATGACCTCGGCCCGCGACAACGACCTGCGCGGCCTCATCGGGTCGCTCGCACTCCAGGGCGACACGCTCGCCGTCACCACGGTCACGTTCCCGCCCGTGCGCTTTGTCAAGATGCACGCCATCGCCGAGGCCGCCATCGACTTCGCCGAGACGGCCGTGACGCTGGCCCTGGGCCTCATCGGCACGCTGGCCCTGTGGATGGGGCTGCTTCAGATCGCCGAGAAGGCCGGGATGCTGCACAGCCTGGTGCGTTTCACGCAGCCCGTGCTGCGTCCCCTCTTTCCCGGCATCCCGAAGGACCACCCCGCCCTGGCCATGATCGTGCTCAACCTGACGGCCAACATGCTGGGGCTGGGCAATGCGGCCACCCCGCTGGGCATCAAGGCGATGGAGGAGCTCCAGACGCTCAACCCGAAGAAGGACACCGCCACGAACGACATGGTGATGCTCCTGGCGATGAACACCGCCAGCGTGCAGATCGTCCCCCCGGTGCTGCTCGTGGCCATCATGGGGTTGCAGATCAACCAGCTCTTCTTCAGCATCCTCATCGTGACGTTCCTCTCGCTGCTCGTGGCCATCGCCTCGGCGAAGCTGCTCGCCCGGGTGAAGGCCTACCGCGACACCGACCCGCAGCGCGCCGCGGCCGATACCGGCCGCGAGGACGCCGGCGCCTGAGGACCCCCGCTCATCCCGTAACCCTGCTCCCGACATGGAAACCGTCCGCACCCTGCTCGACATCCTTTCCGTCTTCGTCCTCCCGGCGATCATTGTCGGGTTTCCGCTCTACGGCCTGATCAAGAAGGTGCCCGTCTACGAGGAGTTCGTCGAAGGGGCGAAGGAGGGGTTCAACGTGGCCGTGATGATCATCCCGTACCTGGTGGCCATCCTGTTCGCCATCGGTATGTTCCGGGCCTCCGGGGCGCTCGACTTCCTCATCGACGGGTTGCGGCCCGTGCTCGGCTGGCTGGGCGTGCCACCCGAAGTGCTGCCCATGATGATCATCCGCCCGCTCACGGGCAGCGGCTCGGCCGCCATCGTCCTCGACATGATCAACCAGTACGGGGAGGATTCGCTGCTGGTCAAGATGGCCGCCACCATGTTCGGCTCCACGGAGACGACGTTCTACGTCATCGCCGTCTACTTCGGCGCGGTGAACGTGAAGAAGACGCGGCATGCCGTCCCCGCCGGCCTCATCGCCGACGTCTTTGCCATGTTCATGGCCATTTACGTGGTGCGGCTGCTTTTTGGTTAAGCCGGAACGCAGGGGGTTTCGTATCTTCGGACAGATGGTTGACGAAGTGCGTCTGGCGGTACGGTACGTGATCGGACACACCGGACGATGGTTGGCCCGCGCGCATCGCACAGGAATCGCATCGTCCTGGTATGGAACTTCCTTCTGCGTCGGCACCGGAGGCCTCTACGTTGTCGGCGCTGCTGAACGAACAGGCCCGGCAGCGGCCGGACGCGATCGTCCTTGAAGCGCCCGGACGCCCCCCGCTGTCCTTTGCCCGGCTCGCTGACCTGTCCGGGGTGGTTCGGACGGTGCTGCGCGGGGCGGGGGTGGGCCCCCAGGACCGGGTGGCAAGTGTCGTCCCGAACGGCCCCGAAGCCGCGACGGTGTTTCTGACGGTGGCATCGTGCGCGGCCAGCGCGCCGCTCAACCCGGCCTATCACGTTCCGGAGTACACGTTCTACCTGTCCGATCTGGGGGTGCGTGCGGTGATCGTGGCAGAGGGAATGGGGGCGGCGGTGCGGGAGGCGGCGGCGGCGCTGGGTCTGCCCGTCCTCGACCTGGCGGTGCCGTCCGGAGGACCCGCGGGTGTCTTCGAACTCGCTGGCGCAGCCGCGCGGCCCTGCGGGGACGACCGTCCTGCCCGTCCCGCGGATGTGGCGCTGGTGCTCCACACGTCCGGCACGACGGCCCGGCCCAAGCAGGTGCCCCTCACGCACGCCAACCTGTGCGCTTCGGCGCGTCATGTGCGGCAGGCGCTGGCCCTCACCCCGGCGGATCGCTGCCTGAACGTGATGCCCCTGTTTCACATCCACGGGCTTGTGGCGGCGGTGCTGGCCTCGGTGTCCGCCGGGGCCAGCGTGGTCTGTACGCCGGGCTTCTTCGCGCCGGAGGTGCTCGGCTGGATGGCGGCCTTCCGGCCCTCGTGGTACACGGCCGTACCGACGATGCATCAGGCCGTGCTCGCGCAGGCGCGGGCCCATCCGGAACGGGTCGTCCGCGAGGGTCTGCGGTTCATCCGCTCGTCGTCGGCCTCGCTGCCGCCCCGCGTCATGGCCGGGCTCGAGGCGACCTTCGGCGTGCCGGTGATCGAGGCGTATGGGATGACGGAGGCGGCGCACCAGATCGCGAGCAATCCGTTGCCGCCGGGTGTGCGCAAGCCGGGTTCGGTGGGGCGGCCGGCCGGCCCGGAGGTCGCCCTCATGGACGCGGCCGGCCGGCTGCTTCCCACGGGTACCGCCGGCGAGGTGGTCGTGCGCGGGCCGAACGTCACCGCCGGGTATGCCGGCAACCCGGAAGCCAACGCCCGCGCCTTCACGGACGGCTGGTTCCGTACCGGTGACGAAGGCTACCTCGACGAGGACGGCTACCTGGTTCTCACCGGGCGGATCAAGGAGATGATCAACCGGGGCGGGGAGAAGGTGGCTCCGCGTGAGGTGGATGAGGTGCTGCTCGACCATCCGGCCGTGGCTCAGGCCGTGACGTTCGCCGTGCCCGACGAACGCCTCGGCGAGGAGGTGGGCGCCGCGGTGGTCCTTCACGCGCCCGGCGCCGTGGATGCCCGCACCCTGCGGCGGTTCGTGGCGGAGCGGCTGGCGGCGTTCAAGGTGCCGCGCCACATCGTCTTCGTCGACGCGATCCCGAAAGGCCCCACGGGTAAGCTCCAGCGCATCGGGCTGGCCGAGCGGCTCGGCGTAAGGGCCGTCGAGCGGACGGCTCCCTCACCGTACGCCCCGCCCGCGACACCGGTCGAGGAGGTCGTCGCCGGCCTCTGGGAAGCCGTGCTCGGCCACCGGCCCGTCGGCCGCCACGACCACTTCCTCGACCTCGGCGGCGACTCGATGCTGGCGATGCGCCTCGTGGCCCGCCTGCGCGAGCACTTTTACATTGACCTCTCCATCATCGACTTTTTCGAAGCCTCCACGGTTGAGGAGCAGGCGATGGTCATCGAGGATATCCTGCTGTCCGAACTGGAAGATGACCAACCCGGTTGACCGGGGCACGGGACCATGGTGCGACGAGACGAACTGGACCGGCGGCGGGCCCGCCTGACGCCCCGGCAGCAGGCCATGCTGGCCCGGCGTCTGCAGGGCGAGGCACCGGAGCGCCCGGCGGCGCTTCCGCTGGCGCCGCGGGAGGAGGAGGGACCGGCGCCGCTCTCGTTCGCCCAGGAGCGCTTCTGGTTCATCGAGCAGATGACGCCGGGTACGCCGGGGGCTATCCTCACACGGGCGTACCGGATGGAAGGACCGCTCGAGGCCGGGCTGCTGGCGGAGGCCCTCACGGCGACTGTCGCACGCCATGCCCTGCTGCGGACGGTCTACCGGGTCGAGGCGGGGCGGGTCGTACAGGTCCCGCTGCCGCCGGTGCCTGTCCCGCTTCCCCTGGAGGACCTGCGGGGGGCGCGCTCTCCCGAGGAGGCGGTCCGCGCGCGAGCGCAGGCCGAGAGCCAGGTGCCGTTCGACCTCGCCGGGGAGCCACCGGTGCGCTTCCGCCTGTATCGGACGGGCGAGCAGGAGCACGTGCTGCTGGCTGTGCTCCACCACATCGCCTTCGACGGCTGGTCGGTGCGTGTGCTGATGGAAGAGCTGGCCGCAGCATACGATGGGCTGGCCGCAGGGAAGACCGCGTACCGGGAGCCGCTGCCGGTGCAGTATGCCGACTATGCCGTGTGGCAACGGGCCCAGGTTGAGCAGAACGGGCAGGTGCACCTGGACTACTGGCGCCGGCGGCTCGATGGCCTGGCCATGCCGGAACTGCCGGCCGACGCGCCAAGACCCGACGTCCCGGCCGGAGGAGCGGGGCGCGCCGTGCTGGACCTCGACGCGGCGCGCACGGAGGCTTTTCGCATCCTGTGCCGGCATGAAGGGGTAACGCCGTTCATGGGGCTGCTGGCAGCCCTGCAGATCGTGCTGGCGCGGCAGACGGGGCACGAGGACGTGGCGGTGGGAACGCCCGTGGCGGGGCGTACCCATCCGTCCGTCGAACGCCTCGTCGGATGCTTCATCAACACCCTCGTCCTGCGCACCGACCTCGCCGGGCAGCCCGACTACCGCACGATCCTGCGGCGCGTGCGCGCCGGGACGCTCGCCGCGTATGCCCATATGGACCTGCCGTTCGAGCGGTTGCTCTCGGCCCTGCAACCGGACCGCGACCTGCTCCGGACTCCCCTGTTTCAGGTGATGCTGAACATGCAGGCATTCGACAGGCCGCCGCTCCGCACGGGCGGGCTGGTCCTCTCGGCGTACCCGTTGCCGGAAACCGAGGCCCGATTCGACCTGACCCTCTATGCCCGGGATCAGGGCACGACGCTGTCGCTGGAGGCCGTCTACCGGCGCGATCTCTACCGGCCCGAGCGGATGGACGACCTGCTGGATCAACTGGATCTCGTCCTGAAGGACATGACGGCCGACCCGGGCCGTTCGGCGCAAGCGTGCTCGCTCGTGACCCGCCGGGCCCGCACCGTCCTGCCCGATCCGATGGCCCCGCTCGACGCGACCTGGCAGGGTTCGGTGCCCGCCGGCGTTGCCCGTCAGGCCCGTCGCCATCCGGATCGGGTCGCCGTGGTCGATGCCGGAGGGGCCTGGACGTACGGCGAGCTGGAGGCGCGGAGCAATCAGCTGGCCCGCCGCCTGGTCGATGCCGGGATCGGGCGGGGCGAGGTCGTGGTCATCTATGCCCACCGGAGCACCCCGCTCGTGTGGGCGCTCCTCGGCGTGATGAAGGCCGGTGGCGTCTTCGTGATTCTGGACCCGGCCTATCCGCCGGAGCGCCTGGCTGCCTACCTGCGTGTCGTGCGCCCGCGTGCATGGTTGCAGGTGGCCGCGGCCGGGGACGTGCCCCGGGAACTGGCGGCGGAGCTGGAGCGCCATCCGCTGCGGGAGCGGCTCGTGCTGCCCGGGATGAGCGAAGCCGGAGCCGTCCTCGAGGGCCTGGCGACCGACCCTTTCGGGGTGCGGGTCGGGCCCGACGATCCGGCCTATGTCGCCTTCACCTCGGGCTCGACGGGCACCCCCCTGGGCGTGGTGGGACGGCACGGCTCCCTGACGCATTTCCAGCCGTGGCTCTGCGCCACCTTTGGCTTCACGGAGGCCGACCGCTTCAGCCTGCTTTCCGGGCTGGCCCACGACCCGCTGCACCGTGACGTGTTCACCCCGCTGCTGGCCGGCGCGACGCTGTGTATCCCCGACGCCGCGGCCCTGGCCCCGGGGCGGCTGGCGGCGTGGATGCAGTCGGCCGCCATCACGGTGACCCACCTGACCCCGGCGATGGGCCGCGTCCTGGTGCAGGGAGCGCCCCCGGGGACTTTATCCCACCTCCGTGTGGCCTTCTTCGTCGGTGAAGCCCTCACGGCCGGCGACGTCGCGCGTCTGCGGAGGGTGGCACCGGCCGTGCGGGTGGTCAACTACTACGGGACGACCGAGACGCAGCGGGCCGTGGGGTATTTCGATGTGGGGCCGGGCGAGATGGGTCCGTTCGCCACCGGGGTGATCCCCGCCGGTCGGGGCATCCCGGACACCCAGCTCCTCGTCCTGAATGCCGGCGGCGGGCTGGCCGGCATCGGCGAAGCCGGCGAGATCTGTGTCCGCAGTCCTCATCTGGCCCTGGGCTATCTCGACGACGACGAGCGAACGCGCCGGCGGTTCATCCCCAACCCGTTCACCGGTGCGGCAGGGGACCGGCTTTACCGGACGCGCGACCAGGGGCGTTACCGGCCGGATGGTCACGTGGAGATCATCGGGCGGATGGACCGGCAGGTGAACCTTCGCGGGTTCCGGATCGAGCCGGCCGAGGTGGAAGCCGTGCTGACGGGCCATCCGGACGTGGCCGAGGCCGCCGTGGACGTGCGGGGAGAGGGGCCACAGGCCGGCCTCGTCGCCTATGTGGTGTTCCGGCCCGGCCGCACCGCGCCTGCTGCGGCGTTACGTGCGTACCTTGCCCGCCGGCTTCCCTCGCCGATGGTGCCCGCCAGGGTGGTCGGACTGGCGGCGCTCCCGCTCACCCCCAACGGCAAGGTCGACCGCAAGGCGCTGCCGTCTCCTCCTCCGGCCTCCACCGGCACCGTGTACATCCCCCCGCGCGACGAGGTGGAGCGACGGCTGGTGGCGATCTGGGAACGCATCCTGGAGCAGACCCCCGTGGGCGTCCAGGCCAACTTTTTCGACCTGGGCGGTCATTCGTTGCAGGCGGTGGCGTTGCTCTCCGAGGTGTCCGCTGCGTTCGGAAAGACTCTGCCCCTGCGATCGATGTTCGAGGCCCAGACCGTCGAGGAACAGGCGCGGCTCCTGCGGGAGGGGGCGGGCCGGCCGGAAGGGCGTCACCTCGTGACGCTGCGTTCGGGGGGCGAGCTTCCGCCGCTGTTCTGTGTGCACAACCTGGGAGGGACCGCCCTGCTCTACGGTGCTCTGGCCCGTCGGGTGGGCGGGTCTCGTCCCGTGTATGGCTTGCAGGGCCAGGGTGTCGACGGCCGGCCGGTCACGTTTGCGGACGTCGAGGCGATGGCCCGGGCCTACGTCGCCGAGGTGCGAGCCTGTCATCCCTCGGGGCCGTATCACCTGTTGAGCTTTTGCCTGGGCAGCCGTGTGGCGCTGGCGATGGCCCACCGGCTTCGTGCGGAAGGGGCCGAGGTGGGTGTGCTCGCCTTCGTCGATGGGACGAGTCCGGAGGTGGCCCGCGCCCGGCGTCGAGGAGAACTGCTGGAGGCGTACGAACAGCCTCTTTCCGGCGAGCCGGTCGGGCAGGGTGCGTCGCTCCGGGAGCGGGTGCGGGCCAGCATGGCGATCCGCGCCCGGCGATGGCGCCGGCGGCTACACCGCGGGGTGGCCGCCGGCTACCGGGTGCTGGGGCAGCCGATCCCGGAAGCTTTTCGGCTGGCGTACGTCATGGAGGCCTACCGCCGTTTGATGCGGGCCTATGATCCACCGAGGTATCCGGGCCGCCTCACCGTCTTTCGTAGCAGCCGGCTGCGGGATCTGCCCCCCGACCTGGGGTGGAGCTCGCGGGCCGACGAGGTGGCTGCGTTCGACATCGACGGCCCGCACCGACTCCTGGATGAGCCCTATGTGGCCGACCTGGCGGCGATCCTCGTGCGGTGCCTCGCAGAGGCCGAAGCGGAGAGGGGGGGATGAGGAAGGCCGCGCGTGTACTGGAAGTGACGGGGCAACTGGCACTCGTGCTCGCCGTCGCCCATGTTTACAACGTGGAGCAGACGTACGGCTTTACGCTCCTGCTCCCCTGGATCCTGGGAGGGTTTCTGGTACATATGTGGCTGCCGTTTCGGTGGCGCCTGCCTTTCTTCGTGCTCCTCACAGGGTCCGCGCTGGTGTGGCTCCTCGGGTTTCCACACGGTCCGGCCGTGATCGCACTCGGTGTGGGACTGATCGGGCTATGCCACCTGCCCCTTGCGTTCCGCTGGCGTGTGATGATGGTCGTGCTGGCGGGCGCCGGGCTGGCTGCGCTCCGATCGGGTAGGATCGTGCTCCCGGCCTGGCAGGCGTTGCCCGACGTGGTGATCCCGATGCTGGCCGGGTTGTTCATGTTCCGGCTGATCGTCTATCTCCATGCCCTGCGCCACGAGCGCACGCCGGCGACGTGGTGGGAGCGCCTGGGGTATTTCTTCCTGCTGCCCAACCTGTGCATGCCCCTGTTTCCGGTCGTCGACTTTGCGACCTTCCGGCGATCCCGCCAGGCCGGACGCGATCCGGCGGCCACCGCCCGGAAAGGCATCGTTTGGATGTTTCGGGGGATCACCCACCTGATCGCCTACCGGGCCGTGTACCTGTATCTCGTCCCGGATCCGGCCACCGTCGAGGGGCCGGGCGTGGCCGTGCAGTACATGGTGGCGACGTTTCTGCTCTACCTGCGCGTCTCCGGCCTATTCCACCTGGCCGTCGGGGTGCTGGTTCTCTTCGGATGGGATCTGCCGCCGGTGTTCCGGCGATACGGGCTGGCGTCGTCGTTCCGTGATTTCTGGAGGCGAGCCAATAGCTACTGGCGGGACTTCATGCACCGCCTGATCTTCCTGCCGGTTGTGATGCGACTGCGTCGGTACGGGATCGGGATGGCGGTGGTGGGGGCCGTGCTCCTGGTGTTCGGCGTATCCTGGTTGCTGCACGCCTACCAGTGGTTCTGGCTTCGGGGGACGCTGGCGGGAGCCGAGACCGGATGGGTGTTCTGGGGAAGTTTCGGAGGTCTGGTGGCCGTGCAGGCGTGGATGGACCTGCGCCGGCGAGGACGCGAGAAGGCGGGGAGCATGATAGGGCGCATGGTGCGTCCGATGGCGGTGATGCTCGTCGTGGTGTTTCTGTGGATGTTCTGGACACACTCGGCGGCCGGGGCCACCGGGGGGGTGCGTGGGCTGGTCGAGGCGAAGACGATGCTGTGGGTGGTGCTGATCGGGATGATCGGAGGGGCCGTCGTGGTGGGCCTCTCGGGAGGGATCACGAGGTGCCGGCCGGGAGAAGGGGGGAGCGATGCTTCGCATGGCGTGGCATGGTGGGCCATGGCCGGCGCGGCGGGGCTGCTGCTCCTGACCACCGGGCCGGTAGGACATCTCGCCCCACCCGACGTACGGCAGGGGCTGGCCGAGCTACAGCGTGACCGGTTCAATCAGCGGGACGACGTGCTCGGGAACGCGGGGTACTACGAAGGTCTCCTGGCTCCCGGATCGTACACCGCCGCGCTCTGGCAGGTACTCGGACGGGCGCGGCGGCCGGCCGCATGGGATCGCACGCTCGTGGAGGCCGGCGCCGCCCGCCTTACCGGCGACCTGCTGGGCTATGCCCTCGTTCCAGGGCGTGCAACGCCATTCCGGGGGACGCTCCTGCGTGTGAACGGCCACGGGCTGCGCGATCGTGAGTACACCTTCGAGAAGCCGCCGGGCACCTATCGCATCGCCCTGTTGGGTGCTTCGTTTGCGATGGGATGGGGCGTGGCGAACGAGGAGACGTTCGAAGCGCGGCTCGAACAACTGCTGAACCGCCATCCGGTGAGTCCGAGGTACACCCGGTATGAGGTGCTTAATTTTGCGGTGACCGGTTACTCATTGCTCCAGCAGGTGGTGCTGGCCGAGGAGCGCGTGGGGGCCTTTGCCCCGGACGCGCTCTTCCTGAAGGTAGGGGCCGGCAGCCGGAAACGCCTGGTGGAGACGCTGGCGCGGCGCATCCGGGAGGGCGTCCCGCTCCGTTACGCGTTCCTGGAGGCGGTGCGCCAGCACGCCGGAGCCGGAGCCGGGGATCCACAGGAGGAACTCGAACGGCGTCTCATCCCTTACGCCGACACCCTGGTGGCGTGGGCCTATCGCCGCATTGCCGAAGCCTGCCGCCGGCAGGGGATCCTGCCGGTCTTTTATGTCACCCCCGTGCTCGGTCGTCACGGGGAGGCGCAACCGGACTGGGAAGCAATGAGGGAGCAGCTTCTCGCGGCGGGATTCGTCGTGCTCCGTGCGGACGATGCGTATGAAGGGCACGACGAACAGGCGCTCTGGCTGGCACCCTGGGATTCGCATCCGAATGCCGCGGCGCATCGTCTGGTAGCCCTGCGGCTGTATGAGGTAATCCGGGAGCACCGGACTGAGCTCGGCCTGTGAGGCCGGTGTGCGGGCCGGGACGCCGACGCATGGAGTGGGGGGAGGCCACAAAAAAAGGCCCCCCTTGCGGGAGGCCTCGTCCACCTTGTCAGACGTGCCGTCGGGTTGTCCCGGTCATGAGCCGGCATCCGGGAAAGGGATGCTCTGAGGTGCCTCAGGCTCCGAGCCGGGCGAGAGAGGTGCGTGGCACGTGCACGCTCAGAGCGAGAGCACGCTGTTCTGGCTGAAGTACTCGTTCGGCACGGCGCCGTCGGCCTCCTCGTCGTTGGCCCACGTCTCACCGTCAATGAAGTAGCGGAACTGGTACGTCTTGCCCGCGTCGAGCGAGACTTCCTTCTTCCACACGTTGCGGCTCTTGACGAAGGTCATCTTGCCTTCCTCGGGGTTCCACTCGTTGAAGTCCCCGACGACGGCAACCTCTTTGGTGGCCACATCACCCGGCAGTTCGAACGTGACACGCACCTTCGTGCCTTTCGGGCTCACTTTCTTGTTTATCATGTCAACACACGTGGTTTGGTTTTTTCGATGGAGGTCGAGCGAGGGCACTCCCTGAATCCCTCATGCTTAAAAAATAGCACGACTTAACGGAGAAGTACAATGACGGCGTTTTTTGCAAGCGGTTCCAATTGTTAAAGTTAACAGAAAGTATACCTGGATTATACCAGACCTTCACCGAAGGCGGCCTGCAGGCCCAGGTCGAGGGTCGTCATCTGGAGGCGCAGCTGCGAGGGGAGGTCGACCGGGGTGAGGGTGAAGGGGGCGAGCAGGTCATCGTCCGGAGCGCCTTCGGCCAGGCGCTGGCGCCAGGCGGGGAGGCGTTCGCGGAAGGCGAGGTAGGCGGCGGGGCGGCCCGGCTCGGGCGGTGGCGGGTCGCGGAAGGCCACGACGAACAGCGGCAGTTCGGTGACCAGGCAGAGCGGGTCGCCGCCGAGACGGCGGACGTACTCCATGGAGCTGTCATGGAAGAGGGCGGCGGTGGCGTCGTCGCCCAGGGCGTGGAAGTAGTGGCGCATGGCTTCGCCCTCGGGCGTCGTCGTGAAGCCGGGCTCGATGTAGAAGAAGCCCTTTTCGCCCTTGCGGTTGTGGTCGTGCAGGCGAAGGCCGTGGGTACGGGCGGCGGCGGCGAAGGCGTCGCGCAGGGGCTGCGTGCGGAAGGCCCACCGGCGCTCGATGAGCAGCATGGCGCCCTCGGCGAAGCCCATGCCGTGCAGGCTCATGTGCAGGCCCACCGGCGCGTGGTGCTCCAGGAAAGCGGACACCGCCCGGTTCTCGGCGCGCAGGGCGGGGAAGCCGAACTCGAGGTCGCGGCCGGGCGGCTCGCGGAACGCGTGGCGCACGTAGGCGCGTACGTCCGGCCAGCGTTCGATCCAGGGGCGGTTGCGGGCCTCACCGTCCGGGTTGATGTGCGGCACGACGACGAAGCGGAAGCGCTCGAAGAGGGGCGCGAGGCGGTCCCGCTGGCGCAGGGCTTCGAGGACGAAGGTGCGGAGCGTCTCCGGCCCGACCGGCTCGTCGCTGTGGGCGCCGGCGATGAGCGAGGCGGCGTGCGGCCCGTGCCCGAGCACGACGCCGTAGAGCGGCCGGCCCTCCTCGCTCGTGCCCAGCTCGTGGTACGCGGCGACGTCCGGGTGGGCTTCGCACGCCGCCCGGATGGGCCCGCGGACCTGCTCCTGCGTACGAAAGACGGGCGACGTGGCCGCCACCCCTTCAATTATCGTTTCCAGCATGTATCTTCTCCGGCAAGGAACGTTGTGCTTCCGGGAGGACCGCTACGCTGAGACGCCGGGACGACCACAACGTTCTCGGTCTTCTCGATTCACGATCGATGCCCTTGCGATGAGAGTCTGCTTTGCTACGAGCGAGTGCGTGCCCTACGCCAAGACGGGAGGCCTGGCCGATGTGAGCGGTGCGCTGCCGAAGGCGCTGGCCGCCCTCGGCTGCGAGGTCAAGCTGTTCATGCCGCTCTACCAGTCCATCCGCACCCTCGACCACGGGCTCATCTTTGCCTCGGAACTCCAGGACATCCCCGTGACGGTCGGCGACCACACGCGCACGTTCAACGTGTGGTACGGGCATTTGCCGGACTCTCCCGTCGAGGTCTATTTCATCGACTGCCCGCACTACTATCACCGCGGCAGCATCTACACCAGCGACCCCGACGAGGACGAGCGCTACATCTTCCTGCAGCATGCCGTTTTCAAGATTCTCCAGCGCTATGCCTGGGCGCCCGATCTGATCCACTGCAACGACTGGCAGACCTCGCTCATGCCGGTCTATCTCCACAAGGTCTACCACTGGGACCGCCTGTTCCACCAGACGGCCTCGCTGCTGACGATCCACAACATCGGCTACCAGGGGCGGTTTGCGCCGGCGTCGATCTACAAGGCCGGGCTGGCGTACGACCTGTTCTTCCCCGGCGGCCCGTACGAACTCCACGGCGCCTTCTGCTTCATGAAGGCCGGCCTCGTCTTTGCCGACAGCATCTCGACCGTCAGCGAGACGTACGCGCACGAGATCCAGACCCCGGCCTTCGGGGCCGACCTCGACGGCGTCCTCCGGGCCCGCGGGGGCGACCTCTACGGCATCCTCAACGGCATCGACACCGACATCTGGCATCCCGCCCGTGATCCCTACATCCCGCAGAACTACGACTTCGCCTCGCTCCGAAAGAAACAGAAGAACAAGAAGGCCCTGCTGGAGCGCTTCGGCCTCGACTACGACGAGCGCGTGCCTACGTTCGGGATTGTCTCCCGCCTGACCGGGCAGAAGGGCTTCGACCTGCTTGAGCCGATCCTGGGGGACCTGATGGTCAACCACCGGATGCAGCTCGTCGTGCTCGGCAGCGGGGAGCGGCGCTACGAGGACTTCTTCAACTGGGCCGCCGCCACGTTCCCCGATCGCGTGGGCGTCTACATCGGCTACCACGAGGAACTGGCGCACTGGATCGAAGCCGGGGCGGATCTGTTTCTGATGCCGTCCCGGTTCGAGCCGTGCGGCCTCAACCAGATGTACAGCCTGACCTACGGCACCGTCCCCATCGTGCATCGTACCGGAGGCCTGGCCGATACCGTGCACGACTTCCACGAGTTCGGGGGGCAGGGCAACGGCTTCTCGTTCTACGATATGACGCCGGAGGCCCTTCACGCGACGATCCTGCGGGCGCTGGCGCTCTTCCACGAGCCGGAGACCTGGCGGGAGATCCAGCGGCGCGGCATGATGAGCGACTTCTCATGGGACAAGTCCGCCGAGAAGTACCTGGACCTGTACTGGCGCACCGTGCACAAACGCCGGGGACATTGAGGTGTAGTGCGTGTTTCGTGGTGCGTGTTCCCTTTACGCACTACGCACCATAAACCCGGGATCACTCCGGCGCCGTGTCCAGCGGGGGTTGCCAGGCGAGAAAGTCCTGTGCGAAGCGGGGGGCGTAGGCGTGGAGCAGTTCCTCGACGCGGGCGTGTTCCGGCGCGGCGACCACGAGGCCGGCGTGGTGCTTCTTGTGCAGCCGCCAGACGACCTCGGGATCGTCGTAGACGGAGAGGTCGGGCCAGGGCTGGCGGGAGAGGCACACGACGAGGCCGGCGTAGTCGCGGCGGAGGGGCGGCAGGCGGTAGGCGTCGCCGCGGGCGCGGGCCACCTCCACGTGCGCCCACGCCTCCCAGGGGTTCAGGCCCGTGGCGGCCTCGACGAGGCGGTCGATGCCGGCCCCACCGACGCGGGCGGCCACCTCCAGGAAATAAAAACGGCCTTCATGGCGGATGAACTCGGCGTGGGTGACGCCGTGCCGCAGGCCGAAGGCGGCGACGAGGTCGCGGTTGAAGCGGAGCAGCTCGGCTTCCTCCGGGGTGTCGTGCGGGACGGTGCGGGAGAGGAACACGCCGCCACCCTGGTAGACGTCCAGCGGCGGCTCGCCGTACTGCTGGGCCGCCGCGAAGAGGACCTGGCCGTCCCACACGACCGCGTCGACGTGGAAGACGTCGCCGGGGAGGAACCGTTCGAGGACGTAGTAGGACTGGCGGTCGCCGAGTTCGTCGAGCAGGGGCCAGAGGGCGTCGGGGTGGGTGAGCTTGCGGATGCCCATGGCGCTGGCCTCGGCGCGGGGCTTGAGCACCCACGGGGGCGGTGTGGCCTCCATGAAGGCCCGCAGGTCGTCGTGGTTGAGGACGGGGACGAAGGCGGGTTGAGTCAGGCCGGCCTCGCGGGCGGCCAGGCGCATGGTCAGCTTGTCGCGGAAGCGGCGGGCGGTGCTCTCGTCGGGGCCGGGCAGGCCCAGGTGGGCGCGGAGCGAGGCGGCCGTGGGGGTGTCGTACTCGTCCAGGGCCACGATGCGGTCGAAGCGGCGGGTGCGGGCCAGGTAGCTGACGGCGTGCGTCACGTCCGGCTGCCGCCGCAGGTCGGGCAGGAGGAAGCGCTCGTCGACGTGGTCCATGGGCCAGGGCTCGTCGGCGAGCTTCTCGCGGGTCAGGAGCACCACGCGGGCCCCGGCGCGGTGGGCGGCTTCGAGGAAGCGCTCACCTTTGAAGTAGCTGGCCAGGCAGAGGAGCGTGGGGCGGTCGGCAGGCATCGCGGCAGGGATAGGTCAGGAGGGTGCGGCCGGAAGATACGGAACGGCGGTGAG
>CAZKFR010000017.1:47973-52573 GCA_964552015.1 uncultured Rhodothermaceae bacterium | reverse complement strand
GCCGCGCTTGAGCGCCGCGCGCGCGTCCGCATCAAATACAATCTGCTTTGCCATGTTCGTTGGAATGCTTGTGCTTCAGAAAAGCGATGAAACGAAAAATCCCGCGCCCGGAGGAGCGGGAAACGCCAGGGACTTATTCTTCGATGATGCCGAGGATGTCCGACTCGCGCATGATGAGGTACTCTTCGTCGCCGAGGCGGATCTCCGTGCCGGCATACTTGCCGTAGAGGACCGTGTCGCCCTCTTTGACGCTCATCTCGATCTTGGTGCCGTTTTCGACGCGGCCCGGACCGACGGCGACGACGGTGCCGCGCTGCGGCTTCTCCTTGGCCGTGTCCGGAATGAACAGACCGCTGGCCGTTTTTTCCTCGGCCGGCAGCGGTTTGACGACCACACGGTCGCCCAGCGGTTTGATGGACATCATCGTAATCTCCTGCTTCAATGAGAGGGATAAAAAAGGATTAGCACTCTGTAGGCGAGAGTGCTAACGTACGGGCAAAAAAACAGGGCTGCACCCTTTCGGCGAGCCGCTGCGTAATACCGGTCGTTGCCGGAGGCTGTTCCGTGCATTTCTGCCCGAAAGCCCCGATCTTGGGGAAAGACCGGGCGTATCGCAATTAAAATTCCATGAACCCTGTTCGAACCTTCATGGTCCCGACGGCCGGCCTGCCCCGTGGGCGCGCCGGGTGGGGATGGGTCCTTGCGCTGACGGGGTGTCTGGTGCCGGTGATGCTGGCGACCCTGCCCCCGTTCGTCGGTGAGTCGGCCCGCTCGTTCCTGATGGCGCTCTTTGCGCCGGTCTGCCATCAGATCCCGACCCGTTCCCCGCATCTGGAGGGCGTTGCCCTGGCTGTCTGTCACCGGTGCTACGGGATCTACTGGGGTCTGGTGGGGGGTGTCCTGCTGTTCATCCGGCTCCGGCGTGTGGATGCCTGGCTCTACCGACACGCCCCGCGGGTACTGGGCGCGGCCCTGCTGCCGTCGGCGATGGACTGGTCCGCCGGTTTTCTGGGGATCTGGACGAATACGCCGGGGAGTCGTTTTCTGACCGGGTTGCTGTTCGGGTGTGTTGCGGGTTACTTTGTGGCGCGGGGATGTGTGGAAGCCCTGACCCGGACGCACCGGCAGCGGCAACCCGGAACGCTCCGTTCTGCCGCCGGGAAGCGTGCCCTTGAATCTCCCGAACCCTAATTCATGCACGGAGGAATCATGCCGGACAAGCAACAATCGATTCTGCTGGGCGGGCTGCTGGTGGGTCTGCTCAGCACCTCGTATCTCGGGCTCATCAACATGATCTGCTGCCTCGGGGTGCTCATTGGCTCGGTCGTAGCCGTGTGGCACTACACGAGCACGTACGAGCTGACCATTCCGGCCGGCGAAGGGGCCACGATCGGGGCGCTGGCGGCCGTCCTCGGCGGGGTCATCTCGCTGGTCCTGAACTTCGTCCTGATGAAGATGGGGATCCGGCATGATCTGGTCATCTCCCAGTTCATGCTGGAGCGCTTCGCTGAAAGCATGCCGCCGGAGCAGCTGGATCAGATCCGGGAGCAGATGAGCCAGCCCGTTACGCTGGGGACGTACCTCAAGCAGGCGTGGTACGGGGCCGGACTCATCATCACGGCCATCTTCGGTGCGATAGGCGGGGCGCTCGGTGCGGTGATGTTCAAAAAAGGCGGAGCGTTGCCGGAGGAGGCGGTGTGAGGCCGTTTCGCAGGGAAAGGCCGCGCGGCCCTCTCGGGATGCCGGGAGGGCCGTGTCGTTTGTGGGGCGTCAGCGCCGGAGGTGACGGGGAGGGTCGAGGATCGTTTTGAGTATGAAGGCCTCGCGGAGGGTGGCGGTCGAGCGAAGCCGTCGCGCCAGAGGGGAACCACCCGGCCGGCGGGGCGGCGGGGCGGTCGATGGGACGGCTTCGCTCGGCAGGGTCTCCGGGGGCAGCGTGGCGGCCGGCAGGGTCGCGCGGGGTTCGAGGCGCGGGCGCGGTGGCGGGGGTTCCGGCACGGGCGGCAGGGTGGGAGGGGGCGGTTCCGTCGCCAGGGCTTCGCGGATCTCGCGGAGCGCTTCCTCCAGCGTGGTGTCCGTCTCGTCCACGGAGCCGGTTTCCGGTTGGGGCTGCGGGGGCTTCTTGGTTCGGCCGGCGAACTGAAGGAGCAGGTACAGCCCCAGCATGAGCAGCCAGAAGATCGTTTCGAAGTCCATCCGTACCGGGGTCGGGTTCGTGGTGGCCGTACAAGGTACGATGCCCGGTGTCGCCATGCCATAGCGGCGGGTGCGTCAGCCGGGAGCGTCGAAGAGGGTGGGCGCGTGGCGGGTGTGAAGCAGGCGCTCGATCAGCCGGCGGTTGGCGCGGGGGAAGGCATACTCCCCCAGCGCCTCGACAGGGACCCAGCGGACCGGCTCCCCCTGGCGACTGGCCGGCGTGCCGGCCCGGAGACGGCACGGGAACGCATGGAGGGTGATCCGGAAGTGGGAATAGGCATGCGCAAGACGGTGGAAGAGCGGCCCCACGTCCACCTCGATGCCGAGCTCTTCACGGAGTTCGCGGCGACAGGTGGCCTCGAGGGGTTCGCCGGGCTCGCGCTTGCCGCCGGGGAATTCCCAGAGGCCGCCGAGCAGACCGTCGGCCGGCCGCCGCTGGATGAGCACGCGCCCGTGCTCGTCGAACACCAGGCCGACGGCCACGTCGTAGTGCGGTACCGGAGCCTTCTTCGTGGCGACCGGATAGGCGTCGGGGCGGCCCTCGGCGAAGGCGCCGCAGAGGGGACGCAGCGGGCAGGCCGGGCACCGGGGCGCGGCCGGGGTGCAGACCGTGGCGCCGAGTTCCATCATGGCTTCGTTGAACGGGCCCGGTCGCTCGGGGTCGAGGAGGGCGTCGGCCAGGGCCTGGAGAAGCCGCCGGGTGGCGGTGGCCTTCACGTCGTCGGGGATGGTGAAGACGCGGGCCAGTACGCGGGCCACGTTGCCGTCGAGCACGGCGTGGGGGCGGCCGTAGGCGAGTGAGAGGACGGCTGCGGCCGTGTACGGCCCCACGCCGGGTAGCCGTCGGGCCGCCTCGTACGTGTCGGGGAAGCGTCCGTCGAACGCGTCGACGATCATCCGGGCGGCCCGGTGCAGGCTGCGCGCGCGGGTATAGTAGCCAAGACCTTCCCACAGCCGCAGGACCTCGTCGAGGTCGGCCCGTGCCAGCGCCTCGACGTCCGGAAAGGCCGCCAGGAAGCGCTCGTAGTACGGCCGGGCCTGCTCGACCCGCGTCTGCTGGAGCATCACTTCCGAGAGCCAGATCCGGTACGGGTCCCGGGTGCGGCGCCAGGGCAGATCCCGCGCCACGGCTTCGAACCAGGCGATGAGATCACGGCGAAAGACGGGACGGGCCTCGGCGAGGTCGGGCAGCTCGGCGTTCACGGCAGGAAAAGGGCCATAACGGGACGGACGGAGGGAACGATTGCACCCGGAAGCGTATCTTCCGTTCCGTCCGGGGCCGGCGGCAACCGGTGCGCCCGGGCATTCATCGACGTGCAGCATGGAGGACAACGATGCGACGTGTCATCTGGGGCGTGGGCGGGCTGGGGGCCCTCATGGGCTTGTTGTGGATGCTCGGGCCGCGCCCGGCGGTGGAGGAACCGGAGGGCCTGCCCGCGCTGCCCGGCGACCTCGACGCCTACCTGGCCGCCGCTGAGGCCCGCTTCGACGACCTCCGCCCCGGCGTCGAAAAGACCATCGTCTGGGCCGACCCGGCCGCCCGGTCGCGGACACCGCTGGCGGTCGTCTACCTGCACGGCTTCTCGGCCACGCGCGAGGAGACGCGCCCGCTCTGCGACACGCTGGCGGCTCGCCTGGGGGCCAACCTGTTCTACACCCGCCTGACGGGGCACGGCCGCACGGGGGAGGCGCTGGCCGCCGCCACCGCGTCGGACTGGCTGCGCGACGCGCTCGAAGCCCTGGCCATAGGGCAGCGGCTGGGCGAACGGGTCGTGCTCGTGGGCACCTCCACCGGCGGCACGCTCGCCACCTGGCTGGCGGCCCGCTACCCCGAGGCGCTGGCGGCGGTGATCCTGATCTCACCCAACTTCGGGCCGAAGGATCCGCGTACCGAAATCTTCCTCTGGCCCTGGGGTGATGCCCTCGCCCGCGCCGTGGCCGGAAAAGAGCATGCCTGGGAGCCGGCGAACGAGGCACAGGCCCGTTTCTGGACGACCCGCTATCCCATCGCGGCCCTCCGGCCCATGATGGCCCTCGTCGAGCACGTCAGCAGCCTGCCCCTGGAGGCGATCACGACGCCCGTCCTGGTGATCTATTCGCCGAACGATCAGGTGGTGGAGCCCGCGCACATCGAGGCGCAGTATGCCCGGTTCGGCGGCCGCAAGCACCGCATCGCCATCGACCGGGCCGGCGGCTCCAACCATGTCCTGGCCGGCGACATCCTGGCCCCGGAGATGACCCTCCCGCTGGCCGACAGCATCCTGACGTTCCTCGACGCGGCGCCCTGAGGGCGAGGCCCACCCGGCCGGGCATTGCTTTTCCAGTGCATCGGAGGTACCGTATGGCCGGATCGAGGTGAACGAAACCGAGCGGTAAGGGACCGACATGGAGCGCGTCAAACGGT
>CAZKFR010000017.1:0-47873 GCA_964552015.1 uncultured Rhodothermaceae bacterium | reverse complement strand
ATCGAGGTGAACGAAACCGAGCGGTAAGGGACCGACATGGAGCGCGTCAAACGGTTCGAAGCGGGCATAGGCGGGTACCCCGGCCCTTCATACCAGGTCATGCTCGAGGACGGACGGCTGCATTACAGGGTGTGGCGGGCCGATGGCCCCGCGACGGAGACGGTGGTCGATCCCACCCCGGAGGCATGGGGGGCCTTCCTGAGGGCCGTCGAGGAAGCAGGCCTATGGTCGTGGGCCCCCCGGTATGCCAGCCCGGGGCTCATCATGGATGGCACGCACTGGTCCATCGAACTCGAGGTGGGGGAGCGCCGTGTCGTGTCCTCCGGATCGAACGCCTACCCGCCAGGCTTCGAGCAGGTTACCCGGGCCGTGTCGGCTCTGCTGGGCGGGCTCCGTTTTTCCTGAGCGTGCCCCGCCCTGGTTGAAGCATGCGCCAGCAAAAAGGCCCGGCCTCCATGGGGAAGCCGGGCCTCGCGGGTGGAATCGAAGCCGGGTCAGTTCGTCCCGCTCTCGCCGATGACGTTGCCGTCGGCGTCGAGCAGGTAGATGGTGCCGAAGCCCAGTTCGCGGATGCCCGGCTCGATCTTCTCCCGGTCGCCGACGACGACCCAGACGAGGTTGTCCGGGTGGAGCACCTCTTTCGCGGCGGCGGCCACCTGGTCGGGGTTGAGGGCGCGCACCTGCTCGGCGTACGTGTCGAAGTAGTCGTCGGGCAGGCCGAAGCGCACGATGTCGTTGATGGAGCCCTCCACGGCGTTGATCGTCTCCCAGCGCCCGGCCAGCTGGAGCGTCAGGTTGTCCTGCGCCTTGGCCACCTCCTCGGGCGTGGGCGGGTTCGTCGTCAGGAAGGCCCGCAGCTCTTTCTCGATCTCCGCCATCGACTCCTTCGTCTTGTCCGTCTGCACGGGCGCGTAGACGAGGAAGGGCCGCTGCCCGCGTGCGTCGAAGAGGAGGGTGAAGGCGCCATAGGACCAGCCCTTGTCCTCCCGCAGGTTCATGTTGACGCGCGAGGTGAAAGCCCCGCCCAGGATCGTGTTCATCGTCTCGATGGCGATCTCGTTCGGGTTGTTGGCCGGCGGAGCCACGTGCCCGGCGAAGATGATCGACTGCTGCGAGCCGGGGCGATCCATCAGGTAGACGGCCTGCGCCGGCCGGTGCGCCACCGTGGCGATGTTTTTCTGCGGGACGTCGCCGGGCCGCCAGGCGCCGAAGCGGGCCTCCAGCAGCGGCAGCACCTCGTCCATCGTCACGTCGCCCACCACCACCAGCGTGGCGTTGTTCGGCTTGAACCAGGTCTGGTGGAAGGCGACGAGGTCGTCGCGGGTGAGGCGCTGCAGGGCCTCCTCGGTGCCGGAGCCGGTGAACGGCACGCCATAAGCATGGTCCTCCCCGTAGAGCAGTTTCGGGAAGACACGCAGGGCCATCTGCACCGGCGTCACCTTCTCGCGCTGGATGCGGGCGAGCTGCTCTTTCTTGATCCGCTCGAGCTCGTGCGGCGGGAAGGCGGGGTTGAGAATGACGTCGGCATAGAGGTCGAGGCTGGCGGCGAGGTTCTCCTTCAGCGCGGTCAGGGAGACCGTGGAGACGTCCAGGTCGGAGCCGGTGCCCAGGCCGGCGCCCAGCAGGGCCAGCTCCTCGCTGATCTCGAGTGCGGTGCGGCTGGTGGTGCCCTCGTCGAGCATGGCCATCGTCAGGTTGGCCGTGCCCGGCAGGGCGAACTGGTCGGCCGCATAGCCGGCGTCGACGAGCAGGGAGAAGTCGACGACCGGGGTGGCGTGCCGCTCGGCCAGGACGACGTTGAGGCCGTTGGAGAGGGTGGCCCGCTGGAGATGCGGGAAGGCCACGTCCGGCGGCGTGCCGGTGTCCGGGAGCTTCGTGCGGTCGGCCCCTTCGGCGGCGGCCTGCAGGCGCGGGAAGGGATGCACCTCCAGCACGTAGACGCCGTCGGAGAGCCACGCCTGTCCGGTACGGCGCAGGTCCTCGGCCGTGGCGGCGGTCATGTCGGCGAAGGTCTTTTTGTAGGCGTCGGGGCTGCCGCCATAGACCTGGCTGCGGGCCAGGATGTCGGACTTGCCGCCGAAGCCGCCGATGCGCTCGATGCCGCGGATGAAGCGCGCCCGCGCCTGGGTCTTGACGCGTCGCAGTTCTTCCTCGGTCGGCCCCTCGGTCAGCAGCCGGGCCAGCTCCTCGTCCACGGCCTGCTCGACGGCGGCCAGGTCCTGCCCGGGACGCGCCGTGGCCTGGATGATGAACAGGCTCCCGATCTCACGCTCGTCCAGGAAAGCGGCCACGTCGGTGGCGATCTGGTCCTCGTAGACGAGGCGGCGGTAGAGGCGCGACGTCTTGCCGCTGGCGAGCACGTCGGCGAGCAGGTTCAGGTGGGCGGCCTCGGTCGAGAACGCCTCCGGCACGTTCCACACCTTATAGAGCCGGGCCTGCGGCACGCGGTCCTGCATCACCTGCCGCTGCACGCCCTCGCGCTTGGCCACCCACGCTTCGAACTTGGCGATCGGCGGGCCGGGCGGGATGTCGCCGAAATAGTGCTGCACCTTCTCGCGGGCCGTCGCCACGTCGATGTCGCCGGCGAGCACGAGGACGGCGTTGTTGGGGCCGTAGTACGTCTTGAACCAGTCGTACACATCCTCGAGCGAGGCCGCGTTCAGGTCCTCCATCGACCCGATGACGGTGTGGGCGTACGGGTGCCCCTCCGGGTAAACGGCCTCCGTGATCAGGTTCCACACCTGACCGTAGGGCTGGTTTTCGCCCTGCCGCTTCTCGTTCTGCACCACGCCGCGCTGCTCGTCGAGTTTGGCCTGGTCGATGGCGCCGAGCAGATGGCCCATGCGGTCGGACTCCATCCACAGGGCCACATCGAGGGCGTTGACGGGGACGTTCTGGAAGTAGTTCGTCCGGTCCTCATTGGTGGTGCCGTTGAGGTCGGTGGCGCCCACGCGCTCGAGCACCTGGAAGTAGTCGTCGTTGTAGTGCTCGGAGCCGTTGAACATCAGGTGTTCGAACAGGTGGGCGAAGCCGGAGCGCCCTTCCGGCTCGTTCTTCGACCCGACGTGGTACCAGATGTTGACGGCCACGATGGGGGCCTTGTGATCCTCGTGGACGATGACCGTCAGACCGTTGTCGAGGACGAACTTCTCATACGGGATGTCGGGGATGGGCGCGTCCTGGGCCCGGGCGGGGGCGATCAGCAGGCCGAGGGCCAGGATCAGGAGGGAACGAAGGGATCGTACCATGACACGTTCGCTGGGATGGGGTTGGTTGGGATGGAGGGAATGTATCGCAAGCGCTTCCATACGTTCCGTGAGAAAAAAGGGTACACCGGTCAGAAGCCCTGTTCGCGGAGCCATTCGGGGGAGAGGCGGGAGGGGGGCTGGCCGCGCAGCGACAGCCACCGGGCCACGTACTTGCCGATGAGGTCGAACTCCAGGTTGACCGGCTGGCCGGCAGTCCAGGTGCCGGCGGTGGTGTGCTCGGCCGTGTACGGGATGATCGCGACGGTGAAGCGGTCGTCCTCCAGGCGGGCCACCGTCAGGCTGATGCCGTCGACGGCGATGGAGCCGACGGGCACGATGTAGGGGGCGAAGCGGCCGTCGAAGCGGATATGGTAGAGGGTGCTCGTGGCCAGGGGCTCGACGGCCTCGATGGTGCCGGTGGCGTCGACGTGGCCCTGTACGAGGTGGCCGTCCAGCCGTCCGCCGGCGGGCATGGCCCGCTCCAGGTTGACGCGCCGGCCGGGGCGGAAGGTGCCGAAGGTGGTCTTCTTCAGCGTCTCCTCGATGGCGACGACCTCGAAGGCACGGCCGTCCGTGGCGACGACGGTCTGGCAGGCTCCGTTGACGGCGACACTCTGCTCGGGCCGCACCTCGGCGGCCATGGCCGCCGCGATGCGGAGACGTCGTCCACCGCCCAGCGGCTCCACGCCCACCACCTCGCCGACCTCTTCGATGATGCCTGTGAACATCGGTGCGGGGGTTGAAACGGGGTTCGTTTCCCCATACGCCGGTTGCTCGGAAAAGATCACGCGGGTTGTCAGCCGGCCGGGTGGCGGAAGCCGGCGAAGAGGACGTCCGGGCCGAGGCGCGTCCACCGGTGTTCGGCGAAGGTGCGGGCGTCGGCCATCCGCGCGGGGCCGGGGCCGTCGAAGGCCGGGCGGCCGCCGCCGAGGAGGCGCGGGGCGATGAAGAGGCAGAGGCGATCGACGAGGTCGCGTGCGAGCAGGGCCGACGCCAGGCCCGGTCCGGCTTCGACGAGGAGGGATTGCAGGGGGCGCCCGCCGTCGCGTCCCCCGTCTTGCCCGAGCCGGTCGAGGAGGGCGTCCAGGTCGAGGTGGCCGCCGGCGGTGGGGAGGCGCAGGAGGGCGCCGCCGCTGTCGTGGAGGCGGCGTTCGTAGGCGGGCGCGGCGTCCGGCCCGACGACGGCCAGGGTGCGGGCGGCGTGCGCGTCGGTGAACAGACGGAGGGTGGCGGGGAGGGTGCCGGTACGGTCGAGGACGATGCGGAGCGGCTGGCGGCCCGCGACGTGGCGCACCGTCAGGGCCGGGTCGTCCGCCAGCGCCGTGCCGCGGCCGATGAGGACGGCGTCGACCTCGGCCCGCCAGCGGTGCACGCGGCGCCGCGCGAGGCGCCCGGAGATCCACCGGCTCTCACCCGTGCGCGTGGCGACGCGGCCGTCGAGCGTCTGCGCGATCTTGAGGGTGACGAGCGGGCGGCCCGTGCGCACGTGATGCACGAACGCCTCATTGAGCCGCCGGCAGTCCGCCGCCAGCACGCCGGTCACGACGTCCACGCCCCGGGCGCGCAGGCGGGCCAGCCCGCGCCCGGCGACGAGCGGGAACGGATCTTCCATGCCCACCACGACACGCGGGATGCCCCTGGCCACGATCAGGTCGGCACACGGCGGCGTCTTGCCGTGATGGCTGCACGGCTCCAGGTTGACGTAGAGCGTCGCCGTGTGGAGCGCCTCCTCGCCGTGGTGCCGGAGCGCCTGTTCGATGGCGTGCACCTCGGCGTGGGGCCCGCCGAAGACCCGGTGCCAGCCCGCGCCGAGGAGCCGTCCGTCCGCTCCCACGAGCACGGCTCCGACCATCGGGTTCGGGCTGACGTGGCCCGCCCCCCGCCGGGCCAGCGCCAGGCAGCGACGCATCCAGTACGTGGGGCGTGGATCCGTCGTCGTCATGGGCACGGGAGGCTAGCGTGGAAGGAGGCCCCGGGGTGGGCGGGACGTTTATGGAATGAAATATGTGAGCCGATACCGGCACGAAGGAGAACCTTTTCGGTCCGGCTCATGGCTCCGCGCCTCGTCATTCATATCGGAACGCATCGCACCGGAACGGGTGCCCTGCGGCGCGTCTTCACGGCGCGCCAGGAGGAACTGCGGGGGGCCGGCGTCTTCTACTGGTCCGAGAGCCTTCGCTACCCGCTCACGCTGGCAGCCATCGAGCCCCGTCGCCAGATGAGACTCGATCTGGAACGGGACCGGATCGAGGCCCTGATGCGCCGGAAGCCGGCGGAGACATACCTGTGGATCAGTCCGTGCTTTGCCGGATCGCCGGCGACGGGTTACCGGGAGGCCGGGCCGATCGCACACAACCTCCGGCACGTAACGCGTTCCTTTGAGGTCGAGATCCTGCTCTACGTGCGACGGCAGGATCTGTTCATCGAGTCGCTCTATGCCCGTACCATCGAAGACGGCAAGAGCTGGTCCTTCGAAGCGTTTGGCCGCGCCCATGACCTGGAGGCATACGACTGGTACCGGCTGGCCGAAGCCTTCGCCGGGCATTTCGGGCGGGAGCGTGTCCGTGTGCGGCCGTGGGAGCCGGCCCAGCTGGCCGGTGGCGATGTGGCAGGCGACGTGGCCGCTGTGCTGGGTCTTCCCGGGGCGCCGGAGGCGTGGCGCGACGGGGCGGAGCGGGGGAGCTACCGCGGGGAGGCCCTCGAGGTGGCCCGATGGTGCAACCGGCACTTCGACGGCGAGGAGCGCCGGTTGCTAAGGCAGTTATGGGGCGAGGTGCATGCGGCCGCCCCCTTCACCCTGATCGGCGTGATGGATGCCGACACCCGGGCGCGTCTCCTGAAGCATTACGCCGCGTCGAACGAACGGCTGGCCCGGCACTACCTGGGACGCCCCTCGGGGCGGCTCTTCGGGGACGAACGCCGGCCGACGCCGTGTGCGCTCACGGCCGCCGGTGTGGCTCGCGTCGTCCGGGACGTCGCGGCCTACTGGCGCACGCGCCTGCCCGAGCCGCAGCGGCGCGGGGTCCTCGATCCCTTCCTCCGCAAGGTCGCCCGCCTCGTGCAGCCCCTGTGCGAGGCGGGCTCCGACGGGGCCGCCACGACGGTGCCCCGGCTCGCCGATCCCTCGTCGCCACGCCCGGGCACGTCGCCGTCCGGGCGCTGTGCAGGCAGCCGGTAGGCCCTGGCGAACCGGGCCCCACCGACGGCACGTCCCCCACGTCGCAGGTTTTCAGGATCGATATGCCGGGAAGGCTTGTATCATCAGGGCCCGGTTTGTACTTTCTGAAAACCTTTTCACGGAGACTCCATGGCTGTAACGATACGCGACGTAGCCCGCCAGGCCGGCGTCTCGATCTCGACCGTCTCGCGGGTGCTGAACAACCCGGAGGTGGTGCGTGAAGAAAAGCGCCGCCGGGTTCTGAAAGCCGTCGAGCGACTGGGATACCGGCCGAACCCCCTGGCCCGGAGCCTGCTCAAAAAAACGACGGGCGGGCTCGGTGTCCTGGTGCCGTTCGTGAGCGGAGAGTTCTTTTCGGAGTTTCTCCACGGCATCGACCAGACCGCCCGGGAGGCGGGATTTTTTGTCCTGATCTCCACCTCGCACCACGACCGGAGCGAGCTCCGCGTGGCCCTGCAGAGCCTGGAGCGGCGGGTGGACGGGTTCCTGCTCATGATGCCAACGGGCGATCTGAACGACATACAGGCTTTTTTGCCGAGGCTCGGCCCGGCCGTCTTCGTCAATACACCCGTCGGAGAGGGGGACCCGGTCGATCAGGTACAGTTCGATAATTTCGGCGGGTATTATGAACTGACGCGTCATGTGCTGTCGCTGGGGCACCGCCGGGTGGCCATCTTGCGGGGGCCGGTCGAAGCGTCGGATGCACGGGAACGCCTCGCCGGCTTTCGCAAGGCGATGGCCGAGGTGCCGGATGCCGAGCCGATCGAACTGGCTTCGACCCTGGAAGGCTATTCGCAGGAGGCCGGCTATGAGATGGCGCGTGCCGCCCTGGAGCACGCGCCGCGGCCCACGGCGCTGATGGCGGCGAACGACCAGGCCGCCCTGGGGGTGCTGGCCGCCCTCAGCGAGGCCGGCGTCAAGGTGCCGGAGGAGATGTCCGTCACCGGCTTCGACGACATCAGCGGCGCGCGCTATACCGTCCCCGCCCTCACGACGGCGCGGGTCCCCGTGCGGGAGATAGGGGCCGCTGCGGTCCGCCAGCTCGTCGCCCGCGTGCGCGGTGAGGCGGCCGAGCCTGCCCGCATCACCTTCCCCGTGCCGGTGATCGTCCGTGACTCCACCGCCCCACCGTCCTCCTGAATTTCTTGAACGTCGTTTGAAACCCTTTTCACGCCGATGAAGCCCGTCCGCTACGCCCTCCTGCTCCTTTTCCTTGTCCCCTTTGCTGTTCATGCCCAGCCGGCCCCCGTGGAGGCGCGCGTCGAGGCCCTGCTCCAGCAGATGACGCTGGAGGAGAAGGCGGGGCAGATGACCCAGCTGACCCTGCAGGCCGTCGCCAGCCAGCGCGAGTGGGTGGACACGCGCCTCGAACTCGACCCGGAGAAGCTCCGTGAAGCGCTCGTCACCTATGGCGTCGGTTCGATACTCAACACCTGGGACGCGGCGCTGACGCTGGAGCGCTGGCACGAGGTGATCCGCACCATCCAGGACCTGGCGACGCAGGAGACGCGTCTGGGCATCCCGGTGCTCTACGGCATCGACGCCGTGCACGGGCACAACTACCTGAAAGAGGCGACGCTCTTTCCGCACCAGCTGGCCCTGGCCGCCACGTGGAACCCCGACCTCGTCCGGGAGGCCGCTCACGTGACGGCGACCGAGACGCGGGCCACCGGCGTCCCGTGGAACTTCGCGCCGGTGCTCGACGTGGGGCGGCAGCCGCTCTGGTCCCGCTTCTTCGAAACCTTCGGCGAGGACCCCTACCTCGTCGCCCGGATGGGCGTGGCGGCCGTGGAGGGCATGCAGGGGGACGACCTGGCCGCGCCAGACCGGGTGGCGGCGACGCTGAAGCACTACGTGGGCTACAGCCTGCCCTTCACCGGCAAGGACCGCACGCCGGCCTACATCCCCGAGCGCCTCCTCCGCGAGATCTTCCTGCCGCCGTTCCGCGAGGCCATCGCATCGGGCGCGGCCTCCATCATGATCAACTCGGGCGAGATCAACGGCGTGCCGGTCCACGTCAGCCGCTACCTTCTCACCGACGTGCTCCGCGACGAGCTGGGCTTCGAGGGGGTAGCCGTCACGGACTGGGAGGACATCAAGAAACTCGTCAGCGTCCACCGGGTGGCGGCCACGGAGAAGGAGGCCGTCCGCATGGCCGTGATGGCCGGGGTGGACATGAGCATGGTGCCGTACTCGACCGACTTCGCCGAGTACGTGGTGGAGCTCGTGCGTGAGGGGGCGATCCCCGAGGCGCGGGTGGATGAGGCCGTGCGGCGGATCCTGCGCATGAAGATGGCGCTGGGGCTGTTCGAAAACGCCTATCCGGACACCTCGCTGGCCTCGCGCGTGGGGTCGGAGGAACACCGGGCGCTCAGCCTGAAGGCGGCGCGGGAGGCCATCACGCTGCTCGAGAACGACGGTGTGCTGCCGCTGGCGAAGGACGCCCGTGTCCTGCTCACCGGGCCGGGCGCGGACTGGCTGCCGCCCCTCTACGGGTCATGGTCGTACACCTGGCAGGGCACCGAGACGGGCGTCTATCCGCCCTCGGCCCGGACGTTCCTGCAGGCCCTGCGCGCCGCCGGGGCGGACCGCGTGACGTACGTGCCCGGCACGGACCTCTACGCCGAAGTGGACATCCCGGCGGCCGTGGCGGCCGCCGAAGACGTGGACGCCGTGGTGGTGGCCCTGGCGGAGAAACCGTCGGTGGAGGTGCCCGGCAGCATCGAGGACCTGGACCTGCCCGCCGTGCAGACCCGCCTCGTCCGGGCGCTGGCGGCCACGGGCAAGCCGGTGATCCTGGTGATGCTCTTCAACCGGCCGCGCGTCGTCCGCGCCGCCGTCGAGGCGGCCGACGCCGTGCTCATGGCCTATCATCCCGGCCCCTTCGGCGGGCAGGCCATCGCCGAGATCCTGTACGGCGACGTCAACCCGAGCGGGCGGCTGCCCTTCACGTACCCGCGCTACGCCAACAGCCTGCTCACGTACGACCACAAGAACAGCGAGCGGGCGGACACGCTCTTCGGCATGAACGGCTTCAACCCGCAGTGGGAGTTTGGCCACGGGCTGAGCTACACGACCTTCGCCTACCGGGACCTCACGCTGAGCGCCGACACGGTGGGGACCACGGACACGCTCCGGGTGTCGGTCACCGTGGCCAACACGGGCGACCGGGCGGGGCAGGAGGTGGTGCAGCTCTACAGCCGCGACCTGTATGCGAGCATCACGCCGTCGGTGAAGCGGCTCCGGCGTTTCGAGAAGATCGCGCTGGCGCCCGGCGAGGCGCGGACCGTCACGTTCACCCTGCCGGTGTCCGACCTGGCCTTCATCGGCCTCGACAACCGCCCCGTCGTGGAGCCGGGCGGGTTCGAGGTGATGGTCGGTGATCTCACGGCGTCGTTCGTGGTGGAGTGAGGCGTCGTCTTCGGTTTGCGTTGGCCGCGAAGGCACCGTGGTGCGAGGATTCGGGGCTGTATCGTCCTGTTCATAAAACCATGTCCCCATGCTTCGCACCTGTTTGCTCTCCCTGATTTTTGTGTTCACCGGCACCGCCGGCTCTGCCCTTGCCGCGAGTGGGCCGCCGGAGGCCGGCCGCCACGGCTTCCGGGCGCTGGTGTTCTCGAAGACGGCCGGCTTCCGCCACAGCTCCATCGACGAGGGCATCGCGGCGCTGCAGGAACTGGCGGCGGAGCACGATTTCGAGGTGGACGCCACGGAGGACGCCTCCGTCTTTACGGACGCCGGCCTGGCTGCCTACGATGTGATCGTCTTCCTCAACACCACCGGGGACGTCCTCGATGCCGCCCAGCAGGCGGCCATGGAGCGCTTCATCCGCGCCGGCGGGGGCTTCGCGGGCATCCACGCGGCGGCGGACACGGAGTACGACTGGCCGTTCTATGGCGGTCTCGTCGGGGCCTATTTCGCGAGCCATCCGCAGATCCAGACCGCCACGGTGAAGGTGGTCGACCGCGTGCATCCCTCCACGGCGATGCTCCCGGCCCGCTGGGTGCGCACGGACGAATGGTACAACTTCCAGACGAACCCGCGCGGGGACGTGCACGTGCTGGCCGTCCTCGACGAGACGACGTACAGCGGCGGTACGATGGGGCACGACCACCCCATCGCCTGGTGCCATGGCTACGAGGGGGGGCGGGCCTGGTACACCGCCGGCGGGCACACCGAGGCCGCCTACAGCGAGCCGCTCTTCCGTGAACACCTGCTTCACGGCATCGAGTACGCCGCCGGGGTGGCCGAGGGGAACTGCGGGGCCACGCTGGGAGCCAACTTCGACAAGACCGTCCTCGAAGACGAGGTGGACGACCCGCTCGACCTCGTGGTGCTGGCCGACGGTCGCGTGCTCTTCATCGAGAAAGGCGGGCGGGTGCGGCTCCACGACCCGGCCACGGGGCTGACCACGACGGCCCTCACGCTGAGCGTCTACGAGGGGCAGGAGGACGGCCTGCTCGGCATCGCCCTCGATCCCGGCTTCGACACGAACGGGTGGGTCTACCTGTTCTATTCCCCGGCGGGCGGGTCGCCCCGGCAGCACCTCTCACGGTTCACCCTGACCGGCGGCGTGCTCGACCCGGCCTCCGAGGTGGTTCTGCTGGAGGTGCCCACCCAGCGCGACGAGTGCTGCCACTCGGCCGGCTCGCTCGCCTTCGACCCGGACGGTAACCTGTACATCGCCACGGGGGACGACACCAACCCGTTCGAGTCGGACGGCTACGCGCCCATCGACGGGCGGCCGGGGCGGGCGGCGTGGGATGCCCGCCGCACTTCGGGCAACCCGGACGACCTCCGGGGCAAGATCCTCCGCATCCACCCCGAGCCGGACGGCACGTACACCATCCCCGAGGGCAACCTTTTTCCGGCGGACGGCACGGTCGGGCGGCCCGAGGTCTACGTGATGGGCGTGCGCAACCCCTTTCGCATCGCCATCGACCCCGCGACGGGACGCCTCTACTGGGGCGACGTGGGGCCGGACGCCGCGGCGCCGAGCACCACCCGCGGCCCCGAGGGCTTCGACGAGTGGAACCGCACCGACACGGCGGGCAACTTCGGCTGGCCGTTCTGCATCGCCGACAACCGGCCGTACGTGGCGTACGACTTCGCCACGGGCCTCTCGGGCGGCGCCTTCGACTGTGACGCCCCGCTGAACGACTCGCCCCACCTCGCCGCGCCGGTGACGCTGCCGCCGGGCCAGCTCGCCTGGATCTGGTATCCCTACGGCCCCTCGCCCGAGTTTCCCGCCATCCCGAACGGTACGGGGCGTACGGCGCTGGCCGGGCCGGTGTACCGGCATCCGGGCACCGAAGCCGAGGGAGCGCTGCCGGACTATTACGACGGTGCCGTCTTCCTCGTCGAGTGGGCACGAAGTTTCATCCTGGAAGCCCGCCTGGACGACGACGGCGAACTCCTCGCCATCCAGCCCTTTCTTCCCGAATTTACCTGGAAACGCCCGATCGCCATGAAGCAGGGGCCGGACGGCGCGCTGTACGTGATCGAGTGGGGGACGGGCTTCGGCGGGAATAACCCGGATGCCCAGATCGTCCGCCTGGCGTACTCCGGGGGGATGCGCCCGCCGGTGGTGACGCTCACGGCCACACCCACCTCCGGTCCGCTGCCGCTGACGGTGCAGTTCTCGAGCGCCGGCACGTACGACCCCGACACCGGCGCGTCGCTGGCCTATGCGTGGGACTTCACCGCCGACGGGACGACCGACGCGACGACGCCCGACGCGGCGTACACGTACACCGAGGCCGGCACCTTCACGGCCCTCCTCACCGTCACCGACGAGACGGGTCTGAGCGGCACGGCCACCGTCACCATCACCGCCGGCAACACCCGTCCCGAGGTCACCATCGAGGCGCCCGTGGCCGGGGGCATCTTCGACTGGGGCGCGACCATCCCGTTCAAGGTGCACGTCACCGACGCCGAGGACGGCACGACGGCCGACGGCACCATCGACTGCGCCGGCGTGGTCGTGCAGCCCTTCATCGGCCACGACGACCACAGCCACCCGCTGGAGGTGCTCTCGGGGTGCGAGGGCAGCTTCGCGACGGAGGCCGGGCACGGCGCCGACGGCGACAACCTGTTCTATCTGCTGGAGGTGACGTACACCGACGGCGGCGGCGCGGGGGCCGGGGCGCTCACCGGGTCGGCCCTCCACCGCCTCCACCCGCGACGCCTGGAGGCCGAGCACGCGCCCGTGCAGGTGGGTGTGCAGCTGGAACCGACCGGCGATGTGCTCGGCGGCGGGCAGAACGTCGGCTACGTGGACCACGGCGACTACCTGGCCTTCGAGGCGGTCAACCTGACGGGGATCGGCTTCGTCACGTTCCGCGTGGCCTCGGCCGGGCCTGGCGGGCGGATCGAGGTGCGGGCCGACGCCACGGACGGCCCCCTCCTGGGCACAGCCTACGTGGACCCCACCGGCGCCTGGCAGACGTACACGGACGTGACCATCCCCGTCGACGATCCCGGCGGCACGCACGACCTGTTCCTCGTCTTCCTCCGCGAGCCGGGCGACGGGGGACTGTTCAACCTGAACGCGATCACGTTCCACGGGCCGGGCGCGACCGCGCCGCCGGCCACGCCGCACGGCCTGAAGGCGACGTATTTCTTCCGTGAGGACCTCTCCGGCCGCACCCTCGAACGGACCGACCCGCAGATCAGCTTCAACTGGAGCACGGCCAGCCCGATGCCCCTTTTCCCGCCCGACGGCTTCAGCGTGCGGTGGACGGGCGAGGTGGAGGCCCCCGCCAGCGAGTCGTTCGTCTTCACCACCCGCAGCCGCGACGGCGTGCGCGTGTGGGTGGACGGGGAACTGCGCATCGACCGGTGGGTGGAGTCGGAGGCGGTCGTTGAGCAGCGCAGCCTGCCCGTGCGTCTGGAGGCCGGGCAGCGCTACCCGATCGTGGTGGAGTACTTCGAAGGGACGGGGGCGGCGGGCCTCCAGCTCCTGTGGGACAGCCCCTCGACGCCCACCCAGACGATCCCGGAACGCTACCTGTACGCGGACACGACCGGCGCGACGGCAACGGAGACGAAGTCGGCGCTTCCCGAGCGGATCGAACTGGAGGCGCCCTTCCCGAATCCGTTCCGCCGCCAGATCACCGTGACGTACCGGCTGCCCGGGCCCGCCGAGGTCCGTCTGGCGCTCTACGACCTGCTCGGCCGCCGGGTGGCCGTGCTGGCCGAGGCCCCCCGTCCGGCCGGCACGCACCGCCTCGTGTGGACGCCGCCCGACCTGGCCGCGGGCCTCTACCTCCTCCGCCTCGAAACGCCCGCCGCCACCCTCCGCCGGACGCTCGTGCGCGTGCGGTGAGGCGTTACGAATAGAAAAATGGCAGGCTCCCGGGTGAGAGCCTGCCGTGGTGCGTGAGTGGTTGTGTGGAGGTCAGGTCTGGTGTGAACCTTTGTCCGCGTATACCGGTTTTTGGGATTCCTGCGACGGCCGGGATGCACGGTCGACGCGCAGGGTTGGCGAGCTGACCCGCGGTGTGGATGCCGGTGGGGCCAGGCGGAAGCTTGCAATCAAGGTGTGAAGCTGCTGGGTATGGTGACTCAGCATGTCCGTTGCGTCAGCGATTTCTGCGACGCCGGAGGCGGATTCGCTCGACACCGTAGAAATCGTCTCGGCGCTGCGCGAGATCTGCTCGCTGGCCTGAGATTGCTGTTCGCTCGACGCGGCAATGTGGTGGATCAACTCGGTTACCTGATTGACGCCGGCCACAATCCGTTCGAGGGCCGAACCCGCACGGTCAGCCAGGCCGATGCCCTCCTCCACTTCCTGCGTGCCTCGCTGCATGGCGGCGACGGCCGCGGCGGTGTCGCGCTGGATGGTCCCGATCATGTCGGCGATCTGTTTGGTCGCCTGGGAAGTACGTTCGGCCAGTTTGCGTACCTCGTCGGCCACGACGGCAAAGCCGCGACCCTGATCCCCGGCGCGGGCTGCCTCGATCGCTGCATTCAGGGCAAGCAGGTTGGTCTGGTCGGCGATCTCTTCGATCACAGATACGATCTTCCCGATTTCGTCGCTTGAGGCGCCCAGTTTCTGAATCGTGCCCGAGGAGTCGCGCACCACGTGGGCGATGCTGCGGATCTTGTCAACCGTATTCTGGACGACCGTACGGCCTTCTTCGGCCAGGACACCGTTTTCCTGAACCACTTCAGCCGTCCGAGCGGCGTTCTGGGCGTTCTGGATGATCGTCTGGGTCATCTCTTCGATGGCGGCTGCCACCTCCTGTGCTTCACGCGACTGCTCGTTGGTGCCGGCGGCGAGGGCGGCCGTAGCCGTGCGGATTTGCTGGGCCGTCTCCGCCGTGATCTCGGTAGCCTGTTGCACTTCGCGCATGGTGTCGCAGAGCCGGTTCATGGCGGCATTGAAGCCCTCGAAGAGACGTCCGAGTTCGCCTTCCCGGTTTTCCGACAGGCGTACATCCAGATGCCCCTGGGCAAACTGATGGATGGCTGCCAGCATTTCTTCGACACCAGCCCGCAGGGCTTCCTGCTGTTGGCGGAGCGTTGCCATGGTCTGTTCCAGTTCGGCGTGCTGGCGCTCCAGTTGCTTCTGCTGGGTGTCGGCCTGGCGCCTCAGTTCCTCGTTTTTCTTCGAGGTGATCTCCATCTCTACCTGATGATGGGCGAAGTGGCGCTTCTCGCGATTGGCGTCGAACGAGGCTTTGATGAGGAAGCCGATGGAGAAAATCACCCACCAGGCATGCTCGACGACGCGCCAGGGACTGGCCGTGAGCACGCCAAAGATCGACTGCGGCCAGAAAATGGCACGGATGGCATGATCGAGGGCCGTAACGAGGGTGGCCGTAGCCAGAACCTTCCAATCGTGGTAAAACGCCAGGATGCCAAGCGATGCGAAAATGTGAAAGTGGGTTTCAATGCGGCCACCCGTCAGATGGATGAGTAGCCCGGAGGTGAGCATCTGCCCGATGGCAATGGCATGCCGGGTGTAGGCAGCACCGGGATGGCGGAAGGCCAGATAGGCCGGCACGAGCGAGAGCAGCCCACCCAGCAGGACGGCTGTGTATACGTGTATGTGCGTGGAACTGATCGCTCCGGCCCAGGTCTTGGGCGAGACGACGACGGCGAGTACGATGCCGGCCACCCACTGGAGCAGCATCAACACGCCAAAGAGGCGATCCGTGCGGACCCAGGCATCATGCAGCATGGACCGGTAAAGGTCCCGGGTCGCTTGTTCTTGTTCTGTGGTGGTCATGGTCAGGGTGCTCATGGTTGCGGGGACGGGTTAAAGGTGTTACCAAGGGCACAGCCGAAAACCGGAATGACGGCGGTCGAGTCAGGTGATAGCTGATCCTGGTGGCGAATCCAGGAGACGATGGCGGTGCGACCGGCATTGTCGCCCTGGTGCCCACGGGCCCCGGTGATGCCGCCGCTGAAATGGAGATGGCCGTCGGGATCATAGAGAACGGCATGACCGGAGGTCAACGCGCCGAAGCGCAGGGCTTCCCGGCCTTCGGGGTCCACGTGTACCGTAACCCCGGGCAGGGAGGCGGCCGTGGACCAGAGATCGGTCTTGACCCAGTCGTCGGCTTCAGTATCGGGCTTGAAGAAAAACACATGCGTGCGGATGCGCGCCTGCACCTGTGCGATCAGGGTCTCGAGTTCACCCAGCGTGGCACGCGAGCACGGGCAGCGCGGGTGGAGGAACAGCAGGAGCGTGGGCTGCTCGGCATCGAGGGAGATCGAGGCATTGGCAGGCCATAGGCTTGGGGCTGGCGCCGACGCACCCGGTGTGTTGGCATAGCTGGTGATGAAGGAGTAGCCCACCCCGATCAGGGCCAGCCAGGCCACGCCCAGCAGCGGGAGAATCCATTTCGGTGTGGCGTGCCGCATACGAAGCTTGACGATGGAGGAGAAAAGGTTGCTTCGGGAGTATTTTCACAGGGGGTAGAATGCGTATCGACCTGTTTTCATCGAACTAAAATGCGCGGATGGATGGCGGCATCCGTGGGACGTCAGAGGGGACGCCCAAAACGAAGCGTCCTCGCTCCGGGGAACGAGGACGCTTCGGCAGGGGGACGGACAGCGGGTGTTCAGAGCGCCACGCGCACGCTGGCAAAGAGGACGCGTCCGGGCTCGGGGATGCGCTGCCGGGTGAACGGGTTGGCGGCGTTGAGGTGGTTGACGTAGTACGTGTCGAACACGTTGTTGACCCCGAGCAGGAGCGAGGCATCCCGGAGCAGGCGCAGGCCCAGGCGCAGGTCCGCCGTGGTGTAGCCGTCGGTGGGCTGCTCGCCGCGCGTGACGGCCACACGGGTCTGCTCGCTGACCAGGTGCGTCGTCGCCTCGGCAAAGAGGCGGCCGCCGGGGGCATCGTAGCGCAGGCCGAGGCGTGCGGTGAGCGGCGTCACGCCGAGGGCAGGCTCGTCGAGCGTCTCATCCTTGCCCCACAGGTAATGCACACCGGCGGAAAACGTCAGCTGCGGGAGCGGGCGCACGGCCACGGACGCCTCGCCACCGTAGAAGGTGGCCTCGCCGTTGACGTAGCGGAAGACGATGGGCGGGCTCAGCGGGAGCAACGGCGGGATGTCGGTTGCCTCCAGGGTGATGTAATCGTCCATGCGGCGGGCAAAGACGTTCAGGCTCAGGCTCGCGCTTGGGTACGTACCTTCCAGCCAGAGATCGACCTGTGTGCTGCGCTCGGGGGCGAGCGTGGGGTTGCCCACGAACTCGGCGCTCGTCTGCGCCTTGCTGGCCGGGAAGCGGTCGGCGTAGCGCTCGAGCGCGTCGGCGGTGCGGACGACGGAGCCGGCGCCCAGCGAGACGGTCCAGGCCGGGTGGGGCCGCAGGGCCAGCGTCAGCGCCCCGCTCAGGTTGGCCTCGGTCTGTGTCAGGTCGTCGTGCGTGAGACCTTCGCCGACGACGCTCAGGTAGGCGTCGCTGACGCGCCCGGCCTCGGCGCGAACGAGGTCCAGGCGAACCGTGGCGGAGAGTTCGACCTGCCCGGCCATGCGCGTGGCCCCGCCAAAGAGGCCCACGTCGGTGATCGTCACGTCGGGCCACACCACGTCGGTGACGTAGAAGGGCGGGACGAAGCGGGTGCCGTCCGGGCGGATGGCCTCGAACGGTCGCCGGCCGTCCCGGTTGACGTTGTAGAAGTCCGAGCCGAACGTGAGGACCACGTCGCCGGTGGGGACGAACTCGGCGGCGGCCCGGCCGCCCAGCGTGCGCGAGTCCGTCTCGACGCGGATCGCCAGGGCCGGGCGCAGGCTGCCGTCGGGGAAGGTGCCGGGGCGGGCGGTGGGCTTGTCCTCGTTGTCCATGTCGTGCGCGACGCGGTTCCAGCTCAGCTGCACGTCGAGGTTGCGCAGGAGTCCGTCGGCGCGTGTCCACGCATAGCGGGCCGAGAGGTCGACGGCGTCGAAGAAGTCGGCGTCGAGGAGGCGGCCGGGGTAGTCGATGTCATCCTGCCGGTTGTAGCCGCCGGCGAAGGTCAGGCGGGCGCCGGGCGCGGTCTGCACGCCCACCCGGGCCCGGACTTCGCCGGAGCGGAAGTCGGCGGGAACGGGGTTGTCGTTGCCGTCGCGGTAGTCGTTCCCCTGCCGGTAGGCGCCGTGAAGCCAGGCGGTCACGCGGCCCTGCCGGTAGGAGGCCGTGGCCGCGGAGGCGAAGGCGTCCACGTTGTCGTCGTAGCCGGTGTGCAGCGTGGCGTGCAGGCCCGGCGCGGGGTGCAGGCCGAAGCGCTCGACGCGGATCGCCGCCATGTTACCCGCGCCCCACGTCAGCGCATAGGGCCCCTTGACGACCTCGACGCGGGCGATGCCGGTCGGGTCGAAGTGGCTGATCTGGGAATCCATCCGCAGCGGTCCGGCCGGGAAGAAGCGAACGCCGTCGATGTAGGCGCCGACCTCCGTCTCGACGAGTCCCCGGACGTTGGGGTCGAGGCCGAGGGCGCCACGCCGGGCGGCGTTCAGGCCGGGGAGCAGGCGGAGCAGGGCCCCGGCGTCGGCGGTGTGCGTCTCGCGGACGCGCCGGGCGTCGAGCGTTGCCAGCGGCGCCAGGCCGGGGCGCCGCGCCACCACCTCGACGCCTTCGAGCAGGACGGGGCGCGTCGCCAGGCGGAGCGTCAGGCGTGTGACCTCGCCGGGCCTCACCGTGGCCGTGGCGCCGGCGGGCTCATAGCCGAGTGCGCGGATCTCGAGCGTGTACGTGCCCGGCGCCAGCGGGCCGAGCTCGAACCGGCCCGCCTCGTCGGTCAGCGTACCGCGGAGCGTGCCGGAAAGCACCACCGCCGCCCCGACGACGGGCGCCTCGGTCTCATCGACGACGACGCCCGCGATCCGCCCGGTCTGGGCCAGGACAGACCGGGCCGGGGCGAAAAGGGCAAGGGAAAGAATCAGCAGAAACAGAATACGTGGGTTCATGGCTTCTCGGAGGCAAGAATGGAACGGATCCGATCCGCCGCGCCGTACGGGTACGCGGTCGCGCCCGACGGCGTCACGGAACGTCGAGAAAAGGAAGGCTAAAACGAGCACCGAACGGTGCCGACCTCAGAGATGCCGCGGGGGATGGAAGATGTCGGACGCCCGGCGGTCGGTGTGCGCCGAGGAGGAGGGCGCCACCGCCGCGGTCGAAGGCCGGGGAACGGGAAGGGCCGAGGGCGGGGTGGCGACGTACTGGTCTACGCCGGCGAGTGAGCGGGCCGGCGCCGTGCCGTGGTGATCGCACCCGCAGAACTGCGGGCCCGAAGGCGTCTGCCCCTCCGGCTCCCGGTGGCAGAACGTCCCGGTGATCGTCGTCGGGATGCCGTCGGCCGGGTTGTGCGTCGCATGCCCGCCCGACGCCGTACCGTGGTGACGGCAGCGCTCGCAGGCCTGCTTCCCGGCGGCGTGGTGATGGGCAGGGCCGCCTTCCACGCAGAGCCGGTGGAGTCCGTGCCACGGCCCGTACGGCACGAGCATGAGCACCGCCAGGCAGCAGGCGGCCAACCGGTGACGAACCGGCGGCATCACGGCGCTATGCGAAGCGGTACGCGGCATCCGGCTAAACATGATCGAGCCCCGAAGACGGGATCAACATACGAAGATTTCCGTGAAGGCGTTTCGAAAACTACGGCCCCGCAGGCTGAACGGCAGGTCCGGGGCGCGTTTGAGCACCACGCTCCGTGATCCCGTCATGGAGAACCTGGAACAGCCATCCCCCGAACGATGCACGGCTCTGTGATACCCGAAGCGCTCGAACGTTTCTTCATCCGATGCGGGGAATTCGACGCCCTGCCGGGGCGGGTCCGTTACCGGCCGTTCTCGTTCCCCGAACCGTTTGAGCGCGGTCTGTGGAAAAGACGCGGGCCCGGTCATCGGGGGCGATGACCGGGCCGTTGCCGTGCATTGGGAGAAGGAGCGTCAGGCGTGCTGGGCCTGTCCGATGGCGCGGGCCGCCCGGCGACGTGGCGTCGAAATAGAGACCACCGAATCACTTATTGAGCATGTATTGAAATATATAATTCGTCTGCCTCAGGGCTCGGCCCCGCTGCTGCGCCACAGCCAGAGGGCCGCGACGGTCATCACCCCGGCTTCCACGGCGACGAAGAGCCATTGCTTCGGGACGACGCCGTCGATGAGCAGGCCGAGGAGGCGTGCCGCGAGAGCCCCGGCCATGAAATAGAAGAGCGCCGTGGGTATGCTTATGGACCAGGGGCGAAGCGCGGTGATCGCGATGAAGCACAATCCCACCCCGAGCAGCATGCCCCCGCGTACCCTCCGCTCGACGGCCTCGAAGACGTCGGGCGCTTCAGCACCTCCCGTGAGAGGACCGAACCAGTTGGGGAAAACGGCGGCCAGGATGCCGAGGACGGCCAGAACGATCCCGAAGATTTGTGATCCGGACATACGTGTTCTCTCCGTGCTTTTTCGGTCTGATTGAACGCGGGAGCCAACTACAGCGGCCAGCGAAAGCCCGTCTTCTCCTCGGAGATTTTCCAGAGTCTTGCAGCCGATTCCCGGTCCAGGGCTACTTCACTCACCGGGCATTCGCCGACGGGTCCGACGGTCTCGGCCCGCTTCGTGGGGCCGTACAGTTTTTCCGGCTTCAATCCCTCTTCCGTGGCGCACATCACTTCCGGCCAGGCGCCCCTCTCGGCGGACTGTGCGATAACCCGGGAAAGGATAGACCAGACGATCCGGTCGAACCGGCTGCCACTGGTGTCAATCAAACTCGTCCGCGAGGCGCCCGGATGGCAGACATGCGCCTGCACGTTCTTGCCCGCCGCCCGGACACGCCGCTGGAGTTCGTATCCGAACATCATCTGCGCCAGTTTGCTCTGGGCGTAGGCATTCCGGGGAGAATAGTTCTTCTCGAAGTTGAGGTCTTCGAACTGAATGCGCTTCAGCCCCATTTTATAGGCGAGGCTGCCCACCACCACGATGCGCCCGTTCGACGCTTCGATGGGTTCGAAAAGCAGTCCGCACAGCAGGAAATGTCCCAGGTGGTTCACACCGAACTGGCTCTCAAAGCCGTCCACGGTGAACTTCAGGGAGGGCACCTGTGCGATGGCGGCGTTGCAGATCAGCGCGTCGATCCGGGGAACCTTCTCCAGCACGTCCGCCGCTGCTTCCCGCACGGAAGCCAGCGATGCAAGGTCCATGCGGATGGACGTCACGTCAGCCTCGGTTCCAAATTCCTGTTTGAGGCGTGCGACCACGGCCGCCGACTTTTCAGGATTGCGGTTCAACATCACGACGCGGGCGCCTTTGGACAGAAATAGCCGCGATGCTTCCAGTCCTGTACCGCTGGTGGCGCCGGTGATCACATAGGTCTTGCCCGTCAGGGAGCCGATGCGTTCCGGTGTCCATCCCTCGGGGCCAAATTGCTTATAGGTGCACGGGGTGCTCATGGTCCGAACGGTTGATCGCGAGATGAATGTACAGAAATCTCCTTTGCCTGTAGTAAAGATAAATCTCACTTGCAGTCTAGATAAGGCGCAATAGTCTCGAAAACATGCCTGATTGTATCATTCAGGTTGTTTTGTGTATGGCGTGTTGTTACTTTGACGATATGAGCCAGCAGGAAATAAAGCGCATCATAGAGCGCCGGGTCACCGAGGATGGTCTGGTGGAAACCGGTGTGAAGGGGGTGGCGCTCTTCCGGGTTACCGAGCCGCATCGCTGCGCCCCGGTGGTATACGAACCCACGGTGGTGGCCATCGTGAGCGGGGCCAAGGAAGCGATCTTGAATGGCCAACGGTTAATCTATGACAGCCATCGATACCTGTGTTGCACCGTGCGGATGCCGGTAGAGGCGGGGACGCCCGAAGCTTCGCCGGAAAATCCTCTCCTGGGCGTATTGATCACGCTGGACCCGAGCATGATGACCGACCTGGTCATCAAGGTAGAAAGTGCTGCGGGAGGCATCCGCAGGCCCCGGGGCGGGCCGCTCCCGCAGGGGCTTGCCCTCGCACGCTGGGACGACACATTCACCGAAGCGCTGTGGCGGCTACTGCAACTGGGGGAGCGCCCGGAGGACACGGCGGTCCTCGGAGAAGGTCGGCTCCGAGAGGTGTATTACGCTGTCTTGAAGGGAGACGCGGGGGATTCCGTACGACGCGCCTTTGGCGTGGGCAATGAGATTGCCCGGGCTATCGAACATGTGTCTTCTCACCTGAACGAAGCCGTCACCATCGAAGATTTGGCCGCACGGGCGGGTATGAGTCGGGCCGTGTTCCACCGCAAGTTCAAGCAGGCGACGACGATGTCGCCCCTTCAGTTTGTGAAGACCATGCGCTTGAACAAAGCCGCCATGATGATTGCCGGAGGGATGAATGTGAACGAGGCCGCTATGGAAGTGGGCTATGTGAGCTCCTCCCAGTTCAGCCGAGAGTTCAAGCGCCTGTTCGGGAAGTCCCCCCGGCAGTGGAGCCTCACCCGTCAACCGTCCTCCGCATGGACGTGATGGAGGATCCCCTGCCATGGCCAACGTCCATGCGTACTCATCGGTGGAGCCTGGGGACAGGTAGAAGTGCGTGGCGAGCCGGAAGAAAGTGAGGTGCCGGGGAGGCCGTGGTAGCCTGGCCGTGGAACGGGTGCCGCGGCAGGCGGTGAGGGCCGAAGAGAAACACGACGGCCCGGCCATCGGGGGCGATGACCGGGCCGTTGCCGTGCGTTGGGAGAAGGAGCGTCAGGCGTGCTGGGCCTGTCCGTTGGCGCGGGCCTTCAGCTTCGCCTCCAGGCGCTTCCGGGCCAGGTCGAAGCGGTCCAGGCTCATCACCTTGTGCCAGGCCGCCACGAAGTCGCGGACGAACTGCTCGCTGGCATCGTCGGCGGCGTAGACCTCCGCGAGGGCGCGTAGCTGCGCGTTGGCGCCGAAGATGAGGTCGACGCGGCTGGCCGTCCAACGGCGCTCGCCCGTGGTCCGGTCACGTCCTTCGAAGAGCTGCTCGTTGTCCGAGAGGGCTTTCCATTCGGTGTTGAGGTCGAGCAGGTTGACGAAGAAGTCGTTCGTGAGCCGGCCGGGGCGGTGCGTCAGGACGCCCACGTCCGAGCCGTCGTAATTGGCGCCGAGGGCGCGCATCCCACCGACGAGCACCGTCATCTCGGGGGCGGTCAGGGTCAGGAGCTGGGCCCGGTCAATCAGCAGCTCCTCAGCCCGGCGTCGGGTCCGGTTGCTGAGGTAGTTACGGAAGCCGTCGGCCTTCGGTTCGAGCCACTGGAAGGACTCCACGTCGGTCTGTTCTTCCGTGGCGTCGGTGCGGCCCGGCTCGAAGGGGACGGTGATGTCGTGGCCGGCGTCCCGGGCCGCCTTTTCCACGGCCGCACAGCCGCCCAGCACGATCAGGTCGGCCAGCGAGACGCGGACGTCGTCGGTGCGTGAAGCGTTGAAGTCCTGCTGGATCTGTTCCAGGACGCCGAGCACCTTGGCCAGCTCGGCGGGGTTGTTGACGGGCCAGTCCTTCTGCGGTGCCAGGCGGATGCGGGCGCCGTTGGCCCCGCCGCGCTTGTCGCTGTGGCGGTACGTCGAGGCCGAGGCCCAGGCCGTGCGGACGAGTTCCGGGATGGTCAGCCCCGAGGCCAGGATCCGATCCTTCAACGCGGCGATCTCGGCCGGGCCGATCAGGTCATGGTCCACCTCCGGGATGGGATCCTGCCAGAGCAGTTCCTCCTCGGGCACCTCGGGACCGAGGAGGCGGGCACGCGGCCCCATGTCGCGGTGCGTGAGCTTGTACCAGGCCCGGGCGAAGGCACGCTTGAACTCCTCCGGGTTCTGGTAGAACCGCAGGGAGATCTCCCGGTAGATCGGGTCTTCCTTCAGGGCCAGGTCGGTGGTGAGCATCACCGGTGCGTGCCGCTTCGAGGGGTCGTGGGCGTCCGGCACGGTGTTCCGGGCCTCCGGGTTCTTGGCCCGCCACTGCCAGGCGCCGCCCGGGCTCTTTTCCAGCTCCCACTCGTAGCTGAACAGGTTGTTGAAGAAGCCGAGATTCCACCGGGTCGGGGCGCTCGTCCAGATGCCTTCGAGGCCGCTGGTGATGGTGTCGTTCCCCTTGCCGGTGCCGAAGGTGTTCTTCCAGCCCAGGCCCATCTGCTCGAGGGGAGCGGCTTCGGGTTCCGGACCGAGATGCTCGGTGGAGGCGGCACCGTGCGTCTTGCCGAACGTGTGGCCGCCGGCGATCAGGGCCACCGTCTCCTCGTCGTTCATGGCCATGCGGGCAAAGGACTGGCGGATGAACTTGGCCGCTTCCTTCGGGTCCGGCTTGCCGCCGGGGCCTTCCGGGTTGACGTAGATGAGGCCCATGTGGTCGGCGGCCAGGTCGTCGCGCAGAACGCCGTGCTCATCGTGGCGTTCGTCGGCGAGCCATTCGCTTTCCGGCCCCCAGTCCACCGATTCATCCGGCTCCCAGGCGTCTTCCCGGCCGCCGGCGAAGCCGAACGTCTCGAAGCCCATCGACTCCAGAGCGACGTTGCCGGCCAGGATGATCAGGTCCGCCCAGGAGAGCTTGCGGCCGTACTTTTTCTTGACGGGCCAGAGCAGGCGCCGGGCCTTGTCCAGGTTGATGTTATCGGGCCAGCTGTTGAGCGGGGCGAAGCGGATCGTGCCGTCGGACGCGCCGCCGCGACCGTCGCTGACGCGGTAGGTGCCGGCGCTGTGCCAGGCCAGACGGATCATGAGCGGCCCGTAATGGCCGAAGTCGGCGGGCCACCAGTCCTGCGAGGTGGTCAGCACCTGTTCGATGTCTTTCTTGACGGCCGCCAGGTCCAGCGTGGAGAAGGCCTCGGCGTAGTCGAAGTCTTCGCCCAGCGGGTTGCCGGCGGGCGGGTTCTGGTGGAGGATCTTCAGGTTGAGCTGGTCGGGCCACCAGTCGCGGAGGGCCCGTCGTTCCACGCGATAGGCGTGCGTGGCGTGCGCGGGGCACGTTCCCTTTCCGTTGGGCTTACTCATGGCATGTCTCTGGTTAATGAGGGGGATTCTGTAGGAGCGGGGAGCGGGTCAGGCCCGGCAGGAGGGACAGCGCCCCCAGTAGATGACCTCGGCCTCGTCGATCTCGTAGCCGGCGTCGTCGGCCGGAGTGAGGCAGGGGGCTTCGCCGACGGCACAGTCCACGTCCACGACGCGGCCGCAGACGCGGCAGATCAGGTGGTGGTGGTTGTCGCCCACCCGGTCCTCGTAGCGGGCCGGGGAGCCCATGGGCTGGATGCGCCGGAGGAGGCCCTTCTCGGCCAGCGTGTTGAGGGCGTCGTAGATGGCCTGTCGTGAGACGGCACCGAGCTCCGCGCGGGCTGCCTCGTAGACGGCGTCGGCGGTGCTGTGGGGATGCCGTGCCACCGCCCGCAGTACGGCCAGGCGCTGGGCGGTGACGTGCAGGCCATGGCGGCGAAGGAGGGTTGCCGGGTCATTACGCATACCCTCAGGATACGACAAAATCTTGACAGGATCAAGATTTTTACTGCGTCCAATGTGAAGAACGGAGCAACGGGGTTCCGGGGGGCGATCACGTACCGGTCGGCGGGCGCCGCACGGCGCAGAGTGTCCCGGTGAGGCAGGCGGTGAAGAGCAGGCCCTCGCAAGCGGCGAGGACGACCCGGGTCGTCGGCCCCAGGCGTACCTCGCCGAAGAAGCGGCCGAGGGCGTCGAGTTGGAGGCGTGAGGCTTCGAAGGAGCGGGCCAGCAGGTCGAGGCTGCCGCCGAGGAGGTGCCCGCCGGCGAGCGCGATCAGGGCCCCGGCCACGGTGCCGGTGACCGCGGCCGCCAGGAGGGGCCGCCACCACACCCGGGCCTCGAACCCGCCACCGAGGTACGCGGCCAGGCCCACGGCCAGCCCCAGTGCGGCGCCTTCCAGCCCGCCCGTGATCCCGGCAGGCGTGCGCCCGAAGAGCAGGTTGAAGGCATCCACGCCGAGTAGCTTCACGGTGCCGCCCACGAGCAGGCCACCCAGCATCGCCCCCACCGTGCGGCCGACCCGGGAACGGGGGACCACGGCCTCTGCCGCCGCGATGCCGGCGCCGATGCCGAAGCCACCCATCGTGCCCAGGACGCCGGCCAGGCTGATCATCACGAGGAGAACGGACGCCGTGCCCAGCGAGGCGGCCGGAGCGCCGTGGGCCAGCGCGAGGCCGTAGAACAGCCCGCCGACGACGCCGGCCAGGGTGCCGCCCAGGGTAGCGGCCAGCGTGGTCGCGAGGGCCCCCGACAGCGTCGGCACGGCACCGGCGGGCGCGGGGGCGGCCGGTGGGGACGCGGGGGCGGCCGAGGGCAGCACCCGGGGCGACGGGGCATCGTGCGTAACCGGTGCGATGAACCGGTAGCCGTGACGTGGCACCGTCTGGATGAAACGGGGATGGGCGGCGTCGTCGCCGAGGACCCGGCGAATCGCTCTGATGCCCTGGGTGAGGGCGCTGTCGCTGACGACCACGTCGTCCCAGACCTCGGTAAAGAAACGTTCTTTCGCTACGAGCTGCCCCGCTTCCCGCACGAGGAGCACCAGGGCGTCGAAATAGCGGGCGTTGAGATCCAGTCGATCCGTGCCCCGGCGCAACTCCCGGTTGGCCACGTCCAGGGTGAACTCGCCGAAGTGATAGATCGGGGGCTCCGTCACGATGCTCACGAAAGGCTCACGTGGTGCTCATGTCGCTCACGAGCCGCGGCGGCATATTACGGGCCGAGGGGTATTTCCGCAATGCGGGCGCCCCGGTACCTTCCGATCACGAACTCGTGTGGTGAGACGATGGCAGCCAACGCTCTGGAGGCCGGAGACGGCCAATCGCTGAATGATGAACTGGCGGCGCGGCAGGGCGACCCGGCCGCGCTGGAACGCCTGTACCAGCGTGTGCGGGCGGAGGGCAACGAAGTCCTGTTTCGGGAGGCTCTCCGGCAGTGCCTGCTGGCGCATCCGGGCGACGTGCTCTATGAGGCGTGGGCGTACCGCCTCGGTGTGGACGTCGGGCGCGGGGGCGAGCCGCGACCGCGCCGACCCTGGCCGCTGCTCATCGGGATGAGCGTGGTGCTCGGCCTGGTGAGTGCCCTGCTGGCGGGTGGCCGCCCGCCGGTACCCGATCCGGGCGAGGCCAGCCCGTGGTTCTGGGTCGGCTGGGGGCCCCTCGTGGCCACGGGACTGATGGCATACCTGGCCTGGCACGAACGGGGACGGCGCGTCATACGCTATGTCCTGGCCGCCGGCCTCCTCGGGCTGGTGGCCCTTTACACGGGGATAACCCTGGGGGATCGGGCCGACGATGCGGCGATCCTGGCAGCCCTGCACCTGCCGTTTCTGTCGTGGGCCGTCGTCGGGGCCGCGCTCTGCCTGGGGTATCCCGACCCTGCCCGGCAGGCCTATGCCTACCTGGTCAAATCCGTTGAGGTCGTGCTGACGGGCGGCATTTTCTTCGGAGCCGGAATGATGTTCGTCGGGCTCACCTACGGGATCTTCGCGGTGATCGGGGTCGAGCTCCCGGAGGAGGATCTGACGTGGGTGGCGGCCTGGGCGGTGGGGGCGCTGCCTCTCCTGGCCGCCGGAAGCGTGTACGATGCTTCGGTGCCGCCGGCCGAACAGGACGCTCGCACCGGCCTCACACGGACGGTGCGTATCCTCGCCCGTCTCTTGCTGCCCCTTGCACTCGGCGTGCTGATCCTCTACGTTCTATGGTTCCTACCCGTTTATTTTCGCAAGCCGTTCGAAGAGAGGGATGTGCTCATCGTCTACAACCTGACCATTCTGGCGATCATGGTGCTGCTTACGGTGGTGGTGTCGGGTCCGGTGGAGAGGCGAGGGCCCGCCCGGTCGCTCTTCCGGTACGCCGTGCTGGGTCTGGGTGGCCTGACGCTCGTGCTGAACGTGTATGCGCTGGCTGCCGTTACCAGCCGCCTGCTCACCTTCGGGCTGACGCCGAACCGCGTGGCCGTCGTCGGGTGGAATTGCGCTACGTTGCTTATCATGGCCGGGGTGGGGCTTCGGCTCGTGCGGGCGCGTCGTGCCCCCTGGCTCGACGTCTTTCGCACGTCGATCGGCCGGTATGCTCCGCTGGCGGCACTCTGGGCGCTCGCCCTCTTACTGCTGTTACCCTGGCTGCCTCCCCCGACGCCCTGACCGCCACGGCTCGTGCGTAGCCTCTTTCCGACGAACACACGCATGGATACGAAACCTTACCGGATGGCCGTTGTGGTGGCGCTTGTGGCTGCGGTTCTGCTGCTCTGGGTGAGTCAGGGCGTCGGGATCATCGGGGCCGACGGCGACCCGGCCAACCGAATGTATTTCGGCGTGCTGGCCGTGGGCCTGATCGGGGCGGTGCTGGCGTGGCTGCGTCCGAGAGGAATGGCGCGGGCGCTCGTCGCGACGGCCGTGGCACAGGGGGCGGTGACGGTGGTCGCGCTGGCCGGTGGGATGGGACGGCCGTGGAGCGGACCGCTGGAAGGGGTGCTCCTGAATGGCTTCTTCATCGCGCTGTTCCTCGTCTCCGCATGGCTGTTCCGGCAGGCTGCGCGAGACGAGGAGGCGGCACGGGCTAAGGCGAGCGCGAGTGAGGAGACGGAAGGAGGGGAGAACACGGCGGGGACGTCCGAACCGGCGTGACGGTCTGTTCACGGCGCCATGTCGGGCGGCATCATCTGGCGGAACAGGGTGGTATCGACCGTGATCGTTGCCCGGGCGCGGAGGTCTCGGAGGAGTGCGGTCTCCCGGGCGAGCGGGGCCAGCGCCTCCACGAGGCGGGGCCGCACCTCTTCGTACGTCGGCGTGACGGCCTTCCGGGCATCGACGCGCAGCACGGCCCATCCGTGCGTGCCGTGCTGGACGACGACGTAGCGCCCGAGCGGAGCCCGGAGGATGTGCGGCCGCCAGTCCGGGTGGTCGTCCAGGGCGGCCCGCTGGTAGGCGGCAAAGCCGGGGTAGGTGGCGGCGGCCGCCGGGTCGGCGTCGAGGCGGGCGCGGGCAGCTTCGGCCTGCTCGCGGCTGCCGAACGGGATGACGGTGAAGTCGACGGTCCAGGCATGCCGGCGGCCCAGGCCGAACCGCTCGAACGCCTCGCGCAGGAAGGGTTCGTCAGGCTCAGCATAGGGTGGGCGGCGCAGTTCGGTTTGCATCCGGGCGGCCAGGTGGAGCCGGCTGTGGTAGGCTACCTCGTGCGCCACGACCGAGTCGGCCGAGAGGCCGGCGGCGGCACCGGCGCGGGCCATCACCTCGTTGCGGAGGGCGCGGCCCACCGAGGCGCCCGTACGGTTCCGGGCTTCCTCGAAAGGCAGTTCCGGCAGCCAGAAGTAATAATCGCCGGCGGTGAAGGTACGGGTTTCGCCGCCGAAGGTGTACGTCGCCAGCACCGTCTCGGGGGTCAGGGCTTCGGTGAGGGCTTCGGTCGAGATCGGGACGACTTCGACGCCCTTGGCCACGGTGAGCGGCTCGGGGGTGACGGCGTCCTCGGCGTCGGCCAGGGCGCGGGCCAGCGCCCGGACGGCCTCCGCATCGACCCGTACGTTCGTCCGTTCCATGAACGACCGCACGAACCGGTCGCCTTCCAGGCGGATACGCCGCAGGCGGACCTGCGTGGCGAGGCCCCGCCGGCGGTACTGGTAGCCGTCCTCGGTCAGGAGCGCCGGACGGACCCGCTCCTCGACCCGGAGGATGTGATACCCGTAGCGGCTGCGCACCGGCGCCGAGATGGAGTCGACCGGCAGCGCGAAGGCTGCCTCCGCAAAGGCGTCGTCCATCGTGAAATAGCGGATTGGTCCGAGGAAGCCGGCCGCGGAGTCGAGAGTGGGGAGATGGTAGGCACGCCGGGCCTCCTCGAGGAAGTCGGCGCCCTGGCGGAGGCGTTCGTAGGCGGCCCGGGCCTCGGCTTCGCTGCGGTAGAAGAGGTGCCGCACGACCACCTGCGTCTGGCTGTTGACGTACGCGCGGCGGATCTCCGCGTCGGTGGGGGGAGGGAGGCTGTCCAGGAACGCCGTCTCGAAGAAGCGCCCGCCGAGGGCCTTGCGGTGGAGGCGTTCGCGGTAGTGGCGGAAGGCGGCCGTCGTGTCGAGGCCCCGCCGCCGGGCCTCCTGGGCCAGCAGGTAGGTGTCGATGAGCTGGTTCAGGTGACGCCGGCGGTGCTCGGCCGTGTCGTTGGCGCCCGACGTCATCAGCGAGCCCGCGTACGAGCGCTTGAAGTCGTCCACGGTGATGACCTCCCCGTTGACGGTGGCCAGCACGTTCGTGGGGGACGGATCCTGGGCGTGTGCGTGGAGCGCCAGGATCAGGCTACCGAGCAAGATCCACCGATGGCGCATCGGATGAGGCATGAAGTGGTTTCCATGGCTGAATGCCGAGGGCCGGAAGGCTCAGCGGCATGCGTACTTCGTCATTCGTACATCGCGACGTCCTTACCCACTACGCACTATGCCCTACGCATAACGCACTACGCATAACGCACAACGTACCCCGCAAAACGTCCCCCGCGTATCCCTGCCGAACCGGCGGCCGGCCGTGGACCCGTAGCTCAGAAATACAGACGGAAGTCGACCATCTGCGTATCGCCGAGGAAATCGTAAGGGATATAGGCATAGTCGAAACCGAAGCGCACGCCGGTGACCCGGATGTCGAGGCCTGCGCCGAAGGTGGCGTGGCTGTCGACGTTGTCGAGGAAGAGGTCCTTGTAGCCGGCGCGGAGCTTCAGGTTGAGTGTGCGGTTGCCGTAGTGGAGCATCCCGCCGAAGTCGCCGTTGAGGTTGTTGTCGTTGCTCTGGTTGGCATCGGCCAGGGCCAGGAAGCGAAGGCCGCCGGCCTCAAACAGGGGCAGGGCCACGCCGAATTTGAATGAGAGCGGCAGGTCCCAGTCGTCCATCTCCAGCCGGGCCGGGATATTGGGGTTGTTGCCGCTGACGTTGTCGTCCACGTCGACGAACACCTGCCCGTTGATACCTTCCATGCGGAGCTTACTGCCAAAGTTCATGATGGAGGCCGAGATCTGGGCGCCCTGCAGGTAGGGGGTCTGAAGGATGAAGCCGAAGTCGAAGGCGATGGCCGTCGCCGCCATGTCGCGGATCTGCTGGCGGACGTACTTGGCCGTACCGCCGAAGAAGAAGGAGGGCGTCAGCGGCTGGGCATAGGTCAGGCCCAGGCTGAAGTCGGTGGCCGAGAACGTCTCGCCGGTGCCTTCGGGCAGGGCGACCGTGCGTACCTCCATGTCACCGTAGTCGACCACGGCCAGGCTCAGGCCGAGCACGCCCGAGCCGATGGCGGGGATGACGACGCCGGCGGCGTTGTAGTCGATGTCGGCCAGCCAGGTGTGGTGGGTCAGGAAGACGGCGGCCCGATGGCCTTCGTAGGGGATGGCGGCGCCGGCCGGGTTCCAGAAGAGGGCGTCGCCACCCCGGGCGAGCGTGGTATAGGCATGACCGAGGCTCTGCCCGCGGGCGCCGGTGCCCAGCGTCAGAAAGGTCGCGGCGGTGGTGCCGACACGGCTCTGCGCCCGCAGGTCCGCGGCCCCCAGGGCCAGGAGAAGGAGCAGGCCGATCCCGATGCGTGCGTGCTGGTTCATACGTCTCACTTGATCAGGGCAAACTTGCCGATGTGCTCTCCGATGCCGGGTGCTTCCACGTGGAAGATGTACACGCCGGCGGCCACGTCCTGCTGTTCTTCGGTCCGCAGGTCCCACCACTCGGCGCCATCGGAGATGACGCTGTCGTGGTCGATCCGGCGGACCAGTTCACCGCGCAGGTTGAAGATGCGGATGGTGCAGCGGGGCGGCAGGTGAATGAACTGCACGCGCCGCTCGCCCCGTCCCTCGATCTGGCTGCGCGGCTCGAAGGCGTTGGTGCCCACGTAGGGGTTCGGCACGACGGCGATGCGGTCGAGTTCGTTGCGAGCCTGCTCCGTGTCGATCTCCGGCGGGCGCAGCGTGAACTGGAAGCTGTCGCCCGTGGCGAAGGGCCGCGTCACGCTGATGCGGAGCACGTTGCCGGGCGAGGGTGGCACCGAGTTGCCGTCGGCGGCGGTGAAGCGGATACGGTAGCGGAAGCGCCGCGTGCCGACGCCGCCGGGCCGCTCGTTGATGATCAGGTCGTCGCCCGCGTCGAAGGTGCCGTTGTCGTTACGGTCTTCGATGAGCAGGTCGGCCAGCGTGTTGAGGGTCGTGTTGACGGCAAAGACCGGGATGGCCTCGCGCAGGAAACCGAAGAAGCGGGGCGGGGTGTAGAGCGAGTCGTCCGGCGAGACCCACCGCAGTTCATAGTCGTAGGGCGAGCGGACGAACGCTCCGGTCGTGTCTTCGAAGACGCGGGCGATCCAGTTGGTGGTGTACCCGTCGAGGGTGCGCGGGTCCAGGCTGAAGACCTCATTCGGCGTGCCCACGTTGGCCACGTACCCCGTCCGTTCCTCGATCGGGGTGACGTCGTCGTTGCGGATCTCGATGGCAAACCCCTCCGTCGGCGGGGTCACGTCCACGAGCGGGGTGCGTGCGATGAGCGTCTCACCCGTCGACACGTTGACCACCTCGTAGCCCGTCGTCGTGTACAGGTCGGCCACCGCGCTGACGGGCTCGCTGAAGAAGTTGATGCGGTAGACGGCGTCGAAGTCGGCCTCCTCCTCCAGCAGGAGTTGCACGTCGATGGAGCCGGTGCCGATGCCCTCGGTGACGTGGCTCAGGTCCTCGTTCGCACCGCCTTCGACGTAGCCGACCGGCAGGGCTCGGGGCACGACGACGGCGGCGTTGCGCGAAACGCTCGTCACCCGGCCCGCCTGCGTCACGCTGATGTTGAAGACGTTTTCCTGCGGGTCGATGGGCTCCTTGGCCGGGTCGTCCGGGTCGCGGAAGCCGCGGTCGTAGGCTACCAGGGCGTAGTAGTACGTGATGCCGTTCGTCACATCCTCATCGACGTAGAAGAACTGCAGCCCCGTGTCGTCACCCAGGTTGTAGACGGCCTCGCCGCCGAAGACCGGGATGGCCCCGCGGATGCCGTTGTCGAGGTCCCACTGGGCGATGGGCTTGAAAAAGGTCGGCGTGCCGTCGACGTTGGTGATCAGGCGGGCGTCGGAGAGCAGCGGGTCGGTGCCTTTGTACAGCTTGAACCCTTCGAAGTCGAACTCCTGGGTGAACCGGTCGAAGCTGGCCACGGCGGTGGTGTCCCAGCTGAGCACCACCCGCCCGTCGCCGGGCACGGCCGTGAGCTTGGGCAGGAAGGGCGGCTGGGCGAAGTTGTAGTCGGCGTTGAAGATGTTCTGCACCGTACGCCGGTTCTTGAAGAAGTCGTCCTCGTCCTCGCCGAAGATCCAGGCCGTGGAGAAGAAGTTGACGGCGCCGGGCGGCAGGGCGACGGGACCGGAGGTGAACAGCAGGAACGGCTCGATGTCCGCCTGGAACGCCTCGGGCTTGGTGCCCAGCGGGAACTGGGCGAAGTTGATGATGCGGTCCCAGAGCCAGGAGTCGTCGCGCAGGTTGTCGCCGCTCTCGTAGAAGGGGCGGGTGTTCAGGTCGAAGCCCGTAAGACCGACCTGGTCGGACTCGTCGATGTCCAGTTCGTCGAAGTTGGGCTCGCCGGGGGTGGGGATGCCGTCCACCTCGCCGTCATCGGGGCCGGGGTAGCCCAGGTCGAAGGGGCCGAGGCCGTCGCGGCCGACGTCGTTGTTGACGGGCTCGCCCTGATCCCAGACGCCGTTGCCGTTCTCGTCGGTGAAGCCGACCCAGTCGAGGTTCTCGTCGCCGGTCCACCAGCGGCCGGCCTTGACGGCGGGGCGGTCGTCGAGGGGGCCGTAGAAGGCCTCGAAGTTGGCGAGGTCGTAGAGGCCGGCGGCCGTGGTGCGGATGGCGTCGGCGCCTTCGATGAGGGAGCCGGCCCCGCTGAAGCGAGACTCGTCGATGATGCCGTCCTCGTCGTCATCGAGGCCGTTCGTCGGTCGGGCCGGGCTCTCGAGGAAGGCGAAGCCGGTGTAGCCGAGTTCGTACGTGCCTCCGCCCGGGCGCGTCCCGATGCCGTCCTGGTCCCACCCGTAGGCGACGTCCTGCTGCGGGTTGAAGGCGGCGTTCTCGTCACCCTCTTCCTGGCCCAGGCCGTAGTCCATGATCTGGGCGAAGTAGAGGGCGCGGTGGTCGCTCTGCCCGATGTTGTTGACCCGGTAGAGGATGAACATGACGTCCTCGGCCAGCACGTTGGCCCACTGGAAGATGCGGACCTGGTTCTGCAGGCCCATGCCGCCGCGCGTGGAGTCGGCCGGGTCGGGGTAGTAGATGCCGAATTCGCTGTTCGGCTGCCCGGTGAGCGGGTCGATGGCGTACTCCATGTCGGAGAGGTCATCCATCACGTAGAAGCTCTCCAGGTCGGCATTGAAGACCCCTTTCCCGAAGAAGCCGTTCCAGCGGCCGGGCCAGCCGGGATCGTCCGGGTTGTTGAGGCGGTCGGGCCAGAAGGCGGGCCAGGAGGAGGGGTCGTTGCTCAGGGCCGGGACGGGGTTGCGCTGCCCGGTGATGGGGTCGATGCGGTTCTCGTTGTGGAAGCCCGGCAGCGGGAGCCAGCCCCAGAGTTCGCCGCTCGGGCCGAGGCGTTTGCCGGCATCCCGGTACGTCAGGATGACGGGGTTGAGGGTGGTGTCCGAGGTGGCGTTCGGGTAGAACTGCGGCCACTTCAGGCGCTCGCCCGGCACCTGCCCGGCCACCATGATACCGATGCCGTCGATGTGGCGGCCGCCGATGCCGCGCGGCCAGATGCCCCAGGGCAGGTCGTTCCACCGGGACAGTTCCCCGTGGTTACGGAAGTTGGTCTCGATCAGGTTGCCGTCGAGGATGCCGCGGGCGATCCACGACTCCTGCCCGCGCAGGTCCGGTGGGATGGCGTTTTCCTGGGCGTGGGCGGCGAGGGCCATCAGGCCGAAGCATGCAACGAAGAGAAGGCGTCGCGTGGCGTACATACGTCGTTGGGCAAAGCGTGTCCGCAAAAGAAAAGGGCGCATGGGAGGTCAGAAGCTGTAGCTGAGGCCGATACTCACGCGCCGGGGGGCGCCGAAGAACTCCTGGCGGTAGAAGAACTCGTCGAGCGAGTTCAGCCCGCCCACCTGCGTCCCCGTGCGGCGGAACAGCTCCAGCTGCACCGACTCGTCGGCCCGGCCGGTGTCTTCATACACGTTCACCTCCTGCTCGATGTCGAACAGGTTCTGCGCCTGGAAGAACAGTTCGATGTTCGGCCCCAGGAACGGCGGGGCGAAGAAGACCCGCACGTCCGTGTTGATCAGCATGGGCCGGTCGGCGTTGTTCTTCTCGATGGAGCGGATGAAGTTGCGGACGGTGGTGTAGGGGGTGCCGCTCTGCAGGCGGTTGATGAACGTGATGTTCAGGTGACGGGAAGGCGTCAGCGTGATCGTGTTGTTGAGCACGTGACGGCGGTCCCAGTCGAGGCGGACGAGCGAGAGGATGTCCTCGAGGCCGGCCTGCTGCCGCCCGAACGCCTCGCCCGGCGAGGACGAGGTGCCCTCGGCAAACTGGAGCGTGTAGTCGAGCGTCCACGAGAGCGTGCCGCCGGGCCGCTGGAACAGCGAGAGCGTCAGCCCGCGGATGGTGCCGTAGTCGCGGTTGATCCAGCGGACGGAGAAGTCGCCGTTGGGGGTGCGGAGGATCTCCTGCCCGGTCAGGTTGCGGACGTCCTTCGAGAAGAGCGTCAGTTCCAGCCCGAGGCGGTCGGTGAGGCCCTGCTGCAGGCCCACCTCGAAGGCCAGCGTGCGCTCGGGGCTGAGGCCGGGGTTGCCGAACTGGTTGACCCCGGAGGCCGGGTTGACCTCGTACTCGGGGTTGGTGTAGAGCAGGTTGAACGGCGGCACCTGGAAGAACAGCCCCGCCGAAAAGCGCATCACGCCGGTGGCCGAGATGGGGAAGGCGATCCCCAGGCGCGGACTGATCTGGAACTCGACGTCGGCCGGCCGGCGGTTCGAGATCGTACGGTCCGGGTTGTTGGGGTCCGGAATCTCGGTCAGGGCCGCCTGCGCCCAGTCGATGGGGATCAGGTAGTCCGGGTCGAAATAGTCGAAGCGGAGGCCCGCATTGACGATCAGGCCGGTGAATTCCATCTTGTCCTGCACATAGGCGGCGAACTCGAGCGGCTTCGTTCGCAACGTGTTGTCGTTGAACCGGTCCGGCGAGGGCTGGGGCCGGTAGCCGGTGCGGAACGACTTCTCGATGCCGAAGTCGCGGTTATTCAGGCTGTGGAAGCGGGCCTGGAAGCCGGTTTTGAACAGGTGGAGCCGGTTGGCCTGCCAGGTGAGGTCACCCACCACGGTGTGGGTCTGAGTGAGCTGGTTGCTCGTGAAAAGGTCGTTGCCGCCCACGGCGAACGCGTTGGCGCCCTGGAGCGAACTCAACTCGGCGCTGGCATAGCGCGGGTCGGTCGGGTCCTCGTAGAGCCGCACGTCCGTCTTGTCTCGCAGGTAGCTGTAGGACAGGTTGGCGAAGGCGCTCGAACCGAACGTGAAGCGCAGTGCGGCAATGTGGGTCTGCGCAAAAAACTCGACGTTGTTGATCCCACGCGGGACGTACTTGCGAAAGTGGCTGTACGGCCGGAAGATGCCTTCCTGAAGGAAGAAGTTGTAGTCGAACTTGAGGTTGGACGAGATCTGGTACCCCAGCGAGGTATTGACCGAGATGCGCTCGGTCTGGTTGCGCGGCACGAAGTCGCCGCTGCCGGTGGATTCGATCACCCACGCCTCGCGGGGCAGACCGGTGTTCAGGTTCTGGGACGAGTCGGTCGGGGAGAAGAGGTCGCGGGCGATGAAATGGCTGTTGTCGCGCAGGTAGCGGACCGAGGCGCGGATGCCCAGGCGATCCCGGAAGATGGGTCCGCCCAGCGAGGCCTGCAGGTCCGTCAGGTTGGGGAACTCGGCGGCCTCGGTGTACGAGACGAACTCGGACTCGAAGTCGTCGACGCTCAGGTTCGTGCCCGGTCCGGTCTTGCGGCGGACGAATTCCAGTTTCCGGTCGCTTACGAGGGCGCCCACGTAGCCCAGGAACGAGCCGGACCATGTGTCCGGCAGCCCTTTCGTCACGATGTTCACCACGCCCGAGAGGGCCTGCCCGTATTCTGCGTTGAACACGCCCGAGATGACCTCCAGGCTGGAGACCATGTTCTGTTCCACCTCGAAGGCGGCTTCCTTGGTGAAGGCGTTGTTGATCGGCACGCCGTTGACCAGGTAGGCCACCTCACCGATGCGCCCGCCCCGGAAGTGGCCGTCCACCACGCCGGCCTGCAGGTTGATGGCCTCGCCCAGGTTCACCACGGGGAGCGCTGCGAGCTGCTCCTCGTCGACGACGGCCGTCGTCGTGGTCCGGTCGATCTGTACGATGGGCCGCTCGGCCGTCACGATGACCTCCTCGCCCTCGATCACCTGCTCGCGCAGTTCAAAGTCGATGGTGGTCGTTTTGTCCTGCACGACCTTCACGTTCTCGACGGTCACCGGCGTGAAGCCGATGAAGGAGGCTCGTACGGCGTAGGTGCCGGGCGGTACGTTGAGGATATAGTAGTAGCCGTCAGCGTCCGTCGTGGCGCCCAGGGTGGTGCCGACGATGACCACGTTGACGCCGGGCAGGGGCTCGCCCGTGCCGGCTTCCACCACACGCCCGGCGATCTTGCCGGTCGGGCCCGTGGCGGCCCAGAGGTTCGTCAGCAGGAGGGAGAACACGACGAGGCCGAAGCCGAACCGGAATGGACGGAGTCGGGGCATGGATAGCGGGGAACTAGGGTTCCGGAGGAGCAGGATACAGGCGCCGGTGGGGCCGGCCGTGCCGGGTTCAGCCGCGGGGGCTCGCCGCCGGAGGGGAGAAGGCGACGAGCCCCCGCAGAACCCGTGGTAAAGGCCGTCAGCGGGCCTATTTGAGCAACGTCATCTTACGCGTCTGCACGAACGAGCCGGCTTCGAGGCGGTAGAGGTACTGCCCGGAGGCCAGGTTCGTGGCCCGGAAGTCGACCGCGTGCGTGCCGGCCGGCAGCATCTGCCCGTCGATCAGCGTGGCCACCTCGCGGCCGAGCAGGTCGAACACCTTCAGGCGCACCGCCTCCGGCTTCGTCAGCGCGAAGCGGATCGTGGTCGACGGGTTGAACGGGTTCGGATAGTTCTGCTCCAGCGTGAACCGCTCCGGCACCGTGTCGTCGAGCGTCTCGATGGCCGTGGGCACGAACAGGTCGCGGCCCACCATGGCCACCGTGGCCCACTGCGCCGGCGTGTTCCACCACTGGTTGTCAACGTTGGGCTTCAGGCTCCACGTGATCTGGTGCTCGCGCGTGCTGCCGTCGGCGTCGTTGAGCGTGATGGTCATCGGGATGAGGCGCAGCTCGTTCGAGGCCGGCGGGGGCAGCACGGCATCCCCCTGATCCACGTTCTGGATGGCGTCGAGCGGGAAGAGGGCCAGCATCTTGTACCCGATCTGGTTGCCGCCTTCGTCCGTCAGGATGTCGTAAGCGGCGCCGCCGCCCTGCGCGTCGGCATCGATGCTCCAGCCGACGAACGCATGGGTCACCGTGACCTCGCCGGCCGCGTTGGCATGGGCCGAGATGCGGAACTGGTAATCGGCAAACTCGCCGCGCTCCATGTTCTGATGCGGGGAACCGAAGATGATCGAGCCGCCGGGGACGTCACGGACGTCGTAGTTGCCCCAGCCGAGCTCGATGGAGTCGAACTGCCAGGCGTCGTTCGGCGGAGCGCTCTCGCCGGCCAGTTCGATCACGTCATCTCGCACCTCGGCGTAGATCCAGAGCTCGTTCAGGTCGGTGTAGCCCATCCAGAACATACCCGAGTTATCCTCGTCGCTGTCGGGGAGCGTCAACGACTCGCTGAGCTGGCTGTGGTTCGAGTCCAGCACGAAGGGCTGATAGCCGTCCGGGAAGCCCTCGTTGGACACCACGCCGGCCGACAGGTTGTCGAAGAGCATGTTGCCCTCGTCCTCGGTGAGCTGGACGATGATGGGCTGTACCGGGAGGTCCGGGTTGGCGATGCTGCCGGCGCTGGCCGAGACGTCCGGGTTCTCGACGCCAAAGGTGCTCAGGCTGGTGACGGCATAGTAGACCGTCAGCGGGGCCAGCGACTCGTGAGGCACCTCGAGTCGGTGTTCCACCGAGAGCATGCCCGTTGTCTCGGCGTCGGCCGTGACCGTGGTGAGCAGTTGCACGCCCTCGGCCGTCACATCCGTGATGGGCGACTCGGCCACGTACACGTTGTAGCCCCCGAACTCGGGGTTGTGCGTCCAGCTGATCACGTTGGCCTCACCGCCCGCGGCAAAGGTGACGCCGGACATGGGGCTGGCCGGGTCGTTGGCAATCGACAGGTCCAGCCCGGCCGCGCCGATGTACACGTCATCGACCCAGATGGGGCCGCCCCCCGTATCGTTGTCCCAGAAGATGCCGACGGCACCCACGTTCGTCCACTCAAACTCTTTCCAGAGGTGAGGATTTTCGGAGGTGTTGGGTCCCATGAAGTCGAGCGCCACGCCAAAGCCCCCCGTGGACCAGGCACCGCCGTAGACCCAGTTTTCAGCCAGCGGGTCGAGCGTGCCGGCGGTTTTGGCGTCTTCGAGTTCCTGCCAGGTGGCCGGCGGCAGGGGGATGGTCAGGTCATGCCACTGGCCGTCCCGCAAATCCTCGGGGATCTGCCAGAGGAGGCGGAAGGGGAGGTCGGCCGAGCCGTCATCGGCGCCGCTACCGTCGGTCTTGTCCTCGAACATGATCGAAAGGCCCGGCATGCCTGCGTTGGCCGGATCGACGAGCAGTTTCAGGTGGAGCACGTCCCCGTCAGCACGGTTGGCGCTCATGTCCACACCCACGGCCGGGTCCCAGCGGAAGGCCTGAAACGACCAGTTTCCGTACTCGTACTTCATGACCTTGTTGGTCGGCTCGAGCGGGTCGGTGACGACCTGGCCGTCGAAGCTGGGGACGAGGGTGTTGACCCCGTTGACGAAGAAGATGAAATCGTCGCCCAGGGGTTGGGCTTCCTGAGCGTAGAGGTGTGAGAGGCCGAACAGGCTCGTCAGCACCAGGCACGCCAGGAGGCGAGTGGTAGCGTTGGACATCATGGCGATTACGCAGTTGGATGAAGGGAGTACGCGAAAAGGTACACTCGGCGGGGCGCCAATGAAAAGGTTTTCAAGCAGGACACAACATACAGAAGGATGAAACCCTTTTCAAGCCATTTTTCATTTTTTGCGTCGATCAGTTGCCCAGGTAGAGCCAGGCGCGGGTTTCATGGTGGTGTGCGGCGTTCAGGCGGACCAGATAGAGGCCGGGCGACAACCCCGTGGCCGGCATCGGGATCTCCTGTTGGCCGGCAGGCAGGTGGCCCTCGAGCAGGGTCCGAACCCGGCGGCCCGCCACGTCATAGAGGACCAGCGCGACCGGTCCCGGCTCCGGCAGGTCGAGGACCACACGGGAGGTCTGCCGGGAGGGGTTCGGGTACACCTCCAGCCGAACCGGCCGGCCGGGCTGGTCTCCGGTTTCGGTACCGGTGGGCTGTTCGCGGGTCAGGGTGAGGTGGTTCAGGTTGAAGCCTCCGGTGAGAAATCGGAACTTGAGCGTGTGCAGGCCCTCGGTCAGCGCAATGCCTTCGGCCGTGGCCGTGGCCCAGGCCTGCCAGTCGCCGGTGTCGGGTACCTCCACGTCTTCGCTCACCGGCACGCCGTCGACCTCGATCCGAAAGCGGTTGCCGCTCTGCGGGGAGGCGACTCGTGCCTGGAGCGTGTACAGGCCTGTTTCCTGGACGTCGATGGTGTAGGCGAGCCACTCCCGGGCCGCCGTCCACCCGATATTGTACCCGCCGCCGTCGTCGGCTGTCGATTCGATGTCAACGCCCTCGTCGGTGCGGATGCCCTGGCCCTGGTTCTGCGTGTCGAGGTCCAGGTAGCCGACGCCCGGACCGCCCAGGTCGAAGTATTCGGCCTCGATGGTGCCGGGAACGGGGTGGGGCGCCATGAGGTAGGGCGCCTGCGGGCAGTCGCCCGCGCCGATCTGCAGGTCCGAGGCGGGGGTCCGGGTGAACCACCCCTGTGCATCGACGGCGCGGGCGGCTACCCGGTAACAGCCCGGTTGGACGTTGTCCACGTCGAGGGTATAGGGCGGGGTGCTCACGGTGCCGAGCACCCCGTCACCCTGCAGAAAGGCGACATGGTCGATGGACCCCTGGGCGATGCTGGCTTCGGCGGCCAACGTCAGCCGCTGTCCCGGCGCCACGGGTTCGGGCGGCGTGAACGCGACCTGGGGCAGGTTGGTGTTCTCATAGACCCGCACGTAGTCGACTTCCAGGCGAACCGGGAAGATGGTGTCGTCAATGCCCTGTTGCCCGCCCCAGTCGCCGCCAATGGCGAGGTTCAGGATCAGGTGGAACGGACGGTCGAAGGGCCAGGTCTGCCAGCCGCGATGTTCGTTGAAATAGCGGAAATAGATGGTGCCGTCGACCGAAAAGTCGATCTGCTCGGGCGACCATTCGATGGCGTAGACGTGAAAGTCCGTGGTGGCGGTCGGGAGAAACAGCGAGCCCCCCTTCTGCGTGCCCAGTTGCCCGTTGTACTTGTGGTTGTGGATCGTGCCGTGCACGCGGTCGGGATCAAAGCCGACGTGCTCCATGATGTCAATCTCGCCGGTGTCGGGCCAGTCCCCGTTGCCGTAGATGCCGTCGGTCGCGAGCATCCAGATGGCGGGCCAGGTGCCGCGTCCGCCGGGGACGCGCGCCCGGGCCTCGATGCGCCCGTAGGTCCAGTCCCCCTTCTCCCGCGAGACGAGCCGCGCCGACGTGTACGCGTTACCCTGAAAAGATTCTTTGTGGGCCTCGATGACCAGGAGCCCGTTCTCGACGCGGGCGTTGTCCGGATCGTTTTCCGTGTAGAACTGGAGTTCGTTGTTGCCCCAGCCGCCGCCGCCCACATCGTAACTCCATCGCGCCGGATCAGGCAGGCCGTCGACGTCGAATTCATCCGACCAGACGAGTGACCACACCTGTGCGTGGACGGTGGTGGCCGGAAAGAGAAGCGAGAGGCCTAGAAGGAGAAAAGAAAGGGTGCGCGCCATGAAGCCGGGGAAGGATCTAAACGGATTTTGATGAAAAGGTTTTCAAAAGCTAGTTATCTTGGTTGCGAGAAGCAATCCCGATTCGTTTCCCCTGACCCATGATGTTCAAAAAGGTTGCGTTCACGCTGGCGTCTGTGGCGCTGCCCTTTCTGGTTCTGCTGCTGCTCGAGGCCGGGCTTCGGGGGGTGGGGGTGAAGGCGTCGGAGCGAACGGCCTTCGAGCCCGTGCCGGGACATGCGGATCATCAGGTGTTCAATCCGGCCTATGCCGCACGGTATTTCCAGGGATTTCGTCCGTCGGTAGCCTACAATCCATTTCGACGGGAGAAGGCGGAGGGGACGTTTCGTGTGTTCGTGCTCGGAGGGTCTTCGGCCGCCGGCTTTCCATACCACTTTTACTATGCCTTCCCGGAGCGGCTGGCGCAGCGGCTCGTGGCGGTGGGGGCCGGGCGTCGCATCGAGGTGGTCAACCTGGGGATGACGGCCGTGAACTCCTACACGCTGTGGGACCTGGCCGGGCTGGTGGCCGAGCAGGAGCCGGACGCGGTGCTCATCTATGCCGGGCACAACGAATATTACGGGGCCTTCGGGGCGGGGAGTACCATCTACGCGCTGGGCAACCGGCCCCTGCTGAAACGCCTGCTCCTGCGCCTCAAGCACAGCGTGCTCTATCTGCTGCTCGAAGACCTGCTGACGCCGGACGTGCCCGAGGAGACCACCGACCGGACGATGATGGCGCGGGTGGTGCGGGATGCCGGGATTGCGCCGGGCGGTGAGGTTTTCCGGGCCGGCATTGCGCAGTTCGAGGCCAACATGGCGGATGTGATCGAGCGGTTCCGGGAGGCCGGCATCCCGGTGTACCTGGGCACGTTGACGTCGAACCTGAGAGACCAGCCCCCGCTCGGGGAGGATGCGGCGGCGCAGGCGGCCTATGAGGAGGGCCGGCGATGGCTCGTTCAGGGCGATACCCTTCGTGCCCGGGAGGCCTTCGAGCGAGCCCGTGAACTGGATCCGATCCGTTTCCGCGCCCCCGGGGCCATCAATGAGGTGATCCGGAGGCTGGCTGCCGCACCGGGGGTGACGCTGGTTCCGGTGGACGAGGTGTTCCGGCGGCACAGTCCCGGGGGCCTCGAGGGAAAGGCACTGTTCGATGACCACCTGCACCCCAACGCCCGGGGCTATGACCTGATGGCCGAAGCCTTCTTCGAGGCGATGCGCCCGGCGCTGGTCGCAGCCGAGGAGGAGGCGGACGTGCGGCCGCTGGCACCCGATCCCTACGAGCAGGCGCTGGTGGATCTGCAACTGGCGCGGCTCAAGGGCGGCTATCCGTTCGAGAAGCGGGTTACGCCGGAGGAGGCCAACCGGCGGTTCACGGAACGCCTCCAGCACCGCCGCCGGGCCGGGTATGCCGACTCGCTGGCGGTGCTGACCATCACCCGCGGCTACCCGCCGCCGGAGGCTTTGCTCACGGCGTTCCAAACCGCCCGGGCACGCCGGGACACCCTCACCGCGCTGCATGTGGCCTACGGTTTGCTGGCCTGGCAGCCCTTCAACAGGGCCCTCAAGGATCAGGCGGTGGGGCTGGCCGTGGCACGGGAACGGCCGGAAGAGGTCGTGCCAGCGCTGCTCCGGATGGCGGTGCGGACCACCTACACGACGGACCATCTGAACGCGCTGGCGGCCGTGGAGCTACGCCACCGGAGGCTGGGGGTGGCCTCACACTGGTTGGCGGAGGTCGAACACCGCGACCCCGGGGATCCGGTGATGCTCTACAACCGGGCCCGCCTGCTGGTGCTCCAGGGCGACACCCTGGCCGCCCGTGCCTACTATGAGCGATATCGGGAGGCGGTTCAGTCGCGTTGAGGCGCCGGAGGGCCGGGGCCCAGGAGACGCTGGCGCACGGCCTGCACGGCCGGATTGTCGGCTCCGTAGCGGAAGGCCTTGCGGAGGGCGGCTTCGGCGGCGCGGGTGCGGCCCGTACGCGCATAATGCAGGCCCAGGTTGAGCCAGGTCTCTGCGAAGGTGGAATCCTGACGCAGGATGTCCCGATACCGGGCCAGCGCCTCGGTGGTGTCGCCCTGCTGGAGGTAGAGCGTGGCCAGGTTGTTGAGCAGGCCGAGATGGCCGGGGTGCAGGCTCAGAGCCCGGTGGTAGACCTGCAGCGCGTCGGCCAGCCGCCCCGACCGGCGGAGCGCGTCGGCCAGTTCCACCTGCTTGGCAAAGCTCTCCGGGGAGGTGCGTGCCTCGCGTTCGAGGCGTTCGACGACGGCCTGCTCGGCTCGTACGGCCTCGGCCCGGGCCAGCACTTCACCGGCGGAGGGATCGCCGAGCTGCTGGAGGGCCTGCCCCAGGTTGAACCAGGCGCCATAATGCCAGGGCTGCCGTTCCACGACCGACCGCAACAGGGGGAGCGCCTCGTCGGGTCGGCCCGTGCGCACGAGCATCAGGCCCACGCGATACTGGTACGCGAGGTCGTCGGGTGCCTGCTCCAGGGCGGCGCGGGCATGCCGGAGGGCCGTCTCGAAATCGCCTTCGCGCTGGTACCGGTCGGCCAGCGCGGCGTGGGCCGGTGCATAGCCCGGGTCTTCGGCGAGGGCACGGGTATAGGCCCAGCGTGCGCTGTCGGCCTGTCCGAGCACTTCGTAGGTGCCGCCGAGTCCGTGCCAGGGGCGGGCCGCCGGGTGGTGTGCCAGCTCGTTCCGGTAACAGCGCAGGGCTTCACGGTAGCGTCGCTGGCGGAAGGCCACGTTGCCCAGGTTATGCCAGGCCCCCTCGTAATCGGGCGCGAGGGCGAGGACGCGCTCGTAGTCGGCACGGGCCTGGTCCAGGCGCCCGAGTTCGAAGGCCAGCCGCCCGCGGAGCAGGTAAGGGACCGGTGAGGCGGGTGCCTGCTCGATCGCCCGGTTGGCCAGGTCCAGGCCGGCCGCGTAGTGGCCGCGTTCCAGGGCTTCCTGCGCCTGGCGGATGAGGCGCTGAGCCTCCGGAGATGGTGAAGGCGCCGGGGAGGTTACCGGCACGTCCGCACGACCACAACCGAACAGCCCTACGCTCATCACCAGGATGAGCAGCCATCCGGCACGCCCGGCAGCAGGACGCTGGCGGGGGCGGCTAGGCGAGGCGATATCGTGCAAAGTAGTCCGGGTCATACAGGTCAAAATAGAACTTCTCCTCCGACCGGGCGGCCCGGTAGGGGATGAGATAATAGAGGACACCCTCGTGCAGGTGCCGGCGGAACGCGTCTTCCAGCCGGGGCCGCAGGGGGGAGGCGGAGAACAGGCTCCAGTCGTAGCCGTGATGAGCGGGTTCGGGAAGCAGGAGGTCGTAGCCCCGGTCGAGCAGGGCGCGGAGCGCGGGGAGGTGGTATCGGTGCTCCGGTCCGGCTGCCTCCCGGAGCAGATCGGACGGGGGCGTGGTGGGGCCGGCGGCCAGAAGACGTGTCGTGGTCGGCTGCTGGAGCACTTCCCGCACGTGGTCGAGAGGAACGGGCGCCACCTCGTCGTTCGTGCTCCCGTGGGTCCAGGTCGTGCCACGCAGGGCGTCGAGCAGGGGCTCGAGGAAGGCTTCCGGGGACGAAAGGGCCGTCAGGCCAACCCGTCGTTCAGGCAGGCTCGTGCCGGCGAGATAGCCCCGGTAATACGTCGGTCCCTGCAGGAATGCGTCCAGGGTCATCGCCGGGCCGCCGGTACGCCGGGCATCCGGGTCCAGCGCCGGGGAAAGGGGCTCGAGCGAAGCAGGCTCTTCGAAAAAATACTTGATAACGTCCACGAAAGTCAGCAATGGAACCGGTTGGATGAATCCCTGTACGGCGGTGTGCGGATCAGGTTGTGGGTGCAGGTGCCGGGGGGGAGACGCCGCCGGGTTCGCGGAGCGTGGGCGCTTCCTCCGGCGCTGCCTCGGCAGGGAGCGATCCAGGCTGGGCCGCGTGACGGATGATGGCATGGGTGCGGGGCACCACCATGTCGAACCGCTCCACGGCGCCGATCCATACGCGCACCGTGTCGGGGGGTGTTTCGGGAGGGAGCACCAGGTCGGCGGTGTGTCCGGGGGGGAGCATGCAACCGAGTCGACGTTGCCAGGTGCCGGCCTCCACGTCGCGTGCAAACAGGACATGGGGGCTCTGGTTGTGTAAGCGCAGGCGACCGGCTTCGACGCGCACGTCCAGGCCCAGGGTGGCCAGCCGCGCATCGCCGGGCGCATAGTCGCCCGGGGGCAGGGGCGTGCCGGCTCCGTTGGCAATGACGTCGACGATCTCGACGAACCGGCTCGAATAGAGCTTCAACCACCCGCAATAGCTGTACTTGCGTCCCTGCCGCGTCAACTCGACGACGACCGGCCGGTACAGGTGGCGTTCCAGCAACGGATCGAACGCATTGCCGACATGACCGATGACTTCGCTGGAGAGGGCTTTGATCTGCTGTTCCTGGGAGCCCAGAACGGCCGAGCCGGGGGACCGGGACTTTACGGCCCCGATGACCAGGCCGATGGCCTGCAGCAGCGCATCGCGCACCATCCCGATCCAGTTGCGCAGGCGCCGACCCAGCTTGCGGAACAGGCCTGGCCGGGCCGTCCGGCGAATGACGCGCTCCCGGCGCGCACGTTCTTCGTCGCTCAGCCCACCCGGGAAACGGTAGAGCGCATCGAGCGCTTCATACTGATCCCGGTAGAAGATGAACGACCGTTCCAGGTGACCTTCCGGGGCCCGGACCGGCTCCGGGTAGACGATCTCCAGACCGGTCGAAAAAATCTCGGCGCGGCCCCAGCACAGGTCGCCGTCCTGCTCGGCCAGCGTAATGTAGAAACCGTCGAAGTCCCGCAGGCAGGGGTCGCGCCGGTACGTCTGGATGAGAGCCAGTACGGTGCCCAGTACGAGCAGGCTCAGCAGGCCAATCAGAAAGGGGTCCATGGCGCGTGGCGTGAAGGAGGGGGCGGCGTTGAAACGCCGGAGGCGCTTTCGACGTTTCTCGCATCGACCTTTCCTCCTCTCAGCCCTCTGGTATGCCGGTGATGCGCACGCTTCGTTCTCTCTGGGCCTGGTTTTCCATCACGCTGCTGATCCTGATCTGGTTGCCGTTGCTGGCGCTGGTCCGGCTCGTTGACCGCGACCCGGCGCATTATCACACGGGCCGGTGGTTTCGCCGGCTCGGGGCGGCCATGACGCGGGTCAACCCGTTCTGGGACGTGGTCCTCGAGGGGGAACGTATCGAGGACCCACGGCGACCGTATGTGGTGGTGTGCAACCATCAGTCCAACGTCGATATTCCCGTCATCAGCCGGTTGCCGTGGGACATGAAGTGGGTGGCGAAGGCCGAACTGTTTCGCGTGCCGTTCGTCGGCTGGATGATGCGTCTGGCCGACGATATCCCTGTGGATCGGGGGGAGAAAAGCAGCCGGGCCCGCGTGCTGATTCGGGCGCGCGAAGTGCTGGAGAAGCGGTGTTCCGTCATGTTCTTTCCCGAGGGCACCCGCTCGCGTGACGGGCGGGTCTATGCCTTCAACGACGGGGCCTTCCGGCTGGCCATCAAGGCCGGTGTTCCGGTGTTGCCGCTGGCCATCGAGGGAACCTTCGATGCCCTCCCGAAGCACTCCTGGCGCTTCGGCGACCCGCGCACGATCCGGCTCAAGGTGCTGCCCCCGGTGGCGACGGACGGCCTCGGTGCCGGGGATACGGCCGCGTTGCGGGATCGGGTGCGGCAGATGATCGTCGAGCAGATTGCCGCCTGGCGCGGTGTGCCTGTCGAGGCCGTGGATGCGCTGGCGCGTGATGAGATGACGGCGGAGGTTAAAGAGTCGATAAAGAACTGAGCGCAGCGGGTGAGCGGGGAACCCCACGTTTGCGAATCGCGATAAACCGCCGTACTTTTCAATCTCCGTTTGCCCTGTAGCTCAATTGGCAGAGCACCTGACTCTGGATCAGGGGGTTCCAGGTTCGAATCCTGGCAGGGCAGCCTCGTAGGACGCCGGTCGTCGCAGGACGGTCGGCGTCCTGCATTTTCT
>CAZKFR010000016.1:43678-52905 GCA_964552015.1 uncultured Rhodothermaceae bacterium | reverse complement strand
ACGTCTTTGCCCCGTACATGGAGCGCGAAGGGGCCCGCCGGTACTGGTAAGGCTAGCCAACAAAGCGGCCCGGCCGTTCAGGGACGACCGGGCCGCACGGTGTGGTTTTCAATATGAATAAACCATGCGTGTGAGGTTTCTCCAGAGCTTCTAGACGTGACAAAGACAGCAGGTGAAGCAGGAAGGCAACCAGTTTTAGCTCGAAGTACTGGTTTTCATACACCAATACGTCATTTCAGCTTCGTCACAGTCTGTGAAACCGCCACGTCTTTTGCCTGCATACGAACGAAATAGATTCCACTTACTAGTTCCGTAGCATCCCATCTGGCCGTATGCCAGCCGGCGGAATACACGCCGTCGATCAGGGTACCCACCTGTTCTCCAAGAATATTGTACACTTCTATCCGGACAGGACCGGGGTCAGGTAGTGCAAAGCGGAACGTCGTGGTTGCACGGAAGGGATTTGGATAGTTTCCCGCGAGTACATATCGATCCGGGATCGACGCATTCTCTTCCGTTCCTACGATGGTCCCGCGTGTCAGCACGATCGACGAGGAAGGACCGGCCGTGTCTAGGGAACCATCGGAAGCGACGGCCCGCTGATACACGGTAAGGTCTTCGTTCGGCCCGATGCCCTGTGCCGTTAACAATCCCGCGATGAATGCATAGTCGAGCTCGAATTGGGTGGCTGTGCCGACGTTCTCGCGGTGAAGCACCGTATCGAAGGTTTCGGATGTTGCGAGTTCCCAGACGTATGAAACAGTATCTCCCTCAGGGTCAGTCGCTGTTGTCCATGAGACGGTCAGGGTTGCATTGGGGTCTCCCTCGATTAATAGGGAAGTACCATTTGCAGGTTCGGTTACCATGGGCGGAGTAGGTGCATCGTTTACCGAATTGATAGTTACGGTCACCGCCGCTGTGGCGGATCCGCCCTGGTCGTCGTTGACCGTGTAGTCGAAGGTGTCGGTGCCGTAGTAATTCATCTCCGGTGTGTAGGTGATGGTACCGTCACCGTTGAGAACGACCGTCCCGTGCTCTGGATCACCGACCGAGTCCACCGTAAGAGGATCTCCATCCGGGTCGGTGTCATTGGCCAATATGTTGATAGTCACGGGCGTATCCTCATCGGTCGTCGCCTCGTCCATGATGGGGGTGGGGTTAGCGTTGACAGGCGCCCCGGAAACTGTGATGGTACCGTCGGTGAGTGTTGCAGGTGGCGAACCCTCGTTAAACGAAAAAGAGTTCCAGGTGAGGGGGGAGGTGCCCTCAGTAAGGCACCGCCCGGCCAGAATGATTAGATCACCGGAGCCTTCAAGATCGGCAGGACCCGTGGCAGAGATGTCTATTTGGCCAGAGGTTATGGTTGAAGTGATCGTCCATCCTTCCGAAAGGGTACCTGAAGTAAGGGCAGATGTTATGTCAATGATATCAGAGGCGTACGATAGACTGAACGCATACGAGTTTATGCCTGAACTCGACACGTCGTCGTTGATCATTACTGGGATCCTCAGGTCCTGATCAGCCTCGCAGGTAAGTGTGGGAAGGGACACATTTACAGGTGTACTGAGCCCCTCGTTGATAGTGAGGGTGATGGCTGATGCAAAGAACTCGGTTTCAGGTACGACCAGGGCTCCTACCCAGTAGGTGCGGGGTTCCAGGTTCAACTCCTGAGGGACAAACGTAATGGTCTGTAGGGACTGCTCCCCGGAGTTGAGGGGCTCATCCTGGATGTATTCTCCCAGAAAAGTGTCACTAAAAGATATTGTTGAATTATTAGATATGTAGAAGTATGTTTTTTTATTTGTGCATATGCCTGTGCCGTTATTGACGACACCCGCTGTGATGGTTACTTCCTGATCCTCGAATACAGAGATGGGGGATGGCGACAGAAGCAAGAAATCGATGTTGCAAACAGTACTAGGTTGAATTTCAAGAATGTCGCCAAAATAACTTGAATTTATATCAGGAATGGTTAAATACAAGGTGTAAGATCCTATAAAAACCTCCTTGTCATTAGCGTTGAATGTGACGTCAAGGTTTGTTTGATCTCCGTAATTGAGGGGTGTGGTCAGGGACTTTGTACCTAATAATTCGAAGTTCTCCCATAGATAAAAGTTAAATTCTGTATTCGCGCAAGTGGCGCCATAGTTAATGACAGAAGCAGTTATTGTTATGTCCTCATGATCAAAGGCAGGGTTGGGAGATGCTGATAGAGACAATACATCGATGTCACAGGTGGTGCTGGGGCCAATGGTGAGGGTGTTCTCGGCTGCAAGGAACTCATTCTCTGAGACAATGCGAACGCCGACCCAGTACGTATCTGGTATCACGCCCTGGTCTTTCGGCGTAAACGAAATACTCACATCCTGAGCAGATCCCAAGTTTAGCGATTTGGTGGTAGTGCCCGTCCCGACCAGGAAGTCAGAAGTTGAGATCACGCTGTTTGTTGAGAAGTAATACTCCAGTACTTGTCCAGCGGCACAGCTTAAGAGACCCATGTTTTCTACCCGGGCCGTAATGGTCACACTCTCGTCCCTTGCGGCGGGGCTGGGGGTAACTGTGACCGAGGTGATTCCCAGGTTGCACGCTGAATGCAAAGTAGCACCGGTGTGTTGTACATCAGGGCTCCATAATGCTGGACGTGAGTTCTGGAATGCGGCAGGGGCTGTAATACCAGGGGGATCAGTGTCGGGGCTGGCTAAAGGAGATTGTATCACATTTGCGGGAGTCGCTGGGCGAGCTACAGTCTCTGTACAGATAAGACATAAAAAGAGAGCAATGAGGGAAAGCGGGAGCCTCAAGGAAGAGAGCGCACGCGCGTGGGGCTTAAGAAGCATCAGCTTGGCCGAAATGTGTTTGCGGGCAAGAGTAAAGTAAGGGTTACTCCTGAATAGAGAGGCAATGTACGTTTAGGTACTGACCAGGAGTAGGTACAGACCTGTTTGCCTGGAAACTGATCAGGTAGGTGCCACCTATACAGAAAGCTATTATCTCTGGACGACTGTTTCAAGGATATTTAGCTTTGAACATAAATGTGGCTTAATTTCTTCCGTATCGGGTGTATCCGAGGATAGTATAGCGGTATTCATAGGCATTGATCCTGGAAGCCACACTTGAAGAACCATCCCCGGGCATCGGAGGCACTCACCCGGGCGGTGGCCCCTTCAACCGCCTCCAGCAACGCCTCCTTGGTATCGGACCGCGCCTTCTTGATCCCATGCTTGAGCTTCGACCACAACATCTCGATCGGATTATAGTCCGGACTGTAGCGCGGCAACGGCTTCACCGATGCCCCACGGGCCTCAATCTGCTCCACCAGGTCCGGTGCATCATGGATTCGCGCATTGTCCCACAAGACGATGTCCCCCGGCTTGAGCTGCGGCAACAGATGCTGCTGGATAAAGCCCCGGAAGTGATACCGCTTCACCGTACCTTGGTGCATCGCCACCATACCGGCCCCATCAAAGCCCAGCCAGCCCAACAGGCTGATCCGCTTGCCTTGGCGCAACGGGGCCTGCTGGATGAGCCGCCTTCCGCGCTTAGCATACCCATAGGCCAGGCGCATCCCCTGCACCACACCGCTCTCATCTACGGTCTTCACCTGGGCTGGATCGACCGTCTCGAGCCAGGTCTGAAAGGCCACTCGTTCTTCGACCACATCGGGGCGCTGGGCCTGTGTGGGCATGATCAGCTTTTTTTTCGGGTGATCTCGAGGCGTTTGAGCACGCGACAGACACTGGGCTGGCTGATCGCCTTGCCAGTCTTATCGGCAAAGCGTTGGGCCAGTTCACGCTGGCTCAGGTCGCAGTCCTCGGTGAGCCAGGTTTCAAACAGGGTCAGTTCTTCGTCGGAGACGATGGGGGCGCGACCGCCCATCGGCTTGGGGTGGAGCGTGCCGGTTTGGCGTTTGCGTCTAAGGAGTCGCTGCACGGTGGCTTCGCCGACGCCGAAGCGCCTGGCGAGGGTTTGTCGGGAGCCTTCCCCTTGTTCGAAGGCAGAGACGATACGCTGGCGCAGGTCGAGCGAGAGGGGTTTCATGGCCAGTTGCGGTCGCTTGATGATGAAGTCCCCCAATATAGTATCAATCAAAGGGAATTACGCTATACACTGGCTCCGATATACTTTCAGACTGTAGTTGTGAACGGTGATGCGAGATAATTATTGATTGTAATTACCGATAGTTCTTTCATCCGGTGTATACATGGTGCAAGGTACCTGCTCGTAATAAACTACAGCGCCGGGATGCTGTCTCCTGAAGAGACCGCATCCCGGCGCTGAAACCGGGTCGGTATAGGGTCTAAGCCTATTCTTGCGTTTTTTCCGCCTGTTCCTCTGTCGAGGCGTCGCCGGCTTCCGGGGCCTCCGGCTCAGCGGCTTTGGCGCTGCCTTTCTTGGCTTTCTTCGTCTTGAAGATCAGCTTGCCGGGTTCCTTTTTCTCGTCGTAGGTGATCACGAGCGTGTCGCCCTCACCGAGGTCGGCGCCCAGGATGGCCTCGGCCATCGGGTCCTCGACGTACTTCTGGATGGCCCGGCGGAGCGGACGGGCCCCGAACTTGGCATCGTACCCCTTCTCGACGAGGAAGTCCTTGGCCGACTGCTGCAGATCCACCGTGATGCCGAGATCATGGGCCCGCTTGAACAGGTCGGCGGCCATGATGTCGATGATCTGGTAGATGTGCTTCTTCTCCAGCGGGTGGAAGACGATCACATCGTCGATACGGTTGAGGAACTCGGGGTTGAAGACGCGCTTGAGGGCATCCTCGACGGTGCTCTTGAGTGTCTGATAGTTGAACTCGGCCTCCGTCTGGGTGAAGCCGATGCCCTTGCCCAGGTTTTTGAGGTCGCGCGCCCCGATGTTCGAGGTCATGATGATGATCGTGTTCCGGAAGTCGACGCGGCGGCCGAGTCCGTCGGTCAGGATACCGTCGTCGAGCACCTGGAGCAGGATGTTGAACACGTCCGGGTGCGCCTTCTCGATCTCGTCGAGGAGAACGACGGAGTAGGGCTTCCGGCGAACCTTCTCGGTGAGCTGACCGCCCTCTTCGTAACCGACATACCCCGGAGGTGCACCCACGAGGCGGCTCACGGAGAACTTCTCCATGTACTCGCTCATGTCGATGCGGATGAGGGCATCCTGCGAGTCGAAGAGGTACTCGGTGAGCATCTTGGCCAGCTCGGTCTTCCCGACACCGGTGGGTCCGAGGAAGATGAACGAGCCGATGGGACGTTTCGGGTCCTTGAGGCCGGCCCGGGTCCGCCGGATGGCCTTCGAGAGCTTCTCGATGGCTTCGTCCTGGCCGATGACGCGCTGCTTGAGCTCTTCCTCCATGCGGAGGAGCTTCTTCGTCTCGGGTTCGGAGATCTTGTCCACCGGGATGCCCGTCATCATGGCCACGACCTCGGCGATGTCCTTCGCCGTGACGTCGTGCACCTCGCTCTCGGCCTTGCGCTCCCATTCGCGCTTGGCCTCCTCGAGCTGTTCCTGGAGCTTCTTCTCCTTGTCGCGCAGCCGGGCCGCCTCCTCGAACTTCTGGCTCTTGACCACGCGGTTTTTCTCTTCGCGGACGGCTTCGATCTCTTCTTCGAGGGCGACGATCTCCTTCGGCACACGGATGTTGTTCAGGTGCACGCGGGCGCCGGCCTCGTCCAGCACGTCGATGGCCTTGTCGGGCAGGAATCGGTCGGTGATGTAGCGCTCGGAGAGCTTGACCGTCAACTCGATGGCCTCGTCCGTATAGCGGACGTTATGGTGCTCCTCGTACTTATCCTTGATGTTCCGCAGAATGGCGATCGTTTCCTCCGGCGTAGAGGGATCGACGAGGATTTTCTGGAAGCGGCGGTCGAGGGCGCCGTCTTTTTCGATGTACTGGCGGTACTCGTCGAGCGTGGTGGCACCGATGCACTGGATCTCGCCGCGGGCCAGCGCCGGCTTGAACATGTTCGAGGCGTCGAGGCTGCCCGAGGCTCCGCCGGCGCCTACGATCGTGTGCAGCTCGTCGATGAAGAGGATCACGTCCGGGCTCTTTTCGAGCTCGTTCATGACGGCCTTCATGCGCTCCTCGAACTGGCCGCGGTACTTGGTGCCGGCCACGAGGGCGGCCAGGTCCAGCGTAACGATGCGCTTGTCATAGAGCACCCGGCTGACCTTCCGCTGCACGATGCGCATGGCCAGGCCCTCGGCGATGGCCGTCTTACCCACGCCCGGCTCGCCGATGAGCACCGGGTTGTTCTTCTTGCGCCGGCTCAGCACCTGGGCCACACGCTCGATCTCGCGTTCGCGGCCCACGACCGGGTCCAGCTTGCCTTCTTCTGCCAGCTTCGTCAGGTCCCTTCCGAAGTTGTCCAGGACCGGGGTTTTGCTCTTTTCCATTTTGCTACGCTCTTTTTGACCGGACGAGGAACGACCTCCGCTGGAGCCGCCGCCGGTACGGGCCGAGGCTTTGCCGCTGATGATGGCATCGAGCTCGGTGCGGACGGCGTCGTAGGTGATCGAGAAGCCCTGCTGGAGGATCTGCGCGGCGATGTTCTCGTCGTCTCGGAGCAGACTCAGCAACAGGTGCTCGGTACCAATGACGTCACTCTTGTACAGTTTGGCTTCGAGGTAGGTGATCTTGAGCACCTTTTCGGCCTGCTTCGTGAGCGGGATGTTGCCCACGGTCAGCGTGCCGCCCGTCGAGCGGACGGTGTCTTCGATGGCCTTCTTGAGCCGCGTCAGGTCGCATCCGAGGTTGCGCAGGATCTTGACGGCGATGCCTTCGCCTTCCCGGATGATGCCCAGCAGCAGGTGTTCGGTGCCAATGTAGTCGTGGCCGAGGCGGATGGCTTCCTCTCGGCTGAAGGAGATTACGTCGCGAACGCGGTTGGAGAAGTTTCCTTCCATGCTAAACTCGTCTGTACCACGCGGCACGCCTCGGGCCATCCTCCCTCGGGCGTGCAGCTCGTGATGGCTGTCTGTTTAAGGAGTCAACAAATACCAGACCAAAGTGGGTGGTATCTGTTCACTACGCACAGGTCCTTGAAAAGATGCCGGGTATGGATCCGGGACCACGTGCCGTGCAGGGGTTAAAAAAGCGCGCGCGGCACGGGGCCACACACGCCGATGCGGGGATGCGGCCGCTCGGCTCGCTATCCCGCCACGAAGGGGCGATCTCGGTGCAGGTCGCTTGTGCGCGGATGGTGCGTGAGGTATGTTCAGGCGGCAAAGCTGGAACCACACCCGCAGGTAGAGACCGCATTGGGGTTCTCGAACGTGAAACCACGGGCATTGAGGCCGTCGTGATAGTCGATTACGGTGCCCATCAGGTACAGCCCGTGCCGTTTGTCCATATAAACGACGATACCGTCGAGTTCGAAGGCGGTGTCATGCTCCCGCTTCTTGTCGAATCCGAGGATGTAGCTCATACCCGAGCAGCCCCCGCCACGCACGCCGACCCGGAGCCCGAAGCCCTCGGGAATCTCTTTGGTCTGCATGATCTTTTTGATCTCTTCGGCCGCTCGCGGGGACAGCGTGATCGGGGTAGGAGGGGCCTGCGTGGTCGTCGAGCCCATACCGTTATCTGGATGGTTTGGTGGACATGGGATGGCCTTGCCATACGGCATCCTGTGCAACGTCATGAGGGCAGGGCAGTTCCATGTCGGGGCGGGAATAATCGGTGGATCAGGCGCCTCTGGTGCGGGCAATTCTTGCCGGAAAAGGCGGGAGCAGGGGAGAAGCCTGCCGCACGGGTTCAGTTGAGCGGGCGTGCCAGTACAACGGGGGCCCTGTACGTTTCGGTGGCACCGGCTTCGGCAGCGACGGCTTCGAGGAACACGACGTAGATGCCGATGCGCAGCGACCGGCCCTCATCGTCGAGGCCATCCCAGATCAGGGTGCCGGTGCGTCCGGAGAGGCTGGCGGCTTCGAGGGTGCGCACCGGCCGCCCACTCGCGTCGAAGATGCGGGCGCGTAGGAGAGACGGCACGTTGCGCAGCGTATAGCGGATCGCGGTCACATCCTCATGGCCGTCACGGTCGGGGGAGAACGGGGAGGGATCGATCACGAGGCCGGGGACCTCCATTGCGCCGGCCGCCCGGAGGTAGACGCTGTTCTGGAAGCCCGGCGTGCCGCCCTCGGGGGTGACGGCGCTCGTCCAGTTTTCGGGCAGACCCGCCGGGGCGTCCGGGTCGATGCGCTCGAGGGCGGTGCCCCGTGTGCTGCGCAGGTTGGGATGGTGCCAGGCCGGGTCGTAGGCCACTTCATCGAGGGCGAGGCCGTCCGGGGCGTGGAGGCGGACGAGGTCGCCGCCGTTGTCGAGGCCCAGGCTGCGCCGCAGGGGGAGGAGGACGAGGTCGGGGGCATCCGGATCGAGCGTGGGGAACGGGGCGGTGAGTACCTCGACCCGGGCCGGGTCCGGCGTGCCGGAAGGGACGTTGTAGACGACGGCATAGCCGCCCGGCGGGAGGACGATCGGTGCAAAGGCGATGCGTAAGGTGTCGGCCTCGCCGTTTTCGTCGGGGCGGTCGGTGAGAAACAGGCCGTTGAGGGCCAGCGGCTCACCGGAGCGGTTGAAGAGTTCGACGTACTCAGGCTGGTCGGGCCGGCCGTCGTTCGGGTCGGCCAGCGGCTCGTACATGATCTCGTTGATGACCACGTCGCCGGGCCCGGGCAGGCGGGCTTCTACCGGCGCGACGCTGTTGGAGCGTCCCGGTGTACCCCCCTCCGGAGCCCGGGAACTCGTCCAGTTCGTGGCGGCCCCGGAGGGGCCGGCCGGGTCGATACGCTCGAGGGCCACGCCGTCCGTCTCCGCCCTGGCCGCATCGTGCCAGGCGGGTTCGTAGAACACCTCGTCGAGGATCACGTCGTCGGGGCGGTGCAGGCGGATGAGGTCGCCGCTGTTGGTGAGGCCCAGCGAGGTAGCCCGTACGGGCAGGAGGGTGGCGCCGAGGTCCCGGTAATCGGCCGGGAAGGCCAGCACGAGCGTGGAACGGACGTAGAGATCGTCCCCGGTCAGGGCGTCGGGCTGGGCGAAGACGACGGCATAGCCCCCGGGCGGGAGGGCCGCCGGCCCCTCGGCAAACCGCGTCGTGTCGGCCTCGCCGTTTTCGTCGGGCACGTCGGACCAGTAGGCGCCACGCAGGCTGATCAGGTCGCCGGAGCGGTTGAAGAGTTCGACGTACTCGGGCTGGTCGGGCAGGCCGTCGTTCGGGTCGGCCAGCGGGTCATACATGATCTCGTTGATGACCACGTC
>CAZKFR010000016.1:36331-43578 GCA_964552015.1 uncultured Rhodothermaceae bacterium | reverse complement strand
GGCCGTCGTTCGGGTCGGCCAGCGGGTCATACATGATCTCGTTGATGACCACGTCGCCGGGCCCGGGCAGGCGGGCCAGCGTCACCGAGGCCTCCGCAAGCGTGTTGCCGGTCGGGTCGGCCACCCCGCGCACCATGACGGAAGTACCCGTTACGTCCGTGCCGAAGGTGAGGCGGGTGCGCGTGTCGCCATCGAGCAGGGTTACGTCCACAGGCGAGGCGGTGCCCACGGCGAAATCGGTCGGCTGTACGGTGGCCGGGTCCAGGGGCTCGTCGAAAAACACGTCGACGACGCGCGGACCGGGCTGATCGGCAAAAACCGGGGCCGGCGGGGTGGTGTCGGGGGCGAACAGGGTGTTGCGTGCGCCCGGCGTCCCCCCGCGCGGGTCGGTCGACGTGCCCCAGTTGACCGGGTGGCTCGACGGCCCGGCCGGGTCACGCCGTTCGAGGGCGGCCTTCGCTCCGCCCCAGGCCGGCAGGTAGGCTACCGAGTCGATGACGGCCTCGCCGGCCAGGAGCACCACGGCGTCGCCGCTGTTGTTCAGCGCCGGGAAGGCGGCGACCTCGACGAACGCGACGCCGGGGAAGGCGGCCTCGAAGGCCGTCGCGTCGTCGACGAGGACGGCGTAGCCGCCGGGAGGCAGCAGCGTGGGTTCGTCGGTGACGGGCACGGGGGCCAGGCGGTTGTCGGCCAGGGTGAAGGTGCTCAGGTCGAAGGTCCGATCGGAGCAGTTGAAGAGTTCGACGTATTCGCTGCCACCGGCGGGTGGGTCGTACATGATCTCATTGACGACCACCTCGCCCCGCGCGGGCACGATCTCCTGGAACAGGATAAAGGTCGTCTGGGCCTGCACCAGCACGTTCCCGGCCGCATCGGTGAGGTTCTGCACCGTCAGGGTGTACTCGAAGTTGGGGGTGAGCGGTGGGTCCACGGCCAGCATCACGACGTCGTCATACGGGAATTCCGGCACGATGACGTTCAGGAGGCCCGTCACCGTGATGCCGTCCGAGATCTGGAACGCGTTTGCGTCGAGGACCACCGGCTCGTCGAAGGTTACGTGCACTTCGGTCGAGGAGACGGCTTCGGCACCGAGGAGCACGGGGGGCGTCTCGTCCGCCACGACGGTCACGGTGATCGTCGTATCCGCGAGCACGTTCCCGGCCAGGTCGGCGATGTCGCGCAGCGTCACGTCGTAGTCCCCGGAGGGGAGCGGGTCGCGGAGTTGCACCGAAAAGCCGCCGGTTACTTCGTTTCCCGAGGTGGGGACGATGGAAAGGATGACCGGGTCGCCCGTGATCGTCACATCGCCGGTTCCGACGGTGGCGAAGTCGATGTCTTCGGTGAACGTGACGAGGAAACCGGGCAGGCCCTCGTCGTACACCAGCGCAGCGACGCGGGGGGGGACGGTGTCCACGACCTCGGGGTTGACGTCGAAGTCGTCGAAGAAGTAGCCCTGCCCGCGGGTCGAGGAATGCTTGACCCACAGGCCGAAATGCGTGCTTTCGGTGAGGAGGGGGCCTGTCTCGGTGAAGGCCAGGACCGGGGCGTCGTCGAGCGTTACGGTCCACATGCCTTCGGGCGTGCGGGTGACATGGACGGATACCGTGCGGGCGTCCCCGGCGATGACATCGGCGTCGGACTGGGCCAGGAGGGTGCGCCCGCCCGAGATGCCGGGGTCGCTCCGGTAGACCCGGACGTCACGGTTGTTCGTGCCGATCTGCAGGTGGTAGCCGCGAACGTTGCCTTCGAGGTCGGGCGTGTCGGCCAGGAGGAAGACCCGGATCAGGTTGAAGTTGCTCAGGGCCCCGCCTTCGTACCGGAAGGTGAAACGCCACTGTCCGAAGGCCTGCGTGGAGGCCGTGGCCAGGTGGAGGGTGTCGGAAGCGGCCACACCGTTCGTCTGCAGGGCGAAGTCGCTGCCGAAGGGGACGACCTGCCAGCGGTCGGTTTCGCCCACCCAGGTCGGATTCGTGGTGAAGTCGCCGTCGGCGAAGGTATCGACGAACTGGGCCGTGGCCGGGACGGGCAGCAGGGCCAGAGCAACGAGGAGAAGGGAAAGGGCGCGGGGCATCGACGGCTCGTTCGGTGGCTGTGGAGGAAGCGAGAGCGGCATCGTCCGCCGGGAAGCGATCCGGTTGGCGATGCCGTAAAATCCACAATACCGTGACCAAATGCCACGCCTTGTGCAGGTGCACGTCGCGGGTCAGCCGAGGGGATGGCGTTCCAGGTGGCTGCGGAGGACGCGGCTCATGAGGTGCGCCGCCGGGACCAGCGCGGCCTCATCCACATCGAAGCAGCTGTCGTGCAGCGGGTGGCTCGTCTCGGGGCCGGACGCCGTGCCGACGCGGATCAGTGCCCCGGGCACTTCTTCGAGGTAGTACGCGAAGTCTTCGCCACCCATGCTGGGGCACGGGATCTCGAAGATGGCCTCCGGGCCGTGCATCTCGAGGATCGTTTGCCGTACGGTGTCGATCAGGCGAGGGTCGTTGCGGACGGCCGGGGCGCCATCGTCGAAGTCCACTTCGACGTGTGCCCGGTGCAGATGCCCGATGGCCGAGGCAGTTCGGATGAGCTGATCCTTGAGGCGGGCGCGGTCTTCGGGCTCGGTGCAGCGGATCGTGCCGCCAAACCAGACCCGCTCCGGGATGACGTTGTACGCCTCGCCGCCGTGGACGCGGCAGATGGTCAGGACGGCGGCGTTGCGGGCGTCGGTGATGCGGCCGGCCAGCGGGTAGAGCGCGCTCATGATCTGGGTGGCCACCCAGACCGTGTCGATGCTCTGGTGGGGGCGGGCGGAATGGCCGGTGCCGGGCCCCTGGACGACGACGCGGAACTGATCCGCCGAGGCCGTGGCCGCTCCGCTGATGAGGCCGTAGACACCCACCGGCAACGTCGGGTCCACATGGATGGCATAGACGGCTTCGAGCCCCTCGAGCACGCCGTCGCGGATCATGAGCGGTGCACCGCTGGGGATGCCTTCCTCGTTGGGCTGGAAGAACACCCGGACCCGGCCATGGAGGTCCTCCCGGTGGCGGTCGAGCAGCAGCGCTACCCCCAGGGCCACGGCGGTGTGGACGTCATGTCCGCAGAGGTGGGCCACCCCCGGCGTGCGCGAGGCATAGGGGACCTGTTTGGCGTCCGGGATGGGCAGCGCGTCGATGTCGGCGCGGTAGCCGACGGCGGGCCCGGGATGGGCGCCCTCGATGTCCACGTAGAGGCCCGTACCGGCGATCGGTCCCACCGGGCGAAGCCCGTGCATCTGCAGCACCTCACGGATGAAGGTGGCGGTCTCGAACTCCTGCGTGCCCAGCTCCGGGTGCATGTGCAGATGACGCCGGATGGTGCGCAGGAGCGTCTCCAGGTCCTGCGGGATCATCGCCTCGGTTCCGTCGTGGGTCCGACGCATGGCAAGCGGTGGGGTAGGCATGGCGGGTTCGTGCGGCATGGGTGCGCTGGACCGGTTGACTCCATCAGCAAGGGTTGGCAGCGGGGCCATGTACGCACGGCGGCGCATTTCGTGCCGGATCACACCATGCCGCTACGTTTTCGCAGAAACCACTCCGTCGTAAGGAGCAGGACCACGAGGATCATGAAGGGATAGCGCTGCCAGAGCCGGATTTCGGTGGCTTCCTCGATCCGGAGGGGCGTGAACAGGCCGGAGGCGACGAGGCTGTCGGGCAGGGCCGGCAGGTCATCCGGCAGGAAAAACCTGCCGCCGGAGCGGGCCGCGATCTGCCGCAGGAGGGCGACGTTGGCGGAGGTTTCCTTGAACTCCAGGGCCAGGGCGCCGACTGCGAAGGAGCCTTCATCGGTGCCGAGGGTTGCCCCGTCGCGGGTGGCGGTGGCCGTGTAGCGGTACGTCCCTTCGGGCATGGCACCCAGGTCGAGGAGGTAGCGTCCGTTGCCGAGAGCGTTCATGCTGTGAGGGAAGCGGGTGCCGTCCGGCGCGGTGATCTCGACGGAGACGGCCGCGTCGTCGATCGGGTTGAGGCTCTCGTCGTAGACCTGCCCGGTGAGCTGGACGGGCTCGTCGCCGCCGAAGATGTTCTCGACGGGTTGCACGCGCACCTGGCGGTCGTCTTCGCGGGCTGCGACCCACTGGATCAGGTGGTCCACGAGGCCCGGCCAGACGGGGGTGAGGTCGTCCAGGCTCTCGGGCAGGTTCTTCCAGCGCCAGGTGCCGTCGCCCAGGAGGGCGGCCGAGCGGGCGCGGCCCCGCCGGCGGAGGAGGAGCAACGGGTCGTTCAGGGCCACGCCACGCACCTCGGTGGTGAGCAGCACCCGGGCGTCGGGGCTGACGTCCCAGCGCGTCTCGCTGTAGCGGAGCGGCGGAAGGCGACGCATCCGCTCGGCGGACACCGAGGGCAGCATGAGCACCGGATGGCGCCGGCCTTCCGGTGTCGGCACCGGGACGGCCTCGACGAGGCCGCGGCGGATGACGCGGGGCGTCGCCGGGAGGTAGGCACCCAGGTACGTCTGGAGCAGGCGGAGGTCCGTCCGGCCGTGGTAGAGGAACAGGAGGGGGGTGCCGGCCTCGGCAGCTTCGGCGACCCGTTGCAGGACGACGGGGTCGGCGCCCGGGCCGGGATAGCCGGCCAGCACGATCAGGTCGACGTCGTCGAGGCGAGCGGGCAGGTTCCCCTCGTAAAATTGTCCCGGGGCTTTCTGGACGAAGGCGGCGACCTCGAGCCGCTCGTCGGCGTCGAGGAGCTGGCGGAGGGCGGCCAGGTCCGGGTTCGGCGGAGCCGCCAGCAGCAACAGACGCCGCCGGTTCTTGAGCACCTGGATCGTGACGGTCTCACGATTGTTCCGGTAGGTGACCTCACCCGGCAGGTGCGTCACCGTTACCTGAAGGCGGTGCAAGCCTTCGCCCTCGGGCGTGTATTCGAGGTCCACCGGCACTTCGGCCGTCCCTTCGGGCAGCGTGACCGGGACCGACTGGAGCCGCTGCCCGTCCTTGAACAGCGACACGACGACGCGCTCCCCCGGGAAATCTTTCACCTGGAGGCCGACCTGGAGGGGCAGCGTCACCCCGGCATACGCGATATCGTTGGTCGTTACGCGCCGGATCTGCACGTCGCGCCGCCGGGTGGTGTCGCCCAGGGCCACGGTGTAGATGGGGACGGGATAGCGCTCGGCGACGTAGACCGGGTTGCGGCCGGTGTTGTACTGCCCGTCCGAGACGAGCAACACGCCCTGCAGGTGCTCCCCGTCGAGGGTTTCACGGACGAACGCCAGGGCCTGGCTGATGTTGGTACGTTGCCCATCGAACCGGAGGGAGTCGCGGGGGAGGTCGTCCAGCGGCCGGGTGTCGCCGTCGAAGGTGAAGAACCGAATCTCGCCGGGCACGCGGTCCGTCGGGAGTCGCTGGATCACGTCGCGGATCAGGCGCGGCGTCGCGGTGCTGTCCGGCTGGGCCAGGCGCAGGCTCTGGCTCGTGTCGAGCAGGACGGCGAGGACCGGCGGTTGCTCGCGCGTGGCGAGACGACGCAGGACCGGCTCGAACAGCAGGAACAGGAGGATCGCGAGGGCGACGAAGCGCAGCCCGCCGAGCACCACGCGACGACCCACCGGCAGGGCGGGCACGGTTGTCCGGTACGTCCAGTAGGTCAGTCCCGCCGCACCGAGCAGGCACAGGACCAGCCACCAGGGATCGAGGCCGAACGAGAAGGGCATGGTGCGTTGCGGTTAGGTACGTCAGGGGCCTGTCGTCGTGCGATCCCGCTCTGCCGGGCCGGCGGGGGCGTCCATCAGCGGGTCACGACGAGGCGTCCGTGCCGGGTGAACTTCGGCGTGTGCAGGGTATAGAGGTAAACCCCTGCGGGCAGGCCGGTCAGGTCGATCGGGAGGCGGGACAGGCCGGGCGGGAGGGGGCCGGCGTAGGGCATGGCGATGCGGCGCCCCAGCAGGTCATAGACGCTGAGGCGGGCCTGCGCCACGGGTGCCGGCACCCGGACCGCGACGACGGCCCGGTCGGTGGCGGGGAGCGGATAGGCGTCGACCTCCACGGCATCCGGGGCCGGCACCTCGTCCACGCCGGTGGCCAGGGCTTCGGCCAGGGCCACCGCCGCCTCGGCATCGACGATGCCCCACCCCAGGCTGTTATCCGGCGATGTGCTCTGGGAGGCCGTCTGCCGGAGCACGTCACGGACCTGCACCGGGGTCAGCGCCGGATTGACCTGAAGCAGCAGCGTCACCAGGCCCGAGACCATCGGAGCGGAGAACGAGGTGCCGTTCGAGAAACCGTACCCGGAGGCCGCGTTGGCCAGGTAGACGCTCACACCCTGGGCCGACACGTCGGGCTTGATCCGCCCGTCGGCGGTGGGGCCGAACGAACTGAAGGAGGCCTTCAGGCCGTTCGCATCGACGGCTCCGACCGTGATGACCGAGTCCCCATCGGCCGGAGAGGTGATGATCCGCCAGGCGTCGTTGCCGCTGTTGCCGGCGCTGACCACCACCACGACGCCCAGCTGGGCGGCCCGGTCGGCGGCCTGCGTCGTCACGGGGGTGTCGCCGTCCATGTCGTCCGGGGTGTAGCTGTGCTGCCCGGCATCGAACTCGGAATAGCCCAGCGAGACGTTCACGACGTCGACGCCCTCGGCTTCCATCCACTCGAGTCCGGCGACGAAGTTGTCTTCCTCCTGGTTTGTCTCGGTGGGCGTGTACTCGGTCCGGGCGTGGAGGATCTCCGCTCCGTAGCCCGGCCCGATCAGGGCGCCCTCGTCGAAGCCGGCGGCGACGGAGAGGACGGAGCGTCCGTGGCGGCTGCCGTCGTCGGGCTGCCCGGTGAAGTCGCGGCTCTCCAGGAAGCGTTCCTCGGCCAGCATGCGGTCAAAGGCGGGGTGGGTGGCGAGGTCGCCCAGGCCGGTGTCGATGATGCCCAGGCGCACGCCGCTGCCGTTGAGTCCCCGTTCGAGCGGGGGCAGCGCGTTGACCCGGGCCAGCTGCGTCTGCGAGAGGCCGTAGTCCAGCCGCCGTGCCAGACGGTGCGGGACGAGGGGGAGGCTCGGCGCTTCGACGAGCGGCCGGGCGGTTTCGTCCACCGGGGCCATGCCGCCCACGGGACGGATGCCGCGTACGAAGGGCAAGGTACGGACCGCCTCCACCTGCTCGGGCGTCAGGTAGGCGCTGACGGCGTTGAGCCAGCGGCTCTGCACCCGGGGCTCGACGCCCATCCCGCGCAGTGCCCCCACGTACGCCGGCGACGGAGGGAGATCGTAGGCAGCCCCCGGCGCCTGTCCCCGGAG
>CAZKFR010000016.1:34996-36231 GCA_964552015.1 uncultured Rhodothermaceae bacterium | reverse complement strand
GCAAAGCCGGCCAGCAGCACCAGGCCCTCGAGGCGGGAGATCCGGTAGCCGGTCCACGCGATCGGAAGCAGCACCAGACCGAAGGCCATCATCACCGGGAAATGGATGGACAGGGCTTCGGGTTCCACCGACAGCGGGCGAATCACGGCCACCAGCCCGACGACGAACAGGACGTTGAGCAGGTTGCTCCCCAGGATGTTACCCACCGAGAGGTCCGGTTCCCGGCGCACGGCCGAGATCACCGAAGCCGCCAGTTCGGGCAGGCTCGTCCCGATGGCCACCACCGTCAGCCCGATGACGACGTGGTTGATTTGCAGGGCTTCCGCGATGTTGATGGCCGCCATGACCATCAGGCGAGCACCCAGCGACAGGGCCAGGACCCCGCCACTCAGGTACATGAGTTTCTTCCACATCGGAAGGATTTCCACCGGTTGTGGCCCGTTCTCCGCCTCGGCCCGCTCTTCCAGCGCCGCCGTCCGGCTCGCCTCGGTGCGGGCGTCGACGACCACGTACACCATGAACCCGATCAGTCCGGCTACGAGCAGCAGGCCGTCGAGGCGGCCGATGCGGCCGTCCCACGCCATCGCATAGAAGGCCGCCAGCACGATCATCATCAGCGGGTACTCCTTGCGCAGCGTCAGCGGGCGCACGGCCAGCGGGTAGATGAGGGCACTCATGCCCAGGATCAGCGCAATGTTGGCGATGTTGGACCCGACGATGTTGCCGAGGGCCAGGCCGTGGTCGCCCCACAGGGCGGCAATGACGTTGACCAGGAATTCCGGCATCGAGGTGCCCAGGGCTACGACCGTCAGGCCCACGACCATCCGGCGGAGGCCGAACCGGAAGGCCAGGCTCGTGGCGCCCCGGATGAGCCAGTCGGCCCCCAGGTAGAGGGCGCCCAGGCCGAGGGTGAACAGGAAAACCTGAAACAGCATGCGGTGCGTGAGGCGCGGAGGTCAGGTGGAACGCAACGTGCGCCCGGAGAAGAATCCCGGAAGCAGGGCTTCGGGGGTTGCGGACGCCGGCGGCGCGTCGCCGCGGTCCATCCAAAGCACGAGAGCCGGTGCCTGTTCCGTCAGGAGCTGCCGGCAGGCGCCACAGGGTGTTCCCTGCGGATCGCACAGGCACGTCAGGTACATCGTGTGCAGACCCGTCAGGCCGTAACTGATGGCCGTCCCCAGGGCATTGCGCTCCGCGCAGAGGATGCGCGTCCAGTCCTCGTGTTCCACGTTGAC
>CAZKFR010000016.1:0-34896 GCA_964552015.1 uncultured Rhodothermaceae bacterium | reverse complement strand
GGGCATTGCGCTCCGCGCAGAGGATGCGCGTCCAGTCCTCGTGTTCCACGTTGACGCCGGGGACCAGGCCCTGCTCGGTGACGAGCACGCAGCCGACGGGGAAGCGGGAGGCGGGCACGTGGGCCCGGCGCGCCACCGCCCGGGCCAGGTCCATGCCGCCGGCCGGGGTACGGGGCAGGGGGAGGTCCAGGAGCGGGGACAGGAAGCCCGACGGCTCGGCCTGGTCGGTGTCCTTGGCCGGCAGGAAGACATCCTCCTCGGCGAGCTGAAACGGTCCGGCCGGCGTCGAGGTCATGAAGGCCGTCTCGCCCGGCGTGGCGGGGCGGCTGAGGACGGCCGCCATCACGTCGTTTCGTCCGGCGGCCACGGCTGTGGTGAAAGCGTTCAGAAGGGGGGGGATCGTCAGCGAGAACGTGGCGCTCTCGACGCGCGCCCCCGGCACGAGCTGCCCGTCGCGGAGCAACAGGACGGCCCCCTCCGGTCGGTTCGAGTAGGGTACGTAGGACCGGGCGGCCACCTGCCGGGCCTGCCGGCGCAGTGCAGCCAGGACGGATGAAGGGAGACCTGCCATACGCACACGAGACGGGGTGAAGTAAGCCAGTTCCTATGGAGATCGAGGCGGGCAGGTTCCTTGCCGGCTCGGGCCGGGACACCTACGGGACGGCGGAGGCGGACGGGGCGTTTCGAGGGATGAATTGATTTGCGTTCGGAATTGCGGTAGCTTACCGGGCCACGGCCGGGATGGCGGAATCGGTAGACGCAACGGACTTAAAATCCGTTGGAGCTTACGCTCCGTGCGGGTTCGAGCCCCGCTCCCGGCACCCGCGCCCTTCCCGTATCGGGAGGGGCGTTTTTTTGTTCAGCCCCGGTCGATGGCGAAGTGGGCCTCGATGTCGGCGATCTTGCCGACGCGCCCCGCATGGCGGCCGCCCTCGAAGGCGGTCTCGAGGAAGACGCGGACGATGCGCCGGCAGACCTCGATGCCGAGCGTCCGGCTACCCAGAGTGAGGACGTTGGCGTCGTTGTGGGCGCGGGCGTTCCAGGCGGTGAACTCGTTGTAGGCGCAGGCCGCGCGGATGCCCGGCACCTTGTTGCAGACCATCGCAGAGCCGAGGCCGGCCCCATCGAGCATGATCCCGACGTCGGCCTGTCCGAACGTGATGGCCCGGGCGACGGCAAAGGCGAAGTCCGGATAGTCACAGGAACGCTCGTCGTGGGTGCCCACGTCGAGGATCTGCCAGCCCAGCTCGGTCAGCAGCGGCTTGAGTTGCTCCTTGTAGGCGAAGCCGCCGTGGTCGCTGCCCAGGGCCACGGTGTTCGTCCGGGGTTTACCGCCACACCCACAGGTGCACGAGGCGGAGGCTGCTTCCGGGTCGGGTGCGGCTTCGACGAACGTAAGGCCTCGGTCACGAGCCGTGTCGCGAGCGAGGGCCGTGATCAGGGCGCCCGGCGGCACGGTGAGGGTCTGCCGGCCCGCCTGCAGGGCTTCGAGCACCCGGGCTTCGGTGATGAGCGTCTTTCTGGGCATGGCCGGAAGCTACGAAGCCGCAGGGTGGGGACGCAAGGCCCTCAGCGTCGCAGGAGCCACGGCATCGGGTCGACCGGCTTGCCGTCGTGGAAAAGGCCGAAGAAGAGGCCGGCACCTTTGGGCTCGGCATCCGTGCCGGCCCGGCCGAGCACCTGACCGGCCTTCACCGAGGTGCCCTCGCCGACGTTGATGATGGCGAAGTTGCCGTAGACGGTGTGGTACTCCCCATGCTCGACGATCATGTAGCGCCCGATGTCGGGCATGACGTCGATGCTGACGACGGTGCCGTCGAACACGGCGCGGACTTCGGCCATGGGGTCGGTGGCGATGACCAGGCCAGGGTTGGGGGTCCGTGTGCCGTACACCGGATGGATCTTTTCCCCGAAGGTCTCGACGACGGTGCCGGCGACGGGCCAGGGGAGGCGGCCCCGGTTCTGGCGGAACGAGCCGGAGAGGCGGGCGAACGCGGCGGCGTCGGCGGCACTGCCGGTGCGGTTGCGGCGCGCGGCTTCCTCGGCGATGAGGGCCTGGATGCGGGCCTCGAGTTGCGAGACGAGCGTCCGGCGCTCGGTGATCGCGGCCTCGAGCTGTTGCCGCTGGCGCCGCAACTGGGCCACGACCCGCCGCCGCTGCTCCTTCTGCGCGGCCAGCTTGCGCTGCTCGGACTCGGCGGCGCGAAGCAGCATGTCCGTGTTCTGCACCTTCTCCTCGAGGATCCTGCGCTGCTCTTCGATGGCCGTGGAGGCTTCGGTGATGGCGGCCAGCCGCCGCCGCCGCTGCTCGGTGAAGCGATGCAGGTAACGGATGCGAATGAGCATCTGGTTGATGGACTGAGCCGAGAGAATCAGCGCCAGGTCGTGCAGGCGGCCGTATTTGTAAGCATGGGTGGCCCGGTCCCGGTACTCCTTCCGTAACTCGGCGAGGTCGGCTTCCAGGGCCTCGAGCGAAGTCTGCAGGGAGTCCTGCTCGTGGCGCAGTTCTTCGAGGCGCACCTGGTAGTTCCGGATGAGCTCTTCGCGCAGAGCGATTTGCCGGTCCAGGTTCTGCAGCGTCTTCAGGGTTGCCTCCTCGGCCTCGCTGGTTTCGGCCAGCCGGGCCTCGTCGCGGGCCAGCTGGGCCTGGAGTTCCTGGAGACGCTTCTCCGTGGCCGTGCGGTCGTCGCCGGCCTGGGCCGCCAGCCGGTGAGCCGGGCCGATCAGCAACAGCAGCAACAGGAGCGTGGCACGCAGCATGGTTTTCTCTTTACTCGCGGGCGGCGATCGGAACACGCCGGACGGACGAGCCGACCGATAGATCCAGATCGAGGTCGGACGGGTTGAGTTCGAGCGAGCGGTAGAGCAGGGAGGCAAAAGTTTCTTCCTGCGGGCGCCGGTACACGAGGCGCCGGGGTAAATAGACCGTTGCGATGGGCTCGAACTCGGAGAAAACGCGGTCTTCAAGGATTGTGCCGGAGGTGTCGCGCTCCTCATACCGGATCACGCGCCAGAGGGCGGGGTCGATGACGTAGGCACGGCGCTGGTCGGGCGTGGCAAGGTAGTAATACTGGTCGTCGGCCGAGACGGTCCATGGTGTGGCCGGGTCGGGCTGGAGAAAGCCCAGAAGGGTCGCGAAGCGGTCGCCGGTCAGCAGAAGGGGGGGCAGGAAGGCTTCGGCATAGGCCAGGGCGCCGTAGAGCAGTTCGTTGTTGAACCGGTCGAGCACGAAGAAACTGTCCGGGGTAATGAGGGTCCGGGCGACCTCGATGCCGAAGGGACCTTTGATGCGGAGGGCCAGGGAATCGCTACGCCGGGCTTCGATCTCGGCCGTGAAGGTGCCGCTGCGGGCCGGTGTACGCATCCCGATGGTGGCGGTGGCGCGCAGGGCCTGCAGCGTGTCCGCCGGGGGACGCAGGTGAGCCAGGATCTGATCGAGGCGGTGGTGGGGGAAGGCCTCCGGGAGGACGGGCGCGGCCGTCCGCGAGCCTGCACAGCCGGCTCCGAGCAGGAGCAGGCCGGGCAGGAGGACGGCCAGCAGGGCATGTGCGGGGCGACGAGGCATGGAAGTCAACGCAGGGAAAGAGGGGCGGCAAGCGCATCCGGTCAGGGGTGCTGGAGTCGTGCCCGGAGTTCAGGGTGGTCCGGGGCCAGGTTCAGGGCACGGCGCCATACGGCGCGGGCTTCTTCCCGGCGGCCGAGGTGGTCCAGGGCGTCCCCGTAACGAAGCAGGGCAGGGACAAGGTCCGGGGCCAGGTCGAGGGCCCGGCGAAAGGCCTCTTCGGCGGCCTCGGGCTGGTTCAGGAGGGCCAGCGCCAGGCCCAGCCCGGAACGCAGGTCGGCCTCCTGCGCGGGCGGTGCGTCGGGTGTCTCCGCGAGCACGGTCAGGGCTTCTTCGAAGTGACGCCGGGCTTCTCCGGGCGCCTGTCGTTCCAGGGCGGCGAAGGCGGCTACGCGCAGGAGGATCGTGTTGCCGGGGAAAAAGAGGAGGGCTTCGTCGGCAAGGTCGGCCGCGGCCCGGGCATCGCCGGCCTGCAGGGCGGCTTCGGCGGCGCGCTCCCACAGGTCGAGGCGCCGGGGGGAACGCCGGGCGAGCCGGCCCAGGTAGGTGGCGGCGGTGCCGAAGTCGCCGGTGGTGAAGGCCAGGCGACCGAGGGCTTCGGCAGCTCCGGCGTGCTGGGGTTCGAGGGTCAACGCCTGTTCCAGGAGGTCCCGGGCCGCACGGGCGGCCTCCGGGTCGTTGCCAGCGCGTTCGAGAAGGGGGGCGGCACGCGCCAGCAAGGCAACGACCGTGGTGGGCGGGGCGTCCCCGGTCAGCGCTTCGGCCAGGTCGGAGCGGCCCGTAGCCCGGTAGGCACGGGCCAGGTCGTCCCGTGCGGTCGCATCGTCCGGACGCAGGGTCCGCAGCGTTTCGAGGAGGGGCAGAGCGTCTTCATAGCGCTCCCGCTCGAGGTACCAGTGCGCCAGGCGACGGTAGGCCTCGGGGTGATCCGGCTGCAGGTCGAGCAGAGTGCGCAGGGTGCGTTCCTGACCGTCCTCGTCGTGCAGGCGCTCGTAGAGCACCAGCAGGTCTTGGAGGACGGACGGGCGGGCCGGTTCGAGGGTGCGGAGGCGTTCGAGCGTCTCGGCGGCTTCGGCGTAGCGTGCCTGCGACGCCAGCAGCGAAGCCAGCGCACGCAGGGCCGGCCGGTAGGCGGGATGCGCCGCCAGCAGCGCCTCGTAGGTGGTCAGCGCGCCGAGCGTGTCGCCCGCGGCGAGGTGGAGGCGGGCTACCTGCTCGCCGTAGTACGGGTTCTCGGGGGCGCGCTCCCAGGCCTGGGTCGCAAAAAACAGCGCGGTGGCCGGGTCGTCCAGCGCCGCATACGTCTCGGCCAGAGCCGCGAGGACCGCCGGTACGCCGGGGGCCAGCCGCTGCGCTTCCTGGAACAGCGCCAGGGCGCCCTCGTGATCGTCCAGGTAAGCACGGGTCATGCCACGCACGAACAGGCGCTCGGCGCGGGTGGCGGCATCCACCTGGGCCAGCACAGACGGCGCCGTCCCGAAGGAGGCCAGCACAAGCAGGAGGCACGACAGGCCCGCCCGAACGGGCACCGAAACGGGAAAGCGACGTGGCATGGAACGGAGAAAGACGAAATGGATCAGGCAGGAAACGTGGGCTGGGACCCGAGGTTTCGGGGAACCGGCCGGAGCCTCGGGCCGGCGTGCCCTGCCGGCGATGCGTGGACGCGGCGAAGGTTGACTCTTAACCGCGCCGGAAGTACTCTAGAACGACGACGCCGCACTGGCCGCGCCGTGCGCACGAAGGGCGTCCGTATACCGTCCAACCGATGAGGGTCCGCTGTTTCCATGGGTACACAAGACGTCAAATATCTGGAGGACGCCGCCGCGATGCGGCGTTTCACCCGCCGCCTGATTCAGGACATGCAGGCCCTCGAATACATGCTGCGGGAAGGCTTGTTCGAGACGGGCGTTTCCCGCATCGGTGCCGAACAGGAACTGTTCCTCGTGGATGAACGCTATCAGCCGGCACCGCTGGCCAAGGAGATCCTGGACCTGAACGACGACCCGCGCCTGGGGACGGAACTGACGCGGTTCAACCTCGAATTCAACCTGGACCCCCATCGGTTCCAGGGGGATTGCCTCCGGCGGGTCGAGCAGGAGATCAACGACATGCTGGTTCACGTGCGGAAGCTGGCCGGGGAGGTCGGCGCCGAGGTGGCCATGGTCGGCATCCTCCCGACGATCCATCTCTCCGACCTGGGGCTGGACAACATGGCTCCCATGCCCCGGTATTTCGCACTCAACGAGGCCATCATGCGCCTGCGGGGCGGGCGGCCGGCCCAGTACCAGATCCGGGGCGTCGACGAGCTGTTCTTCCAGCACGACAACATCCTCGTCGAAGGTTGCAATACGAGCTTCCAGACGCATTTTCAGGTTGCGCCGGACGTCTTCCCGCACTATTACAACATCGCCCAGCTCATCGCGGCGCCGGTCCTGGCGGCGGCGACCAATTCGCCCGTCCTCTTTGGCAAGCGGCTCTGGCGCGAGACGCGCATCGCGTTGTTCCAGCAGGCCGTCGACACGCGGAGCAGCAACCTGTACCTCCGCGAGATGAGCCCGCGTGTGCATTTCGGGACGGACTGGTGCCGTGAGTCGGTCACGGAGATCTACAAGGAGGATATCGCCCGCTTCCGGGTGCTGTTGATGTCGGAGGAGTTCGAGGATCCCTTCCTCCGTCTGGAGCGGGGGGAGATCCCCGGCTTGCGGGCCCTGCAGATTCACAACGGCACGGTCTATCGCTGGAACCGGGCCTGTTACGGCATCACGGATGGCAAGCCGCACCTGCGCATCGAGAACCGCATCCTGCCCTCGGGGCCCACGGTGGTCGACGAAGTGGCCAACATGGCCTTCTGGTTCGGGCTCGTCCGGGGGATGGCGGACCGCTACAGCGACATCACGACCCTGCTGGACTTCGACTACGCCAAGAGCAATTTCATTGCGGCGGCACGCCTCGGCCTGGCCTCGCAACTGTACTGGCTGCATGGAGAGACCGTGCCGGCGCACGAGCTGATCCTGCAGGAGCTGTTGCCGCTGGCGCGCGAAGGCCTCACGGCCGGGGGCATCGACGCCGACGACATCGACCGGTATCTGGGCATCATCGAGGCCCGCGTGGAGAGTCATCAGACCGGTTCCTGGTGGCAGGTCGAGTCGCTGGCGTTGATGAAACGCCAGGGCACGACCCGGGCCGAACGGCTGGCGGCCCTCGTGGAACGGCTCATCGAGGCGCAGAAGGAGGGCCGGCCCGTGCACGAATGGCCGCTGGCCACCTGCGACCATATCCGGGCCACGCAGCGGCTGACCGGCACGCGCGTCGAGCACTACATGTCCACCGACCTCTTCACCGTGCACGAGGAAGAGCTGGTCGAGTTCGTGGCGGTGCTGATGGACTGGCGCCACATCCGCCACGTGATGGTGGAGGATACCGAGCACCGGCTCGTGGGGCTGGTGACGCATCGCCGTCTGCTGCGCTACCTGGCCGAGAGCAGTGCCGCCATGCATGACGAACCGCGCGACGTACCGGTCAAGGAGATCATGGTGCGCGATCCCATCTCGGTGCGTCCCGAGACGCGCACGACCGAGGCCATCGCGTTGATGCGCCAGCACGGCGTCAGCGCCCTGCCGGTGGTGCGCGACGGGCAGCTCGTCGGCATCATCACCGAAGCCGACTTCATCCGTCTGGCCGGCCGCATCCTGGATGAGACGCTCCAGCTCGGGGAGACGCCTGCGAAGGGAGCCTCGTAAGCCCGAAGGGCCGTTCAACGCCAGGTGGCCTGCAGAACCCGTAGCCAGTTCTCAAAGGCGATCTTCCGCAGGGCGTCTTCGTCGTAGCCGGCCCGGCGGAGGGCTTCGAGCAGGTGCGGCAGGCCCGTCACATCGCCGAGCGTGGACGGGATGGCGGTGCCGTCGAAGTCCGAGCCGAAAGCTACATGGTCGATCCCGATACGCTCGACGAGGTAGTCGATGTGGCGGACCATCAGGTCGAGCGGGGTGGCCGCTACGTTCCGTCCGTCGGGCCGGAGGTCGTAGACGGAGAAGTTCAGCCCGATGACACCGCCGGAGGCGCCGACGGCGTCGATCTGCCGGTCGGTCAGGTTGCGGGAGGAGGGGCTGAGGGCGTGCACGGCGGTATGGGTCACCACGAGCGGGGCCTCCGAGAGGCGGGCCACGTCGAAGAAGCCGCGCTCGTTCAGGTGGGCCAGGTCGATGAGGATGCCCAGGCGGTTGCAGGCGCGCACGAGGGCGCGGCCGGCGTCGGTCAGGCCGGGGCCGGTGTCCGGGCTGTGGGGAAAACGGAACGGGACGCCGTGGGCGAACGCGTTGGGCCGGCTCCACACCAGGCCCAGCGAGCGAAGCCCGGCCTGATAAAACACCTCGAGCGTGTTCAGGTCCTGGTCGATGGCTTCCGCTCCCTCAAAGTGCAGGATGGCGGCCAGCCGGTTTTCGTTCAAGCAATCTCTCAGGTCCTCCACACACCGTACCACACGGACCCGTCCTGCCGAGGCGGCTTCGATGCGGAAGAGCCGCGCGGTCAGGGCCATCGTGGTCGCCAGGGCCTGTTCAGGGGGGACCGGCTCGGCATAGGGGACGTCGTAGCCGTCGCTCGTCATGACGGCCTGCCGGGAGGGAGCGGGCCCGGGGGAGGGGACGAACACGGCGAAGAAGCCGCCAGCCAGGCCGCCGGCACGGGCGCGGGGCAGGTCGAGGTGGCCGTCGGGCGTGCCGTCGAGGAAGGCGCGGACCGAGGCCTGTTGCCGGTGCAGGCGGAGGAGCACGTCGTTGTGCCCATCGAGAACGGAGGGGTACGGCATGGGGGATATTGCGAGTGGGTCAGTGGTTTTCGGATGTGTCGAAGCGGTACAGGTGATTTCCGAACGGGACCGGGTGCCCGTCACGGAGGAAGGCGACGACGAGGCGTTCCATGGCGTGGCGGGCGGCTACGAGCGAGTCGCGGACGCTGCGGGCGTCGTCCGGGGCGGGGCGGTCCGGGACGGAGTATTTGTGGCCGGCCACGAGCGCGGCGCAGGGGATGCCCAGTTCGTTGGCCAGGACGACCTCCGGCCCGACCGTCATCGAGTTGACCTGGGCGCTGAGGCGTGCCCACATGCGGTTCTCGGCTGGCGTCTTGGTCCGCGGTCCGCCCGCATAGGCGAAGACGACGGGCTCCGGGTGGAGCGCCACGCCGGTCCGGTCGGCCAGGGTGCGGAGCTGACCGGCCAGGGCGGTGGCGAAGAGCCCCTCCCGCAGCACCAGATGCCCCTGCCCCGGCGCGGGATGGGGAAACATGGTGCAGGTCGAGCCGTCCGGCAGCCGGTTCTCGGGCATGAGCAGGTCGCCGACGAGCAGGAGGCGGAAGAGCGGGAGGCGGGGATCGAGCACGCCCACCGAGCTGGTGACGACGAGCGCCTGGCAGCCCACGGCGGCCAGGGCAGCGGCCTGCGCGCGGTAGTTGATCTGATGGGGCAGAAGCCGGTGCGGCACCCCGTGGCGAAACAGCACGTAGGCGTCGCGGTCCGGGTGTTCGACCCGGTGGAGCACCTGCGCGCCCCAGGGGGTGGGGATGGTTTCGGGAACCAGGGTGAGGTCGGCGAGCCGGGCCGCGTCGAAGGCGCTCCCGAGGATGACGGCAACGGAGGACATGGGCACAGGGGTTGGGGACGAGGGCGTCAGCCGGTTGGCGGCCCGTGGCCGGAGGAGAGGGTGGGTGTGCGGAGGCGTTCCCAGAACGCCAGCTCCCGCTGCACACCCGTCTCGGGGTCGTCGATGAACGCTTCCTTCGTGGGATACGACTTCAGCACGCCGGCCCGCAGGGTGGCCAGCCGGTCGCCCACGCGCAGGGCCTCCTTCAGGTCGTGCGTGACGAACAGCGACGTGATCCGGTACTGGCGCACGAGTCGCAGGAAGAGGTCCTGCATGGCCGCGCGGATGTCCACGTCGAGGCTGGCGAACGGCTCGTCGAGCAGGAGCAGGCGGGGGTTGACGATGATGGCCCGGCCGAAGGCGACGCGCTGCCGCTGACCGCCCGAAAGCTGCCGGGGGCGTTTGCGGGCGTGGGTCGTGAGGTCGAGCTCGGCCAGCATCGCCTCGGTGCGCCGGCGCAGCTCCGCCTCCGGCACCCGGCGCAGCCGCAGCCCGAAGGCCACGTTCTCGAACACGTCGAGGTGGGGGAACAGGAGGGGCTCCTGGTACAGGTAGACGGTGCCGCGCCGCTGGGGCGGGACGCCCGTCAGGTCCTCCCCGTCGAGCCGCACCGTGCCGCCGTCGGCCGTCGTCAGCCCGGCAATGATCTTCAACAGGGTCGTCTTCCCGCAGCCCGACGGCCCCACGATGCTCAGCGTCGCGTGAGCCGGGACGGACAGGCTCACCCCGCGCAGCACCTCTTCCGTGCCGAACCGCTTGCGTAGTTGCATCACCTCGAGCAGCATGGCTGGCTAGAACTCTCGCATCTCGTGGAACACGAACCGCTTGTTGATGACCAGCAGCAGGGCCGGGGGGAGGATCAGCAGGCAACTGGCCAGAGCGGCATAAAAGGGGTTGGCCTCGTTCACGTAGGCGTAGACCAGCAGCGGCAACGTCTGCACCTTGCCCGTGCCGATCAGGAGGGTGAGCCCGTACTGGAACCAGGAGATGAGGAATGTCTGAAAAAAGCAGATCAGCAGCATGCCCTTCGAGACCGGCAGGAGGACGCGGCGAAAGGCGTCGCGCGGCGTACCCCCCAGGGTGTACACCTGTTCCTCCAGGGCCCGGAGGTCGGCGTTCCAGAACGCGCTGAAGAAGACGATGGCAAAGCCGTAGGCGAACATCGACTGGGCCAGGATGACCCCGGGTAGCGTGCCGGCCAGCCCGGCCCGCAGGTACAGGTACATCAGGCACGTCCCCAGGATCACCGGCGACATCAGGAAGGGGACGTAGGCCAGGAAGAGCAGGCGGCGCCGGTGCGGGTGATAGGCGATGTATTTTCCCGTCAGGTAGCCGGCGCTGGTCGAGAGCAGGGCGACCGTGACCGAGAGGAACACCGACCGCAGAAAGGCCGGTGCCAGTCCTCCGTGTTGCCGGAAGGTGTTCGTCCAGCGCGTGCCCGTCAGACCGGAAGGCCACAGGTCCGGGAACGGCCAGGTCGTGGCCAGCGAAAGGAGCAGCAGGTAGGCGAAGGGAAACAGGCACGCCGCCCCGACGAGAAACGCCAGGATGCGCCGGAACCCGGCGGCCGGCGATGCCGGAACCTTGACGTTCATGGCATCTCCCTCCCGCGCCGGAAGACGACGCCGATCAGAACCAGCACCAGCAGGGCGTAGAGCAGCGCCACGATGAACGCCTCGGGCTTTTCCGTCAGGTCGTACAGTGCGTACTTGCGCATCGTCAGCACCGAGAGCATCTGGGGCGACTGCCGGCCCAGGAGCAGGGGGATCTCGTAGGAGCCGAGGACGAAGATGAACAGCAGCACCAGGTTGGTGGTCGCCCGCGTGAGCAGGATCGGAAGGGTGACGCGCCAGAGTGCCGCACGGCGTCCCGCGCCCAGCGTATGGGCCAGGCTGACCAGCGCATCCAGCTTCTCCCGATCGTAGAGCTGCAGGAAAAGCAGCGTAAAAAACGGCACGGCCATGCCCACGTGCGCGATGATGATGCCGATCCCGGCGGCGTCGTTGACCAGACCCGGAAGCCGGGCCGGGTCGTCGACCAGGCCCGTGGCGAGCAGCCAGCGGGTCAGGTAGCCGGTGCCCGAAAGAACCTGGTACGTTACGAAGCCGGTAACGGTCGCCGGGATCGCCAGAGGAAGGTAGATCAGGTAGGCCAGCGGCCCCCGGCGCAGCGGCTGACGCAGCAGGAGCACGAGCATCAGCGCCAGGCTGACCGTCAGCAGGACCGTGGCGGCAGCCACATAGCAACTCAGCCCGAACGAGGCCCAGATCTCGCCCTCCGAGAACAGGCGCGCCCAGTAGCGGCCGGTGAGGCCTTCGCTCAGAAGCCCGGTCAGGCCGAGGCTGTAGGCCAGGGCATAGGCCAGGCTGAACCCGAGCGGTACCAGCGCGATCAGGGCGAAGAGCGCCAGGCCCAGCACCCCGAGCCGGTCGTTATGTCCGAGGCAGGTCCTCACCGGTTGATGATCTCGCGGCGGAAGTCGTCGTAGAGACGAATCATGTATTCGGGGGCCAGTTCCCGCAGGGCGTGTGCCTGGAGCCGGGTGCGGTCCGGCGCCAGCCGCCGGGTGGGCAGGTTCCGGAACCGCGTCTGCCACGCGGGTGGCAGGCGGTCCAGGTCGAGGACCGTGCCGTCGCCCCAGACCTGCGGGTCGAGCTTGCGCAGCTGGGCTTCGGGCGAGATCAGGAAGTTGCAGGTGACGAGGGCACCGGCCAGATGGGGCGCGTTCTTCACGATGCCCAGGTAATGGCTGTTCTGGATGGTGCCGCCTTCGAGCACATAGGCACGCGCCGTCTCGGGGAATAGGCCCTGGAGTACCTTGTTGTCCACCTCACCGTCGTTGTTGCTCATGGTGAAGTCGATCTCGCCGGAGGCAAAGAGCTGGTGAAGCTGGGCCACGCTGGCGGGGAACGTTTCGCCCCGTTTCCACAGGTACGGGCGTAGGGCACGCAGGTAGGTCCAGAGGCGGGGGGCCACGCGCGCATAGCGTGCCTCGTCGAAGGGACCGTCCAGGCTGCCGGGGCCGCCGGCAAAGTGGATCAGAAGCGTCTTCAGGAAGGTCATGCCCGTGAAGGACGTGTCGAAGGTGAAGCGTCCGGGATGGGCTCGGACCCATGCGGCGAGGGCTTCCGGCGTACGCGGCGGGTCGCTCACGCGGGCGCTGTCGTAGATGAGGATCCACTGCACGTTCCCCCAGGGCATCTCATAGCCGTCCACCGGCTGCTGGAAGTCGATCCCGATGAAAGGGTTTTCGAAGTCGATGAAACGGGCGTTCGGGAGAAGCTGCGTGAAGGGCCCGTAGAGGGCGTCGATCTGGCGAAGCTGGTAGAACGTCTCGCCGTTGATCCACATCATGTCGAACGCGCTCACGTCGCGCCCGGCCTCCCGTTCGGTCATCAGGAGGGAAACGATCTCGTTGCCCTGCCCGGCGACGATCTCCAGCGTGATGCCGTGGCGCTCCTGCAGGGTCGGGACCACATACGAACGCATATAGGCGTTGATGTACGGGTCGCCGGTCCACATCAGGAGGGTGACGGTCTGCCCGCGGGCCGCCTGCTCGATGTCCTCCCAGGAGGCGGTGGCCGGGTCGAACGACGGGGCGGGGGCACCGGTACAGGCCGCCAGCATCACCACGAGCGGCAGCATAAGGAGAAAGGCGTACGTCGGTCGCATCACGGAGCGGTGGATCGTTCGAACGGTGGCGCACAACGGCCGAACCCCGGTCGACGTTCCTGCGGAGCGGGGCCGGGCAACCTGCTGTCGTGTAGCACGTTGGAACGTTACGCACCGTTTCTCGAATCCTGGAAGGAGGCTCGTATGTTCTGGAAAACGGCCTGGAGGCGCTGGCGGCAGCAGCGGATGGCTCGCCGGGTCACGCCGGACGTCGTTCGGGCCCGGGTGGCCCGAGGGGCCGCCTATCTGGATGCCGTCGACCCCGGCTGGCACCACCGCCTGGACCTGGCCACGCTGACGCTGGCCGATGGGACGTGCTGCGTGCTCGGCCAGCTCCACGGAGAGTTCCGGCAGGGCCTCTTCCGCACCGGGATCCTCAATGCCGGCAGCGCACCCCGGGCCAGCCTCTCGCCGGTGGCGCTCGGCTTCCAGGCCGTGCAGGGCGTCGCACCGGAGCTGCAGGAACGCGACTATGCCCTGCTGGAGGCCGCCTGGCGAGCGGCCATTCGGCAGCGTCGCCGGTCAGAACTCCATGGCGCCGAGGACGCTCCGCACGGCCTCGTAGAGCGCTTCGAGGCGCTCGAGGCGTCCCTCGACCCCCTCGAGACGCCCTGACTCGCCGATCTCCTCGAGTTCGCGGCATGCGTTCGAGAAGGTGAGGGCTCCAAACATGGCGCTGCTGGATTTGAGCGTATGCGCCAGGCGTTCGAACGTGGGTGCATCGTCCCGTCGCGCCGCTTCGTGGAGCTCGTCCAGGAGCTGGCGGCTGTCGTTGAGAAAATCCTGGATGAGGTCCCGGAGAAACCCGGCATTTTCTCCGGCTCCGAGCATCGCACGCAGTTCGTCGAGTACCTCCCGGTCGATGACGAGCCCCTCCGCAGGAGCGGGGGCAGGCGCTGCGTCCGTGGTCGGGGTTCCGGTCGGGGATTCCGGGGCGTCGTCGTGGCCGGGCAGGTCGAGCCGCAGGAGGGTATCCCGGAGGGTTTCCAGGCGGAACGGCTTGGCGATGTAGTCGTCCATGCCGGCCTCCAGGCAGCGCTGGCGGTCGGCCTGCATGGCGTTGGCCGTCAGCGCGACGATGCGGGGCTGGCGGTCGGGGGCCAGGCGCCTGCGGATCTCCCGTGTCGCGTCGAGCCCGTCCATCGCGGGCATCTGCAGGTCCATGAGCACGATGTCGAACGGCTCGCTCTCCACCCGGTCGACGGCCTCCTGCCCGTTGTGGGCTACCTCTACGTCGTGGCCCAGGCGGTGGAGCATGCGCACGGCCACCTGCTGGTTGATGGGGTTGTCTTCCGCCAGCAGGACCCGCAGCCGACGGGCGCTGCGATCCTCCCCCGCACGACGGGCGCCCTCCGTTTCGGAGTGCTCGTGCGGATAGAGCGCGTGGCGGAGCGATTCGTACAGCCGCTGCCGGTGGACGGGCTTGCTGAGCAGGCGGAGCCGGGGCAGGCCCTGGCCGGGGCGACGGCCGACGGGCTGGAGCAGGATCACCGGTGCCTGCTCGGCCGAACCGCCGGCGGGTAGCGGGACGTGCCCGCTGAGGAACGTCTGCAGGTCGTCTTCGGGCAACGTGGCATCGAGGAGGAACGCCTGGCACGAGGGAGCCAGGTGCAGCGCGTCTTCCACGGATGCCGCCTCGCGCACGCGCAGGCCAAAGGCCGTCAGATGGCCGGACAGCATCCGGCGGGTGGGGGCATGCCGCTCGAGGAGCAGCACCTGCTGCCCCCCGAAGGCGGGCAGGGGCTCGGCCTCGTCCGGCGCCGGGACGAGCGGCACGACCACGTGAAACGTCGAGCCGGCGCCCACCTGGCTCTCCGCCCACAGACGCCCCCCCATCATCCGGCTCAACCGCTGAGAAATGGCCAGGCCGAGACCCGTTCCTCCATACCGCCGCGTCGTCGAGGCGTCGGCCTGCGTGAAGGTGTCGAAGATGGTTTCGAGGCGCTCCGGCGGGATGCCGATGCCGGTGTCGCGTACCGCCAGGTGGAGCAGCGGGGTGCCGTCATCGTCCCGTTCGGTGGTCACGGACAGGACGACCTCGCCCTCGTCGGTGAACTTGACGGCATTGCCGAGCAGGTTGATGAGAATCTGGCGCAGGCGGGTGACGTCGCCCGAGACCCAGGCCGGCACGTCGGGGGCCACCTCGGCGGCCAGGGCCACCTGCTTGTCGGCGGCCCGCAGCGCCACCACGTCGAGCGCCGTCTCGACGAGATCCCACACCGAGAACGGCACGTCTTCCAGTTCGAGCTTGCCGGACTCGATCTTGGAGAGGTCCAGGATATCGTTGATCAGGTTGAGCAGCGTCTCCCCGCTGGCGTGGATCGTGTCGATGTACTGACGCTGTTCATCCGTCAGCGGCGTCTCCCGGAGGAGCTCGATCATGCCAATGACGCCGTTCATGGGCGTTCGGATCTCGTGGCTCATGTTGGCCAGGAAGAGGCTCTTGGAGCGGGTGGCCTCTTCGGCCTGCCGGCGGGCTTCCTCCAGTTCGGCCACCGTCGTGGCCAGGTCGGCGGCCTGCTGTTCGAGCGTCTGTTTGGTGGCTTCGAGATCCTCCGCATACCGCCGGAGGTGTTCCTGGACGGTTCGCTGCTCCTGTTCCTTCTGGGCCAGGGTCAGGAACCGTCCCAGGCTTTCGGCCATGAGTTCGAGCAGCTCCACCTCGTGGGCGGCAAAGGGTACGTCGCGCGGGGCGAGGCTGGCAAAACTCAGCGTCCCGAACAGTTGTCCCTCCACCAGGATCGGCGTGCCGATGTAGACGGCCGGGTTGAGCAGGCTCGGTGCGTCCACCTCGGGCGCCAGGTGCATGACGGTACGGCGCTGGCGGATGACCTCCCGGCAGGGCGCCTGATCCACCGGCATCGTCATGCCCGGGAACAGGGACTCGGGCTCTAGGCTGGCGGCGGCCAGGACGAACAGGTGCTCCTCCTCCAGGTACGAGATGGTCCCGGTCTGGAGGCCGAGGAGGCGGCGCCCGGTGTCGAGAAAGGCGTCCAGGAGGGCCGAGAGGTCGGGAAAGGCGGTGGTGTTGAGGAAATGCAGTTCCTTCAGGGCCGACGAGTAGGCGTCGAGTTCCCGGGCGTGGCGGACGTGCTCGCGGAACAGGCGGGCGTTCTCGAGGGCGACGGACGTCTGGTTGGCGACGGCGACGGCCAGCGCCACGTCCAGCGTGGAGAAGGGTGGGGCGTCGAACGAGCGCCCCGCCAGGAGCAGGCCCCTGCACCGCTCCGGGTGAGGGAGCGGGACGATCAGCATACTGCCCAGGCCGTACGTGCGTCGCAGCTCATCGGAAAGGACGCCCGCGGGATCGGTCTGATCCGGCCTCAGCAGGATGGGCTCCGGGGACGCGGTAACGGCCCGGGTCAGGTCCCCTTCCGGATCGAACAGGGCTTCCGGCAGCGACGTGACCCGGGGATCGTGGTGCTGTACGATACGGCGTTCGACGCTGTCCTCGTCGAGAAGCGCGAGGACGACGCGGGAGGCCGGCAGGGTCTGAGCCAGCCCGTCGGTGACCCCCGGGAGGACGTCGGGGAGCTGTTGGAAGTTGAGGAGGAGGCGGCTGAGGTGGTAGAGGGCGTCGGTCCGTGCCAGGGCCTGCTGGGTCTGCTCGAGCAGGCGGGAGCGTTCCGCGTCGGCCCGGCGTGCCTCGGTCAGGTCGCGAAAGCCCAGGACGTGGGCCGCCTGCCCCTGATAGGGTGTCTCGCGGGCCAGTACCTCGACCGGGAAGGGCGTCCCGTCCCGCCGGGTACCGGTCAGCGTGTGTCGTTCGTTGGCCGGCAGGAAGGACACCGGTGTCCCGTCGTCCCGGGTCAGCAGCCGGTCGATCCGCTCCCCGATGAGCGCCTCGGGGGTGGGATGGCCGAAGAGATGCGCCAGCGTCTGATTGGCCTCGACCAGGGTGCCGTCGACGAGGACGGCCATCCCTTCGAACGAGGCTTCGGCCAGCGCCCGGAAGCGCGCCTCGCTCTCCCGGAGTGCGGCCTCGGCCCTGTTTTTCTCCTCGCGCCGCCGGGCGTCCCGGAGCGCCAGGGTCAGGAAGGAGGCGGCTTCCTCGAGGAGCGCCACCGGAGCCGGCGGCCAGGCGTGTGGTACCGGGTGCCCGAGACAGATGAGGCCGGAGACCTCGTGCGTCTCCGGGAGTGGAACGTACAGGACGGCCCGGGTCTGCAGCGAGCGATACGTCGCCTGCAGTGGTTCCAGCAAGGGTTCGGACGCAACGTCGGAGACGGGAAGCGCGTGGCCTTCCCGGAGCCGGGCCAGCAGGCCGGGGGCCACGCTCAGGTCGAACGTGCGGCCCGCCATCGGGGGCATCGTCTCCGGACACCGATCCTGGAGTACCTGGAGGTGGCCGTCCCGGTCGATCGTCGAGAAGGCCACGCGGGCGTCGGGGAACAGCGCCCCGATTTTTTCCAGTGCCAGACGGATCACCTCGTCCGGCGTGCTATCCTCGGTGAGCGCGAGGGCCAGGTTCCGCATCAAGTCCAGACGTGCGCGAACCAGCTCCTCGTCCGAGCCGGGCACGACGGGGCCGGCCTCCGGCGGTCGGGAGGGGCGGTCCGTCGGGAGGGTACGGGAGGGCGTCCGGGCACTCATGCAGGCATCGGGCGGGAAAATCAGCGGTCTGGCCGGGGGCAGCGGAAGGCTGCCGTCCCCCTCGAAGCAAGCATCGGGCCCGTTACCGCGGAGCCGCCCGGTCGGTGCGGGAGGGAAAAAGAACGGGGCGAAAGAGGCCTTCGACCGCGGGACGCGCCGCTGAAACGCAGGCAGAAAATGCCGTAGGCGGAAGAAAAGGCTGCCGTGCGTGGATCAGCCGCGGCGGCGCTGGAACCGGTGATCCTGGGCCCGCCGGACGATGGCCAGGCCAAAGCCGCAGGAGAGGAGGATGATGCCCAGCCAGACCAGGTTGATGAACGGCTTTTCGTACGCCTGCACCACGAGCCAGTCCTCGGGCGCCACGGTGGCCCCTTCGACGCCAATCTGAATCGTCTCGTCGTCGACGTTCATGCCCTGGAAGGTCATCGTGACGTCGTGCGCGTCCACGCGGGCGGGGATCGTGCGCACCAGGCCGTCGTTGCCGACGAGGTACAGGGGCGTAACCACCTGCGTGGTGCCGGTCGCGGGATCGATCAGTTCGAGGCGGGCACCGACGGCAATGGCGGTTGCGTCATCCATGTAGGGGCGCCCGGCCTCCAGGTCGAAGTCGGCGAAGCGGAGCAGGAGGCGGCCGCCATCGAGCCGGGCCGTCTCGCCACGCGAGAGCGTCGCGGTGTTGGGATCCGTGGGGGTGTCGAACATGACGCTCGGGGAGACGGCCACGAACAGGTCCTGGAACGTCCCGAGCCGCACGTCGGGGTGCTGGATCCACTGGTTCTTGTTGCTCTTGTAGACGACGGGCCGCACCGTGAACGCCTCACCCCGCGGGTCGATCACTTCGAGGACGTAGACGGGACGCCCTTCCGCATTGGTTTCCTGCCCCCGGTACGTGACCCGGTAGCCATCCACGGCCACCGTCCGTCCCCGCTCGACGATGAAGTTCTTCCGGCCCGTACCGCCCGGGTCGACGCCGAGCCCGCGGCTGAAGCCGCTCGAGGCCACGATGCCGAGTACCATCACGGCAAAGCCGACGTGGGTGAGGGCGCCACCGGCCATGCGGGGGTTGCCTCGGGCGATGCGCCAGAGCACCATCCCGTTGCCGTACAGGGCGAAGAAGGCGGCAAAGACGAGCAGGAGCAGGAGCAACCCCGTGCCGTGGGTGGCCCAGAACTGGCTCAGCGCGCCGGTCAGGCCGGCCTGGCTCAGCGCCGGGGTGGCGGTGCCCGAAGCCGCCGGAGCCCGTTCGATGAACGGCGTGAAGACGAGCACGGCCACCGTACTCACGACCGAGAGAACCACGGGCTTGAACAGCACCCGGTTGACGTTCTCCACGCTCATCCGGTGCCACCAGAAAAGCTGCCCCAGACCCGCCAGAAAAACCAGCACGACCGAGATGGGAAGGGTCCACTTGTTGTAGAAAGCCAGCGGGACCGTCGAGGGGTTGTCCCGGAAGAGGCGTCCCAGGATCGGCGTGCTGGTGCCCAGCAGGACGACGGCGCCGATGGCGCACAGCAGCATGGCGCCGGAGAAAATGAGAAACTCGCGGGAGAGCAGGGCCGGCTCCCGGTCCGGCCGGGGCAACTCGCGGTAGCGGTAGGCGAACAGGCCAAACCCCACGACGCCCATCGAGAGAATCCAGAGCAGGAGCTGGTTGTAGAGGCCCAGGTCGACGAAGGAGTGCACCGAGATGTCACCCAGGATGCCGCTGCGGGTCAGGAACGTGGAGTAGACCACGAGCATGTAGGCCAGGATGCTCAGGAACAGCGCGGCCTTGTGGCTCGAACCGCTCTTCTTCTGGATGATCATCGTGTGGACGGCCGCTACACCGATGAGCCAGGGTACCAGCGACGAGTTCTCGACCGGGTCCCAGGCCCAGTAGCCGCCAAAGGAAAGGGTTACGTAGGCCCAGTAACCGCCCATAGCGATGCCGATGCCGAGGGCCATCACGGCGAACAGGGTCCAGGGCAGCGCGGGCCGCACCCAGGCCGTGTACCGGCGCTTCCAGAGGGCCGTCACGGCGAAGGCGAACGGCACCATCATAGACGCGAAGCCCAGGAACAGCGTGGGCGGGTGGATGACCATCCAGTAGTTTTGCAACAGGTCATTCAGCCCCTGCCCGTCGCTCGGGACGAGGCCCGCCTGGAGCATCGGAGCATCCGGAAACTTCTCGGCCAGCGTGGTGAAAGGAGAGGACCCGATCGTGAACGTCCCGAACTTGAGCCCGGCCACCATCGAGAGGAGGAACAGCTGGCAGAAGGCCGAGACGGCCATCACCGGGGCCACATAGGCGCGGTCGGCCCACTTCATCAGGGCCAGCCCCACCAGGCCGTTGAGCACGATCCAGAGCAGGAACGAGCCTTCCTGTCCGGCCCAGGAGGCAGAGATCAGAAACTTGAGAGGGAGATCGCGCGAGGTGTTCTGGTGAACGTAGGCGTACTGAAACTGGTGCGTGACGGTCAGGTACATCAGCACGCCGAAGGCGGCCGTCGTGGTCAGTGCCATGACCAGCCAGGCGCCGTGCCCGATGGCCTGCCAGTCCGACCGTGAGGTGCCCAGCTGGGCGGCTCGCAGGTAGGCGAGCCCGGCCAGCCCGCAGGCGACGAAGCCCGTGAGGATGAGAAGTTGTCCCAGGGTACCCGCCATAGTCGGTCAGGGGAAAGCGTCAACAGACGTTGGACGAAAAGAGGGCGCTAACGAGGCCCCGAGCCGTTGGAAGCGGGGCGCGGGAGGAGGGTTCCGCGGGGCATCCGCACCCTGCCGCTCCCGCTCGCGTATTCACCGGATATTACAGGGGTGCCGGAGGGGTTCACCGGGCCGGGATGTGGGCGAACACCGTGGTTCGTCCCTGTGCATCGAACGTGAGCACGTCGTAGGCCTCCGAGTAAGCGCCTTCCATACCCGGTGAGCCCATCGGCATGCCGGGTACGGCCAGGCCACGCACGTCGGGACGGTCGGCCAGGAGTTGCTTCACCTGAGCGGCCGGCACATGCCCCTCGATGACGTAGCCGTCGACGAGCGCCGTGTGGCAGGATGCCAGCCGGGGTGCGACGCTAAACCGCTGCTTGATGGGGGTGACGTCCTGCACGTCGTGGGTCTCTACCTCGAACCCCTGGGCCCGCATATGGTCCACCCACTTGCTGCAACACCCGCACGTGGGCGACTTGTACACGACGACCTTCGGACTGCTGGCCTGTCCGGTCAGCGTGAAGGTGAGGCCGAGGGCGGCCAGCAGCGCCAGGGCACTGAGGCCGGCTATGAGTTTCTTGTTCATGGTCTGCGCCGATGAATGGGGATCCGCCTTTCCCAATGGCGAGCCCGGCGAAAAGTTTCGATCTCAGGCCGACGGGACGGTCGGACGCAGCAGGCGGGGCAGGGCATAGATCGAGATGGCGAGGGCCGCGATGAGGAGCTGGGCCAGCAGGGTCTCGAGGGTGGGGAAGAAGCCCAGCAGGTCGATCCGCCAGGGCAGCGGCGACGGGGTGACCGAGAGCCATCCCGTCTCCTGGAAAGCATGGATGGCTTTGCCCGCGAGAATCACGGAGAGCACCCCCATGGCAAACGAGGAGTATTTGAACAGCGTACGCACGGGCAGGCGAGCCGAGACCCGGAGGAGCACCGCGGCCAGAACGAGCACGCCGGCGATGGCCAGCACCGCCCCGCCGGCTACGGCCGTCTTGCTGCCGCCTCCTTCTTCCAGCGTCAGCGCCGAGAGGAACAGGACCGACTCGAAAGCCTCGCGGAAGACGGCCACGAAGGCAATTCCGGCCAGGCCCAGCAGGTTGCCTCCCTGCACGGCCGTCTGGATGCGCGTTTCGATGAAGGCCTTCCACTTGTGGATTTCCGTCTTGCTGTGCAGCCAGAAACCGGCATAGAGGAGCACGATGACGGCTACGAGCGCGATGCCGCCTTCCATGAGTTCACGCTGGGTGGCGCCGAACTGGAGGAGCAGGTCGGAGAAGAACCACGCCAGCACCCCGACGCCGACGGCGGCCAGCCACCCGCCATGGACCCACCGTGCAGCCCGGCGTTGTCCGGAGGCGCGGAGCACACTCAGGATGGCAAGGATGATCAGGAACGCTTCGAGCCCTTCCCGCAACAGGATGGAGGCGGCCATGAAGAAGGCAAACCACGGCGAGGCCGGACGCTGATCCAGCACGTCGCGGGCCTCGGCGAGCACCGCGTGGGCCGCGGCGACGGCCTCCCGGGCCTCGTCGGCGGGCGTTCCGGCTTGGAGGGCACCGCGTACCGCCATCATCTGGCGCTCGAGCCGTCCGGTCAGGTCCGGGGCGTTGGCGGCGAGCGAGGGTTCGACGGGCTCGACTCCTTCGAGATAGGCCCGCACGGCGAGCCCCCGTGCGCCCTCAGGATCGCCCTTCAGGAACGCCGCCAGGGCCTCGTCGAGCAGGCGGTCGGCCTGGCTGAGCACGTCATGCCGGTCCGGCGGGGGCGCCAGGCGCAGGGCGGCGACGGCCCGGGACGGATCCGCCACACCGGCTTCGGCCAGCACGGCGGCCAGTTCGGCGTCGTTGAGCGAGGCCACCTGTGCGAGCGACACATGGGCGCGGAGTGTCGCCAGGTCAGCCGTGTCGGCGGCGTCCGGGTACGCGCGGGCCGCTTTCATGGACTTGACAAAGAAGGCCAGGGCCCACACCTGATCGTCCGTCAGGTCGGTGTAAGCCGCCATGGCCGTCCCTTCGACGCCGAGGCGGATGGTGTTGTAGGCCTGGAAGGGCGACAGCGAGGCCACCCGCTCGCCGGTAGCGAAGGGCGTCGGGGCGGGTTCGAGGCCGGGCGCGGCCGGTCCGTCGCCGTCGCCGGCGGCGCCATGGCAGGCGGCGCACCGTTCCGCGTAGAGCGCTGCGCCGACGGCCGGGTCGGGCCAGGCCACCGGCGCCGTGGGGAGCCCCACGTGGCGAATCACCTCGGCCCGCAGCGCTCGCGCCGTCCGGGCCACCTCGTCGGCATCGGCCCGGGTCGCCACCAGCGCCGCCAGGCGATCGCACGCCCCGTACAGCGCCGTGTCGGCCGGCACATGGCCTTCCCGGACGAGCGCCTCGAGGAGCCGGCGCGTCGTACCGGCAAATTCCTCCATCTCGGCGTACTCGTCGGCATTCACGATGACCCCGTCCGCTACCGCGGCAGGGTAGTCCTGAGCCATGTAATCGAGGACATGGACGAGGGTGCGGGCAGCATCGGGCGACTGGCTCAGGGCCGGCAGGGCGATCAGGCACAGGCCGGCCAGGCAGGTGGCCACCCGGACGAGCGAACCGGCCGTCGGCGATCCGGACATAGCAGGGTACGGGTTGGAGGTGCAGTTTGTCGGGGTAATTTAGACTTAATCTACATTTTTGAAGAAGGAAGTTTCAACGCCGACCTGTAAAGTTTTGTGAAGGTTGTTGCGGCGACGGGCCGAGGTGCGGGTCCGGGTGGCGGGCACGCCAGCGGAAGAAGGTCTCCGCGTGCCCGAAAAGGTCGCGCGCATCGGGATGGGTGAGGGCCCATCGATACCCTTCGCGTGCCATGTGGAGGTTGCGGGGGCTGATGGTCTCATCGGGGCCGAGCCAGCCGGCCCTTCGCATCGCATCGACGCGAAGGGGGACGGGAAAGGCGTACGCGCCGGTCAGGGCGAACAGGTCGCGGGCCATGGCGGCGGGGGGATGGCCGGCGGCCAGGCCTGCCAGCAGCCGGGCCTCGGCACGGTCGAAAAACGTCCGGTAGTCCGGGTCCTCGAACGGTGAGAAGAGCGGGTCGGGTGTCTCGCCGAGCAGCACGTGCGGGTCGCGTGAGGTGGTGTAATCGGTGAGTGCATTCATGAGCCGGTACTCGGCCAGGATCGTGCCCAGCGCCCACACGCGCGCCCAGGCATTCCATAGGTCGAAGTCGATCCATGAACGATAGGCTCCGTCGACGAGCCGGTCGTTGTAGTCCGTCACACGGCGATGCAGGGTCTCCATCGGGGCAAACGCATCGGGAGCAAAGTCGTCCGTCGCGAGGGCGTCCAGCAGGGGCGGCAGGAGCGCCCGGATCATCTCGACGGTGTTGATCAGCCCCCGGGAGAAGAGCGGGTCGACGAAGGCGGCAGCGTGCGATGTCAGGCAGAAGCGGTAGCCGCTCACCCTGTGGACATCGTACTGAAGGCGCCCGGTCGAGGTCCACGGGCGCACGGGACGGGCCGTCTCGAACGAGCGTCGGATCGACGGAAACAGGTCGAGAAAGGCGCCGAATTCTCGCTCGGGAGGCGTGTCCGAGGGCGGGTACCGGCGGGGATCCAGCGTGAGGCCGACGCTCACGAGCGGGTTGGTCGAACCGGGCCGATTATCGAACGGGATCACCCAGAACCAGCCGCCTTCGAAGACGTGATGCAGCGTGTTCTCATGCCAGGAGAGGGTGAACGGGTGGCCGGGAGGGGTGAAGGGACGGACGCCGATCATGTGGGTGAACAGGGTTCGGGCGTGATGCCGGAGGGGGGGCGGGTCTCGGCGCAGGTCGAACTGCCGGGCAAGCAGGCTGCGGTAGCCTCCGGCATCGACTACGTACCGTGACCGGATCGGCGTCCCGTCTTCGAGGTCTACACGCACCCCCTGCCGATCGATGTGGACGGACCGGGCGCGGGTGGACAGGTAGGCATCCGCGCCGTACCGTACGGCCGTGTAAAAAACGAAGGCGTCGATGTCCTGTCGGAAGAAGTGGTTCTCGTCCTTCGAGCTCGTTCCAAACTGCAGGCCGTGGGCCGGTTCGAAGGGGTGGCCGGGGGTGTGGTAGGCGAAGCCGAAGGCTCGCTTGATGCCGCAGGTGGAGGTCACGTAGGCGGCGATCCGGTCCGGATACGCAAGGTGGTCGATCTCCGGTACGTCGTACTCCAGGGCCAGTAACGAGAGGAGCAGGGAGGTGTGGGGGATGGTGGATTCGCCGATGGCAAAGCGGGGATGGGTGCCGGGGTCGATCAGGGCGACCGATACGCCCTGCCGGGCCAGCAGCGCACCGATCAGGCTTCCGGCCAGCCCGGCCCCGAGTACGGCGACGTCGTAGGTAGGCGTCATGTGCATGGCCATCGTGTCAATGACGGATCAGGGCTGCGCCCCAGGTGAATCCTGCGCCGTTGGTGGTCAGCATCACCAGATCCCCGGACTTCACCCGGCCCTCGCGTTCCGCATCGACGTAGTTGAGCACCATGTCCGTCTCCTGAAGATGTCCGTGCCGGGCGAGTCCCTCGGTATATACCTTTTCGGGGGGGATGCGGAAGCCCTCACAGAAACTCTTCAGGTCCCACGTGGAGAAGGTGGGATAGATGAACAGGTCGATGTCCTCCATACGATATCCCGTTTTTTTGAGGACGGCCCGCATGACTTTTCTGAACATGAACAGGTTGATCGGGATGACGTCTTCGAGGAAGCGTTCGAGGTGGCACTGCATGTGGAGGTGCTGGCCGGGTGGGGCCAGGTCAGAGCGGGTCGGACCGGGTACGAACCAGACGTCGTGGAGTTGGCCCACCGTGGCCGTCTCCACGGCCAGGACGACCCGGCGGCGGGCATTGCGTTGGAGGACGACGGCGCCGCCCCCATCGCAGATGACGGTGATGGGGAAGTAGGTGTGGTTGCGGGGCGGGGTCTTGTCGCCGGAGAAGAGCAGGGCCGTCCGGCAGGCAGGGTCGCCACGCATCCACGCCAGCGCGGTCTGCAGGGCCAGGTGGAAACTGGCGCATCCCCCGGTGTTGACGGCCGTGGCTACGGCGCGGTGGGCACCGAGTGCATCCTGGATCTGCCCGGCGGCCGACCAGGTCGGCGCGATATAGTCTTCGGGGATGCTGGTGAAGTCGAGAATCAGGTCGAGGTCGGCCGGGTCGACGTCGGCTTCGTCGAGGGCGGCCCGGGCAGCGTGTAACCCCAGCTCCGCGGCCATGAGGTCACCGGCCACGTGGACGGTCTCGATGCCAAGGGCTTCCGTGAAACGAACGCCCGCGATCTCACGGTCGGCGGATATGTTTTCGTCGCGGAAGATGTCGGCGACGGCCTTTCGGGTGGGAGGGAGGAAGCAGGCCATTCCGCGCAGGCCGATGTCAGGGATGTCCGTCATGGCGGTTCAGAAGCGGAGCAGAGTTACGCCGGCGGTGTATCCCATGCCGTGCGATAGCAGGAGGGCGAGGTCGCCCGCGTCGGTTCGTTCGGAAGTCATGGCCGCGTCCAGGGCAGCGACGCAGCCGTTCCCGAACAGGTAGCCGGGCAGGTGAAGGCCCGGCATACGCGCCTTCGGGAAGAGGGGGGCGACATGATCAAGAAACCCCTGGCGGTCGGAGGCCGAGAGGCCGGGATAGAGCAGGAGCCGCACCTGGGCCGGCGTCAGTTCATGCCGTGCCAGCAGGTGCCGGGCCAGGCGTTGTAACGTCTCCCACCGGGGGGCCTGTTCGAAGCGCTCCCGGTCGAGGGTCATGCGGCAGGGGGCTTCCGGGGCAGCCAGCCCGCCCCCGGGGATGAAACACACGTCGTGGTACCGGCCGTCGGAATGCACGAGCACGTCAAGGACCCGCGGACGACCTTCGCCGGTGCGGAGCAGGAGGGCGGAGGCGGCATCGCCCAGGAGGACGAGCGGGTCGTCGGGGGGCAGACGGCGGTTGCCGGGCAGGGCACGGTCGGCTGCCACGAGCAGCGCCGTACCGGAGCGCTCGCGACCGAGCAGGTGAAGGGCCGTCTTCAGGGCTACATGGAAGGTCCCCTCGCCGTTGCCGCTGAATCCGAGCGTGACGGCGCGCCGCGCGCCCAGTTCGTGCTGGAGCCGGTTCGTCATGTTCCAGGCCGGCACGAGGTAGTCGGCCGGGAGGACGGAAAAGTCGATCAGCAGGTCCAGGTCGGCCCCTTGGAGACCGGCCCGGTCGAGGGCGTCCCGGGCTGCCTGCAGGGCAAGGGTGGCTCCGGCCGACGCATCCGACGGACCGACGGGCCCGGTACCGCGGCCATCGGTATGCTCGGAAGGCACTTCGCCCCCTTCCCACGTATCGGTCGTCGTCCGTGGGGCCTGTGGCTGCGGGGTGACCAGGGCCGCCGCGAGGATGTGGAGAGAAGCACGCATGCCGGGATCATCCGGCCTGTTTCTCGCGGATTACCTCCGAGATGGCCGCCACGGAAACCAGGCGAAACAGGTCTTCGGGCTCGATCAGGATGTCGTACGTTTCTTCCATGAACTCGACCAGGGCCAGCACCCGGATGGAATCGATGATGCCGTGTTCGACCAGATGCAGATCGTCGTCGAGGTCATCGGCATCCGCGCCGTGCAGAAACGTCTCGATCAGAAAGGCGCGGACGGCGGGTTTGATGGGAGCGATCGTTTCCATGGAGGTGGCGAGACGGGCCAGTGAAAAAGGGTGCGTAGGGATAGGCCCGAACGTACGGAGCGATCCCGGACGCGAGACCGCTGTAGGTACCAGACAGGAAACGGGACGCCCCTCAGGCTACTCCTATGGTAAGCCGGTCGACCCGAAAAGGCAAGCAACGGGTGTTCGAACTCAGGCTTCGGCCGGGATGCGCTCCTGAAGTGCCTCGAAGACGGCGCGGTCGGCCCGGGGCTGCCAGCGATAGACGAGCAGTACGAGCAGCGTATTCAGGACGAAAATTTCGAAGGCGAAGAAGAGGTAGATGTTGCCCAGGAAGACCGAGGCATAGAGGACGATCATCCGCGTGTTGGTCGTCAGGGCGTTGTAGTACTTGAGCAGGGGCTTGTTCAGGCGGCGGTACAGGGCGCGTATTTCGTCCGGGATGTCGCTGCCGAAGCGTGCACGGGCCTTCCGTTGGAGCTCGATGGAGAAGGCACACCAGCGCTCCTGCCGCTCGGTGTACGTGATGTAGGCCCGCATCAGGAGCTTTTCAAAGAAATTTTTCGACCAACTGAGCGTCTGGTATTCCTGGCGGAGCGCCTCCGTCTTGTCGAGTTCGGCCTTGCGGGGGTTGACGACGAAGAACAGATAGGCGTTGCGGTAGAAGTCGGCCAGGGTGGACTGGTAGGAGTGGGTAACGCCGGCCACGACGGCAATGAGAAAGTACCAGGGGGTGCCTCCTTCGAACACGAGACGAAGGCCCAGGTGCACGTACAGGCTGGTGAACTTGGCGTTGTCCGAAATGCCGTCGAGCATACGACCCAGACGGGATTGCATGTTCGCCATCCGGGCCAACTGCCCATCGGCACCGTCGAGGGCCTGGCCGAGCATCCAGAGCGCGATGCCGATCAGGTTCAGGCGGAGATCCGAGTACAGGAAGAAATGGCCGGCCACGACGCCCACGGCCATGCCGATGAGCGTGACCTGGTTGGGGGTCATCTTCAGACGGTGCGCCAGCACGGCCAGGGCATATCCCCACGGACGGTACAGATAGATGTCGACGATTTCCTCGACATCACGCGCCTTATACGTCTCTTCGATGCGCCCCATGGTTTCGGCAACAGGGATGGACTGATTACGCCAGCAGCAAGAACAGCAAAAATTAGGGCATCTCGTCAAAAGATGCCCTGTATAGTCGCGTCGGAAAAGGTTCGGGTCACATGAACTTTTCTTGCGGTACCGGGGGCCGGCCGCCCGGAGGGCGGGTCAGGTGTCGCCGTGCCCGGATTTGCCGGCATTGTCCAGCAGCACGCCCAGCAGGGCTTCTTTGCGGAAAAACAGGATGGCGCCCTCGTCGGCATTCTGCATCAGGGCCAGGCTGATGACCTGTTCGTCACTCTGCATGACCCGGCCCAGTTCGTGGATCAGGTTGATCCCTTTATCCGTCGGTAGGGCCCTGGTTTTCCGGCCGTTCGAGAAGTAGAAGGTGGCCTTTTTTCCTTTCATGGCGACAGCGAGGGTAGGTGGTCGGGACGGATGTGAGCAAAAGGCCGGGCCCCGCGCCCGAGGGAGCGTGGGGCGCGGTCAGAATTCTTCTTCGTCGTCCTCCGCCTCGTCGCTCAGTTCATCCGGATCGATCTCCTCGTCCTCGCTCTCTTCCTCGTCCTCGATCTCCACGAGGAGGTCGTCCATCTCGGCACCCTCCGGGGCGTCGTCCTCGTCCTCGTCGCGGGGGGGCGGGGGCGGGGCCAGCATGGTGGCCTGCTCGGAAAGCACGTAGACCGTTCCCAGGTAATGCGGGCGGTCGGTGGGCTCCACGATGCCCTCGTCGACGAGGCGCCGTGCAATTTTGTACGGGCACACTTCATACCCCTTCGAGGGCTTGAAGAAGTTGGCGTTCTTTCGCTCCCGGCCAATGATGAGCACGTAACCGTTCATCAACTTCGAACGGGCGTGGCTGGCCCATTTCTCCTTCGAGACAGTGGGGCTGATGCGATCCGGACTGCTGGGTTCCATGGTCAAAGGGCTTGGTTGAAGCGTCGAAGAAGGGGGTCGGTACGTCGTTCGGGACCCACGGTTGCCATGAAATCGGTCAGGATCCCCGGCGGATTAAGCACGGCCGGGTCAACCTGTTAGGCCGATCCGGGATTCCTGCTTCCCGGATCGGGTGTGCGCAAAATAACGACCCGGTGTATCGAATCAAATCAAAAAAATGAGGTAGCGGAGACGGATCATTCCGAAGCCTTGTTGACGGTCCAGTCATAGACGAAGCGCACGTCCGGGTGGTTGCGGAGGTCGGCCGCGCTCCGGCCCTCGAAAAGCGCCCGGAGGGCGGCATAGTCGGGGCGATCGGGGGACATGAACGCGAGCAGGTAGTCGCCGGCCGGCTGGCCGGTGGCCTCGAAGTCGCTGCCGAACCAGTCGAGCAGCGCCGAGAGGAGGAACGTGGAGCCCTCGCGCCGGAAGTGTTTCGGATCGTTGACGAAGTCGCGCATGGCCGCGTCGAGTTCCGTGTCGACGTTCTCGGCCGTGAAGGCGACGCGGCGGAGGCGGGGGCAGGAGACGGCCGCGCAGTTGATTCCGACGTGGAGCCGGGGATCGAGGTCGGCGAGGCGGAAGACGGCCAGGCGCTCCTCGAACCGGGCCCGCCGCAGGATCACATGCTCGATCTCGTCGAGCGTGATGCCCTGCCCGGCGGTACGGTAGGGGGTCCTGAAGAACCGTTCGTCGAGGCCGTCGGCCAGGATGTCCTGCACAGCGGGCGTTTCGATGACGTTCTGGAGCATCTGCACGTTGTAGGCATTGAGCCAGAAGGCCAGGCGTTCGTTCTGCGTGAGCAGGCGGGCCGCGTCGAAGTCTTCGATGGCTTTCAGCACGCGGCGGAAGTCCCGGTTGAGGGGGCCGCCGAGGAGATCGTACCGGACGAGCCCGTCGTCGGTGACGACCTGCTCCAGCAGCGACGTCAGGCTGGCCGCATAGTCTTCAGCCGGCGGGACGTCGCCCGCTCGGCTTTCGGCCGGCAGGTCGTCCGGCAACCGGCGGATCTCCTGAAACTCGCAGGCGGTGAATAGCAGCAGGATCGACAGCAGCAGCGACATAGAGCGCATCGGGGCAAGCAGGTGGAGCGGTGGTTTCGACGCGGGTAGGACGTACGGGCGGGAAGAACGTTACCGGCTGCGGGCGGGCAAAAAAACGGGCGGCTCCCCGAAGGAAGCCGCCCGTCCGGCATCGGTTCCCGATCGGGCATCAGTTGAACAGGTACTTGATCCCGAACTGCATCTGCCAGCGGGAGAGCAGGCCGGGGTCATCGACGTAGGTTTTCTCCGGTCCGGTGAAGTGGAAGACCGGCGCGCCGTCGCCGTCGAAGCGGACGAGCTGGAGCGGCGAGGTGGCTGCCGCCGAGGCGACCTTCCGCACGCCCCAGTTCGAGTTGAGGAGGTTGGCCACATTGAGGATGTCCAGGTTGAGCTGGATCCGCTGCGGCTTACCGGCCACGTTGAAGTTGATGTCCTGCATCAGGCGCAGGTCGATGTTGCTGTACCAGGGGTTGACGGCGCCGAAGCGCTCGGCGATCTGGCCGCGATGGCTGCTCAGGTAGTCGTCCTGGCGGATGAAGGCCTCGAACGCCTGGGCCTGATCCTGGGCCGAGCGGATCAGGTTGCCGTTCTCGTCACGGAGGTCGGCAAAGCGGATCTCGTTCGGGTCGGTGGCATCGCGGGGGATGTAGATCAGGTCGTTGCCCGGCTGGCCGTCCCCGTTGACGTCACCGGCGTAGATGAACGAGTACCGGTTGCCACCGGCACCGGCGAAGCGGTTGCCCTCGGCCACTTCGAGGAAGAGGCCGACGTGGGTGGCGAAGCGCTCCGACCAGGTGTGCGTGTATGTGGCACCCCCGACGATGCGATGCCGGTGCCCGAACTCGGAGAACGACAGTTCCGGATTGTTCGGGTCGCCCTGCACCGGCTGGTTCTGCCAGAGCACACTCGCGATCTCGGTCGACTTCAGCTTGTTCTTCGCCTCGGTGAAGCTATACGAGAGCTGAGCGTTGAGGCCGAAGTCGAACCGCTTGCGGAGCTGGGCGGTGACGTTCAGGTTGTAGCCCTCGCTCGTGTTGTCGATGACGTAGATGCCGGCCCCGCCGTCCGGGTTGAGCTCGTAGGCATCGGCCCCGCCGAAGTAGGGCCGGCCGTCGGGCAGGGTCCGGACCGGCGTGCGGAGGTCGGCGTTGCGCATGAACACCGCGTTGATGTCCTTGCCGTAGAGCACCTCCAGCGTCCCGACCATATTCCCGGGCAACCGCTGGTCGATGGCCAGGTTGGTGTTCCAGACCTGCGGCCACTTGAAGTCGGGGTCCATGGCGTTCAGGTCGAAGGACTGCTGCAGGATCGAGTCGTCGCTGGTGCGGTGGGACTCGGGCACCTGCTCGAGCGGGATGCCCGGATACAGGTTCGGGTTGGCGCCCGGATTCGAGATCACGTTGCCGAACCAGACGAAGGGAATGCGGCCGGTGAAGATACCCGTACCGCCACGCAGTTGCGTCGAACGGTCTCCCGTCACGTCCCAGTTGAACCCGAACCGGGGCGAGAACAGGGGTTTGGCTCCCGGCAGCTTGCTCTGGTCGACGACCTCGGGGTTATCGTTCTCGTCGAGCGCCGTCAGGCTGCGTGAGAACGGGTTGTCCACCGGATCGGTGAAGTAGATCGGGAAGTCGACGCGCAGGCCGTAGGTCAGGTTCAGGCGCTCGCTGACGACGAACTCGTCCTGTACGTACACCGCGAGCTGGCCCACGTCGATGTTCTCCCCCTTGAACGGCCCGCTCCCGATCATCCCGAGGAAATCTTTCTGCTCCGGGTTGGTCGGGTCCGTCATGGCGAAGAACTCGTCGAGGGAGCTGAACGTGGAGCCGACCGGGATGAAGGCCGGCAGGAAGAAGACGCCGTGCCGGAAGATGTTGAACGAGTTGAAGAACGAGAACGTCTCGAACGTCACCCCGGCCGTGAAGACGTGCCGGCCCCGGAAGTAGCTGAAATTGTTGGTGAACTGGAAGACGTCCTGATCCAGGATGTTGTGGATCGAGAACGGTTCGTGGCCGAGCGTGGTGTAGGAAACGCCGCCCTCCCCAATCTCGATGGTGGGGAAGTCCTCGCTGAAGGGCGTCCGGAAGTCGCGGAAGCGGTTGTAGCTCAGGAAGAGCCGGTTGGCGAAGGTCGAACCCCGGCTGTTGAGCTCGAGGGCGAACGAGTGCAGCTCGTTGTTGATGGCGTAACCCGACTTCTGGAAGGGCAGGCTGGTCGAGTTCGGCCCGCGCCCGGTGTTGTTGAAGCTGAGCACGAACGGGTGCGGCCCCTGTTCGCGCATGGCGTCGAGGAAACTCCACCGGAAGCTCAGGTCGTTGTTCTGGTTGATGTTCCAGTTCAGCTTCACCAGCAGCTTGTCGTTGTCCGTCTCGTGAATGTAGCCCTCGTAGAGGCCGGGATCGTAGCCGTAGGCCTCGATCATCCGCTGGCGGATCCGGTCCATCACGTCGGCACGGACGCGCGACTCGCCGAAGACCACGTTGCCGTCCCGGTCGGCCACGAAGTTGGTGCCGGGATCGTCCCGGCGCTCGATCTCGCCGTTGATGAAGAAGAACAGCTTGTTTTTGATGATCGGCCCGCTGAAGGTGAAGCCGGACTGATTGAAGCTCAGGTCGGGGTTGGCCACGACCGGCTGTCCCTTCACCTTGTTGCCCAGCAGGTCCTCGTTGCGGAAGAACGAGTAGACCGAGGCCTTGAACTCGTTCGTGCCGCTTTTGGTGACGGTATTGACGTTGGCGCCGGTGAACCCGCCCTCGCGCACGTCGAACGGCGCGACGGAGACCTGCACCTGCTCGACCGCCTCATAGGGGACGGGTTCGGCGTTGCTCTGCCCGCCCGGGGCCGGGTCGTCCAGCCCGAAGGGGTTGTTGAAGTAGGAGCCGTCGAGCGAGATGTTGTTGTAGAGCCAGTTGCGCCCGCCGAAGCTGTAGTTGCCGTCGTTGCGGGGGTCGAGGCGGATCAGGTCCCGCGTGCTGCGCTTGACGGACGGCAGCTGCTGCACCTGCTCGGGCGAGACGATGGTGGCCGCTCCCGTGCGGTCGGCATTGAGTACTTCATCGACCTCGGCCGTCACCTCGACGCCTTCCAGCTCGACGGCGGCCTCGGAGAGACGGAAGTCCAGGCGCAGGTTCTGGCCCAGGTTGAGGTAGATGTCGTTTTCTTCCTGCGTCGTGAAGCCGACAAAGGAGACGGTCACGCGGTAGGGACCGCCGACCCGCATGTTCGGAATGTTGTAGTTGCCTTCCAGGCGGGTCGAGGTGCCGTAGACGGTGCCGCTGGGCAGGTGCACCGCCACGACGTTGGCGCCCGGTAGCGGCTCCCCGTTCGTATCGGTGACGAAACCGCTCATGGCTGCCGTGGTGACGCCCTGGCCCTGAGCCAGGTGCGGCAGGAGCAAGAGGCCGAGGGCCACGAGAAGCCAACGACCAGCGGGAGCATGGTTGCACGTGTGCATGGAAACCTCCGTACTACAGATGAGCAAAAAACCGCGAGGCGCTTCGGATCAAAAGCGCTTTCGGTGCGGTACGTGGCGACCGGGCCAAACGCGGGCCACCACGGGTGGGACGACAGGCCCCGAAATTATTTGTTCGGTTTTGCCTGTTACAACGACGAGTTGTTAATTCTCTGCGTGAATCGGATGAAGTGCGCAGGTTTCCAGGGGAGAACCGTAGCTGATTCTCAATAACTCCTCGCACAATGGAGTCCTTCGACGCGCTCCTGGTGGAGCAACAGGGAGAACGGTTTCGTGCCACGGTACAGACTATCGACGAGACGCGCTTGCCCGAGGGCGATGTGCTGGTCGAGGTGCTGTATTCGAGCGTGAACTACAAGGATGCGCTGGCTGTCACGGGCCGGGGCAAGATCATCCGGGGCGACTACCCGTTCGTGCCGGGCATCGACCTGGTGGGGCGGGTGCTCGCCTCCGCGTCGCCCTCGTGGAAGCCGGGTGACCTGGTCATCTGCACCGGCTGGGGCATCGGGGAGAACACGTGGGGAGGCTACAGCCGGCGGCAGCGTCTGCGCTCGGAGTGGCTCGTGCGGCTGCCGGAAGGGCTCACGCCCAGGGAGGCCATGGTCATCGGCACGGCAGGCTTCACGGCGATGCTCTCGGCGATGGCGCTCGCTGACCACGGCGTGACGCCGGACCGGGGCGAGGTGGTGGTGACGGGTGCCTCGGGAGGCGTGGGCAGCATGGCCGTGGCGATCCTCGCCGGGCGGGGGTACCGGGTCGTCGCCTCCACCGGCAAGGCCTCGGCGCATGACTACCTGGCCGCCCTGGGGGCTGCCCGTTTCCTCCCGCGCGAGGAGCTGGGGGCCGGACCCCGCCGCCCGCTCGACTCGGCCCGGTGGGCCGGCGCGGTCGATTCCGTCGGCGGCGCTACGCTGGCCGCCGTCATCAGCCAGACCGGCCGCCACGGCTGCATCGCGGCCTGCGGACTCGCCGGCGGGCACGAACTGCACACCACCGTCTTCCCGTTCATCCTGCGTGGCGTCACGCTCCAGGGCATCGACTCGAACACCTGCCCGCAGCCCGTCCGGCGTCAGGCCTGGGAGAACCTGGCCCGGGAGCTCTCGAAAGAAGCCCTCCAGCGCATGACCACACGGGTGATCCCGCTCGAGGCCATCCCCGAAGTCAGCGAGGACATCCTCGCCGGGCGTGTGCAGGGTCGTATCGTGGTGGATCTCTCGGCCTGATCCGGTCCTCATATAGCGTTGGTCCATGCTATTGAGGGTGTCATGGTGAAGAGCGATGTAGCCGCACCCTTCACGGGTGCGCCTCCTGGTCCACAGGAGCGCCCGGGCTAAAGCCCGCGGCTACAGGTGGGTCGTTCGCTCAGGGCAGCCACGCTCTCAATTACTATGACCTCTGCTATAGCCCGTAGAGTGCACCGTATTTCTCCCGGACGTACGCCAGCCAGGGCTCGGGCGTGAGCGCCTGCCCGGTGACCTCCTGCAGGAGGTCGGTGGCGGTACGGGTCCGGCCGTGCCGGTGAATCTTCTCGCGCAGCCAGCCCAGGAGCGCCTCGAAGTGCCCGTTCGCGATCTGGTCAT
>CAZKFR010000015.1:49039-56201 GCA_964552015.1 uncultured Rhodothermaceae bacterium | reverse complement strand
CTCACTTCCCGATGCAGAAGCGGGAGAAGATCTGGTCGAGGACGTCTTCGTTGGTGATGGCGCCGGTGATGGCGCCGAGGTCGTGGAGGGCGGCGCGGAGGTCGAGGGCCAGGGCGTCGCCGGAGGCGCCGGCGTCGAGGGCCCGGCGGGCGGCGCGGACGGCGTCGAGGGCCTGGCGGAGGTGGGCGCGGTGGCGCTGGTTCATCACCACGGGCGAGGCATCGGCCTGGCTGAGGCCGGCGCCCACGGCGGCCACGAGCGCGTCGATGAGCGGGACCAGGGCGCCGGCGTCCGTCGTGGCGGCGCGGGCCGAGAGGGGCAGGAAGGCGGCACCGTCCACGGCAGCCGGCGGCATCACCGGGCCGGCCACCAGGTCATGCTTGTTGCCCACCAGGAGCACGGCGAGTTCGGGGCGGGCCGCCTGCACCTCCCGGAGGAAGGCCGTCTCGTCGTCGTCCAGCCCCCGGGTGAGGTCGTAGACATAGAGCAGCACGTCGCCGGCCTCGATGGAGCGGCGGGCGCGGCGCACCCCCTCGGCCTCGATGGCGTCGGCGGTGGCCCGCAGCCCGGCGGTGTCGACGAACCGGAAGCGCAGCCCCCGGATCTCGGCCTCGGCCTCGATGGCGTCGCGGGTGGTGCCGGGCACGTCGCTCACGATGGCCCGCTCCCGCCCCACGAGCGCGTTGAGCAGGGTCGACTTGCCCGCGTTGGGCCGCCCGCCGATGACCACCGTGACGCCGTCGCGCAGGAGCACCCCGAGCCGGTACGAGTCCAGCAGGCCGGAGAGCGTCGCCTCGCTCTCGTCGAGCAGGCGCAGGAGCCGCTCCCGGTCGGCAAACTCCACGTCCTCTTCGGCGAAGTCGAGCTCCAACTCCACGTAGGCGCACAGCTCGAGCAATTCCTCGCGAAGGCGTTCGAGCATGGCGGAATAGCGGCCCTGCAGGTGACGCAGCGAGACGCGGTGCGCCAGCGTGGAGCCGGCGTGGATGAGGTCGGCGACGGCCTCGGCCTGGGCCAGATCCAGCTTGCTGTTGAGGAAGGCCCGCTGCGTGAACTCACCCGGGGCGGCCATCCGGGCGCCGTGGGCCAGCAGGCTCTCCAGGATAAGCTGCGGGGCAAAGTCACCGCCGTGGCACGAAACCTCCACCACGTCCTCGCCCGTAGCCGAGCGCGGCGCGCGGAAGACGGTGACCACCACCTGGTCGATCTCCGTGCCGTCCGGTGCCAGCAGGTAGCCCACGTGGGCCGTGTGCGAGGGCACGGCCGTCAGATCCTTCCCCCGGAAGCACGCATTCACGACGGACACCGCCTCCGGACCTGAGACGCGGAGGACGGCCAGCGCCGCCCGGCCCCGGGCCGTCGCCAGCGCCGCTATCGTGTCCCCGGTGCGATGCATCCCCGGTGTGCAGGTTCAGGAACGGATCTTCTTGCCGCCCCTGCCCGACCGTGCCCGGCCCTTGCCGGCCACGGCCTTCGCGTCCTTCTTGCCGCCCTTGCCGTTCGTCCCGGCCCCGTTCTCCTTCTCCTTCTCCAGCGAGCGGTTGATGAACTTCTGCTGGACGGCCGTGAGGACGTTGTAGCAGAGGTAGTACAGGCTCAACCCCGAGGAGAGCCGGTTGAAGATGGCGAAGATCATCACCGGGAAGACGTACGTGAAGATCTTCGTCTGCGGGTTCGACGGCGTCGAGGCCATCTGGATGCGCATCTGCACGACCATCGAAATGCCCATCAGCAGCGTGAAGCCGGCCACGAAGTCGCCGTAGAGCGGAATGGAGAACGGCAGGTGGAGGATGACATCCGGCGCGGAGAGGTCGTGTGCCCAGAGGAAGCCCTGCTGCCGGATCTCGATGGCCTGCGGGAGGAACTGCCAGAGGGCGATGATGATCGGGTACTGCAGGAGCATCGGGAGGCAGCCGCCGAGCGGGTTGACCCCCGTCTCCTTGTACAGCTTCATCATCGCCTCCTGCTGCTTCTGCGGGTTGTCCGCATACTTCTCCTTGATGGCCTCCATCTTCGGCTGAAGCTCGCGCATCCGGGCCATGCTGCGGTAGGACGACTTCGTCAGTGGATAGACGACCAGCTTGACCAGGATGGCCATGATGATGATCACCAGGCCGTAGTTGGGCAGCACCCCGCCTAGGAAGTCGAAGAGGGGGATGAAGACGAACTTGGCCAGCGTACGGGTGATCCACTCGAAAGCATCCCAGCCGTAATCGACCATGTCGTACAGCCCCAGGTCGTAGTCGGCCAGGCGGAGGTACTCCATCGGGCCGATGTAGAGGCGGAACGTGTCCGCACCCCCCTCCGGCATGGGCATCTGCAGGCTGACGGCATAATCCTCCCGGATCGTAGGAGTACCCGCTTCGCCGAGACGTTCGCCAATCAGTTCGGCCCCGCGCGTCGTGCCATCCGGGATCATCACGGCCGTGAAATAGGTGTTCTTCACGGCCACCCAGTCCACCTGCCCGCGCAGCGAAGTTTCCTGATACGTATCCGAGTGCAGGTCGATGTATTCGACCTCCCCACCGCTGCGGGCATAGGCGCCCGAGCGCTGGGCTTCCTGCTCGGGATTCGCCTCGGTGAGCGGAATGCCGCCGTCCCACATCAGTTCGTAGCCCAGGTCCGTCTCGAACGTGGCCACACCCTCCTGCTCGACGCTGAGCCGCACCTCATACTCCTCCGGGACGAACGTGTACGTCTGCGTGATGGCCCCCTCGCCCACCGTGGCCCGGAACGACAGCGTGACCGGCTCGTCCTCCACCACCAGCCGCTCCCCCTCGAAGCTCGGCGTGTAGTAGAAACTGCGCGTGTCGACGACGCGGTTGTTCGGGGTCGTAAAGACCATCGCCAGGGCGCCGGCCTTCGTCGTGTCGACGAGTTGGACGGGCTCCTCGCTGCCGGCCTTGCGGTACTTCTTCAGCGTGAACGAGACGAGCGTGGCCCCTTTCGAGGAAAAGCGGGCCTCGTACAGGTCGTTCTCGACCGTGATGAAACGCTCCTCCCCCTCGGTCGCGCCCGCAATGGTCGAGTCGATGGGCGCCGTGCGGCGACGCGGCGTGGCCACCTCCTCGACGGCCTCCGGTACGGGCTCGGCCACGACCAGCGAATCGCCCTCGGCCGGTGCGGAGGGCGGCGGTGGCGGCGGCGCGAGCCACGTCAACCACACGATCATGATCAGCGCGATGAGAACGGTCGCGACGACGACGTTACGATCCACGGCAAACTCCAGCTAGAAAAGGATCTAAAGCAAGAAGAAACGAGGCACTAGAAGCGGCAGGGAATGCCGGAGGGTACGGAGGGGTCAGACGGCTGTTCCGCGCTCATCGAAGATTCACCCCGGGTCCGGGGCGGGCGTCAGACGGGCCTGCAGGCGGGCCAGCGCCCGCGGCAGATCCCGTGGGATGCAACGCGGGGCTTCTTCCGGATCGCCGCGAAAGAGGATCATCAGGGTGAGCGTGCCCTCCCGTTGTGCAAAGAGGTCTATCAGGCCCTGCTGGTGCACCCGATAGACCTCTCGCAAGATCCGTTTGATCCGGTTGCGCGTGACGGCGCGGCGAATGCGCCCTCCGGCGGAAAACCCGACCTGGACCGGCACCCGCTGGCCGACTTCCTCCGGCGGCGCCACGCGGTAGAGCAGGCGGACGCATCCACCGGCCACCGTACCCACGTCGTCCCGGCGTCGATCGAAGAGGGGACGAATCAGTCGCTGCCGCTTCAGCCGCATGGCACGCGACAAACGATGCGGGCGACGTGCACCCCCCCCATCCAACCGGGAAGAAGCGGACACGGGTCGGCTTATTTCCCGCTCCGGGTATCGCTGACGGTGAGCCGTTTGCGGCCTTTGGCCCGGCGGCGGGCCAGCACCTGGCGGCCGTTCTTGGTTTTCATGCGCGCCCGGAACCCGTGCTTGTTCGCCCGCTTCCGGCGGCTCGGCTGGTACGTACGTTTCATGTCGACCTCAACAGGATGTAGCTTCGCGAAGGAGTGCGCTCTAACCCGTCCCCCACACGACGTGTTTCGACCGGCCGCACCCCCTTCATCTTCTTTTCAGACAAAGGCTGGCCAAAATACGGAACTCGCTCAAAAAAACAACGTGAAGAGCTTGACTTTACTACGAAGTCGGTGTAAAATGCGGGTCCTTCTGCGGGAATAGCTCAGTTGGTAGAGCATCAGCTTCCCAAGCTGAGGGTCGCGGGTTCGAGTCCCGTTTCCCGCTCCACGCGCCGGCCGCCTCGTGCGGCCTGTTTGCTTTAGGGCGATTAGCTCAGCTGGTTAGAGCGCCTGCCTTACAAGCAGGAGGTCGCTGGTTCGAATCCAGCATCGCCCACCCGGGAACGCCCCGAAACCGGCCCATTCGGCCCGTTTCGGGGCGTTCCGGCTTTCCGTCAGTGCCCGCGGGCATGGCGACCGTGGTCGCGGCGCTGTGCCGCAAACCACCGATGGAGAACCCGCACGAGCGCCGTATCCGAGGATACATACCGGATCAGCGCACCGCCGGGTATATCCTCATACCGCACCTCCAGACGAGCCGCCCCCGAAGCCAGCTCCCTCAAGCCGGGCATCGCCTCCCCGTGAATCTGCGCCGGCGCGCTGAAATCGCCGCGGGCAAAACGCGCCGCCTGCTCCCGGAGATGCTGCCGGATCAGCACGACCTGCTCCCGGTCTTCCTCGTCCCTCACGAGAACCCGTTGCACGCCCCCATCCTCCGTTTCCTCGAACACGTGGATCGTGCGGTCGAGATCGAACGGCATCACCTCGGCTCCACGAGCAGCCACCTCGGCCTGACGGTGCGTCCGACTCGTATCGGCATCATGGTGTGCCCGATGATCGTGTTCATCCGGCATACACCCGGACGCCACCCCCCACAACGTGGCGCATATCAGGAGGAAGTACGGACGCATGGGATACCCCGACGATGCAGTGGAACGGACGCCCCCTGATACGCGAACGCCCTGGATTGGATCGCGGCCCCCCTCACCGCTCGAGGGTCAGCCGGCGCGTGGCGACGACCGCCTGTCCCGTCCGCCGGTCGGTGGCGGTGACGGCCAGCACATAGTCGCCGGCTTCCAGCCGGGAAGCGTCGATCTCGGTGTATTCGACGGCGGTGGTCCCCGGCACCTCGTGGTCGACGCGGAGGGTGAGTGAGGCCTCGCCCTGCCGCTTTCCCCGCTCGGGCGTGAGCGTGTAGTCGAGCGTGTAGCGCGCTCGTCCGTCGTCGCCGGGGGTGAGGTGATAGAGTTCAAAATAGACGAAGAAGGGGCGGCGGCGCGGGAAGCGGAGCGTGGGAGCGGCCTTTACGCGCAGGTCGTGGTGGGTGCCCGTCTCGCCGGGCGGTACGGGTGCGATGTCATGGGCCAGGAGCAGGTCGCTCACGGCGAGTCCCGGGCCGGAGAAGCCGGGCAGGCGGCGGTCGAGGCGGGCGGTGCCGAGGAGGCGCCCGTCCTCGGTGCGCACGTGGAGGTCAACGCGGTACGAGTCCGGCGGCGCCGTGACGGCGAGGGCGTCGAGGACGCCGCCGGTGGGGTCGGCGGAGCGGGGCACGCGCCGCCGGACGCGCTCCGTGGCGACGTCGTCGAAGGCCGTCGTGCGCAGGCTCAGGCCGGCCTCCACGTCCACATGGCGCGCGTGCGCGGGGGCGTGCCGGGCCAGGGTCGCCGCCGGGAAGGCAAAATGCACCTCCAGGCGCGTACGGCCGTCTCCGTTGCGGAACGCCGCCGTCACGGCGGGCAGGTCGAGCCGCTCGACGGGCGGCACCCAGGTATGCCGGTCGGTGGTGAGGCCGCGGTCGACGTCGGCCTGGCTCCGGGCGCGCATCTCCTGCTCGAAGCCGAGCAGGTCGAGTTCGCGCCGCCGGGGCTCGTCCTGGTAGATCAGGTAGCCACGTGTGAACGGGTCACCCCAGTCGAGGCGGTCGTTCATGACCTCGGCGCCGAGGAGCACCGGCACGAGCCGCCAGGCGGCCCCGCCGAGCGTGGCGAAGTGGAACACCAGCGGGGGTTCGTCGCCCGTGGCCGCGTAGCGCCACGACTCGTTCGGCGTCTCGGCTTCGAGCGTGGCGACCCGGTCGTCCGGCGGGCCGTGGCGCAGGTAGATCAGCCCCCTGTCGTTGAAGTCGCGGGGCAGGCGGTACACCTCGGCGAACGCGAGCCGGTTGGCCTTGTCGGGGTCGTTCCACCAGGCCAGGCGTCCGTGGTAGGCGAACTGTTCTTCGACGTAGACGAGCCGGCGGTAGTGCTCGGCGAGGCGCGGATTCTCCGGGGCGGCGGGCAGCGGGTCGCGCCGGGCCCACACGCGCCGGAAGAAGGCGCGGAGGGCGGCGGGGTCGGCGAGCCGGCGGTAGGCCCGCAACTCGTCCGGCGCGAGGATGTAGCCGGTGTCGGCAAAGACGAAAGCCGCCTCGACGGCCGAGGCGATCCCGTCGACGGCGCGGAGGTACCAGGCCTCGCAGCGGTCCGGGTGGCCGCGGGCGGCCTCCACGCGCGCCAGGGCCAGCAGCACGGGCGTGCGGGGCATCGGGCCGGTCCGGCCGAGCAGGTCGAGGTAGGCGCCGGCGGCGGCGGCCAGGTCGCCGGCCCGGCGCAGGCGCTCCGCCCGGAAGAAGGCGGCATAGGGGTCGTCGTGTGCGGCCAGCCAGGCCGCCGCGGCCTGCTCGTCGTCCCGGAGGAAGCGGCGGTAGAGCTCGACGAGCCCGAGGTGCGTCGCCGGCAGGTCGGGGCGAAGGCGGAGCCCGGCATACCCGAGCGCGAGCGCCCGTTCGTGATCGCCCCGGTAGGCTTCGAGCCGGGCATACTGCACGAGCACGTCCTGAAACGCGGAGTCGCGCGCGAGCACCCGTTCGAAATGCTCCTCGGCCTTCCGCCATGCGAGTGCCTCGCGCAACGGACCGAAGGGTGGGCGAAAGAGGCCGGCTTCGCGGTGGGCGATGGCGCGGTAGAGATGGGCCGCCAGGTGGTCGGGATCGCGCGCGAGCACCTCGTCGAAGCGGTCGCCGGCCTCACCCCAGCGGCCCAGGTCGAGGGCGAGCGTGCCGAGGCGGAGCGTCGCCTCGACGAAGCGGGCATCGCGGGCCCGCTCGTAGGCCTTGCGGGCCTCGTCGTAGGCCCCGGCGTCCCGGAGCGAGTCGCCCCGGGCCAGCCAGCCGCCGGCAGGCTGCGCCCGCACG
>CAZKFR010000015.1:3936-48939 GCA_964552015.1 uncultured Rhodothermaceae bacterium | reverse complement strand
GTCCCGGAGCGAGTCGCCCCGGGCCAGCCAGCCGCCGGCAGGCTGCGCCCGCACGACCGCCGGCACGGCCAGCACGAGCATCACGGCAAGGAGCCGGCACACGGGTATCGGAGTGCGACGGGGGAGCATATCGGGAGAAACGGCACGCCCCGACAATTGTTGCCCTGCCTTCAGGAGCCGGATCGGCGGCTAGACATAGTCGGATCATAACACCTCTCCTATCGTCTGGACCGGTGAAGCCACGCTCTCCTCCAAGAAAGAAGTTGACTTTTTTCTTTTCACTACTATAATTATAGTAGATTGTCCACCAGCTTATCAGGAGGTGAGCCATGCGTTACGTCCGTTCATTGATCCTGGGAGCAATCTTGCTTTGCGGGTGCCACGAGATGGCTCCCCAACCGCCGGAGATTACGCCGGAAGCATCTTTTTATATTTATCAGGCTCCCGAGATCAACCCTGCCGCAATGAGTAAGGCCGACGTGGCGAAGCTGTTTGACACCATCAACGCGGTTACTGAACGGGGCAGGGAGATCATCGAATCCGCCGCATCGTGGCAGGACGCCCACCATGAGTTGGTGAACCTGTTCCAGGCGCATCCGGAAGACGCCGTGTCCCCGGCCCGTCAGGTCCTCGCCGCCCGGATGCTGGAGCAACGGTTGCTTCCCGCGCCGGCGTCGGAAGCCAGGCAGCAAGCGATCGCCTTCTATACCACGATCCTGCTGAAGGCTGAAAACCCCGACGCATCGATCCTGCTCCCCGCCCTCGCGCAGTTGAAGGATCACTGGCCGGAAGCGCAACGCGAGGAGGCGATCCGTGCGACGCGGGAACGAGCCCGGGCCTACCTCGAGCGCAACAAGGACCTGCTCGCTCGCGTGGAAGACTGCGCGACGTGCCGCGTTCAGAAACAGGCGGCCTTCAAAGCCCCTGAAAGCGCCGACGAGGCCCGGACGCTCCGCCTGGCCCGCATCGACGCCGCGCTGGCCGGATCCTGACGCCTTCCGGCATCCGACCGTACGCGAGGCCCCGGCCGTTTCAGCGCGGCCGGGGCTTCATGCTTTGCCCGAAGACTTTTCCTCAAAAACGCCGTCGCAATACGCTGCCCCGCCGTTTGTTGCCCGGCCTTCAGGAGCCGGATCGGCGGATGGTGCAGCCCATCGTCCGCGTCGAGGCGGCGGGGACGGGACGGCCCTCGGCCAGGGCGCGGAGAGCATCGAGCAGGTAGGGCTGCTTCACTGCCTCCGGATCGCGGGGGCTGTCGTCGATGGCGCCCGTGTAGACGAGCGTCAGGGTGCCGTCGAACAGAAACACCTCCGGTGTGCGCTCGGCCCCGAACGCATCGGCGAGGCGATGATCCGGGTCCACCACGTAGGGAAACGCGTAGCCCTTCTCCTCCGCCCGGGCCTTCATCTCCGCCGGCCCGTCGCCCCGATCCCGGTATCCCGCATTCGGGTTGACGACGACCATGCCGATGCCGAGCGACCGGGCCGTTTCCGCGACGACCCCGTAGCGATCCTCCCAGGCATCGACCCACGGGCAGGTGTTCGAAGAGAAGAGAACGAGCAGCCCGTTCTCCCCGGCGGCCGCCGCCAGGGTGATCGTGTCGCCGTCCACGTCCGGCAGGGGCAGGTCGACCAGCGGCGCCCGGCTTCCCAGCGCCAGGCGGTCCTGCGCGGTCGCGTCCAGGAGCGGCAGCAGGAGCAACGCGAAAAGGATGGCTTGCAGGGATCGTCTATACATGAGGTCGTACCGTATGGTCTGCAGGCTGGACATTCCGGCAGGTTGCCGGCGTGTTCACCAGTTCAACCATTCCACGTCAACAAGCGTGCCGGCTTCCGGGTCCTGAAGGGCTTCAGGCAGGTGAACGAGGCAGTTCGCCCGCACGACCGAGGTATAGACGTGGGAGCCCTGGGGCCCGGATAGACGCACCGTGAGGCACCCGTCCGCGTCGGTGGCGGCGACGCCGCGGGCGAAATAGTGCAGCCCGGCCACCTTCTTCGCCGGCGCCGCCAGGACGGCCCGCAGGCGCGGGCGCAGCACCTCGACCCGCCCGAGCATCTTCGCCAGCGCCGGGCGGACGTACTGCTCGAAGCACACCGCCGAGGAAACCGGGTTGCCGGGCAGGCCAAAGACGGGCTTGCCGCCGAGCAGCCCGAAGGCCAGGGGCTTGCCCGGGCGCTGCCGCACCTTCCAGAACCGCAGCGTCAGGCCCATCTCGTCGAGCACCTGCTTCACGAAGTCGTAGTCCCCCACCGACACCCCGCCGGAGAAGACGAGCACGTCGGCTTCCAGGGCCCGCTCGACGGCGCCGCGGATGTCCTCGAGCGTGTCGCGGGCGTGCAGGGGCGGCAGGACCTCGGCGCCGGCGGCCCGGGCCTGTGCGGCGAGGGCCGGCCCGTTGGCGTTGCGGATCTGCCCCGGCCCCGGTGTTGCCTCCGGGGGCACCAGCTCGTCGCCCGTGGCGACGACGGCCACCCGCGGCGGCACGCGCACGGCCACCTCGGCATACCCCAGCGTCGCCAGCAAGCCCACCACGGGTGGCGTCACGACCGCCCCCGCCCCGAGCACCGTCTCGCCCGCCCGCACGTCCTCACCCGCCCGGCGCACGTGTCCCCCCGCCGGCGGCACCCGAAGGATGCGGACCGTGCCCGCGTCCTCACCGGCCTCCGTCCACTCCACCGGCACGACCGTGTCCGCCCCCTCCGGCACGGGGGCCCCGGTCATGATGCGGGCGCACGTGCCCGGCGCGACCGAGTGCGAGGGCATTCCGCCTGCCCGCACGTCCTCGACCACCCGCAACGAGGCCGGCAACGTCGTCAGGTCCGCGCTCCGCACGGCAAACCCGTCCATCGCCGCGTTGTCGAACGGCGGGATGTTTTCACGGCTCACCACCGGCTCGGCCAGCGTCCGCCCGTAGGCCTGCGCCAGCGGGACACGCTCCACCGGCTGCGCCGTTACCTCGTCCAGCACGAGCGCACGGGCTTCCTCCACCGAAATGAATTCACGCATTGTTATTCTCTGCCTCCCGGATTATTTGGCTTTCGAAGTCAAAATTTTGCAGGCACAACCTCCCGCCGTGTACGTTCACACGGCATCCTCCTCATCCAACCCGACTTCGCTCCTGCCATGCTCCGTTTCGATCCGTCGCCGGCAAACACCTTCATCGAAAAAGAGGCCGTGGAGGCCCTGTGGCCCCGGGTCGAGGCTGCCCATGGCGCCCTGATCAAAAAGACAGGCGCCGGAAGCGAATTTACGGGCTGGCGCGACCTGTTGCTCTCCCCGAACGACGCCCTGCTCGCGGACCTGGCCACGACGGCCGCCGAGATCCGCGAGCGTGCGGACGTGCTCGTCTGCATCGGCATCGGCGGATCTTACCTCGGTGCGAAGGCGATCATCGAGGCGCTCACCCCCTACTTCCCGGCCCGCCGCGGGGAAGACGCCCCCCGGATGCCCGAGATCCTTTTTGCCGGGCACCACATGAGCGGCGCCTACCTGCGCGCCTTGATGGCGTACCTCGAAGGGAAGTCGGTCTATCTGAACGTCATCTCGAAAAGCGGCACCACCCTGGAGCCCGCGCTGGCCTTCCGCTTCCTCCGGACGTGGCTGGAGGCCCGCTTCGACGATGCCGACCGCCGCATCATCGTCACCACCGACCCGGAGCGTGGCGCCCTCAACCAGCTCCGGGCCGTGAAGGGCTATAAGAAATACGTCATCCCCCCCGACGTGGGCGGGCGCTTCTCCGTCCTCACCCCCGTCGGCCTCCTCCCCATCGCCGTCGCCGGCATCGACATCCACGCCCTTTTCTACGGCGCCGTCGACGCCTGCCGCCGGCTCTCCGGTACGGACGACAACCCCGCGCTCGACTACGCCGCCCGGCGCTACCTGCTCCACGAGCGCGGGTATGCCGTCGAACTACTGGCCGTCTTCGAGCCGCGCCTGCACGGCATCGGCGGGTGGTGGCAACAGCTCTTCGGCGAGAGTGAGGGCAAGGACCACAAAGGCCTTTTCCCCGCCGTCGTCCAGTATTCGACCGACCTCCACTCCCTCGGCCAGTACGTGCAGGAAGGTCGGCGTAACCTCATCGAGACGTTCCTCATGCTCGAAGATGACGCCGGCGACGTGCCCGTACCCGCCACCGGCGATAACCTGGACGGACTCGACTACCTCGCCGGGCAGACGATGCGGCACATCAATCGGAAGGCCTACGAAGGGACCCTCCGTGCCCACGTCGCCGGCGGCGTGCCGGCCATGACCCTCTGGCTGGATCGTCTCGATGCCGGCAACCTCGGCGCCGCGCTCTACTTCTTCGAACATGCCGTGGCTGTGAGCGGCTACCTGCTCGGGGTCAACCCGTTCGATCAGCCGGGCGTCGAGGCCTACAAGAAAGAGATGTTCGCCCTGCTGGGCCGGCCCTGACCCCCCCTGCCGCACCCACCGGAGGCACGCCCCGTCCTGCACCACACGATCAGTTCGGGACTCAACGCCGCTTTCCACAGCGTGGAAAACCCGTTGATAACACCGGGGACAACGACTGGATAACTACGCATCTTGCCCCACCCTGTGGAAAGGTGTGGACGACCCACCCCCTTGCCAACATCTTATCCGGAACGATCCACATCGTGGGTTGGTGTGGACATCATCCGGCGCCTTTTCCCGGCATCACCGTGGATACCGGTGGAAACGTGGATAAATGCCCCCGGGTCGGCCCGGATGCCTTCATCCGTGACTTCAGATCACCCCACCTCCGGTGGATTTCCCGTGGAATACTCGCCCGATTTATGCACGACACGATTCTCCCCTTGTGCATTTCTTCGCTCTCCACATTTCCACAGCCCCTACTACAAAAGAAACAACTCTCAAAAATTTCTCCAGTCATCATCATAGTGCGTGGATAACGCAAGTTTGCCTGTCCCTCAACTGATATGCCCCGGTATATCCGTCAGGTGAACTTCAATAGTATTATATTCCCATATAGTCATAAAATGAATCGGCGCTGTGGCTGAGATTGCGTTGGCTGATCCCGTCGCTGCCTGGAGGGCGGCCAGCTTTTTCTCCGGTGGAGCGTACCGGGATGGAGCGTAGACCCCCGAACCCCCCGTGCAGATCGTTCCCGGTAGATTCTGTGCGCTTGGCAAGACGCAGCCCAGCGGGTCTCTGCGCTGCGTACGGCGGCGAGGTGATGGCCCCTCCTGCCGTGAGGGCTCACTCCATCCGGAATTGCACGAAGGGCAATTGTATCCGCCCGGTGCATGGCGTAAGTTTGGAGCCGACGAATCCTTTCGAACCTATTGCACGCCGTCATGATCAAGCGCATCCTCGTGGCGCTGGACCCCGACACGGATACAACCGTCGCCATCCAGTATGCCGCCGATATCGCCCGGCGATACGAAGCCGAGGTAACCGGTCTGGCCGTCGTCGACCTGGGCAGCATCGAAGCTGCGTCCCGGGGCGGAGGGATCGGCAGCATGTACTACGCAGAAAAGCTGCGTGAGAAGTTGACGAGCGACACACGGGCCATCGCCGAAAAGCTCATCGGGGAGTTTGCCCGGCAGATCGAGCGGACGGGACTCTCGCACGTGGAGATCGTAGAGGAAGGCGTTCCGTTCGAGCGCATTGTCGAGGACATGAAGTACCATGATCTGCTCATCGTCGGCAAGGATCCTCACTTTTTCTACGGGCACCCGGATCAGGAGACGAATACGCTCTCGCACCTGGTGAAAGAGACCATCGGGCCGACCCTGGTGGTGGGTGGCTCGTACCGACCGGTACGGCGTGTGCTGATCGGGTACGATGGCAGCAAGGCAGCGGCCCGGGCCATGCGGCGCTTCGTCATCCTGAAGCCGTTCGGAACGGACGTCGAGGTGAAGGTCGTCGCCATCCACAAGGACCGTCAGGGCGAGACGGAGCTTCTGCTCCAGCTGGCACAGGCTTACCTGAAAGCGCACGGGTTTACGGCGCGGGTGCAGAGCCTGACCGGAGACGACGCGGCCGCCGTGCTCGTGCAACACGTGCAGGACTACGAGGCGGATCTGGTCGTTGCCGGCGCCCACTCGGTGTCGAAGATCAAGGAGATCGCTTTCGGGTCGACGACCGCGAAGCTGCTGAAGGAAAGCCCGGTACCCCTCTTTCTCGATAGCTGAGCGCACGTCACCACGCGAGGCGGCGAACGGTCGTGCCGTCGCTCTGTAACCAGAGGGCGCGCTGACGACCCGTCACCCAGACGATGGCGCCGCGATCCTTCCACCGCGCCACGACGTCAGGATCCGGGAAGCCAAAGCGGTTGTTCCGTCCGGCCGTCACGACGGCGATACGCCGGCGAAGCGTGTCCGGCATCGCCGTCATCACGAAGCCCGGCGTACTGCTCGTCGCCGAGCCGTGATGGCCCACCTTGACGACATCGGTGGCCAGGAGCGAGCCGTAATGGGCGACGAGGCGCTCCTCGGTGGACGCCTCGGCGTCGCCCATGAACAGGAACGTGGTGGTGCCGTAGACCACCCGAAGCACGAGCGAGGCGTCGTTGGTGTCATCGTCCTCTTCCGGCGGAGCCGGCGGGGAGAGCACCTGCACGAGGACGGAGCGCCCGAGGTGGAGGGTGTCGCCGGCGCGGAGGGCGTGGTGTGGGATGGCCAGGCTATCGAGCAGGCGCTGCGTCTCATGGTAGAGCGCCGATCCATGCAGATCCCCGTTGTCCAGCACACGCCCGACGGGGACGTGGCGCAGGACGTACGGCACCCCGCCGAGGTGATCGCTGTGGGGGTGGGTGATGCATACGGCGTCGAGGTGCCGGATGCCGAAGCGGCGGAGGTGGGGCACGAGGGTGGTGCGGCCGCGGTCGGTGTAGGCGTTGCGTTCGCCGGCGTCGATGAGGGCATGCCGGCCGTCCGGCGTGGCGATGAGGGCGGCATCTCCCTGGCCCACATCGAAGAAGAGCACTTCGAGTCGAGGGGGTGTCAGCGCGTGGGTCCACAGGGCGCCCCCGAGGCACGCGGTGGCCAGGATGGCCAGGCGCCAGCGGTTGCGCGGCCGGGGCCACTGCGCCAGCATCACCAGGGCCGACGCCATCGCGGCCAGCAGCCAGGGGTCATCCAGGTAGTGTTCGATGGTCAGGACGTCCAGGTGGCGGGCCCCGGCACGGGCCACGGTGGCCAGCAACCCGGCAAAGCTGCCGGCCGCCCCGCCCAGGAGCCATCCCGCAGCGGGCCACCAGCCCAGCACCACGAGCAGCATCCCGGCCATCAACGTCAGGGCCGTCAGAGGGATGGCGGCCACGTTGAGCAGCAGGCCCGCCAGCGAAGCCTGACCGAAGTGGTGGAGGAGGAGCGGCATCGTGGCCAGCGTGGCCGCCAGCGACACCATGACGAGCGTGACGAGACGCCGTGCCAGCGGGTGCTCTCCCCACGAAGACGGCAGGCCGCTGGCGAGCACCGGGCGTAGCGACACGATCCCGGCCACGGCCGCGAAGGAGAGTTGGAAGCCCACGTCGAAGAGTTGCATCGGGTCCAGGAGCAGCATGACGAGTGCGGCCACCCCCAGTGTGTTGAGCGAAGGGCTGTGGCGCTGCAAGAGGTTCGCCGTGAGAAAAAGGGCGGCCATGAGGACCGCACGCACAGCCGACGGCGGGGCCCCCGTGAGGCCCAGATACAGCACCAGGAGGGTGAGGGTCACGAAAGAACGTGTGTATTCGATGGTGAGCCAGGACCACCGGGACCCGATCCGCCGCATCAGGAGCGGGCGAAGAAGGTCGAAGACGAGGAAGCCCACCAGCAGCACATGCAGGCCCGAGACGGCGAGGACGTGCATCAACCCCGTCGAGGCAAAGTTCGCACGGAGGTTACGGTCGAGGTCCCGCCGGTCGCCCAGCAGGAGGGCCTGCATCATGGCGCGGGGCTGCACGCCGGGCACGTGGCGGTCGAGGGTGGCGCGGACGTAGGCCCGGGCTGCGACGAGCCATCCTGAAAGGCCTCCCGGCTTCGCTGCCAGTACGGTGATCTCCCCGGTCGTCTCCACGTCGAGGAGGGCAGAAACGCCTTGTCGCCGGAGGTACGTGCCGTAGTCGAAGTCGGCCGGGTTGCGGGGCCATGGCAGGTGTTCGAGGCGACCCTGAACCCGGATACGGGACCCCTCGGGAGGCGGCGCCAGGTCGGGTGGCAGGTTCACCTGGACCCGTCCGGTGGCGGGTATCGCGCCCCCGGAGGTCCACCGCCGGTCCATGTCAAGGAGGAAGCGGGAGCCGTAGGTGGAGGAGACGGGCCGGTCGCTCACGTACCCCTCCAGGGTCACCCGGGGCGAGGGCGTGCCGACAAGGTGCGCGATATGGTGCGGGGGGTGGACGGCCTGCATCGCATGGAGCAGACCTCCGAGCGCGACGAACGAGGTAGCCGCCGCCAGGTAAAGACCGAGACGGGTGAGCGATACGAGCCGGCGGCGTGCGCGACGCAAGGGCAGCAGGCCGGCCAGCACCAGCGGAAAGGCCAGCAGCCACGCCTCCGGGGACAGCCCGGGGAAGGCCTCGGCCAGCACGATGCCGGTCGCCAGGCAGAGGGCCGCATGGGCTGCGGGATAGGCGTTCCATCGTATCGAAGAATCCGGACGCACGGCAGCATGAGCAGTCAGTACCATTCCCCGCCGCGTGCCTGAGGAACCCTGCCTGGGAGCGTGAGCGGGTCGATTCGCGCAGGGCGCATCCGGTACGTGAGCCGATCCGGGGAGCCGTAGCCGCCGGGTTACGGCCCGGCAGCTCCCTTCTCTATAACCCGCCCCCGACCGGGCCGTAACCGTATCGATACGGGTGTTAAAGCTTTGCGAATACAGAGCCGGTAGTTGGAAACGAGCGCGTACGGTGGTATCCTCAACGTTCGCCCGTTCGTACCGGGACCTTTCCGCAAGCCTTTCGTTCTTTTCTTCGACCGTACGCCCTGAAGGATCATGAGCACCAGACGAGAAGTGCGGGAACGCGTGATGCAGGCCCTGTATGCCTACGAGCAGGGAGGCGGCGAGGCCGAGCACATCATCCGAATGCTCCTGAAAGCCCCGCTGGCCGACGATGAGGCCGGACTGCGCTTCGCGGAAAGCCTGTTCCTCAGGGTTCTCGACAACACGGAGAAGGCGGACGAGATCATTGCCCGGCATACCAAAAACTGGGACCTCTCGCGCATTGCCCTGATCGACCGCCTCCTGCTCCGCATGGCCATCACCGAGATGCTGGCCTTCGAAGACATCCCCCCGAAGGTATCGATCAACGAAGCCATCGAGGTTGCCAAGCGGTACAGCACGGAGAAAAGCGGTCAGTTCATCAATGGTATTCTCGATGCCGTGCTGCTGGAGTTGCAACAGAGTGGCCGCCTGAAAAAGTCCGGTCGCGGCCTGGTAGGTATGGAATCGCTGGGCGGTCGTCCTCTTTCCTGAACGCTCTTCACGCACCGGCTCGTCCTCGGGTCCATGGGGTTGATTGCCATCGGAGATATCCACGGATGCGCCCGGACGCTCGATGCGTTGCTGGAGCGCCTCGCGCCGGCGCCGGAGGACCACCTGGTGTTCGTGGGCGATTACGTCGATCGTGGCCCGGACAGCCGCGGGGTCATTGCGCGGTTGCTCGACGTGCGGGAGCAACACCGTTGCACGTTCTTGCGCGGGAATCACGAGGCCCTCATGCTCGACTACCTCGATCACGGGCAGTACGACCTGTGGTACGTCAACGGCGGGGGGGCGACGCTTGAAAGCTACCGGGACCGGCAGGGACATATCGCGATTCCGGATGAGCATGAGGCGTTTGTGCGCCAGACGCAACTATTCCTGGATACGCCCGACTTTTTCTTCGTGCATGCCGGTCTGCGGCCCGAACTGACCGTGGCGGAAAACGTCGCGCGGAACGACCCGATGGTTTTCCTCTGGGAGCGGGATCACCTGCATGCGAAGGCGCTGGCCTGGGAGAAGCCCGTCGTCTGCGGCCACACGCCGGTCGTCGAGCCGGTCAACGAGCCGCTCCTGATCAACATCGACACGGGTTGTGTGTACTTCGACCGGGGGCGTGGGCTGGGGCGCCTGACGGCCGTGCGGTTGCCCGAACGGGAGTTTGTCAGCGTGCCCTACGCGGGGTGAGCGGGCCCTACGCGGGGTGAGCGGGCCCTCAGAAGGCCAGCCAGAGCCCGGCGCGAAACACCGGCCGGTGCAACCCGATCTCGGCATAGAAAAGCCGGTTCGTGCCGAAGGAGGAGGAGAACCGAAAGAACGGGTTGACGAACAGGCTGAAGCGCTGGTTTTTCGTGAAGCGCGTTTCGTTGAACGAGAAGAGAAGCGCCGGCCCCAGGCGAAGTCCCACGTCGAGGTCGTAGCCGCGGTAATCGGCATTGCCCAGCGTGCGTTCGAAGCCGAAGAGCCGCAGGGCGCCACCCAGGCCGCCCGCGACCTGTACGTTACCTTCGCCGTCCCCGAACGAGGGGGCGACGTCGCCGGTCAGAATGAATTCCTGGGTGTAGAAGCTGCGGAGGGCCACGTAGCCGACCTGCAGGCCGCCGCTGGGCAGCAGGCCGAGCCCGATCTGCACGTGACGCCCCTCCGGTGCCGGGATGGCCGGCTGGGCACGGGCCACGGGGCTCAGCGTGCCCGCGGCGAGCAGGCACATCACCAGGCTGGTCAGACGGCTTCGGTGCTTCTTAACGGAGGGCATGGAACAATTGCCCGGGCCTTCTGATTTGGTAGAGGCTTTTTGAACAGCCCGGCTCGGCCGGGCAGGCTTGACCAAGATAGCGCACATGGCCTTACGATGTGGAATCGTCGGACTGCCCAATGTGGGTAAGTCCACCCTGTTCAACGCGCTCAGCAGCGCCGGGGCCGAGTCGGCCAACTATCCGTTCTGCACGATCGAGCCCAACGTGGGCATCGTGCCCGTACCGGATGAGCGGCTCTGGAAGCTGGCGGAGCTGGCCGGATCGGCCAGCGTCGTGCCCGCTACGATCGAGTTCGTCGACATCGCCGGGCTCGTGGCAGGGGCCTCGAAAGGGGAGGGGCTGGGCAACCAGTTCCTCGCGCATATCCGCGAGGTGGATGCGATCCTCCATGTCGTGCGCTGCTTCGAGGATGAGAACGTGGTGCACGTGGCCGGCTCCGTCGATCCGGCACGGGACATCGAGATCATCGAGACGGAGTTGCTGCTCAAGGACCTCGAAAGCATCGAGCGACGCCTCGAGCGGACGGCCCGGCAGGCCAAGGGAGGCGACAAGAAACTGCGGGCCGAGGTCGCTTTTTACGAACGCCTGCGCGACCACGTCAGCGAGGGGCGACCCGTGCGCACCTTCGAGGTGCGAGACGACGACGAGGCGGCCTGGCTGAAGGGACTTTTCCTGCTCTCCACGAAGCCCGTGCTGTATGTGGCCAACGTCGCCGAAGGCGACCTGCCCGACGGAAATGCCTACGTCGACGTGGTGCGTGAGATTGCCGCCCGGGAGGGTGCCGGCGTCGTCGTCGTTTCGGCGGACCTGGAAGCGCAGATCGCCGAACTGCCGCCGGAGGAGCGGGCCGAGTTTCTGGCGGCCGCGGGTCTGGAGCGGTCCGGCCTCGAGCGGCTCATCCGTGCGGCCTACGCGTTGCTCGGCCTGATCACCTTTTTTACGGTGGGGCCGAAAGAGAGCCGGGCCTGGACGATCCGGCGGGGCACCCGCGCGCCGGCCGCAGCCGGCGAGATCCACAGCGACTTCGAGCGGGGGTTCATCCGCGCCGAGACCATCAAGTACGAAGACTACGTCCGCTACGGGTCGGAGGCGCGCGCGCGGGAAGCCGGTGCCATGCGTGCCGAGGGGAAGGAGTACGTCGTGCAGGACGGCGACGTGATCCTCTTCCGGTTCAATGTGTGACCCCGGTCGTGACCGCCGAAAAGGGCCGGAAACGTCAAGATTGAGGGAAGATTTCAAACGAGATAAAACAAGAAGCCCTCATTTGGCGTGTCAGGAGGCCGCAGCACGCCGAAGCCGTCCTCGAGGTCGCTCCGGTGTGTTTGACAGCCGGGCTGAAACGTTGTATTTTCCGAGTCTGGATTCGTTTTGAATCCCGGTGAGAGGCGTCTTTCTGCCTGTTCGTGATCCGGCCGTTCGCGTCCGGATATTTTTATGATAGCGCACCCGGTACCGGGTGGCGGCCGTGGCGTCGCGGAGCACCGGTGCCGGCAACATGAGCTGGAGATTCTCATGGATGCCAACAGCTTCAAGACCTACAGTGCGAAAGCCGGCGAGATCGAGCGTCGCTGGTACGTGATCGATGCCGAGAACCAGACCGTGGGCCGGCTGGCCTCGCGCGTGGCGGCGATCCTGCGGGGCAAGCACAAGCCGTCCTTCACGCCACACGTCGATACGGGCGACTTTGTCATCGTGGTGAACGCGGACAAGGTTCGCTTCACGGGCAAGAAGGAGGTGGAGAAGGAGTACTTCTACCACACCGGTTATCCGGGAGGTGGCAAGGTGCGCACGCCCAAGGAGATGCGGCAGCGTCGTCCGACGTTCATCGTCGAGAACGCGGTACGTGGGATGCTGCCCAAGGGGCCCCTCGGTCGCCGCATGTTCAAAAAGCTGAAAGTCTACGCCGGGCCGGAGCACCCGCACGCGGCCCAGGAACCGCAGCCGCTTTCGCTCGAGGACTGAGGTCGTTTCGTTCGGTTTTCGTTTTCAATCCAGGCTAAATCATCATGGCAGCACTGGCACAACATACGGCTGTCGGCCGGCGGAAGACGTCGGTGGCTCGCGTGTACCTGCGACCGGGCGGCAGCGGAAAAATCATCGTCAACAAGCGCCCGTTCGAGGAGTACTTCCCGCTGGCGTGGCGACGCATCACCATCCTGTCGCCGTTCGAGGTGACGGGCACGCAGGGGCAGTTCGACGTCGTCGTCAACGCCAAGGGCGGAGGGCTGACCGGCCAGGCGGAGGCGATCCGGCTCGGCATTGCCCGGGCGCTGGTCGATTACAACGAGGAGTTCCGCAAGCCGCTGCGCGATGCCGGTTTCCTCACGCGCGACCCGCGCATGGTCGAGCGCAAGAAATACGGCCAGCCCAAGGCGCGCAAACGCTTCCAGTTCTCGAAGCGGTAAGACGTGGGCCGTCGCCCGTCGACGGCACGACCGTGATCTTTTCACGCGGGCCGCTCGGGTCCGTGAAACACGCATACGACCTGATGTGCCGTGGGGTGCCGGCCTCGTGCGCCGGTGCGCGGTACAGGCGAAGGCCGTAGAGGCACAAACCCCGAAGACCTATGGAAACGCAGGAAACGACCACGGCGCAGCAGAGCGCCCACCGTGTCTCGATCGAGGCACTGCTCAAGGCCGGCACGCATTTCGGCCATCTCACCAGCCGTTGGAATCCGAAGATGAAGCCCTTCATCTTCATGGAGCGCAACGGCATCCACATCATCGACCTGACGCAGACGCAGGCCCTGCTGGACAAGGCCGCCGATGCGGCCGCCCGTTTCGCCCGGCGCGGCAAGAAGATCCTCTTCGTCGGGACCAAGAAGCAGGCCCGTGAGATCATCCGCCGTCATGCCGAATCGTGCGACTCGCCGTACGTCGTCGAGCGCTGGCTCGGCGGGACGCTGACCAACTTCCAGACCATCCGCAAGAGCATCCGCCGCATGGAGGACCTGGCCCGGATGGAGGAGGATGGGACGCTCAGCCAGCTCAAGAAGAAAGAGCGGCTCATGAAGCGGCGCGAGCGGGAGAAGCTCGAAAAGGTGCTCTCCGGTATCAAGGATCTCGCCCGCCTGCCCGGCGCCCTCTTCATCGTGGACATCAACCGGGAGCACATCGCCGTCAGCGAGGCGCGCAAGCTCGGCATCCCCATTATCGCCATGGTGGATACCAACTGCGACCCGGACCTGGTCGACTACCCGATCCCGGCCAACGACGATGCGGTCAAGTCCATCGACCTGATCACCTCCGTCATTGCCGCCGCTGTCAACGAGGGCCGCAAGGAGAAGGAGGTGCAGGAGGCGGCCGCCAAAGAGGAGAAGGCCAAGCGCAAGCAGGAGGCCGAAGACCAGGGCTGAGGCCGGCCTCCCCGCTGTTCATCGTTTGACATCTTAGATTATAGATAGACCCATGGCTATTTCTGCGAAAGACGTAAAGCGCCTGCGCGACATCACCGGTGTCGGGATGATGGACTGCAAGAAGGCGCTCGAAGAAGCCGGCGGCGATTTTGACGCGGCCATCGACCTGCTGCGCAAGAAGGGGCAGAAGGTGGCCGCCAAGCGTGCCGACCGGGAGGCCAACGAGGGCCTCATCGTCACCGCGGCCACCGACGACCAGCGTACGGCCGTGCTGGTGGAGGTCAACTGCGAGACCGACTTCGTGGCCCGCAACGAAGAGTTCCAGCAGTTTGCGCAGAAGCTGGCCGACCTGGTGCTGCGTGAGCGCCCGGCCGACCGGGAGGCGCTGCTGGCGCTGCCCTTCGAGGGCGGCCGGACCGTGGCCGACGCGCTGACCGACATGACGGGCAAGATCGGGGAGAAGATCGACGTCCGCCGCTTTGCCGTCGTCAGCACCGACACGGGGAAGGTGGTTACCTACATCCATCCGGGTGCCCGTCTGGGCGTGCTCGTCGAGGTCGAGGGCGAGGGGGATGTGGAGACCGCCGGGCGCGACGTCGCCATGCAGGTGGCTGCGCTCAACCCGGTGGCCGTGACGGTGGACGAGGTCCCCGAAGAGGTCAAGGCGAAAGAGCTCGAGATCGCCCGGGAGGCCGCCCGCAACGAAGGCAAGCCGGAGCACATCCTGGAGAACATTGCACAGGGTAAGCTGAAGCGGTTCTTCAAGGACAGCGTCCTGGTGGAGCAGCCCTTCGTCAAGGATGCGTCGATGACGGTCAAGGAGATGCTCAAGCAGGCCGGCGCCACGGTGAAGCGCTTCGTCCGCTTCGCGCTGGGCGAGTGAGACCGCGACCATGCTGTTCGAAAGGGCACGTTCCGCCGGGTGCGAACGTGCCCTTTTTTTAGAAGTGCGGGGCACCGAAGGCTCCGCGTTGCATTGAAACCGCATCGGCTGTAGCTTGCAGCCCGCACAGGACGAACGAGGGGAGCCTGCGATGTCCGAACCGTTGGAGGAAAAGGAAACGCTGCGCTACCGGCGCGTACTGCTCAAACTCAGCGGCGAGGCGCTGATGGGCCAGAAGAGCTACGGGATCGACGAGGAGGTCCTGGCCCTCTACGCCACCGAGATCAAACAGGTCGTCGCGCACGGCGTGGAGCTGGCCGTGGTGATCGGCGGGGGCAACATCTTCCGGGGCGTGACCAACGCCACGCGAGGCATGACCCGGGCCCACGCCGACTACATGGGTATGCTTGCCACGATGATCAACGCGATGGCGCTCCAGGATGCGCTCGAGCAGCGCGGCGTCTATACGCGCCTGCAATCGAGCATCAAGATGGAGGAGATCGCCGAGCCGTTCATCCGGCGCCGGGCCATCCGGCACCTCGAAAAGGGCCGTGTGGTGATCTTCGGCGCCGGCACCGGCAACCCGTATTTCACCACGGACACGGCGGCCGCCCTCCGGGCCCTGGAGATCGATGCCGAAGTCATCCTCAAAGGCACGCGCGTCGATGGCATCTTCACCGCCGACCCGGAACAGGATCCGACGGCCGAGCGGTTCACCACGATCCATGGCAACGAGGTGATCCGGCGTGGCCTGCGGGTGATGGACATGACGGCCTTCACGCTGTGCCAGGAATCCCGGAAACCCATCATCGTTTTCAACATGAAAACGCCGGGCAATCTGCTGAAGGTGGTGCAGGGCGAGCACGTCGGGACGCTCGTCCACTGGGACGAACCCGTCCCGGAAGCCTCCATGCACGCCTGAGATCCGGCAGGTTGCGTTGTGCTTTTCACATAGCCTGGTGAAACCATGTTAGAAGATAGCCTTCAACTGATCCTGGAAGATGCCCGCGAGCACATGGAGAAGACGCTCGAGCATCTGCGGCACGAGCTGAGCACGATCCGGGCGGGTCGGGCCACCCCGGCCATGCTCGAGACCGTGCGCGTCGAGTACTACGGTACGCATACGCCGCTGAACCAGATGGCCAGCGTCAGCGCGCCGCAGCCGGACCTGCTCGTGGTGCAGCCCTGGGACCGCTCGGCCCTCGGCGAGATCGAAAAGGCGATCATGGCCGCCAACCTGGGCCTGAACCCCTCGAACGACGGCAGCGTCATCCGCATCCCGGTGCCGCCGCCTTCCGAAGAGCGCCGCCGCGACCTCGCCAAATCCGCTCGCCTGCGCGGCGAAGAGGCCCGTGTCGCCATCCGCAACATCCGCCGGCATGCCAAGGACCACATCAAGGCCACGCAGAAAGAGGAGAACCTGCCCGAAGACATGCGCTTCGAGGCCGAGGAGGAACTGCAGAAGTTGACCGACGCCTACATCGAGAAGGTCGACAAACTCCTCGAGCACAAAGAGGCCGAGATCATGGAGGTCTGACGGGTGCGCTATTTCTCATGCTTTTTTTTCAGAACAAATCGCGGGAAAAGCGCATATTGGTCTGATCCGACCCTGGAGAGGTGCCCGAGCGGTCGAAGGGGCACGCCTGGAAAGCGTGTGTGCCGGTAGACCCGGTACCGTGGGTTCGAATCCCACCCTCTCCGCTGTCCGAGAGCCGGAGTGTCTTGGCATTCCGGCTCTTCGCGTATACGCACAGCACGAACGCACGAGACGATGATTGCCAGCATGACGGGCTTCGGGCGGGCCACCGCCGAGGCCGAAGGATTTACCGCCACGGTCGAGATGCGCTCGGTCAACAGCCGCTTCTGCGAGGTGTCGGTGCGCCTGCCCCGGGCGATGGCCGCCTACGAGGCGGAGGTGCAGCGCCGGGTCAAGCAGGCCTTCGCCCGGGGGCGCATCAACGTGAACATCCAGGTGGAGCGGCAGGGCGACGAAGCGCTGGCGCTGAAGGTGGACCGCAAGGCCGCCTGGGCCTATGCCCGTATGCTGGAGGCGGTGCGCGAAGCGGCCGGGCTGGAGGATCCCGTCCGCCTGGAGCACCTGCTGCAGTTCTCCGAGATCTTCAACCCCCCGGAGGAGGCCGAAGAGGACGCAGCCGAGCCGGCCTGGGCGGCCGTCGAGGCGGCGCTCGCCGCGGCCATCGAGACGCTCCGGGCCATGCGCCGGCAGGAAGGCGCCGCCCTCGAAACCGAACTCGCCGCCCGGCTGGACGCCCTGGAAGCCCTCCTCAACGACGTGGAGGCCCGGGCTCCGCTGCGCCTCGACGAGGCGCGCACCCGGCTCTACGAACGGCTCGAGGAGCTGCTGGGCGACGAGCGCATCAACCCGGACCGCCTCGAACTCGAACTCGCTCTGCTGGCCGACAAGCTCGACGTCACCGAGGAATGCGTGCGGCTGCGCTCGCACCTGGCGCTCTTCCGCGAGGCCCTGGCCGGGAGCGAGCCCGTCGGGCGCAAGCTCAACTTCCTCGCGCAGGAGATCAACCGGGAGGTGAACACGATCGGCTCGAAGGCCAACGACGCCGCCGTGGCCCAGCTGGTCGTGCGCATGAAGGAAGAGCTGGAAAAGATCCGCGAACAGGTGGAGAACGTCGAATGAACGCAGGGCACACGGCACAGGAAGCGGCTCCGGAGGCGCCTGCCCGGGGGGCCGGCAAGATCGTCGTCCTGACGGCGCCGAGCGGTTCGGGGAAGACGACCATCGCCCGGCGGGTGCTGGCGGCGTTCCCCGAGATGCGCTTCTCCGTCTCGGCCACCACGCGCCCCCCGCGCCCCGGCGAAATCGACGGGGTACACTACCATTTCATCTCGGAAGACGCCTTCCGCCGGCTGATCGACGAGGGCGCGTTCATCGAATACGAGGAAGTCTACCCGAGGCGGTTCTACGGGACGCTCGTGCGGGAGGTCCGCGAAGCCGCCCGCACCGGGCCGGTGCTCCTCGACGTCGAGGTGAAGGGGGCCATGAACGTGAAGCGGCTCTTCGGCGACGACGCTTTCGTGATCTTCATCCGCCCGCCCTCGCTGGCGGTGCTGGCCGAGCGCCTACGCCAGCGCGGCACCGAGACGGAGGAATCGCTACGCACCCGCCTGGAGCGCGCGGCCCACGAGCTCGAATATGCCGACCGCTTCGACGCCGTGGTGGTCAACGACAACCTCGACCGGGCCACCGAAGAAACGTTGCGGCTCGTCCGCTCGTTTCTGGAGCGCTGACGCCTCCCTTCACCCTCCCGCGAGCCCATGCCCGACGTCCCGGATCCCCGCCCGCTCGAAGGCCGCCGGCTGCTGCTCGGCGTCACCGGCGGCATCGCCGCGTACAAGGCGGCCCTGCTGGTGCGGCTGTTCAAGAAGGCCGGCGCCGAGGTGCAGGTGCTCATGACGCCCGACGCCACGCGCTTCATCACCCCGCTGACACTGGGCACCCTCTCCGAACGCGAGGTGCTCATTGAGATCTTTCCCGAGAACACGGACGGGTCGTGGACGAAGCACGTGGAGCTGGGCCTGTGGGCGGACCTGTTCGTCGTCGCCCCGGCCACGGCGCAGACGCTGGCCAAGCTGGCGCACGGCTTCTGCGACACGATGCTCACGGCCACGGCGCTGGCGGCCCGCTGCCCGCTGCTCGTCTGCCCGGCGATGGACCACGACATGTACCTTCACCCGGCCACGCGGGCCAACCTGGAGCGGCTGCGCTCCTACGGCTATGAGGTGATGGAGGCGGCCCACGGTGAGCTCGCCAGCGGGCTCGTGGGCGAGGGGCGCCTGCCCGAGCCGGAGGCCATCTTCGACCGGGTGGTGGCGATGCTCGCCGGAGCGACGGAGGCGGCCGGATCGCTGGCGGGCCGCCACGTGCTCGTCACCGCCGGCCCCACGCGCGAGGCCCTCGACCCCGTGCGGTACCTGACCAACCACTCGACCGGCACGATGGGCTTCGCGCTGGCGGAGGCCGCCGCCCGGCGCGGCGCCCGCGTCACGCTCGTGGCCGGCCCCACGGCGCTTCCCACCCCGCCCGGCGTCACCCGCGTCGACGTGGTGACGGCCGAAGAGATGCACGCCGCCGTACAGGCCCACCGGGACGCCGACCTCGTCATCGGGGCCGCCGCCGTGGCCGACTTCGCGCCGGAGGCCGTCTCGCCCTCGAAGATCAAGAAGACGGGCGCAGAGATGGTGCTGCGCCTGCGCCCCACGCCCGACATCCTGGCCGCCCTCGGCCGTGCGAAGCGCCCCGGGCAGGTGCTCGTCGGCTTCGCCCTGGAGACCGACGACGGCCCGGCCAACGCCCGGCGCAAGCTCGAAACGAAGAACCTCGACTGGATCGTGCTGAACAACCCGAAGGAACCCGGCGCGGGCTTCGGCCCCGGCACGAACCGCGTCACCCTCCTCGCCCGCGACGGCACCGTCGAAGACCTGCCGCGGATGCCCAAGCGCGCCGTCGCCGAGGCCATCCTGGACCGCGTCACGGCGGCGTTTTCCCCTTCTGCCGCCGGCTGATCCCGCTCCTTGGGGGGAATGACGACGTAAAGGTTAAAAAACTAAAATCGACTTGATGATACGTTTTGTCTATTATGTTTTAGTCTATTTTCATCTGTTTCGCCACCTTTCCTAAAGGCAACTGAACTTTCCCAGGCGAGCCTTCAGCCTCAAGAGAAAAGAGAGCTTTGCGGGTCAAGAGGAGGATAGAACACGCCAATAATGACGAATGGATTAGGAGCACGGCGTGCGTGGTTTACCATTGTAGTTCCCAAAAAAAAGTATATGTCCTTTTTCATGAACTCATCCCAGTATTTTAATCGTACTTTCTCTAGAGCTTCTTCCTCGTCACCCTCGGCTTTGGAGAGACAATTCCAATAGAGTGCGCCAATTTCCCAGTCTTCGATCATCAGATTCGACTCTACTCCGTCTGTATCCACAAAGCGATAGCGAAACTTGTAAGGTAGCTTGCGAATGGGAATGCGTGGGCCCGATCCATCTGCACCAGCACGAGTAAACATATCGAGTTGCTGAAGCTGAGCCTTCCACTTCGGTTTCCAATCTCGCTCATCAGGCTCAATGATGAACTCTTTAATTTCTGATGGTTTGAATGTTGCCAGTGAGAGATTCTGAGGTGCACACGAGTGCTCAATTAATTCTCGTTTCGAGTAATAGACATTTCGGCAGCAGAATTTCTTTCGTGCTGCCCACTTGTTCTTCGTATCTATGTGTCCTACGACTTTCATATCTTCAAGAGTTGGGCTGGCAGGACGATAGCTCTCTGGACGGAAATCTTTTGTATTCCGTATCAAGTTCAGTTCGATCCATTGATATTTGCGGAATTTCAAAAATCTAAACGGCACAGGATAGATGCGTATCCATGACCCATCTTCCAGCACGCCGGCAGTGCAGACAAGTTCGTCGTAGGTGCGCGAAGGCATCGGATACGCTTTTACAGTTACTAGAACACGCATCCGCTTAGTCTTTAGATGTGTAGTACCTCGTATTTCCATTGATCTGTTTGTGTAAGAGCGTTAGCAATATAACTACGATGGCAGAGCTTGTGTGAATGCTCGAAGCATGTCAGAGCGACACGCTCATATTTTTCCACTAGCCTGCAGATCTTTTTGATCTGCTCGGCCTGTTCGTGAAGTGTTGTGCGCTCATATTCCTCAAATAGCGCTGTATAGTCTGAGGGAGAAGAAAGCGCCTTGCGTTTGCCCGATGCAATGCCGAGTTCTGGGATGTGCATGTACAACATGCCCATCTTCTCTACAGCCGCCTTAAGTTGACTTTTAGAAAAGCCAAACTTACGACTAATTGGGTTTCTTCGCACATCGCATAACACTCTTATATCATATTGCAGCAGCCGATTAAGATATGCCTCTAGAGAGAGTCCTTCATAGCCGATGGTTAGCAAGAAAATATTTTCCTTCCTAGGTCGGGCGGACTCAACGTTTTTTAATTCTGATGAATCAAGAATATCATCTACTACCTCGCTATAAATAGCGTAATAAGGATACTTGCGGTATACTTCGGCGACAAGGTCGCGCCCACGAATATATTTGTACTTATGAACTAGACGATTGAGAGCCTGTCTGTCTTGGGGTGTGAGTTTTATAATGTAGTCAATTTCATCTATCTTTTTCCATCTCTCGCTTTCTGCCAGGCGTCCCTGCTTGACAAGGCCACGGCGATCTGCTTCTGCTTGGAAGGAGTAGCAGCCGAAGCGGTACGGCACAAAGTCGAAGGCTGGCTTCTGCTGCATGCGAGTGAAGATAAAAAGAAGCTTTTGGAAATCAGTTTTAGCCAACTCGCCACCAAAGGCTTGTAACAGCGCGAGGATAACTTTCCGACGATAGAGCATAAGACCCTGGTTACGTATGTTGTGTACGGATAAATTTGCGCAAGCGAACAATGAACCGCAATATGTGCGCCACCCGACCACACGGGCCGCCCTGGAACGGCTACGAGGTGATAGAATCAGCTTCGCGCCGGAGGCCGTCTCGCCCTCGAAGATCAAGAAGACGGGCGCAGAGATGGTGCTGCGCCTGCGCCCCACGCCCGACATCCTGGCCGCCCTCGGCCGTGCGAAGCGCCCCGGGCAGGTGCTCGTCGGCTTCGCCCTGGAGACCGACGACGGCCCGGCCAACGCCCGGCGCAAGCTCGAAACGAAGAACCTCGACTGGATCGTGCTGAACAACCCGAAGGAACCCGGCGCGGGCTTCGGCCCCGGCACGAACCGCGTCACCCTCCTCGCCCGCGACGGCACCGTCGAAGACCTGCCGCGGATGCCCAAGCGCGCCGTCGCTGAGGCCATCCTGGACCGCGTGGCGGCGGCGTTTTGCCCTCCCACCGCCGGCTGATCCCGACCCCTCGAACACTTCTTTCCGCAGGGTCTGTAACGCCTGTGGAAACCCTCTACTTAGGTACAGGGTGTTCAAGGTGAAGCAAGGAAGGCAACGAGGAGGATACCATGAAGATCGGGGACGTGGCAAAGAGGGCGGGCGTCAACGTACAGACGATCCGTTTCTATGAGCGCAAGGGGCTGATGGAGGCGCCGCCCCGCACGGCCTCGGGCTACCGGCAATACACCGGTGAGGCCGTCCGCCGGATCCGGTTCATCAAGCACGCGCAGGAGCTGGGCTTCTCGCTCCGGGAAATCCACGACCTGCTCTCGCTCCGGGTCGACCCCCACACGACGTGCGCCGACATCCAGCAGTATGCCCTCGAAAAGGTGGAGGACATCGAGCGGCGCATCGCCAGCCTGACGCGCATGAAGCGGGCGCTATCGACGCTGGCCGAACGGTGTGGCACCGACCGGACGCTCGGGGACTGCCCCATCCTCGACGCCCTGGAGGAGCAGGACCCGGAGGTGGCCGGCTGATCCCGGTACGATGGACCGGCCCGGTGTAACCCTGTACCATGGTATAGAGCATCTAACTGAAAAAAAGCGCTTGACTCTATACGTATAGCGTTGGTCCACGCTATTGAGGGCGTCATGGTGCAGCGCGATGTAGCCGCACCCTTCACGGGTGCGCCCCTTGGGCCACCGGAGCGCCCGGGCTAAAGCCCGCGGCTACACGTGGGCCGTTTGCTCAGGGCAGCCATGCCCTCATTCATCATGACCTTCGCTATAGGTACAGGGCTTATCCTGGGGAAAACCATCCTGAAAGCCATGAAGAAGCAAGAACGCAGTTCATCGAAGTGGGGCGTGCTGGCGGCCGTCGGGGCCGGCGTGCTGGCCTCGGCCTGTTGCACGGTCCCGCTGCTGCTCGTCACGCTCGGCGTCGGCGGGGCGTGGGTGGCGAGCTTCACGGCGCTGGAGCCGTTCCGCCCGTACTTCATCGCGCTGGCGCTGGGGGTGCTGGCCTATGCCGGCTACCGCGAATACCGGAACGCGCGCGGGCCGCAGTGCGACTGTGAGGTGACCCTGAACGACAGGGTGCGGCGTGCGAGCCTCGTCGTCGGGGCGCTCATCACGCTCGGCCTGATCGTCTCGCCGTGGGTCATCAAAGGCACGAACGACGTGTCCGCCACCGAGGTGTTCGTGCCGGAACGTGGCCTCGAAGAGGCGGTGCTCGACATCCGGGGCATGACGTGCGATGCGTGCGCCGTGACGGTGCACACAGCCCTGACGCACCTCGACGGTGTGGCCTCGGCGCAGGTGACGTACGAGCCGCCGCGCGCCGTCGTGCGGTATGATCCGAGAGTCGTCTCGCTTGACGAGATCGTCCGGGCGACGGCGAACGTCGGCTATCCGAGCAAACCGGTCCAACCGAAACAGCAGGCCGGGCTATGAGCAAATGGACCGAAAACAGGCTCGTCTTCTGGGGCGGCCTCGGGGCGTTCATCGCCGGGCTGTGCTGCTTCACGCCGCTGCTCGTGTGGGGGCTGGCGGCGCTCGGCCTCGCCGCCTTCAGTGCCTACCTCGACGGGGTGCTGCTCCCCCTGCTCTTCCTCTTCGTGGCGATGGTGCTCGTCGGGCTGGATCGGGCGAGGAAACGGCGCGGAGAGGCGGCGTGCGACGTTTCCCCCGGAGACGCCGGCGCGTAAACCTTCGCCCATCGGCTTTCATCACGAAAAACGTCGAGAGAACCATGAAACGATCCCTGACCTTGCCGCTCTTCGCCTTCGGCGTGCTGGCCTTCGCGCTCTTCCTCACGGCGTTTCAGCCGCAGCCGCCCGAGAAAAAGGTGGGCTATTATGTCATCGAGAGCCCGTTTTGCAGCGGATGCGTGGCCGGTATCCGGGCTACGGTCGGCGAGATCGAGGGCGTCGAAGCCGTGAACGTGGACGTCGAAAACCACACGATCATCGTCACGTTCGACGCGGCGACGATCACGCCGGAAGCCCTGGCCGACGCCATCGTCGAGGTATCCACCTTCAAGGTGAAGCTCAAGGACGTGAAGGACGCGCCGGAGAAGACGTCGGGGCGATGACCGTGGCGTGAGTTTTCATACGAGAGAAAAAAGATGAAGAAGACGATCGAACTCGGGATCGAGGGGATGACGTGCGGCCGGTGCGCGCGTCACGCCGTGGAGGCGCTCGAGAGCGTGGCCGGGGTGGCCTCGGCGGAGATCGCGGACTGGAAGGATGGGCGGGCGGTCGTGGCCGTGCAGGACGGGACGGACCCGGACGCGCTGGTCTCGGCGGTGAATGGCGCGGGCTATCGGGCGAAGGTGGTGGAGCCGCCGTCCCGCTCCGAAGTGCAGCCGCCCGCGAAGCCGTCGGGTTCCGGCTCGGAGGGCGTCTGGGATCTGGCGATCGTCGGCGGTGGCTCGGCGGCGTTCGCGGCGGCGATCAAGACGAGCGAGCTCGGCGGGCGCGCCGTGATCATCAACGAGGGGCTGCCCATCGGCGGGACGTGTGTCAACGTGGGGTGCGTGCCGTCGAAGGCGATGAACCGCGCCGCCGAGGCGCATCACCGGGCCGCGCATCACCCGTTCGAGGGCATCACCTCGACGAGCGCCGTCACGGACTTCGCGGCGGTCACGCGGCAGACGCAGGCGCTCGTCGCCGACCTCCGGCGGCACAAGTACGTCGACGTGGTGAAGGACGACCCGAACGTCGCGACCGTCGAAGGGCGGGGGGCGCTCGTCGGGCCGCACGAGGTGGCGGTGAACGGGCGGCTCATCCGCGCGAAGAACATCCTCATCGCCACCGGCGCGCGCACCTTCGTGCCCGACGTGCCGGGACTGAAAGAGACGGGCTTCCTCACGAATGAAGAGCTTTACCGCCTCGAAACGCTGCCCGAGCGGCTGATCGTGCTCGGCGGGCGGTACATCGCACTCGAGAACGCGCAACTGTTTGCCCGTCTCGGCGCCCGCGTGACGGTGCTCCAGCGCTCGCCGCGCATTCTGCCCACCGAGATGCCGGACGTGACCGACGCGCTCACGGACTACCTCCGCGCCGAGGGCGTCACCGTCGAGACGGGGGTGGCGGTGCGGTCCGTGCGGCGTGAGGGCGACGAGGTCGTCGTGACGGCGGAGATCGGCGGGGCGGTGCGTGAGGTGCGCGGCACGCACCTCTTCCTCGCCACCGGCCGGCAGGGCAACACGGAGGGCCTTGGCCTCGAAGCGCTCGGCATCGAGACCGACGCGCGCGGCTACCTCCGCGTGGACGCGTCGCTCCGCACCGCCGTGCCGCACATCTTCGGCGCGGGCGACGTCATCGGCGACCCGCAGTTCGTCTATACGGCGGCGTACGAGGGCAAGCTCGCCGCCGAGAACGCTTGGACCGGCTTCCACCTCCGGCGCGACTATTCGGCGCTGCCGTGGGTGGTCTTCACCGACCCGCAGGTGGCCGGTGTGGGCATGGACGAGCGGCAGGCCGAGGCGGCGGGCATCGACTATGAGGTCTCGAAGCTCTCGCTCGAAGACGTGCCGCGCGCCCTCGCCGCCCGCGACACACGCGGCTTCATCAAGCTCCTCCGCGACCGCGCCACGGACCGGCTCATCGGCGCGCGCATCCTCGCGCCCGAAGGCTCCGAGTTGCTCATGGAGGTCACCCTTGCCATCAAGTACGGCATCCCCGTCGCCGACCTCGTCGACACCTTCCATCCGTATCTCACCCTCTCGGAAGGGATCAAGCTCGCGGCCATCACCTTCGGCAAAGACGTCAAAAAGCTGAGTTGCTGCGCGGTGTGAACCGTCAGTACACGCGCTCCGGGAGGGGGCGTCCCTGCTCGGCCTTCGAGCGGGCGATCAGCTCCTCCGGCGTGGCGACCCGTCGTGCGCCGGTGGCGAGGTCGAGCGAGGCCGCATAGACGTAGGTGGCGAACGGATAGTGGGCGGGCAGCTCGGCCACGAGGCGGCGCCCGCCGGGCAGAAGCGCTTCGTCCACCGCGGGAGCCCCGGCCATCATGTGACGGGCGTTCGGCGTGGTGAGGCGGACGTGGAGGACGGTCACGTCGAGGCGGCCCCGGAGCGGGCCGGGCGGTCGGGGGAGCGTGGCCGTCCAGGCCCGCGTCTCGCCCTGACGGAGGCGGTTGTCGGCGAGCTTGCGGGCGGGGTCCCAGGCCCACGTCTGCCCGATGCGGAGGCGGGCCGTGGCCAGCGTGTCGCCGCCGGCGTCGTGGAGGGAGACGAGCGCGAGGAGGAACCGCTCGGGGTCGGCGGTGGGCAGATGGTGGCCAGCGTTCCGGTTGGTGAGGTGCAGCGTGAGGCGGAGCGCGTCGCCGCCGTCCACCCCGTCGAGGCCGGCCCAGGCCACGTCCAGGGCCGGTGTGAAGCCCCGCGCCAGCAGGCTGTCGTAGGCGCCGAACGTCTTGGGTACGCCGCCGCCCGTCCACCAGTGGCGGTGGCTCGTGCGGAGGGGCAGGCCGGCGAAGCCGACGGCCAGGCGGCGGCGCGTCGCGGGCATGTGGCACGTTGCGCAGTCGGCCGAACGGAGGGGCGGCGGCAGGGCCGCCCGCCCTTCGTCCAGCTCCCGGTACGTCTCGAACCAGCACACCAGGTTGCGCGTGAGGGGCTCGCCCTGCGGGTCGTGGCAGCGGCGGCACACGTCGCGCAGGGCGGCCGGGTCCACGCGCACCGGGTGCGGCGCCCGGTCTGTCTCGAACGCGCCGACGATGACGCTCCGGCCCGTCGCCGGGTCGGGGCGGACGTGGCAGGCGGCACACGTCACCCCCTCGGCCTGCATCCGCGCGTCGAAGGCGGGGTTGGGCCGGGCCACGGGGCGGAGGACGTCGCCGCCGGCGAGGCCCGTCACCAGGCTGTCTCGCTGGTTGCCGACGGGGATGTGGCAGTTCAGGCAGAGCCACTTCGGGGCATCGGGCTTAGAGATCTCGGCCTGAAACTGGAGGTCGTGCAGCGCGCTGGCGTGCGTCGAGCCCCGCCACTCGGCGTAGTGGGCCTGGTGGCACCGGCCGCAGTCCTCGGCCCGCACGCCGCCCACGCCCTCCACCGGGGCCAGCACGGGCAGCGCGAAGGCGTAGGGCTGGGCCAGCGAATCGAACCGGGCCGAGAGCGGCACCACGCCGGATGGGACGTCCGGCGCGGCGCGGCACCCGGCGAGAAGAAACACGCACAGGCCGAGCAGCGGCGCGAGGCGGGTCATCGCTCCACCGGCAGTCCCCGGGCGGCCCAGCCCGGCATGTCGCCCGAGAGGTGGGCCAGCCGGGAGAAGCCGGCCTCCTTCAGTACCTCCGCGGCGATCCCGGCGCGGCGGCCGCTGCGGCAGTACAGGACGATCTCCCGGTCCCGGTACGGCGCCAACTCGTCGAGCCGGGCGGCCACCTCGGTGTGCGGGATGTTCAGCGCGCCGGGGACGTGCCCCTCGGCGTATTCCTCCGGCGTCCGCACGTCGAGGACGAGGGGGGGCATCTCGGCGGTAAGGCGCGCGGCGAGCGTGTCCGGCGGCACCTCATACACCACGGCGGCTGTCGCCTCGGAGGTGGTTTCCGCCGGCTGCGGGGCCTCGTCCCGACAGCCGGCGCTTATCAGAGTCGTGATGAGGGCAAGGGTCAGGATCGCGTAGCGCATCATCGTGGGGAAGGATGGATCGGCAGGTACAGGGCAGAAAGATACGTATCGGGACGGGACGAAACCCGTCCGGGGAGGACACGGAGTCGGGGTGCGGGCCACGCCCTGTGAAAAGCCGGCGGCGAGCCTCGCAAACCTTGTGGATCCGCCGTCCTGCCCCTAGTTTATACCCGGCGGCGACCGGCATCATTCCGAGGCATAGACGCGCGATGTATCCTCTGCTGGAAGAACTCCGATCGGCCCTGACGTACGAGATAGCCCTGGCCGGCGCGCTGGCACCGCTCGATGAAGGCACGTCCTCCGGGAAGGTTGCTCCGGCGGAGGCCCTTCATGAAGCCGGTGGGGAGCATTCTCCTGCCGTCGAACGGGTCGAGGCGGCTCCTTGCACCGGGGAGGGTGCCACGGCGCCGCCTCCTGCCGTTGTTAAAGAGTCTTCGCCACCCCCAGCCAGTATGCCCGCCACCGATCTGTTTGGAAACCCCGTCGATCCGACCCGGGACCCCTCCCGCTCGCCGTACGAGCGGATCGAGGCCCTCATCCCGGCGGACTCGCCGCTCCACCGGATGCACACCCTCGACGAGGTGGCCCGCTACGTGGCCGAGACCGTCCTGATTCCGCTCGACGCACAGCGCCTCAATCCGGTCTTTGGCACGGGCAACCCCGAGGCCGACCTGATGGTCATCGGGGAGGCGCCGGGGGCGGACGAGGACCGGCAGGGCGAACCCTTCGTGGGCCGGGCCGGGCAGTTGCTCAACAAGATCCTGGCGGCCATCGGCTTCGACCGCGACGACGTGTACATCGCCAACATCCTCAAGAGCCGTCCGCCCAACAACCGGGACCCGCTTCCGGAGGAGGTGGCCGCACATATCCCCATCCTGTACAAACAGATTGCGCTGGTGCGGCCGAAGCTGATCCTGGCCGTCGGCAAAACCGCAGGAAATTCACTGCTGGGACGGTCGTCGTCGTTGAAGGATCTCCGCGGTAAGTTCCACGATTTTCACGGCCTGCCGGTGCTGGTGACCTATCATCCGGCGGCGCTCCTGCGCAACCCGCAGTGGAAACGTCCCACCTGGGAGGACGTTAAGCTGCTCCGCGCACGCTACGACCAGCTCACCGGGCGTGCCTGACGACGCGCTCCCGACGCGTTTCGTATCGCTCTCACACGGTATCCCTCACGCGGTATGGCGGACCACGACGATTTACCCCTGCGTCCTTTCAGCATCGACGACGAAGGCCAGCCGTACCCGCTGGAGAAGCTCGTGGGCGGCGGGCGGCGCCGTCGCAGCGAGACGCCGCCGCCGGCCTCGGACGGTGGGCGCATGCCGCCGCAAGCCGTCGACGTGGAGCAGTCCGTCCTCGGCGCGATGCTCATCGAGCGGGAAGCCATTCCCCGCGCCATCGAGATCCTTCCACCGGACGCCTTCTACAGCGCCAAGCATCAGAAAATCTACCAGGCCATCCTGAGCCTGTTCGAGCGGGGCAACCCCGTCGACCTGATCACGTTGACGGAGGAACTCAAGCGGCGCGGGGAGCTGGACGAGGTCGGCGGCGCCTACTACGTCTCCGAACTGACGACGAAGGTGGCCTCGGCGGCCAACGTGGAATACCATGCCCGCATCATCGCCGAGAAGTCGCTCCTGCGCAAGATGATCGAGACGATGACCGGGCTGATTGCGAAGGGGTACGACCCCGGGGCGGACGCCTTCGAGCTGCTCGATCAGGCCGAGTCCGAGATCTTTCGCATCTCCGACACCCAGCTTCGCAAGGCGGCCTCGTCGATGAACGAGGTGCTCAAGGAGACGCTGGCGCAGCTCGAGGCGATCCACGGGCGCGAGGGGGGCATCACGGGCGTCCCGACGGGCTTCCATCGCCTCGACGCGATGACGGGCGGCTGGCAGAAGTCGGACCTGATCATCATCGCCGCCCGCCCGTCGATGGGGAAATGCCTGGCGTATGACAGCGAGATCCTGCTCGCGGATGGGAGCCTGGTTACCATCGAAGCGCTCTACCGGCGGCGGCGGGCCCGGCTGCTGACCCTGCGGCCCGACGGGCGCTTCGGGTTCACCGAGCCCTCGGCGTACGTCGACGACGGCCTCAAGCCGGTCTTCCGGGTGCGTACCCGGCTGGGGCGCTCGATCGAGACCACCCTGACCCATCCGTTCCTCACCATCGAAGGCTGGAAGCCGCTCTCGGCCCTGCGGGTGGGCGACCATGTGGCCGTCCCGCGCCGCCTCGACGTCTTCGGCAACGTAACCCTGCCGGCGCACCGGGTCAAGCTGCTGGCCTACCTCATCGGCGACGGCTGCCTGACCAAGACGTGCCCCGAGTTCACCAACGGCAACCCGGCCCTCCGCGACGATTTCGCCCGGGCCGTGGAGGCCTTCGGCGGGCTGACCACGACGGTATCGACCTCGGGCGGGCGGCGCACGCCCTCCCTCCGTGTGGCGAGCGATGCGGCCGCGACCCTCCGGAACCGCCAGGCTTTTGCCCGCCAGCTCACAGCCACGCTTCAGGACCATCCCGCGGACACGGGCGCCGTGGCAGCCACCGTCGGGGTGACGCGGGGGGCCGTGGACGCGTGGAAAGCCGGGACGTCGGCCCCGCGGCCCGCGCACTTCGAGCGCCTCTGCGACGCGCTGGACGTGCCGGCGACCACGCTGGCGCCCGAGGGACACGCAGCCATGAGCCGGTCCAGCCAGAACGCCCTTACCCGGTGGCTCCAGGAGCTGGGTCTCTGGGGATGCTCGGCCCACACCAAACACATCCCGGCCGTGGTCTTCACCCTCCAGAAGCCACTCGTCGCGCTGTTCCTGAACCGCCTGTTTGCCACCGATGGCTGGGCGACGGTGCTCCGCAGCGGGCAGGCGCAGCTCGGCTATGCCACGGCCAGCGAGCGGCTGGCGCGTCAGGTCCAGCACCTGTTGCTGCGTTTCGGCATCATCGCGCGCCTGAAAGAGCGCCGGGTGAAATACCGGGCGGGGCGACGCACGGCCTGGCAGCTCGACATCACCGACGCCCGCTCCATCGAGACGTTCGTGCAGGAGATCGGCATCTTCGGCAAAGAAGAGGCGCTGGCGCGCGTCCGGGAAGCGCTCCGCGGGCGGCGGTACCAGACCAACCGCGACCTGATCCCGGTCGGGATCTGGGAGCAACTGCGGGCCGCGAAGGGGGCGACGTCGTGGCAGGCGCTGGGCCGGAAGGCCGGCCTCCGGGGCTATACGAACCTGCACGTTGGGAAACGCGCGCTCAGCCGGGATCGGCTCCGGCGCCTGGCCGGGGCGCTGGACCATGCCGGCCTGAAAAACCTGGCCGAGAGCGAGGTGTACTGGGACGAGATCGTCGCCATCGAGGCCGTGGGGGTGAAGCAGGTCTACGACCTGACCATCCCGGAGACGCACAACTTCGTGGCCAACGACATCTGCGTGCATAACACCGCCTTTGCCCTCGCCTGTGCGCGGAACGCGGCGCTGCACCCCACGCTGGGCACCGGCGTGGCGATCTTCTCGCTGGAGATGAGCGCCCAGCAGCTGGCGCAGCGCCTGCTCACGGCCGAGGCCCGCGTCGACGCGCAGGCGGCCCGCACCGGTCGCCTCAGCGAGGACGACTGGCCCCGCCTGGCCCGGGCCGCCGGCCGCCTCTCGGCCGCCCCCATCTTCATCGACGACACGCCGGGCCTCTCCATCCTGGAGCTCCGCGCCAAGTGCCGCCGCCTCAAGGCCGAGCACGACATCGGCCTCGTCATCGTGGACTACCTCCAGCTCATGCACGGGACCAACCTCTCCCGCAACGCCAACCGCGAGCAGGAGATCGCCCAGATCTCGCGCTCGCTCAAGAGCCTGGCCAAAGAGCTGGACGTGCCCGTCATCGCCCTCTCGCAGCTCAGCCGCGCCGTCGAGACGCGCGGCGGCGACAAGCGCCCGCAGCTGTCGGACCTCCGTGAGTCCGGCTGCCTCACCGGCGACACGCTCGTCACGCGGGCCGATACGGGCCGGCGCGTGCCCCTCCGCGACCTGGTAGCGCGCTATCCCCACGGCGGGTTCGACGTGTGGGCGGTCGATCCCGCGACCCTCAAGCTGGTCCGAGCCCCCGTCAGCCGGGCCTTCCCCACGGGCGTCAAGCCGGTCTACAAGATCACGACCCGCCTCGGCCGCACCATCCGCGCCACCGCCAACCACAAATTCCTGACGGTGGAGGGCTGGAAACGCCTGGATGCCCTCTCCCCGAACGAACACCTTGCGCTCCCCCGGCACGTCGCCCAGCCGGCAAGCCCTGACCGGCAGATGTCCCCGGAGGAGTTGGCCCTGCTGGGACATCTGATCGGGGACGGGTGTACACTGCCGAGGCACGCCGTTCAATACACCACACGTGATGCCGATCTGGCCGACCTCGTGGCCCGGCTCGCGGAGCAGATCTTCGGAGACGCGATAGCGCCGCGGATCGTGCACGAAAAGCCCGGAGGTCGTAAGAGCCGGTGGTACCAGGTTTATCTCTCCTCGACGCGCCATCACACGCACGGCGTCCGGAATGCCGTGGCCGAATGGCTCGACGCGCTGGGCGTGTGGGGCTTACGATCCCATGAAAAGCACGTCCCTGAGCGCGTCTTCGAGCAATCGCCGGACCGTATTGCCCATTTCCTGCGGCATCTCTGGGCGACGGACGGATGCCTGCACATGCGCCCCGGCCAGTATCCTCGCGTGTACTATGCCACCAGCAGCCTTCGGCTGGCCGGTGACGTACAGTCCCTGCTGCTCCGGTTAGGCATCCAGGCGCGGATAAAGATGGTTCCGCAGCCCGGCAAGGGGCGGGTGCAGCATCACGTCATTGTGAGTGGAGGGAAGGACCTGGATGCTTTTGCCACGCTCATCGGCACGGTGGGGCAACGTCGACAGCGTCATCTGGACAACCTGCTGGCCTTTCTGCACACCCACGAGGCGAATACCAACCGGGACGTGATCCCCCGGAGCGTCTGGCAGGCGCTGGTGGTGCCGGCCATGAAACGCGCCGGTCTCACCACCCGCCAGATGCAGGCCCGCCTGGGCCATCCGTATTGTGGAACGGCTCTGTATCAGACCAACCTGAGCCGGGATCGCGCACGCCGCGTCGCTGCCGTGGTGGGGGCGGGCCTGCTCGCCCGCCTGGCGGAAAGCGATCTCTACTGGGACCAGATCGTCTCCATCGAACCCGATGGCGTGGAGGAGGTGTTCGACCTCACCGTCCCCGGTCCGCACAACTTCGTCGCCAACGACATCGTCGTGCATAACTCGATCGAGCAGGACGCCGACGTGGTGATGTTCATCTACCGGCCCGAGCGCTACGGCATCACGGTCGACGAGCACGGCAACTCCACCGAAGGGCTGGCCGAGATCATCATCGGCAAGCAGCGTAACGGCCCCATTGGCGACGTCCGGCTGGCCTTCGTCAAGCACTTCGCCCGCTTCGAGAACCTGACGGTGCACTACGCCCCCGACGGGCACGACGACGCCGGGCTGGGAGGCGGTGATGGGTTCGGCACGCCCCCGTCCGTGCCGCCCTCCGACGAGGCGCCGTTCTGATCGCCCGGGCCTCACGCCGGGTCTTCGAGCACCGGCATCTTGCGTAGTTCGACGGGTTTGCTTGCCGTCCGGGTCCTGCGCTGGCGCACCTTCAGGTTGAGCATCTCGACGAAGACCGAGAAGGCCATCGCGAAGTAGATGTAACCGCGCGGGATGTGTAGGTCCAGCCCCTCGGCGATGAGGGCCACGCCCACGAGCAGCAGGAACGACAGCGCCAGCATCTTCACCGTCGGGTGGCGGTGGATGAAGGCCGAGACGGCCCCCGCGCTGATCATCATGATCCCGATGGCGATCACGATGGCCGCCACCATCACGGGGATCTGCTCCACCATCCCGACGGCCGTGATCACCGAGTCGAGCGAGAAGACGAGGTCGAGCAGCAGGATCTGCGTGATCACGCCGGCGAAGGTGACGCCGCTCCGGACGGCGTGCCCGTCTTCTTCGCCTTCGAGCTTGTTGTGGATCTCGTGCGTGCTCTTCGCCAGCAGGAACAGCCCGCCCCCGATGAGGATCAGGTCGCGCCCCGAGATTGCGTAGTGGAAGACCTCGAAGAGCGGGGTCGTCAGCCGCATGATCCAGGCCAGCGAGAGCAGCAGCAGGATGCGTCCGCCGAGGGCCAGTCCCAGCCCCAGCGTGCGGGCCCGGGCCTGCTGATGCTCGGGCAGCTTGCCCGCCAGGATGGAGATGAAGACGATGTTGTCGATGCCGAGGACGATCTCGAGGGCGGTGAGCGTTGCCAGGGCGATCCAGATCTGCGGGTCGGTGATCCAGTCCAAAGCCGTGGGGGGTTGGGTGGAGAGGATGACGAACGGGCGTAATATACGCAGGGCCTGTCATGCCGTGCGCTACCGGACGTCCGGCGTTTCCGCGACGAGCCGGACGGGGCGACAGGCTCGTCGCGGAGAGCCTGAAAAAAAGTCAGCATGGCCTGAATTATGCAGGGGCCAGGGCGTGGTTCGCGTTCGATAACCCATTGCCGAGAGAGACCATGACGAAACGTGCTACGAAGGACACATCCCTCTGGCAGGCCGCCCTCGACGGCGACCGGGCGGCGTTCAACCGTCTGGTAGAGCCGTACCTGGACGAACTGCTTCGGGCGGCTCGCCGCGACATCCGGTATCATCGCTTCATGAAGACACTCCGGCCGGAGGATCTGACGCCGGAAGAGCTGGTCGGTGAGACGCTGGTGCGGGCCTGGTACAGCCGCCGTGAGAAGCCCGAGGCGGTGCGTCTGCGGGCGTGGCTGCTGGGCATCCAGCACCGGGTCCTGCAGAAGCTGATCGAACGGGAGCGGACGGAGCGGGCGCTGTGGGCCGTCTCGCTGGAGGCGCCGCTGCCGCCCGAGCCGCTCTATGACGACGAGGAGTCGTTCTGGGAGTGGTACCAGCCCGACGACATCACGAAGTGGGAGGACGTCTTTCCGGACGATGTGCCGCTGCCTGACGAGCACCTGGCCGATGAGGCAGTCATCGACCGGCTGGATACGGTGCCGCGTCAGGCCCTGCTCCTGCGCGACGTGCACAAGCTCACCCTCCCCGAGGTGGCCTACGCGCTCCGGCTCTCCGTCAGCGAGACGGTGGCGATCCTGCGCGAGGCCCGCGAGCAGGTTCGTGCCGGGCAACGGGTCGAGGAATGAGGCCGCGCCTCAGGTCTCCTCGTCGAGCAGGAGGACGTGCCGGAAGTAGTGCTCCTCCTCGAAGGAGGCGCCCAGGGCACCCGTGAGCAGGCCCAGCGTGGACAGGAGGCCGGCCAGCACGAGGTAATGCCGCAGGGCCGGTGGGTGGCCCAGCGAGGCCGCCCAGGCCTGCACCACCTCGTCGGGGAACAGCGTCAGGCCGACGGTGAGGGTCACCCCGAAGAGCAGGGCGAAGGTGGTCAGCAGGCCCAGCCCGACCGCCACGACGGCCGAGAGGGTGGCCACCACCCGCTGCTCGCTCAGCCGGGCCTGGCGGCGCCGCGTGAGCAGGTGCTGGCGGTGGAGCACGTAGGTGCTGGCGCCGGCCAGCGCCAGCAGGGCCAGCCCGGCCGTCCGGCCCGGGGGCTGAACCATGCCGAACTCCCAGGCCTCGGCCGTCAGCAGGAAGACGAGCAGCGTGGAGACGGCCGCGGTGGTCATGCGGCTGAAGCGGAGCGGAAAGCGCCAGGGCTCCACCTCGCGCACGGCGTGGGTCAGGTTGCCCCGCTCGCGCCAGAGCACCCGCAGGGCAAAGCCCAGGCGGGCACCGCCGCGCCGGTACGTCTCGGTTTCCTCCAGCCGCTGGTCGGCCACCTCGCGGAGCGTCTCCTCCAGGCGCTCCCGGTCGGCCAGCCGGTGCATCCGGTCGAGGTCTTCGACCGTCGAGAAGTCGTACATCAGGTCTTCCGGGTCGTCCCGGTGGGGCAGCTCGTTCAGATGACCGAGGAGATGGAGGGCGAGTGTCGTCAGGCGGCGGGCCAGGAGGTCGGTCCGGGTGGAGGCGTCCTCGTCCTCCTCCAGCACGTCGAGCGGATCGAGGCGGGCCGTGGAGAGGACGGCGACGTCGAGCGAGGAGGCCGGGGCACCCACCATGAACGGTTTGAAGTGGCTGCGCAGGTCCAGGCTCGTCACGACCAGCGCCATATCCCATCGGTAGGCGTCGCGCTCGGCCAGCGCGCGCTCGATCAGGTCCACCGGCTCGGCCGGAGCCGCCAGGGGCACTTCACGGCGGCGCACCACCGGGATCCGCCACGTAAACGCGGGGAACAGGGCCTGGAGGGTCGCCAGCAGGTCCTTGCGCATCAGCTGGATGGCGGCACGGTCGACGGCGTCGAACCGGCCGGCGGCCATCAAGCCGACCTCGATCCGGGGGCGTGGCGGGGGGGAGGCGTCGGCCGGGGCGTCCTCGAACGGTGCGGTCATCGGGGCTGGCAGAGGGTATGACGAAGGCGGCCCGGTGGCGTGGGCGGCGGAGTGAACATACGAAACGAGTTCCTTAGATTGGAAGGCCTGGCCGGCACGCCGTTTGTCGACCCGCGCCGTGGCCGTCGAGCCTGACAGAACGTCGCATCGACCCGTGCATGTTTAATCTGCCCGTTTAGGAAATATGGATACGCGCGCACGTATGGACGAAGTGGCCCACCTGATCCGGGAAGCCGTGAAACATCTGGAGGCGGCCCGCGCCGAGAAAGGAAAGCCTTCACCCGATTACCATCGCCTGCTGGGCCAGAGCCTGGCGGCGATGCGTTCGGCCTGGCGGGCGCTGCTGACCTACCACGACGTGCCCCACGAGGCGTCGGCTCCGCTGGCCCGGCTGGGCGAGCAGGCCGACGAACTGGCCAGCATCCTGCGCCTGTGGGTGGATCTGGTGCCCGGCCTGGAGGATCACCTCAAGGCCCTCGCCGGCAAGGAGACCCTCACCGTGGCCGACCGCGAGCAGGCCCTGCAGGGCTACTACGTCGCCCGCGACGCCGTGCACACCACGCTGGGCGAGCTGCCACCCGCGCTGGTGGCCGCGGCCACCGGGACCGACGGGCAGGCCACGCCCGCCGAGGCGACGGCCGCCGTGGCCTGACGCCTGCGCTGGCCCGCCTCAGAACGGCACCGGTCCGGTGGGGCGCCGGTAGCGCTCGAAGTAGCGGGGGTCCGGGCGACCGTAGTAGCGGAACGGCTGGTCCTCGCGCCGCCGGAAGAGGTAGATCAGCGCCATGCCGGCCACGAAGCCGCCGATGTGGGCCCAGTAGGCCACGCCGCCGCCGACCTGCATGAAGGCCGACGAGGTCATCCCTCCGATGATCTGGAGGGCGAACCACCACGTGAGCACGAACGAGGCGGGCAGGGCTACGACGGGGAAGAACAGGAACAGCGGAACGACCAGGTAGACCGTGGCGCGGGGGAAGAACAGGAGGTAGGCCCCCAGCACCCCCGAGATGGCGCCGCTGGCCCCGACGGCCGGCACCGTGCTGGCCGGGTTCATCACCACATGGGCCACCCCGCCGGCCAGCCCGCACAGCAGGTAGAACAGCAGGAAGCGCATCGCCCCCATGTTCCCTTCCAGCGACTTGCCGTAGACGTTCAGGTAGAGCATGTTGCCCACCAGATGGGCGATGCCGCCATGCAGGAACATCGACGTGAAGAGGGTCCACAGCACGTCCGGCTGGTCCGGCCACCGGGTCACCAGCGCCGGCACGGTGCCCCACCGGTAGATGAATTCCTGCAAGCGGGGTCCCTGCGCCAGTTCCACGAAGAAGAACAGCACGTTCAGCCCGATGAGGATGTACGTCACGAACGGATAGCGCCGTTCGGGTACGTCGTCGCCTATCGGAATCATCGCGCACCTCCTCCGGGCTGCTGGGCCGGGCGCGTCGTCCGGTCCGGGATGGGCACGTACTCGACGGAGGGCCGCTGGCGGGTGGGCTGCGGATAGAGGGCCATGAGCGAATAGATCTCCGGCGGCATGTCCGTCGAGACGTTCAGGCCCAGGGCGCGGGCATCGTCGACGCGCAGGGGATGGTCGTGCGTCCACACGCCGGAGGCCAGCAGGTGGGCCGTCTCGGCGGCGCGGTCCGGGTCCATCTTGCGCGCCAGCAGCTGCCGGACGCTGTGCTCCACCTGCGCCAGCGCCTTCTCGGCCATGTCGGCCAGGATGAGCGTCTCGTCCGCGACGTGGTTGGGGTCCTTGCGACGCACGGCCGCCACGATGGAGGCGGCGGCCTGATGCCCCAGCTGCGGGTCCACCGGCCCGAGGACGGCGTTGCGGTCCATCACCACCTCGTCGGCGGCCAGCGCCAGCAGCGTGCCGCCGCTCATGGCATAGTGCGGCACGAAGACCGTCACCTTGGCCGGGTGGTCGGCCAGCGCCCAGGCGATCTGCCCGGCGGCCAGCACCAGCCCCCCGGGCGTGTGCACGATCAGGTCGATGGGCCGGCTCGGGTCGGTCAGGCGGATGGCCCGCAGCACCTCCTCGGCGTCTTCGATGGAGATGTACCGGTTGAACCCGATGCCCAGGAAGGAGAGGGTCTCCTGCCGGTGGATCATCGAGATCACCCGCGAGCCGCGCCGCTTCTCGAGCAGGCGCATGATCCCCGCCCGGCGGGCCTCCAGGATCTGCTGCCGGAAGATCGGCGACAGGCTCGAGAGGATCAGGAAAAGGAAGAACAGGTCGTTCATGGTGGCGGAGGGAAGAAGGGTGGGGATGCGCAAAATAGTGCCCTTGCTGTAGACATGCATCCCTGCCGGGGAAGCGGTTCGGTGCCAGAAAAAAAGGGCACGGGAGCGGGTTGAACGCCGCCCGTGCCCTCCGGCATCGTTCCGGGTACGTACCTCAGGCTTTTGCCGGCACGATCCCCACACTCTGCAACCGGATGATCTCCCGGGTGTCGTCGTCGCGGACGACCTCGACCGTGCTCACGAAGCCGTTGTCCTCTTCGAGCACCCAGATTTCTTTGGGGTTGTAGACCAGGTGATCGAGGTCTTCCAGCGCCACCTCGAACACGTTGTCCTTGGGATCATAGGCCAGCCCGATGACCCGGACGTGATCCGCTTCCACCTGATCCCCCAGGTCGGGAGAGACCAGTTCGATCACCGCGGTTTCCGGGTTGAGGTCTTTCAGGAAGTTTTTCGTAAACGTATCGAAGTAGACCTTCCACTGTTCGCGGGGTAACTGTTTTGTCGCCTTCATGATGTTCACCTCGTTCTGTAGGATTTCGAATGGAAAGAAAGGCAGGATGGGATGCTCTGCGGTGGTTCCTTAAAAACCATGCCAGTGTGCCACGTTTGCGTGTGGAGCGTCATCCTGGCAGGGTGGCGGCAAACTGCTCTTCGGCCCACGCGCGCAGCCGGCGCACCTTCAGGGCCAGCGCCACGAGCACCGCGCCGTAGAGGAGGGCGAAGACGGCGATGACGGTCACCAGGGCCAGGGCCCCGGCGCCGGGGAAGAGCGCCAGCCCGAAGCCAAACAGCACCGAGAGCACCCCGCTGAGGGCCAGCAGCCACTCGCCCGCCACCACCTTGCGCAGCCGCCAGGCCGCCAGCAGTTCGACGAACCCCGTCAGCAGCGCCCAGAACGCGATCAGGTAGACCAGCACGAGGGCCGTGATCTGCGGCCACACCAGCGCCGCCACCCCGAAGAGCAGGCTCAGCACCCCGTCGAGCAGGAGCAGCCACCAGAGCGGGTGCACCCGGCGCCCGCGCACGGCGGCCGTCACGCCGAGCATCCCATCGATGAGGGCGAAGGCGCCGAACAGGATCACGAGCACGTGCAACGTCAGCTGCGGCCACAGCAGCGCCAGCACACCGAACAGGATCGCCAGCAGCCCGCGAAGCAGCAGGCTGGTCCACGAGCGGGTAAACATCAGGATCATGGTCTCAGGTACGGTCTGGATAGGGTGGAGGGCGAAAAAGAAGATAAAAGGGGTCGAATCCAAAAGCATGGATCTTCAAAATAAGATGTTCTCACGATCGATCCGGGGCTGGCATATCTTGGTTCGCTCTGATACTTTGCTCGTCCCCGTTGTCGTCCCGTCGCCATGGCCCCGCCGATGCTCCGTCTGATCGTTAACGGAAAGGTCGCCGCGCGCCCCGCCTTGCGGGCGGCCGTCGCGGCGGTGCGGGAGGCGGGGCACCGCGTGGAGGTGCGCGTCACGTGGGATGGTGGGGATGCCGCGTTCTACGCCGAGGAGGCGGCGCGCGCCGGTGTCCCGCGGGTGGTGGCCGTCGGCGGCGACGGCACGCTCGGCGAGGTGGTGCAGGGGGTGCTCCGGGCCGGCGAGGGGGCGTGTGCCGTCGCGGTGGTGCCCCAGGGTACGGCCAACGACTTCGCCACCGCCTGCGGCCTCGACGCCGACGACCCCGAGGCGGCCCTGCGCCTGGCGGCCGAGGGGACGCCGCGCCCCATCGACGTGGGCCATGTGACGGTGGACGGCACGCCGGAAGACGCCCCGGACGGCCCCGGACGCCGCACCTTCATCAACGTGGCCAGCGGGGGCTTTGGCGCCGAGGTGACCGCCGAGACGCCGGAAGCCCAGAAGCTGTTGCTCGGCCGCGTCGCCTACCTCATCTCGGGCCTCCGCCACATGACCCATCCACAGGCCCGGCCCCTTCGCCTGCACAGCGACGACTTCGCCTGGGAGGGCACGGCCTTCGTCCTGGCCGTGGGCAATGGCCGGCAGGCCGGCGGCGGCTTCCAGGTCTGCCCCCGCGCCCTTATCGACGATGGCCTGCTCGACGTGTTCGTGCTGCCCGAGATGCCGGCGGGCCAGTTGCTGGCTACCCTGGGTGATCTGTTGCGCGGGAGCCCGCCCGAGGAGACCGGCGCCGTCTACGCCCGCGTCCGCGCCCTGACCGTGCACAGCCCGGACGACCTCCTGGTCAACCTCGACGGCGAGCCGCTGCGTGGCCGTTCGTACCGCTTCGGCCTCCGGCCGCGGGCCCTCCCGTTCGTGCTGCCGCCCGGGGCTCCGCTCGTAGACGCCGGCTTGTCATCCTGACAGCCGGAGGCCGGCTCCCTCCCCGGCACCCTGACAGGCCGAAAGGGGGTCTGACAGGAGAACAGAAGCGGTTTGCCGCGTGCCTGACGGCTTATCAGTACGGTCCGCCGGACCTGGCAGAAGGCACGGGCTGGCACGTGCTTTGAGAAAGAAGGGGGCGGACGCGAGAGATCCGAAGCCGGCCTGCGAGGCCGGCAACCGGTACACGTCAGACCGGCATCATAGCCACGGGTAACCACCCAAAAAACAGGAAAGGAGGTGATGGATATGGCCAACATCATGCGCTATGCTCCGGTGACCGAGATGTCGCGTCTGCAGCGTGAAGTGGATCGTCTCTTCGACCGCTTCTTCGGGAACTGGACCGAAGAGACGGAAGGTGCGCTGTCCCAGGTCTGGACCCCGGTCGTCGACATTTCCGAGACCGATGATGCCTACCTGGTGCGGATGGACCTTCCGGGCCTGACCCGCGATGATGTGAGCGTCACCTTCGAGAACGGCACGCTGCAGGTCAGCGGCGAACGCAAGCAGCTGCATGAGGAGGAGGGCGAGCAGTTCCATCGCATCGAGCGGTGGCAGGGTCGCTTCTTCCGCTCCTTCCAGCTCGGCCAGAACGTGGATGCCGACAAGATCAAAGCCACGTTCAAGGATGGCGTCTTGCTGATCACGGTGCCGAAGCGGGAGGAGAGCAAGCCGGTTCGGATCAAGATCTCGTAAGCCCTCCTTTCCCGAACCGTGCCGTCTGACGGACGGCCAGCTGGTCGAGCCCTGCCCGGCCCGTGTGTCGGCGCAGGGCTCTTTGTTGAGGACACGACGAAAAAAACGAATACCTTGTGATGAACCCGGCCACGAAAGATTACTACGCCATCCTGGGGGTCCCCGAGGATGCCTCGCCCCAGGAGATCAAGAAGGCGTACCGGAAGCTGGCGCGGGAATACCACCCGGACCGCAACCCGGACAAGCCGGACGCCGAGGAGCGCTTCAAGGAGATCCAGGAGGCCTATGCCGTCCTCAGCGACGAGGCCAAACGGAAAGAGTACGACGCGCTCCGCCGCAACCCCTTCGCGGGGGCCGGCTTCGAAGGGTTCACCGGGGCCGGGCGCAGCGCCGGCACGCGCTTCTACCGCACCCCGGACGGCACCTACGTCCGCGTCGAGACCTCCGGGGCCGGGCCGGACTTCATCTTCAACGACGAGGGCCTCGGTGGCATCGGCGACATCTTCAGCACCTTCTTCGGCGGTCGGGCTCGCGACTTCGACGAACCCGATGTCGACAATGGGTTCTTCGGGGCCCGCGGGCGGCGCCGCGCCGGCGGCCGCGACGTCCGCACCGTGATGCGCCTCACCTTCGACGAGGCGCTGCGCGGCGGCAAGCGCGAGGTGGAGCTGCCCGGCGGCGAGAAGGTGCGCATCACCATCCCGAAAGGGGTGCGCTCCGGCACACGCATCCGCCTCAAGGGGCACGGCCAGCCCGGCCCCGACGGCACCCGCGGCGACCTCTACATCACCTTCGAGGTGCTGCCGCATCCTCGCTTCCGCCGCGAAGGGGATGACCTGTACGTGACCGAGCGCATCAACGCCGTCGAGGCCATGCTCGGCACCACGCGCACCATCACGAACGCCTACGGGCAGAACGTGCGCGTCCGCATCGCCCCGGGCACGCAGCACGGGCAGAAGCTCCGCCTGCGCGGCCAGGGCATCCAGACCGACCGGAACACGGGCGACCTCTACGTGGAGATCGAAGTCTACGTGCCCGAGCACCTGAGCGAAGAGGCCCGCGCCGAACTGAAGGCCTGGGCCGATAAACACCTGCGTCGTGCGTAGCGTGTGGCTTTCCCCGCACCGCGAACCCCCCTATCACCAAACCGAATACGAACCATGAACCTGCAAAAATTTACGATAAAGGCCCAGGAGGCCGTGCAGAAGGCGATGGAGATCGCCGCCTCGCACAACCACCAGGGCATCGAGCCGCCCCACCTGATGAAGGCGCTGCTCGACGATCCCCAGGGCATCGCCGTCTCGCTGCTGAAAAAGCTGGGCGCCAACCTGGATTTCCTCGGCCACAGGACGGACGAGGCGCTGGAGAAGCTGCCGGCCGTCACCGGCGCCAGCGTCTCCGGGCAGTACCTGGGTAACGACCTGAAGAAGGTCTTCGACCGGGCGCTGGCCGAGGCCGAGCTGCTGAAGGACGACTACGTCTCGACCGAGCACCTGCTCATCGCGATGGCCGAGTCGAAGGACGCCGTCGGGCAGGCGCTCCAGGCGCAGGGCGTCACGAAGGAGAAGATCCTGCAGGCCCTGCAGGAGGTACGCGGCTCGCAGCGGGTGACCGACCCGCACGCCGAGGACCGCTACCAGGCCCTCCAGCGCTTCACGCGCGACCTGTGCGACCTGGCCCGCAAGGGCAAGATCGACCCGGTCATCGGGCGTGACGAGGAGATCCGCCGCGTCCTCCAGATCCTGAGCCGCCGCACCAAGAACAACCCGGTGCTCGTCGGTGAGCCCGGCGTCGGGAAGACCGCCATCGTGGAGGGCCTCGCCATCCGCATCGTGCAGGGCGACGTGCCCGAGGGGCTCAAGGACAAGCGGATCCACGAGCTGGACATGGGCGCCCTCATCGCCGGGGCCAAGTACCGCGGTGAGTTCGAGGACCGCCTGAAGGCCGTCGTCAAGGAAGTCACCAGCTCCGACGGGCAGATCATCCTGTTCATCGACGAGATCCACACGCTCGTGGGTGCCGGCGCAGCCGAGGGGGCCATGGACGCCGCCAACATCCTCAAGCCGGCGCTGGCCCGTGGCGAGCTGCGCGCCATCGGCGCCACCACGCTCGACGAGTACCGCAAGTACTTCGAGAAGGACAAGGCGCTGGAGCGTCGCTTCCAGATGGTGCTCGTCGAGGAGCCCAGCGTGGAGGACACCATCTCCATCCTGCGCGGCATCAAGGAGCGCTACGAGGTGCACCACGGCGTGCGCATCACCGACAGCGCCATCGTGGCGGCGGCCGAGCTCTCGCACCGCTACATCACCGACCGCTTCCTGCCCGACAAGGCCATCGACCTGATCGACGAGGCGGCGGCCCGCCTGCGCATCCAGATCGACTCGATGCCCGAGGAGCTGGACAACCTGGAGCGCCAGATCCGCCAGCTCGAGATCGAGCGGGAGGCCGTCAAGCGCGACAACGACCAGGCCAAGCTCGAGGAGATCCAGAAACAGCTGGCCGACCTGGAGGCCCGCCGCACCGAGCTGAGGGCCCGCTGGCAGGAGGAGAAGGAGATCATCCAGCAGATCCGCCAGGCCAAGGCCGAGATCGACCAGCTCCGCGTCGAGGCCGAGAACCTCGAGCGCGAGGGCGCCTACGACAGGGTGGCCGAAATCCGTTACGGCCGCATCCCGCAGCTCGAAGAGCAGATCAAACAGGCCCAGGCCAAGCTGGATGAGATCCAGAAGCAGGGTGCGCTCCTGAAGGAGGAAGTCGACGCCGAGGACATCGCCGAGATCGTCTCGCGCTGGACGGGCATCCCCGTCAGCCGGATGCTCGAGAGCGAGCGGCAGAAGCTGCTGCACCTGGAGGACGAGCTGCGCAAGCGGGTCGTCGGGCAGGACGAGGCCGTCGAGGCCGTCGCCAACGCCGTGCGGCGCGGGCGGGCCGGCCTGCAGGAGGCCACGCGGCCCATCGGCTCGTTCATCTTCCTCGGCTCCACCGGCGTCGGGAAGACGGAGCTGGCCAAGGCGCTGGCCGAGTTCCTCTTCAACGACGAGCACGCCATGGTGCGCATCGACATGAGCGAGTACCAGGAGCGGCACACCGTCAGCCGCCTCATCGGGGCGCCGCCGGGCTACGTCGGCTACGAAGAGGGCGGGCAGCTGACCGAGGCCGTGCGCCGTCGCCCCTACTCGGTCGTCCTGCTCGACGAGATCGAGAAGGCGCACCCCGAGGTCTTCAACGTGCTGCTGCAGGTGCTCGATGACGGCCGCCTGACCGACAACAAGGGCCGGGTGGTGGACTTCAAGAACACCATCATCATCATGACGAGCAACCTGGGCTCGGAGCTGATCCTGCAGCGCATGGAGGCCGCCGGTGGCAAGCTCGAAGAGCAGGATGCGGACCGCCTCAAGGAGGAACTGCTGAACCTGCTCAAGAGCCGGATGCGGCCTGAGTTCCTCAACCGTATCGACGAGATCGTCGTTTTCCGCCCGCTCACCCGCGAGCAGATCCGGCAGATCGTCGAGATCCAGTTCGGTCGTATCCGGGCGCTGGCGGCGCAGAGCCACCGCCTCACGCTGGAACTGACCGACGCGGCCAAGGACTGGCTGGCCGAGATGGGCTTCGACCCGGTCTTCGGCGCCCGTCCGCTCAAGCGCGTCCTGCAGCGCGAGGTGGCCAACAAGCTCGCCAAGGAGGTGCTCGCCGGGCGTATCCCGGATGGGGCGACCGTCCGCATCGACCTGGCGCCGGATCGCTCCGGCCTGGTCTTCGAGGCGGTGCCGGCCGAGGCGGCCGTCGAGGCCTGAGAGTCGGCTCCGAACGAATCCCGCAGCTAACGTAGTGAACCGATAGAACCATGGAAAAAGAACGTGTCAACCCGAACGTGGAGGCGGAAGCC
>CAZKFR010000015.1:0-3836 GCA_964552015.1 uncultured Rhodothermaceae bacterium | reverse complement strand
GGCCGAGGTGCAGGAGGAGGGGCCGACGCTGGAGCAGGTGCAGGCCGACCTGGAGCGTATGCGGGAGCAGTTGCTCCGCACGGCCGCCGACTTCCAGAACTTCCGCCGGCGCACCGAACGGGAGTTCTCCCGCGTAGCGCACACCACGAAGAAACGGGTGCTCGAGCCGGTGCTCGAGGTCTACGACGACGTGGCGCGGGCGCTGGAGTCGGCCCGGACGCAGGACCTTCCCGAGGCCTGTGCCGGGTTGCTTCAGGGCTTCGAGCTCGTCCACCAGAAGTTCACGACGGCCCTGCAGCAGCTGGGCGTCGAGCCCATCGACGTGCAGGGCGCGGCGTTCGACGAGCACCTGCACGAGGCCGTGATGCGGCAGCCCGCGCCCGAGGGCGTGGCCCCCGGCACCATCCTCGGCGAGGTGCAGCGCGGCTACCTGCTCGACGGCGAGGTACTCCGCCACGCCCGCGTCGTCGTGGCGGCCTAGGCCCGGCTCCGCCGGAAACCCCAGCGCCCCGCTTCCCCCGGAGGGAGGCGGGGCGTTTCGTTTTGGGGGGAGCGATCCGTTCGGTGGGGTCCGGTGAGCCCCGTTACGGTCAGCACGATGGCCAGTACGCGCTGCGCCCACCCCGCGCAACGGGCCGGCTGGACAAAAGAAAAGCCCCGTCTCCCGGAGGAGAAAGGGCTGCCAGGTTGACGAGAAAACGACGAACAGCGCGTCGCGATCTCCGTTTTCCCGATGAGGTGACGGGCGGATTCGAACCGCCGTACAGGGTTTTGCAGACCCTTGCCTAACCCCTCGGCCACGTCACCGTGTTGCGAGGGCCTGATACGGAAGTGCCCCCGGCCAGTTCCGGATTCCACGACAAGCTAGCGAACCCGGACTTCTCACGCAAACCCTCTTCACGAAGTCTTCCCGGGGCGGTATCCGGTCGGCGGGGGGCCAAGAAAGAAGGGAGGGCTCCCCCCCAGGAACCCTCCCTTCCGCTCAACCCCAACAAGGTCATGCTGTCTGGCCCGAACAACGACAGGCTCTCCGCACACACGTCCTCGGCACAGCCTTGTTCGCGCGACAGCAAAACGTAACGCCCGCCCAGGTGAAGCACTACAGGCTGGATGATCACCGTGCCTGCTTCACCTGAGCGGACGTTGGAGGCTCGCCCCGAGGCGGGCCGTGGTGATCATCCTTGAAACCCCCTTACCCTACATCTGCAGGGCGCCCGTAATATATCGCGGTGCCGCCGCGCCGGTAAATGGGGCCCGGTCCCAACCGGAGATAGGGATTTTTCCCGGGGGATGCCGCGAAAAACGGCGGGCAAGGGGGCGGGCACGCGGGGCGATGGCGTATATTCCCCGGAGGAGGACGTCGTGGCGCCGGGTAACCTGCTCAACACATTACGCAAGACCATGAAAGCCCTGTCTCGTCTCGTCGCTGTGTGGGTGGTGCTGTTGATGGCCGGGCCGCTGGCTCCCGGTCGGGTGCAGGCGCAGGAGCGCTATCAGACGCCGCCCGAGGAACTGGCTCGCCTCGTCGACGCGCCGCCGACGCCGGCGGTCAGTTTCAGTCCGGACCGGGCCGTGATGCTGCTCATGCACCGGCCCAGCCTGCCCTCCATCGAGGAACTGGCTCAGCCCGAACTGCGGCTGGCCGGGCTGCGCATCAACCCCCGCACCAGCGGCCCGAGCCGGGCCCGCTACTTCAACCGCCTCGTGCTGCGCCGCCTCGACGCCGACGGCGAGACGGAGGTGACGGGCCTGCCCGAGGGCGCCCGCATCGCCGACGTGCAGTGGGCGCCGGACGGCCGCCACCTGGCCTTCACCGTCACCGGGCGCGACCGCATCGACCTGTACGTGGCCGACGTGGCCACCGGCCGGGCCCGCCGGGCGGGCGACTTCGCCGTGAACAACGTCTACTACGGTACCCCGTACGCCTGGCTGCCCGACGGCCAGGCCCTCGTGGTGCGGGCCGTGCCGCCCGACCGGGGCGCGCCGCCCGAGCCGCCACTGGCGCCCGAAGGCCCCACCATCCAGGAGAACATCGGCAAGGCCGCCCCCGTGCGCACCTACCAGGACCTCCTCCGAAACAAGTACGATGAGGCCCTCTTCGCCCATTTCATGGCCACGCAGTTGCTGCGGGTGGAGCTCGACGGCACCGTGACGCCCCTCGGCGCGCCCGGCCTCGTGGCCGACGCGACGCCCTCGCCCGACGGCCGCTTCCTCCTCGTCGAGATGATCCATGAGCCGTTCTCCTACCTGGTGCCGGCCTACCGCTTCCCGCACCGCATCGAGGTGTGGGACCGCGACGGCAACCGGGTGGCCGAGCTGGCCGACCTGCCGCTGGCCGAGGAGGTGCCCACGGGCTTCGGGTCGGTGCCCACGGGCATGCGGAACGTCGCCTGGCGGGCCGATGCGCCGGCCACGGTCGTCTGGACGGAAGCCCTCGACGGCGGCGACGCCCGCGCCGAGGCGGACGCGCGCGACCGCGTCTTCATGCTGGCGGCGCCGTTCGACGGCGAGCCCGTGCCCCTCATCACCCTGCCGCTGCGGTACGACGGCATCCAGTGGAGCGAGGACGGGTTCGCCCTCGTGTCGGAGTCGTGGTGGCGCACCCGCACGCGGCGCGTCTACCTCGTCCGCCCGGACGACCCCGGCACGCCCCCGCGCCTGCTGCTCGACTACTCGACGGAGGACCGGTACAACGACCCGGGCCGCCCCCTGATGCGTCCCACGGCCGCCGGCACGTACGTCCTCCAGACGACCGACGGCGGCACGGCCATCTTCCTGGCGGGCGACGGCGCCTCGCCCGAGGGCGAGCGGCCCTTCCTCCGCAAGATGAACCTGGCGACGGGAGCCGTCGACGAGCTCTTCCGCTCCGAGGCCCCCTACTTCGAGGAGCCCGTGGCCCTGCTCGACGACGCCGGCGCGCGCCTCGTGACGCGCCGCCAGAGCCCCACCGAGCCGCCGAACTACTTCGTCCGCCACCGCACCACCGGCCAGGTAACGGCGCTGACGGCCTTCCCCCATCCGTACCCCGAACTGATGGACATCCAGAAGGAGTTCATCGTGTATGAGCGGGCCGACGGGGTGCAGCTCACCGCCACGCTCTACCTGCCCGCCGGCTACGACCCCGAGCGGGACGGGCCGCTGCCGGCCTTCGTGTGGGCCTACCCGCGCGAGTACAAGAGCGCCGACGCCGCCGGGCAGATCACCGACTCGCCCTACCTGTTCAAGCGCGTCAGCTACTGGGGGGCCGTGCCGTTCGTCACGCGGGGCTACGCCGTGCTCGACGATGCGTCCATGCCCATCGTGGGCGAGGGCGACCAGGAGCCGAACGACACCTTCGTCGAGCAGCTGGTGATGAACGCCCGGGCCGTCATCGACGAGGGGGTGCGGCGGGGCGTCGTCGACCCGGAGCGCGTCGCCATCGGCGGGCACTCCTACGGCGCCTTCATGACGGCCAACCTGCTGGTGCATTCGGACCTGTTCCGCGCCGGCATCGCGCGCAGCGGGGCCTACAACCGCTCCCTGACGCCGTTCGGCTTCCAGGCCGAGGAACGCACCTTCTGGGAGGCCCCCGAGGTCTACTTCCGGATGTCCCCCTTCATGAACGCCGACAAGCTCAACGAGCCGATCCTGCTCATCCACGGCGAGGCGGACAACAACTCCGGCACGTTCCCGATCCAGAGCGAGCGTTTCTACCACGCCCTGAAGGGGCTCGGCAAGACGGCCCGCCTGGTGATGCTGCCGCACGAGAGCCACGGCTACCGCGCCCGCGAGTCGATCCTGCACATGCTCTGGGAGACGGACCGGTGGCTGGAGCGGTGGGTGAAGAACGCGCCGCC
>CAZKFR010000014.1:61920-65709 GCA_964552015.1 uncultured Rhodothermaceae bacterium | reverse complement strand
CGCCAGGTGGAGCAGGCCTTCGAGGAGCGCAGCACCCTGCTGGCCGAAACGCTGGGCTCGGAGTCGGCCCTGAACCTGGTCATGCAGGACGCGGAAGGGCTGCAGGAGCGCCTCACCAAGATCGTCGATAGCGGCAACATCGTCGCCGGGGCCTTCTTCGATCCAAGCTGGGCCGTGGTCGCCCAGGAGCGGTTCGAGGAGACGATCCGCCCGGAAGATCGCGGTCCCCATCCGGAAGGTACGCTGCGCTGGACCGAAAGCACGCACGGCGACCCGTTGCTCGTGGTGGCGACTCCGATTCGCTGGGCGGAGGGCCCCTCGGACGAGCCGGTCGGGCACGTGGTCATTGCCGTTCCGGCAGCGACCATCGAGGCCCAGAAGCGCAACGGCGTGCTGATGTCGCTGCTCATCCCGGCGTTGATGGCCCTGCTGTCCTGGCTGGTGCTGGTACAGGTGCGCCGCACGGTCGTGCGTCCCGTCGAACAACTCCGTGATGCCGCCAGCGCCGTGGCGCGGGGCGACCTGAGCGTCCGGGTCCAGGTCGATCAGCAGGACGAGATCGGTGATCTGGCCGCCTCGTTCAACGAGATGGTCGCCGCCAGCGAACAGAGCACGAGGGCGCTGGAACGGCAGCGTGAGGAAGCGGAGGCTGCCCAGCAGAAGGCACAGGAACTGCAGGCTCGTTCCGAAGCCGAGCGGCAGTATCTGCGCGAGCAGTTCGGGCGTATCTCCGAGGTCATCTCGGCCGTGACCCGCGGCGACCTCACCCGTCGCCTGCAGGCCTCGAAAGACGATGAGGTGGGCGCGTTGATCCGTCAGATCAACCAGATGGTGGAGGACCTGGAGGGCCTCATCCGCGAGGTGCAGTCGGCCGGCAACGAGCTCTCGCAGGCCGCCTACCGGGTCGCCTCGTCGGCCGAGGAGATGTCGGCCGGGGCGAAAGACCAGGCCAGCCAGACCATCGAGGTGGCGGCCGCGGTCGAGGAAATGTCCGTCACCATCGCCGAGTCGTCGCGGAATGCGTACGAGGCCAACGAGATGGCCAAGCGTGCCTCGTCCCTGGCCACCGAAGGGGAGCAGGTCTTCCGCGAGACGACCGAGGGCATGAAACGCATCGCCTCGATCGTCAAGGAGTCGGTGGCCAAAGTGACGGCCCTGGGCGAGTCCAGCGCGCAGATTGGCGAGATCATCCAGGTCATCGGCGGCATCGCCGATCAGACCAACCTGCTGGCCCTCAACGCGGCCATCGAGGCGGCTCGTGCCGGCGAGCAGGGTCGCGGCTTCGCAGTGGTCGCCGACGAGGTGCGGAAGCTGGCCGAGCGCACCAGCGAAGCCACGAAGCAGATCGCCGACATGATCACCCGCATCCAGCACAACACGGGGGAAGTCGTGGCCTCGATGACCCGGGGCAACGAAGAGGTGGAGTCCGGCCTGAAGATGGCGGACAACGCGGCCCACGCCCTGAGCGAGATCATCGCCTCGATCAACCAGATGGTGCTCATGATCGACCAGATCGCCGCCGCCAGCCAGCAGCAGTCCTCGGCCTCCAGCCAGATCTCGCAGAACGTGGAGTCGATCTCCTCGGTGGCCTCCGAGGTCTCGAACGCCACGTCGGACCTGGCCTACACGGCCGACGTGATGAACCGCCAGGTGGAGACCCTGCGCAGCCTGATCGAGCGGTTCACCATTCGCCAGGACCCCACGCCTGCGCTGGAGGACGCGCTCCCGTATGCCGGCGGAGACGGCGCCCCCCCTTCCTTCTCGTGAACCAACGACCCATTCCTCCCGGGGGGCCGCTGGCTTGAGCCACGGCCCCTTTTCTTTGGCTCGCCGGCGCCATGCCTCGTGCACGTCGCGGCTTAATAAGCCGACGGGCTATCCGATACTCCGGGTACCCTGGCCTGACCTCCGCTCCGGCCGGGTCACGGTTTCCCTGCATCGTTCCTGCTAACGCTTCCAGCACGTACGTACAGCTCATGAAAACGACGCCGATTGGCATCGGAGCAGGTTTGACCCTCATCTTCGGCGCCATCTTCCTGGGTGACGGGTGGGCCACGTTTTTCGATATCCCGTCCCTCGTCATGGTCGTGGGTGGATCGGCCGCGGCCCTGATGGTGGCCTTTTCGATGGAGGAACTCAAGGCCGCCCTGGCCGGCGCCAAGGGCATCTTCAGCTTCTCGTCACCGGACCTCAACGGCTACGTGTCCAAATTCACCGAGCTCTCCCGCACCGCCCGCCGGGAGGGCCTGCTGGCGCTGGACCGCGAGATCCAGACATGCGAGGACGACTTCATGAAGATGGGCCTCGAAATGGCCGTTGACGGTATCGAGGAACAGGAGATCGACGCGCTGATGCAGGGCCGCATCGCCACCGAAGCCACCCAGCTGGCCCTGACGCCGGCCTTCTTCAACGCCGCCGGCACCTACTGCCCGGCCTTCGGGATGGTGGGTACGCTGATCGGCCTGATCCAGATGATGCAGAACCTGACCGACCCGTCGGCCATCGGGGCCGGGATGGCCGTGGCCATGATCACGACCTTCTATGGCGCCCTGCTGGCCAACCTGATCCTGCTCCCGCTGGCCAACAAGGCCAAGGCCCAGATGGCCGAACACCTGCGCGCCCGCGAACTCGTACGCACGGGTGTGCTGGGCATCGTCCGCGGCGACAGTCCCAGCATGATCGAAAAGCGCCTGCGCCTGTTCCTCGAAGGTGACGGCGCGGCGGCCGAAGGCGCCGAGGAAACGCCGCTGAAGAAAGCAGCCTAACCCTGAAGGTGCCCCCCCATGAGTGACCAGGCTTTACCCGTCCAGCAAGAGGATGACGAACCCTCCGCGCCGTTCTGGATGACCACCTTCAGCGACATGACCACGCTGTTGCTGACCTTCTTCGTGATGATCGTGGCCATGTCGGAGGTGGAAGTTAAGAAGTTCAAGGAGGCGCTGAGCTACTTCCAGGGGCGCACCAGCTTCCTGAGCCACGACGCCGTCATCCCGCCACCGACGCAGCAGGTCGTTACACCGCGCCCGGAAAGCGCCGATCTGGCCGAAAAATACGAACAGGTGCTGAAGTACCTGAAAGAGAACGGGCTGGAGGACAAGGTACAGGTCAACCTGCGCGAGGAAGGGGTGCACGTCATGATTTCGGACTCGGTCATGTTTCGCTCCGGCGAGGCCGAGATCATCGAGCCTTCCCGCTCGTTGCTGAAAATGATCGCGGGCGTGCTGAGTGAGGACATCGCCGGTGTCCTCGTCGAGGGCCACACCGACGACCGTCCCATCCACACGAGCCGCTACCCGAGCAACTGGGAGCTTTCGGCCGCCCGGGCCGCCGCGGTTGTACGCTTTTTGCTGGAACAGAACTCGGCCCTTCCCCCCGAGCGCTATGCCGCCGTGGGCTACGGGGAGTTTCAGCCGGTGGCCTCGAACGCCACGGCCGCCGGACGGGCTAAAAACCGACGTGTAGAGATTCTCTTCAGTTTTGAACCATGGCAGAAAAACCCGAAGAACCCGTCGTCGCTCCCGGCAGCGACGATGACGCCGTAGAAGCAAAAAAAGCCAAGGGCGGAAAGTCCTTCCTCCTGCTGGCCCTGCCGCTGCTGTTGATTTCCCTGGCCGGCGGCGGATGGCTGGCTTTCAGTTATTATCCGAGCCTCGTAGAAGCCGCCACCGTTTTTGGGCGCGATTTTGGCGATGCCGGCGAGGAGGAAGCGACCGAACCCATCGAGTTCGGCTTCTTCACCGAGCTGCAGGGGCTGATCGTCAACCCGGCAGACAGTGAAGGCCGTCGCTA